>DASTYC010000008.1:0-40243 GCA_035765195.1 Streptosporangiaceae bacterium
GGCACCGCTCTGCTCGGCTCGACCGACTTCGACCCCTTCGGCCAGGTCCGCGCCCGCTCCGGCCTGGCCACCAGCCTCGGCTACCAGGGTGAATACACCGACCCCGCCAGCGGCCGCGTCGACATGCACGCCCGCTGGTACACCCCCGCCACCGGCACCTTCACCAGCCGCGACACCGCCGACCTCACCCCAGACCCCAGCATCCAAGCCAACCGCTACACCTACGCCGGCGCCGACCCCCTCAACTTCACCGACCCCACCGGCCACGTGCCATGTCCGGGCGACGGCGAAACCGGAACAGGCGGAGGCGGCTGGCAACTCGCCAGCACCGACTACACCACCATGTGCTACCCGACCAACCCGCCCAAAACCGGCGGCGGCGGAGGCAGCGGCGTCTCCGTCGGCCGCGGCGTCATCACCAACCCCGGCCACCACCACCGCACCGGCGGCGGAAACGGAGGCGGAGGCGGCGGAGGAGGTGGTGGCCACCACAGCTCCGGCCCCACCCCCGCCCAAATCCAAGCCGCCCTCGCCCGCAAAGCCCTCATCACCCCCGCACCCCGGCCCCCGCTCGAAAACCACATCACCCAGAGCTACCTCAACAAAATCCGCGACCAAGCCGAAGCCCACGTCAAGGTCGAACACTCCGTCATGACCCCGGGGCCACAACCCGCCTTCACCCCCGTCGATTCAAATCCACAAGCGAGTCCTTTGACATCGACGCCCAGCCCGTCGGATATCACCCAGCCGCCGAACACCGCAGACTTCTGCAGCGACATCATATGTCCAGGAGAACGCTTTCCCGGCATTCCGATCCCGAATCCATTGGCGCCCGCAGAGAAAGTATTCAGCGACATCGGCAACACCCTCTGGGGTGGAGTAAAGAATATATGGAACAACTGGACCTGGCCAACCATCGTCATCATTGGCGCAGTCATCGCCAACGCCGTTGCCGGCGACAGCGATGACGACGACTCAACTTCGATGGGATCAGGCGATGAACCCAGCGACGCCGCATGGCAGGGTGCGCGGCATCTTCAAGATGAATCCAGAGAGGAAATTCGAATCACTCCATCCCAGGTATTGATATGAACGATACCGAGGCAGTGGCACGGTATCTCGACGAGGTAATGAAGACACACGGCTACAGCGTACAAGGAGGCAAAGAGGCATGGTATGATCCTGAGCGCGGCTATTATGTGCAGCGCAACAACGATTACTCTTCAACAGGACGACGGATGAAGGCAGATGAGTGGCGCCGATTTCTCGAGCGAAATCGCGACTAATGAAACTCGAATGGAATGAATCAGAATATCGGCTCTCACTCACCAACGATGAGCTGGCGATGCTGATCGGTTGCATTGCAGAGACCCTCGCATATGTCTCCGATGTTGACCTCGAAGCTTTTGTCGGCTGGGACCGATGGCGTATCGAAGAATTTCAAGATGACCTCCTCTTTGAACGCCGCAAGTCATCCGATACCAGGATCAAAAATCAACTCGCCGCCGCCGGTGAATTGGCAAATGCAATTGAAGAACTGGGCGACATAAAGAAGCTGTCCACCTCCCAGTTGATCAGCTTGTATACCGATTTGGCAATACGCAGGGGAATAGCAATAGAAGAGGGGAATCAGCACGGGGATATCCGCGGTTCGGAACAACTTAACTACGTCTATCGAGAGATCCATCTCCGCCAAGAGGGATCCATGACGGCCTTCATTCGACTTCTTCAGCATGAGAACGAGGGGGTTCGTCTCGCTGCTGCCGAATGCGCACTGCCTATTGCTCCCGGGGAGGCCGCCGAGTCGCTGCAACAGCTCGTGCGGCAATCGCAAAAAGCACGTATAGCCGGATCGGCTGAATTCAGGCTTCGTGAGTGGCAGACGCGAGGTAAGTAATCACTCCCTGATGCCCTCGTAACCAAAAGTCGTCCATGGGCCAAATCAAGCCTGTTGAACCTGGACGGAAGGTAGAACCTTAGTTTGTGGGATTCCGAGATAGTTCCCAGAGCCGACCCGTATCCTCTGAATACTAGGTGAGGACTGCCCGCCCCAGACGCGATCGAATTATCGGAGGGTAATGCACTTATGAAGACAGGACATAAGAAGCCATACCGTCGACAGTTGATGGCTTTTCAGAAGGATAGTGATGAGCCTGTCTATAGTATGAATTTTCCCGAAGAGCAGATTGCGCTACTTCGGCCGCTATTTGATACTGGAGACGCCGAGTACGATCCTGAAATGATCTATGTCTACCCGGTTCATCCAGAGATTCGAGATAGGGTTGCGGAGATCCTGGGCCACGAGTTGGCCCCGCACCTTGATTATTTCATAGAGACCTCCTCCCCGAACCATACTTAAGCAGCAGAATTGTCCTGGCCCCGGCAGCACGGCTCTTCCCTGCCTGCTCCTCGCGATCGCCTCCGTCGGAGTGATACTGGTGATAGCAATAAGGCTATCGCATCTCCGGGATGGCCCCAGGATGAGGGCCTGCCCCTATTTTCCTGGCAGCGAATGTGGTACAGGCTCATTCTTTGGACTACTTGTACCAGCGCTCACGATCACCTCGCCGCACCTTCTCCACCACGACACCTGGATCGGCGGCCCATCGACTTCGCCCCTTCGGCCAGGTCCGCGCCCGCTCCGGCCTGGCCACCAGCCTCGGCTACCAGGGTGAATACACCGACCCCGCCAGCGGCCGCATCGACATGCACGCCCGCTGGTACACCCCCGCCACCGGCACCTTCACCAGCCGCGGCACCGCCGACCTCAACCCCGACCCGAGCATCCAAGCCAACCGCTACACCTACGCCGGCGCCGACCCCCTCAACCGCACCGACCCCACCGGCCACGTCCCCTGCCCAGGCGACGGCGAAACCGGAACAGGCGGAGGCAGCTGGCAACTCGCCAGCACCGACTACACCACCATGTGCTACCCGACCAACGTTGCGAGGAACCCGTGGTGACCCCCGAGGAGTACCTGGGCCTCGTGCGCGCGACGGTCTGGCGCGCTGCCAGCTACGTTCCGGCCGAGCGGCTCGAGGAGGTTCACCGACTCATCGATCACGGCGAGCCTGCAGAGGGTCTCTGCTCGCTCGCCTGGGTAATCGTCAATGAGCAAGCTCGCGTCCCCGGCAGTCTGATCGACGCGATCTACGCGTACACCTCTGAGTTGATCGACGACGACTTCATGCCGCCCGACCTCAGGGAATACGCCGCGCAATATGCGCTGAGACGGTGCGACGCCAACTCATCGTCGGGGCGGCTCCACGAGGACAGCGGTTGTGCTGGCTCGGTTTATCACCGGCCTTGTGGTTGCGAGCGGGGCCGCCGGCTCCGCCGTCCACGACCTGGTCCAAGGCGGCCACCGCCCGCAAGTCATCCTCCGCAACGCCGCGCGCGTGGCGGTCGCGTGCGTGACCGGCTCGACGGCAGCGCCCCGCTCGGTGAGGTACACCAGCCGCGAGCGGCGATCTCGCGGTGGCACCGTCCGGCTGATCACAGCTACCCCATGAGCGCCCTGAAGACTGACGAGACCTTCGTCCTCGGCGACCGCCATGATCACGATCGAGGATCTGCTGTGGCCGGACCGCCGCTGGCGCGAGTACGCCTCCCTACCCGAGATGGATCCGCTCACCGAGGACGACGCGCTGCAGGAGGCTCACCTCCTCGACGTGCGGTTCGACGCACTTCGTTCGACGCCGGGCCTGTTGTTCGAGTTGAGGACTGCCTTGCAGCTGAGAGAGGCCAGCACAGGCGCGACCCGCGCATCTGATGAATCGAGATTCGGGTGCTTATGGAGTGGGCGGCCGAGGGGTCATGGTCGACGTCTCCACCGGAACCGTCGCCTCGGCGGCATCCCGGCGACGGTCGATCTCGTCTTGCGAGATCCCAGACGTCGCCGGTGGACGCGGTGCCGGACGGGTAAGCGCGTCGCGAGCGTAATCTCCTTGACTTCGTCCGCCGCCAGAAGAGGCCGAACCGGATCCGGAGCCGTTCTGGTGGGACGCGGCATCCGCACCGTTGCCGGCGGGCGGCGCTGACGGTCCGGTCCGTGGTGCCGTGGCGACAGGAGCCGGAAGTCCCGTGACAGCGCTCGTGTTCGGGCCGGTGGGCCGCGATGTGGAGATGCCGTCCCCCGATCGCATCCATCCCGCGTCCCAGGCGATGCCGCCGAACATCGCAGCGGTCGCTACGAGAAGGACGCTCAGCACGAACGTGTCCCGTCGCAGGTGCCGACGCTGCTTCGGCTCATCCGGTGACACCGCGGCGGCGGCCGACGCGTCATGGTCGGATGTGGCGGCGAAATCCTGCTCGTCCACTCCCTGGCCCCCTTCTTGGGCATCGGGTCCGGGCCCGCGATCGCAGGAGGATAATGACAGAACATATGCCTTTGTACAGGACGTTATTGTCCCACGCTAGAGATGCCAGACACATCGAGTGACCGGCCCTGGACAATTCCGCGCCGATACGGAGAGCGAACCCGCGAGAACGGCCTGTCTTCAAGAATTTCGCGGCGCACTTCGTACATCGGCATTCCGCGGATCCCGTCGTTCCCCGCCTCGATCGCGGGCTCGCAAATCTCGTTTCTCGGCTTGCCCGTTAAGCGACCGGCCTCGGTCCGGTTGCGCGGGGAAGCCCGTGGGGGTGATCCGCGACATGGTCAGCGACCGCATTGTTGGCGTTGGGGAGCTCCTTTTCGGTGACTGCGTACCGACGTTCACCGGGGGCACCTTGGCGATGTCGGCTCACGGCTCGTCCTTTTGCCTCGGTGGCCGCGTCCGGCCATGACTCCGCGTTAGCGATGCTGAAGGAATCCTGTGGTGGCCAACGCGAAAGGTGTGTGATGGCGCAGCCGTTTGGCCCTGGTGAATCTCCCCCGCTCGAGCCGCCCGCCCGTCGATCGAATCGACGGGTCATCGCGGTCCTGGCCGGCGTCGCGGCGTTGGTCGTCGTGGCGGCCGTCGCCGTCGCCGTCGTTGTCCTCCGCTCTGGCGAAACGACGTACCGCATCGTCACCCCGGCGCAGGCCGGAGGCCTCAAGCTCGGCAGCAGCGGCCCGTCGCCCGTGGACACCGCTTCGGCGAACTACCAAAACCTGCAGAAGGTGCTGCGGAACCGCGCGCAAACCGCCGTCAACGTCGTGTATGAAGACACGGCCGGCACCCTGTATTCGTTGAAGCTCGCCTCCGGCGACCTCGGCGATCCCACAGATCTCCTCACGCGGCTGCGCGCCAACCCTCCGGTGGCGGAGCGGAGCGCCGTCCTGACCATCACCACCCGCTGGAACGCGCTCGCCGAGACCAACGCGGGGCCGCACGGCGGCGTCGCGGCCTGCGGGGACGTGGTCATCAGCACCGGGCTGTCATCCCTGCCGACCGGTCACCTCACCCAATGCGCGTGGCAGACGGAGCACACCTACGGGGAGGTGGCCGTGCCGCTGCCCAAGAGCGGTCCTGTGACGACCGACGGCCTCGCCAACAGCATGCGCCGGCTGCGCGCCGACCTCGAGAAACCCGCCTGACCCTGCCCGGGGAGAGTTACTCGGCCCGGAGCTCGGTCAGCAGGCGCAGCAGCGTGGCCCGCAGCGCCTCCAGCTCCTCGGGGCTCATCAACTCGGCCCAGCGCTCCTCGACGCGCGCGGCGGTCGCGTGCGTGACCGGCTTGACGGCCGCGCCGCGCTCGGTGAGGTACACCAGCCGCGAGCGGCGATCTCGCGGGTTCGGGCGGCGCTCGACGTAGCCCATCTGTTCAAGCTGCTCGACCGCTTGGGCCATCGTCTGTTTGCGCACCCGGGCGAGCTCGGCGAGGCCGGAGACGGTGATGCCGTCGGGCGGTACGAAGGGGAACACGTTCGCGTGCGCCGGACGGATGTCCCCGAAGCCCGCCTCGTGCAGCGCCGCGTCGATGTCCTGGGCGTAGTGCTGGTAGACCAGCCGCAACAGGAGCCCGATCAGCGGACGCGCCGGAAAGCCTGGTTCCATGATATAGACAGGCACCTGTCTACTTAGCTACGGTGATAGTCAGTTACCTGTCGATCCTAGGGAATCGAGTTCAAGATGACCACGCCACCCGTCCCCACCTTTGGCATGACCCTCGCCTACGCCGAGCGGACGCTGACGGCCTCGCTGCGCCGCCACCTCGCCGAGCGCGGGACCACGCCCGAGACCTGGTACGCCCTGCAGCTCATCGCCACGCGCGGGCCAAGGCTGGACCGCAAGACGCTGACCGCCGAGCTCGAGGGCTCACGAACCCTGACGCCAGACTCGGTGCGCGAGTTGCTCGCCCGGCTCGAGGCCGAAGGGCTGATCCACGGCGACTCCGAAGTCGACCTGACCCCCGAAGGGCAGACCCTGCATCGCAGCCTGCGCGACTACATCGCAGGCCCGACACAGCGACTGCTCGGCCGGTTCCCCGCCGAGGACATCGAGACGACCATGCGCACCCTCCAGGCGATCACCAGGCAAGTGGCCGAAGAGCTCGCCGACGCCGGATCCGTGCGATGACATGGCCGCCCGGGCCGGGCTTTCAGTCTGCCGAACCGACGGGCTCCCGGACCGGGTCGCGTTGGAGAGGTGGCGGGCCGGGGACGGGGCCCCAGGCCGACGGCGGGGGCTCGCCCGGCGGCGGGCCCCAGGCCGACGGGATCTCGCCGGAGCGTACGGCGGGGCCGGGCCGGCGGGCGGCGCCGCTGACGGCGGGCAGCGCGGCGAGCGCGGGCGCGGGCCGGCACAGCGTCCACACGAGGTAGCCGATCAGCGGCAGGCACAGCAGCTGCGGCAGCACGTCGCGGAACCCGTCGGCGATGCCGTACCGCTCCTGCGTGGCGAGCAACGTGCCCAGCGCGGAGGCGGCCGCGGCGACGGTGAGCAGGCCGCCCGCCGCGTACGGCGAGCGGACGGCGGCCGCGAGCCGCGCCGCGAGCGGCGACCGGCCTTCATGGCGGCGCAGCGCCACCAGCAGCCCCACCGTCGCGGTGGTGCCGGCGAGGCCGTAGAACCCGCCGGCCCACAGGCCGAGCACCGGCGCCAGCACCCACGCCCAGCGCGGCGCGATCCGCCCGGGCCGCAGCGCGGGGGCGCGCACGAGCTCGTCGCGACGGGCCGGCACGGCCGCGAGCAGCACGAGCGAGACGATCAGCAAGAAGCCGAGCAGCAGCCCGCCCCGGTACCACCGATCGGGCCCGTAGACCATCTCGACCGTGCCCTCGGTGTTCTTCGGCAACACCCACGCCTGCCGCCAGCCGTCCAGGCGGACCGACCTCAGTCGCTCGCCGCCGATCTCGGCCCGCCAGCCCTCGTTGTAGTTGTCGTTGACGACCAGGAAGGACTCACTGGTCGTGCTGACGCTCACCGAGCGGCGCTGCGGGGTCCAGGTGTTGACCTCCATCGGCTGGTCCTGCACCGCGGGCGCGCGCAGCGCGTCGACCGGCCGCACGACGGCGCCGGCGATCTGGAACGGGTCACCGGCGCCGACGTACAGCCGCTGCTCGCCGGCGAACAGCGGCAGCTTGCCGCACGACTCGTACGGCACCGGGTGCCCCTGGGCGAGATCGGCCACGGTGCCGCCGACGAGCCGGGTCAGCACCCGCTGCCCCGTGCCGGCGACCAGGAACGTGGGCCCGGCCCCGCAGACGGTGCGCAGCGGCAGGCCGGGCGGCGGGCCGAGCGGCTTGACCCCCGGGACCTCGATGTCGGTGATCTGCACCGGCGAGCCGCCCACCAGGAACTTGATGATCAACTTGTCGGTGGTGATCGGCGCGAACGTGAACGTGCCGGTCTGGTCGAGCCAGCCCTGGCGCAGCGCCTTGGCTCCCGCCACGCCGACCTGGGTCATCGGCCGCTGCGTGATCTCGTTCGGGAAGATGAACTTCAGCCGCGACAGCGTCACCCGCCGCCCGAAGTCCACGCTCAGCGTCGGCTGCCGGTCGAGCGGGTTGGAGATCCAAGTGGTGGCGCGGTCGCCGTCGAAGGCGGACCGGCCCATGTCCGCCGGGTGTTCCACCGACGCCGACGACGCCGACACCGTGGGCGGCCGCAGCGTCGTGTACTGCTCGATCGTCTTCAAGCTGGTCAGCAGCGCCGTGCCGGTGATCCGGTACTCGCCGGACGCGGAGGCCGTGAAGACGCGGTCGAAGGTGTCGCCGTCCTCGCCCTGCACCTCCAGCAGCGGGTTGCACACCCACGACCGCGACCCCAGCATGCACGGCGGGGAGGAGCCGGTGAGGCCGGTCAGCGCGATCGTCTGGGCCCCGGCGCCGGCCGGCCCGCCCGGAGACTCGACCTTCGGCGCCACGATCGCCCGCGCCGGCCACATCCCGGGGATCGACAGCTCGGAGATGCCGACCCGAGAGCCGAACTTGCGCTGTGGCTGGTAGGCCAGCTTGGTGATCTTGATCCGTACGTGGTCGGTGGTCCCGTTCGGCGTGCTCAGGGTCTGCACGGCACCGGTCGCCTTGACCGGTTGCTTGATCTTTCCGGCCGCCGTCTCGATCGACACCTCGCTGACCGGCGGGCCGAGCAGCTCGTTGACGGCGAACGCGAGGTTGAGCTGCGACAGCCTGGTCGGGCCCCGGAAGCGCACCTCCAGCCACTCGCCCACCGCGCCGAACCAGCCCGCCGAGGTCCACGTGGTGTGCGCGTCCCCGTCGATGGCGGCGTACGGCTGCTGTCCCGCCGAGCGCAGCTGCGGCAGCGACGTGATGTCCGAGGCTGAGGACGAGGCCGTGACGGACCGGATGCCGATCAGCCTGGCGACCGTCTCGTACTGCCTCCAGTCGGGTTCGATGAGGTCTTTGACCCGTGACGATCCCTTGTATCGGTCGGTCTCCGTCAGCGTCGGCGAGCTGCCCTTGCGCACGTCGGCGAAGTTGACCTCCCGGCGGCGCAGCGTGTCGGTGACCACGGTGTCGGAGCCGGGGATGTCGGCGGCCCCGCCGTCGCCGTTGAACAGCACCGGCCGGTCGCCGTCGAGCAGCCCGGCGTCGGCCAGCGTGAGCAGCGCCTCCGGCCCGCCGGTGACCCGCAGCGGCCGACGGGTGGGCACGGCGTTGACCAGCGGCTCGGCCTGCGACACCTCGTAGATCTCCAGCGCCTTGTACGGCTGGTCGTACGACACGGTCGCGTCGACGTTGAACTGCCGGCCCCAAAAGCCGCCGAACTCGGCCACCTTGTGCACGCCGGGCGTTCGGAACAGGGCCTCGTGCACGCGCGCCGGCCAGGTCCCGGTGCCGCGGCCCGCGTCGCGCTGGATGTCGTTTCTGACCAGCAGGAACCGGACCCCCATCCGGGACAGGACGGTGGACAGGCCGGGCGAGCCGTACCCGGAGGCGAACCGGTCGTCGATCGCCTCCATCAGCCTGGCCAGGCCGGCCGAGCCGGTCGGCACGATCATGCGGCTCGCCCACCGGGCCCGCATCAGCGGTTGCAGCGGATCGTCGATCGTCCGGCCCCACAGGTACTCGCCGAACCGCTGGCCGGGCACGGCGAGCACCGTGTTCTCCCCCGCGTTGCGGTTGAGCCAGTCCGACGCCTGCCGCCAGTACGCCGGAAGATCGTCGTAGCTGCCCCGGGCGGCGAGGCCAACGGACAGCACGGGCACGAACGTGCCGGCCAGCGCGCCGAGCGTGACGAGGGTGAGGGCCGGCCGCCACTTCGGCAGCGGCCCGGCCAGCAGGAAGCCGAGGCCGAGCGCGATCGGCAGCCGGACGAGCGCGTCGAACTTGTGGATGTTGCGGAACGGCGCGAGCCAGGTGTCGAACCATCCGCGCAGGCCGTCGGCGAACGGCGGGGCGATCGCGCTCTGGTGGCCCATCACGATGATCGCGACGCCGATGAGGAGCGTGGCCAGCAGGAACGTACGTTCCGGGAGGCCGCGCCTGCACAGTCCGATCACGCCGAGCGCGGCGACCACGCCGGTGAGCACGATCAGCCAGGGCGCGGTGGACAGCGAGAAGCCGGCCGGCAGCCACGGCAGGCCGTCCACGGGGATGTAGCCCACCCAGTCGGAGGCGCCGCGGAAGATGTTCGTCAGCGAGGTGGTCTGCGTGGTGGTGCTCGCGCTCTCGACGTAGTCGATGAACGAGAAGACGTACCGGCCCATCAGCAGCAGCGGCAGCGTCCACCAAAAACAGGCGACGGCCGTGCAGCCCAGCCACCAGCCCAGCAGCCGCCATTTGCGCCTGCCCTTGGCGCGGGTGAGGAGATAGAGCAGCGGTACGACCAGGACGGCCAGTTCGGCGGCGCCGTTGATGCCGCCACAGCAGACGATGGCGAGCGCGGACAGCGCGGCGGCGCGCCGCGGCGACCCCTCGCGGGCGCCCTTGACGAGCGGCAGCAAGATCCACGGCAGTACGGCCGTGGGCAGGAACTCCGAGGAATTGATCGCGATGAGTTCCTGGGTGCGCGGGGCGACCGCGTAGGCGAAGCCCGCGAGCATGCGCCCGTTCTCGGTGCCGATGCCGAGCGCCCCCGCCAGCTTGACGACGCCGAGGAAGGCCGCGCACAGCACGAGCGACATCCACAGCCGCTGGGTCACCCAGGGCGCGAAGCCGAGCGCCCGGCCGAGCAGGTAGAACGGGCCCATCGGGAACAGGTAGCCGTACGCCTGGTTCTGCAGCTGACCGAACTGCTCGTTCGCGTCCCACAGGTGCAGCGCCCGGGCCAGGAAGCCGGCCGGGTTGATCGGCATGTCCAGCTTGGTGTCGGAGACGATCTTGCCAGGCGCGATCGAGAACGTGGCGGTGACCAGCACGAGGCATGACACCGACAGGCGCATCCGGTGCCGCAGCCGCGTGTCGATGGCCCCCGTCACGCCGCCGATCGCCGGGCCGGCCGTTGTCACGGGCCGGCTCCCGGCCGGCCCAGCAGCAGTTCGGCCGTGGTCGCGGGACGGAGTTCGACGATCTCGGCGGTCTCGGGCACGGCGGCGCGGAGTCGTTCCGGATCGGTGCCTTCGACCAGCGCGGCCCGCTCGTCGGCGCCGTCCACGAGGCGCACGACGTACGCGCCGGTCGCCGGCGGGCGCCGCCCGCCAGACCGGCGGGGCGCGGCGCGTTCGGAGAGGATCAGCCTGGCCATGCGCGTGCCGCTGTCCGCCCAGGTGAAGCGGGCGGCCCACTGCCGGCAGGCGGCGCGCATCTCGGCCCGGCGGTCGGGGTCGGCCAGTTCCTTCAGCGCGCGGTCCACGACGTCGGCGAGGTCCTCGTCCTCGGCGGCCAGCCAGCCGGTCTCGTCGGCGCGGATGGCGTCGCGCAGGCCGTCGACGTCGTAGGCCACGGTGGGCACCCCGAGCGTCGCCGCCTCGATGACCGACAGCCCCCAGCCCTCGAACTGCGACGCGGACACGTGCAGCCAGGCCGTGGCGAGCAGCGCGTTCTTGGCGGGCTTGGACAAGAACCCGTGCAGCCGCACGTTGTCCTCGAGTCCCTTGGCGCGGATCCGCGCCGCCAGCGGATCGGCGGCGGCGCCGCGCCCGATGATGTGGATCTTGACGTTCGGCCGGCGTTCGCGCAGCTTCTCGGCGATGTCCACGACCCGCTCGACGCGCTTGTGCGCGGACAGGCGGCCCACGCACACGATGGCCGGGTCGCCGGCGTCGGCCGGCGCGGCCCCCAGCGGATCGGCGCCGTCTCTGGGCGCGGGGACGAGGCCGGCCTCCGGGCCGCCGGCCGGGGCCGGGGAGCCGTTCGGCACGATGAAGATGGGACCGGTCCAGCGGAGCCGCTCGCGCATGGCGGTCATGGTGGACGGCGAGACGGCGACGACCGGCCGCCGCCGGTAGACCCGGCGGGCCACCGGGCCCTCGAGGATCTTGCCGATGGTGGCGAGCCAGGCCGGGAAGTGGACGAAGAACTGCTGGTCGTGCACGTGATGCACGACGCAGACCACGGGCGTGCGGCGCGGCAGCACGAGTGGCGTGAAGAACGGGATGCCGTTCATGCAGTCGATGACGACGTCGAACCGGCGCCGGCGCACCAGCAGCCAGCCCAGCACCCGCGGGTACCGGGTGAAGATGCCGCCCATGCGGTGCACGCCGATGTGCTCACGCGTCTCGCACTTGGCCTGACCCGCCTCGCGGCTGGTGACGAACGAGACGTCCGCCCCCAGATCGCGCAGCCGCCGGCTGATCTGCCAGGCGTACTCCTCGGCGCCGCCCGCGACCTGCTGCCACGGATCGCGCCAGTTGACCATCGCGATCCGCAATCCGGCCAGCCCGCTAAGGTCGGCCAACTCCAAGGGTGCTGCCCCCGACGACCCCGTGTGCCGTGACGGCAAAAGCACCTCCACAGAGCGCACGACAGATGACCGGCGGGCCGACGCCCGGCTGACGAGCGCGCCGCCTATGTGAGCGGCCGCGCTCGAGCTCAGCGCACGCCGTAGTTGTACAGAGGCTTGGTGACCGGATCGGGTGACGGCTTGGCCACTTTGACAACTCCGACCGAGGCGCCCCCCGCGAGCAGGACTCCGATCACCATTGCGATCAGGATGCGCATCCGGTCAGCCTCCTTACTACTGAGTACGTAGTGCCAAGAGAGTAGAACCGGATGCACCAAATGACCAGACCGTTAGCAAAAGTGGTATCAGATCGGCGGTCAACACGACGCCGCGCGGCGGCGCTCCCACCTCGGTAAAGCGGGCCGGAGACGCTCCACGCGGAAGCTGATAGACGGTCAGATCGCGGCCGGCGAAGACCCGCCGGGCCCCCGTCAGCCGGGCCTGGAATCTGTTCTCGTCAGCGCCGGGCGGCCCGCCGCCCCCGGGTTCGGGACCGCCGCCATCGGCCACCACCACGAACCGATACCCCGCCCGCCGCAGGGGCTCGGTCAGCGGTCCCGACCCGCGCAGCAGCGCCGCCGCCGCGCCCGCCGCCGGGTCCTCCGGGGCGAGATCGCGGCCGCCGACCCGCAGGCCGTCGTTCCACACCACCCGCCGCGACACCGCGCGCGGCAGCGGATCCAGCGTCGTGCGCCCGTCGTTCCACGCCGGCCGCCGATGCGCGGCCCACGGCAGCGACAGCACGGCACCGGGCACCGGATCGCGCTCGATGATCCGGCGGGCCGCCGCCCAGTCGCCCGGATACTGGACGGACGCGAGGCGGCCGCCGGCTCCCCAGCCGAACGTGGGCAGCAACACCATGGGCGCCGCCGCGATGAGCCCGGCCAGCACCAGCCGCTCGCCGGCCGCCGCCGGCCGAGACGCAGGTGCACGTGAAGCGGCGGCGCGCGACGCGGCGGCGCGTTCGGCCCGGGGCCGCCAGGCGAGTACGGCCGACACCATCGCCGCCAGGCCCACCGCCTCCACCAGGGCCAGCGGCGCGATCCACACCTGGGCGTCGCGCAGGGCGCCGAACACGGGCAGCGCCTCGACCAGCCACCGCAATGCCGCCCGGCCCGGCCCGGTGATGCCAAAGCAGGCGATCAGCAGCCCGATCCCGGCGGCCGCCGCCAGCCCGCCCAGCCAGGGTTCCGCCGTCGCGTCGGGACCGCGCGCGCGGCGCACCCGCAACAGGAAAAAGGCGAGCGCGCCCAGCGACAGCGCCAGCCGGGCGGCCGCGCCCGGCCAGGCGCCGAGGCCGGGCGGCACGACCTCGCGGTTCCAGATCCCGCCGAGCGACAGCAGGCTGCCGAGCGACCCGAACGGGGTGTCGGCCCTGGCCGCGAAGAGATCCACGCCCGCTGGATCGGTGGCGCCCGCGGCGTCCCGTCCGGCCGCCAGCCGCTGCAACACGGCGGGCACCAGCCACGGGATCGACAGCACGCCGACGACCAGCGCCGTCCACGCCAGAGCGGCCGGCCGGCGCCACCGGGACGGTGCGGCCTGCGGAGCCTGCGGGGCCTGCGGAGCCTCCGGGGCCTGCGGTCCCGGGCCTCGCCGGGGCCGCAGGGCCACGACGGCGCCGACCACGAGAGCCGAGACGTTCAGCGCGGCGAACCCGCCCACCGCAGCCGGGACGAGGGAACGGGTCAGCCGGGCCACGCCGCCCCGGTCGCCGACCGTCGCCGCCGCGCGCACCGCCCACGGCAGGCCCGCGTACCCCAGCAGCAGCGCCCAGTGCCCGAGCACCAGCCGCTCCGCGACGTAGGGGTTCCACGCGTAGCCCACGGCGGCGGCCAGCCGGGGCAGCGGGTGCGCGGCGGGCACCAGCCGCGCCGCGCCCCACGCCGCCAGCACGAAGATGGCCAGCAGCACCAGCTTCTGCACGATCTGCGCGGGGAGCGGGACGGCGAGCGCGGCGACCACGGCGTCGCTCGGCACCGGCCGCGGGAAGCCCCCGGTCAGCCCGAACATCGCGGGCGGCGCGGGCGGGTCGGGCACGAACACCATGTCGTAGGTCAGCACGAACCCCGGCGCGAGTGCGGGCCCGAGCACGATCACGCCCAGTGCCAGTCCCACCAGGCCGGGCCACGCGCGACGCGGCACCCACCACCCCCTCCCCCGCCCGGGCCCCGCCGGTCAGCGCAGGCTGACGCGGATGAACTTGGGGCGGTAGAGCCCGACGTTCTCGTGCGCCCGCCGGGTGTCGTTCAGGTTGTAGCTCAGCAACAGTCCCGGCCCGCCCTGCTCGGGGTGGGCGAAGGGAGAGTACGCGAAGGTGGTGCCGCCGCGCACCACCTCAGGCGGATCATAGACGGGCGCGGGCCCGTGCCAGGGGCCCGCCGGGTCGCAGCTCCAATACGACGCGATGCGCGAGATGCCGCCGACCGGCCGCGTGGGGTCCATCGTGAACAGCACGTAGGTGCCGTTCCGCCGGACCACGCTGAAGCCGGCGGACACCCCGGTACGGCGCGGGACGAACGGCAGCACCGGGCGGGCGCCGGCCGGCCCGCCCCACTCGCTCCCGCCGCCGCCCCCGCCCGTCGCGGCGGCGGCCGTGCCCGCGCCGGTCCCCGGTGCCGTGCGGGTGCCGGCGCCGGTGCCGCGCCAGTACTCCCAGTCGTCGAGGTGCGTCACGCGGCCGGCGGGGACGCGGGCGAGGTAGGCGCTCTGCCCGCCGCGCGTGGTGTTGCTCGTGGCGCCGTATATATAGACGTATCGCCCCGCACGCAGCGCGCCGATCCCGTAGAAGACCTGTTCGCCCGCGGAGTCGCGGGGCGGCTTGGGCAGCGGCGTGATCGGCCCCGGCCGCGACAGCCGCGACAGCGGCACGGTCGCGACCGCGGCGCGCCGCACCACCCCGAAGGGATGCCGGTCGTCGGAGGCGCCGATGCGCTGCAGGAACACCCGCAGGGCGCCGCCGTCGAGCACCGCCGACATCGGCCAGTAGACATCGCCCGCCCCGATCCACGCCGCGGGCGCGCCGTTGGCCGCGCTGCCCCGCAACGTGGTGGTCAGCATGCCGTCCGCGCTCTCCACGACCGCCGAGTTGTGGATCAGCGGGGCGGTGGCCGCGGTGCGCCAGGCATGCGGCCGGCCGCGCAGATTGGGGCCTGGCCGCACCGGGCCGAGGAAGGTGTCGGCGAAGATCCACACGGTGCGGCCGTCGGGCAGCCGGACCGACCAGGTGCCGTCGGCGCCCGTCCAGTCGTCGAGGCGGGCGTTGCCGTCGCCGTAGGCGGCGAACCGTTCCGTCCACGCGTCGTCGCGTATCACGGACGCCGCGGTCAGCGGCGCGCAGCGCGGCCGCTGCCCGGATCGGGCCCATTGGAGGGTGAGCGACCCGACGATCAGGCAGCACACGAACGAGATCGCGACGACCTGCCCGTACCCCGCCCTCCACACGGAACCCACCGTAGACGAACCCCGCGGGCCGGAGCCCGCGGCCATGATCAGCTCACGGTCTCGAACAGCGAAAACTCCCGTGCTGCCCGTGTAATGGATCAGGGGTCGCGGGGCAGGCCGAGGATGCGCTCGCCGATGACGTTGAGGTTGATCTGCGTCGTGCCGCCGCCGATCGTCATCGCCCGGCAGGCCAGGGCGTAATGCGTCCACTTGCGGCGCGCGTCCGCGAGCCCGCGGCTGCCCGACCACAGCGCGGCCGCCGGGCCCAGCAGGTCGGCGCCGTACTCGGTGACGTGCTGGCCGTGCTCCATGGCGATCAGCTTGCGCACGTTGGCCGTCGCGCCCGGGTCGGTGCCGGACAGCTGCTTGAGCGTGGCCCGCAGCCCGAGCAGCCGCAACGCGTGCTCGTCGCAGGCCAGCCGCCCGATGCCGGCCAGGACCGCCGGATCGTCGGCCGCCCCGAGCTCGTTCACCAGCTCCACCAGCTGTGCGACGTCGCCGCCGAGCTGGAACGACGTGGTCAGGCCCACGCGCTCGTTGGCCAGCGTGTTGCGCGCCACCTGCCAGCCCGCGTCGACCGGTCCGACGACCATCGCGTCGGGCACGAACACCCCGTCGAGGAAGACCTCGTTGAAGACCGCCTGGCCGGTGCACTCGCGCAGCGGCCGGATCTCGATGCCGTGGGTCGCCATGTCGACGAGGAAGTAGGTAATGCCCCGATGTTTGGGCGCGCCGGGGTTGGTGCGGGCGACGCAGATCCCCCACTGGGCGGCGCGGGCCAACGAGGTCCAGATCTTCTGCCCGTACAGCCGCCAGCCGCCCTCGACCCGCTCCGCCCGTGTGGTCAGCCCGGCCAGGTCGGAGCCGGCCCCCGGCTCGCTGAACAGCTGGCACCACACGATCTCGCCGCGCAGCGTGGGCCCCAGGAACCGCTCCTGCTGCTCGGGGCTGCCGTACTGGACGAGCGACGGCACCACCCACGAGCCGATCATCAGCGAGACCGGGCGCACGTTCGCGCGGCGCAGCTCCTGCTGGATGACCACCTGCTCGACCGGGCCGGCGGCACGCCCCCACGGCCGGGGCAGATGCGGCGTCACCCAGCCCTCGTCGGCCATGGCCGCCCGGCGCGCGGCGTCGTCCATGGCGGCGAGCTCGGCGACGCGCGTCCGGATCGCCGCGCGGATCGGCTCGGCGTCGGCGGGCAGCTCGATGTCCATGGGCCTGCACACGCCCTCGACGACGAGTCCGCCGACGGCGTCGTGGAACGCGGCGGGCCGTCCGGCCAGCGCCCGGAGGGTCAGCGCGCGCCGGTAGTACAGGTGCGCGTCGTGCTGCCACGTGTAGCCGATGCCGCCGTGCACCTGGACGCAGTCCTGCGCGCAGCGCACCGCGACGTCCGGCGCGAGCGCGGCCGCGACCGCGGTCGCGTAGGCCCGCTGCGCCGCGTCCCGGTCGCCCAGGGCGCGCGCGGCGTCCCAGACGACCGCGCGGGCCCGCTCCAGCTCGACGAGCATCCGCGCGCACAGGTGCTTGACGCCCTGGAACTGGCCGATCGGCCGGCCGAACTGCTCGCGCAGCCTGGCATAGGACGCCGCGGCGTCCAGCGCCCAGCCCGCGACGCCGCAGGCCTCCGCGCCGAGGATTACCGCGGCGACGCCGTGCGGGCCGGGGCCGGCGGGCAGCACGCGGTCGTCGGGCACCTCGAGACCGGCGACGGACACGGCGGCGACGCCGCGGGTGAGGTCGGTCGCCTCCAGGGGCGTGATCCGGGTGTCGGCGGCGTTCACCACGGCCCACTCCCCGGTGTCGACCGGGAGGACGAGCAGGTCGGCGGCCGCCGCGCCGAGCACGGGCTCCACGGTGCCGTCGAGGGTGAGCCCGCGCGCCGTGCGCCGCCCGGTCAGCGCGCCGGTGAGCGCCACCGCCGCGGTACGGGAGCCGTCGGCGAGCTCCGCCAGTTCGGGGAGCGGCTTGCGCGGCTCAGCGGCCGCGATGACCGCGCTCGCCAGCACCGTGGGCACGTACGGGCCGGGCACGAGCGCCCGGCCGAACTCCTCGACGGCGACGGCCAGCTCGACGAGCGAGAACCCCTGCCCGCCCTGGTCCTCGGGCAGGTGCAGGCCGAGCAGGCCCTGCGCCGCCAGCGCCTCCCAGAACTCCGGCCGCGCGGGTTCGGCGGGCGCGGCGGCGACGGCCGAATCCGGCGAATCCGGCGGGACCGCCGCGCGGACGACCTGTCGCGACACGTGCCGTTCGGTGAAGGCGCGCACGGACGCGGCGAGCGCCTCGTGTTCCTCCGTCACACCGATCGCCATGATCCACCCACCTCGTCTCGTCGGACCGCGTACGCCGCAGCCTACGAGAATGGCGTTCGGTTTCAGCGGGCGAGGCGGAGAGAGGTGAAGACGTAGTTGAAGTCGGGCCAGCGATCGCGGTTCGTGTTGGGGATCGCCATGTAGAGGACAGCCGGGCTGGGGCGGCCCGTGTTCACCAGCGCGACGGCGACGACCTCGGCGGTCGCCTTGACGCCCGGCCGGCGATACCCGACGTAGGAGGCGACCAGCCAACCGCGGTGACCGTCGACCGTGAGCGGCTGTGAGGCCAGGCTGCGGGTCTTGTGCGGGAACGGGTAGAACCGCGCCTCGTACTGCGCGGCGAGCGCGACCGCGGCCTGCCGCTCGGTGCCCGGGCCCGCGTACAGCGGCCGCTGCACGTCGCTCAACGTGCCGCTGAGCAGTTGGCCGTACCACGTCGGGCGCCCGCCGCCGCCCCGCTCGGTCACGAGGACCTGCTGTCCCGACCAGCCGAGCCGGCCGAGGCCGCTCTTGGGTCCGGGGATCTGCCACGGCGCGGCCAGGCGCGGGTAGGCCACGCCGGCGTGCCGGTCCGGCAGCACGCCCGCGGCCCGGTGGGGCACGCCGCGAAAGCGCGCCAACGGCTTGTTGGGGGGCAGCGCCACATCCGGCGGACGGACGGTGGCGCTCGGCGTCGCACCGGCCGCGCCCGCCGCCGGGTCGCCGGCCTCGTCGGCGCCGCCGGAGGACTTCTTGAGCACGTACACCGCGCCCGCCGCCAGCAGCGCCACCACCAGCAGCCCGACCCCGAAGAACAGCATGAGCCGGGTCCGGCCCTCGTCTTCTTCGTCATAGTCGGCGCCCGGCCGCCGGTCGGACCGGTGGCCGCGCCGGCCGGCGTCGGCCTCCCCGGCCATCTCGCCCGGCGTCTCACCGGACATCTCCGCGCGCATCCACTCGGGCAGCCGCAGATTCCCGCTGCTGGGGGTGCCGGGCTTGGGCGGCGTGCGCGGGCCCGACGGCTCGACGGGCGCGTACCCCGGCACGCCCGGGCCGTGGTCGCCGTCGAACAGCGCCCCCTCCCAGCCGGTGCGCGGGGCGGGCGTGGAGCCCGCGACCGACTCAGCGCCCGTCGGCGGCTCCGTTCGGCCGGTGTGCTCGCTGGGTTTCATCTGCTCCGTACTTGGTTCCGCCGGCCGGTCCGCGATGCCGGCCTCGCGCTCCCCCTCATCGGACATGCGGCACACGTTACGCGAAGATCAACAACTCTGGCGCCGGTGGAATCACACTCCGGCAACGTCTTGGTCGAGGCGATCCCGGACGATCATCGTGGCGCCGACCACGGCACCGGGCATGGCGAGCACCGCGCCCAGCGGGATGAGGAACACCAGGAAGACCGCCGTGCCGAAGCCGACGGCGAGCGGCCGCTCGCGCCGCAGCCGGGCGAAGCGCTCGCGCCGCCGCAGCCCGCGCCGCCCCAACGCGATGCCGGTGAGCTCGCCGCTCAGCAGGTAGCCCGACACGCACGCCGCGACCACGGGCACGATCGTCTGCCCGACGCCGGGCAGCAACCCGAGCGTGAAGAACAGCGCGGCACACCCGAGCGCGATGCCGCCCACGACGACGGCGTCGCCTGCGCCGCGCACCAGTTCGCCGCCGAGCGACCCGCCCGCCTCGGGCGGCGCCCCGCCCATCGACTCCTCGACGCGTACGGCCAGCCGCTCATAGAACGGCTCGCCGATGAGAAGGGTCAGCGCGGTGAAGGTGAGCACGGCGAACAGCGCCCCGGCGCCGACGATCCCGAGACCGGCGACGATGCGGATCGCCCGCCGCGGGCCATCGGACCAGTCGTCGGCGAACGGCGTGATCGCCGCGGCCAGATCGCCGGCGTAGGCGATCAGCAACCCCAGCGCGACGGCGTACAGCACCAGCGCGATCACCGCCGGGATCAGCCCGAACAGCCACTGTCTCGGTCGCCTCGCGGTCCAGCCGATCCCACGCGCGAAGTATCCGGCCCCGGCGACGGCGTCACGCACTGCCCTGCTCACCGACCACACACTAGGTCGAGTTGGGCGCGGGCGAGGGCTATCCGCCGTGGCCGCCGTCGTACGGCGTCGTGATGCCCTCGTAGGCGAGGTGCAGGGCCATGCCCTGGGCGGCGTGCCCGAGATTGTGGCAGTGGTTCATCCACAGGCCCGGGTTGCCCGCGCGGAAGGCGACCCGCCAGACGTCGCCGGGGCGCACGTCGAAGGTGTCGAGCCACAGCGGGCTGCCCGTCGGCGCGCGTCCGTTCTTTGACAAGATCAGCACGCGGTGGCCGTGCAGGTGCCACGGATGGGTCGCGAATCCGCGGTTGACGACGGTCATCAGCACCAGGTCGCCGGCCCGGACCAGCTCGGTCCGGACCCGCGGGAACGCGCGGCCGTTGACGGTGTAGGCGTAGCGCGGCAGGCCGCCGGACAGGGCCAGACCGCGGTCCAGCACCAGCGTGAAGCGCCGGTCGAAGCGGCCGCGCCCGGTGAACGGCGTCGCGGCGGGTCTGCCGTACCGGGTGAGGTCGAGCTCCCGCCAGCCGCCCGTGCGCGGCACCGCGGCCGCGGCGGGGGCCGCGCCGTCGAGGGCGGCGCCGTCCGGGAGCAGCCGCAGCGCCCCGGCCCGGTCGTCACCGGCGAGCAGCGCCACCGGCCCGGCCGGCATGTCGAACACGAGGTCGTAGCGGCCGCCGGCCGGCAGGCCGAGGGCCACGCCGGTGAGCCGGTCCGGCCGGCTGAGGTCCGTGCCGTCGGCGGCGACCACACGGTACGGCGTGCCGGCCAGAGCGAGCCGGCGCGGCACGCTGTCGGTGTTGATCAGCCGCAGCCGGACCGGCGTGCCGGGCGCCACCCGGCGCGAGCCCGGGGCCCGGCTCGGGTCGCCGAAGACCGTGTCGCCGCCGTAGGTGTGCACCGGCAGCGTCAGGTCGAGGCCGGCCGGCCGCGCCGGCCGGGTCGGCCCCGCCCGTCCCGTCGGCCGCGGCGCGACGACGAGGGATCCGTACAGACCCATCCGGACGCCAACCGCCGACGCCTCGTGCGTGTGGTACCAGTACGTGCCGGGGCGGTCGGCCAGGAACCGGTAGACGAACCGCCCTCCGGGCGCGACGGCGTCCTGGGTCAGGCCGGGCGCGCCGTCCTCGCCCGCCGGCACGTCATAGCCGTGCCAGTGCAGGGTCACCCCGCTCTCGATGTCGGCGTTGCGCAGCGTCACCTCGACCAGATCGCCCTGGGTGGCGGTGATCGGCGGTCCGGGGAGCCGCCCGTTGAACGTCCATGCGGCGATCCGGCGGCCCGACGCGAGCGTGACCGTGGTCGCGCGGGCGGTCAGCGTGTATCGCCGTACACCGCCGCCCGGGGCGGGAGCGGCCGGGCCGCGCAGCGCGGTCACCGGCGTGCCGGCCGCGTCGGGTCCGGTGCTCGTCGCGGGCCGGGCGTGGTGGTCCGGCGGGGCGGCGGCCGCCCCCGTGGGGCCGCCGCCGGCGTCGACGGCGCCCGCCGGCAGGAGCGCCAGCGCGATGCCGGCCAGCCCGAGCGCCCCGGCGCCCGTGCCGCCGAGCCCCAGCCGCTGCGATGCCCGCCGTGCCCGCCCCCCGGCTGCTGCGAGCGGCGCAGCCGCCCACCAGGTGGCCGACGCCGCCGCGCCGACGAACGCGAAGGCGGCCAGGGCCTCGCCCGGACCGGCCGGATAGCCGACCAGGAGGGTGACGATGATCCCGGCGGCCGCCGCGTACGCCGCCGTGAACAGCGACACCACCGCGGCCGGGGACCGGGGCGCGCCGAGGCGGGGACCCGCCAGCGCCACGGCGGCGATCGTGGCGGCGACCAGCAGCGGCAGCGCGACCGTCACCTTCTCCTGGACGAACCACCAGCCGCTGCCGGCGAGCGTCACCACCGTGCCGATCCGTACGAACGTCACCAGCAGCGCCGCAGCGAACAGCACGGGCACCGGCCGGGTCCGCCCGGCGGCCGCCGCGACGCCCGCCCCGAGCCAGGCCGCGGCCGCCGCGATCGCGACCGTCAGATCGAGCGCGATCAGTCCCCCGGTGCTCATGCCCGACCTAGACGGCCGAGGACGCGGCCGAGGACGCGGCCGCGGGAGCGGCCGCGAACTGGCGGGCGCGGCGCATCGTGATGCCGGCGACCGCCATGATGGCCAGTCCGTTGATCGCGTGCAGGCCGAGGAGGACGAGCGCCGCCGGCGTGGTGTTGTCCTCGGTGCTCCCGCCCAGGCCCTCCCCCACTTCCGTGATGAGCACCTGCAGCGCGATCAGGCCCACGGGGAGGGCGGTCAGCCCGATGAGCCTGCCGGGCGCGCGGGCCAGCGCGGCGACCAGCGTGGCCAGCAGCGACAGCGCCGGAATGATCATCATGCCGTCCATGAGATGCAGCGCGAACGACTGATCGTCTTGTGGTTCGGCGAACGCGCCGACCGCGGCGAAATAGAACTGTGCGGCGACGGCCAGCACCACCAGGCCGGCCAGCACGACATAGGCCCTGCGCACGATGACTCCCTCCAGCCCACCCGTCCGGGAAAGCTCGAGATCGATGGTGCTGGCGCAGGAGATCTCGCGTCGTCACACGAGGGAAGACATCGCCGCTACCGCGGGCGGAGCAGCGTCACGCCCGCGCTACGTCCACGGGAGTACGGCGGCCGGCCCGGTCAGCGTTTGCGCCCGGCGCCGCACCACATCGGCAGCGGGCCGGAGTCGGCGGTGTCCGGGTCGGGCCGCCACTTCGGCAGCTGCACCACACCCGGCTCCAGCAACTCAAGACCGTCGAAGAACCGGGTGACCCCGGCGCGCGTGCGGGGGGTGGCCGCGACCGCCGCCCGCTCGTTGTAGCGGCGCATCGAGGCGGCCACCCTGTCGGCGCCGATGTCGCTGGCCGGATGGGAGATCACCAGGTGGCTGCCGGACGACACGCTCGCCATCAGCTGGGCGACGACGCCGTACGGGTCATCGTCCGTGCCGAGGTACTGCAGCGTCGCCACCAGCATGACGCCCACCGGCCGGGTGAAGTCGAGCGTGCCGGCGGCGGCGCGCAAGAACGCGTCGGCGTGCCGCAGGTCGCCGGAGATGTAGGCGGTGCGGCCCTGCGGCGTGCTCCTCAGCAGCTTGTGCGCGTGCGCCAGCACGATCGGGTCGTTGTCGACATAGACGACGCGCGCCTGGGACGCGGCGGCCTGCGCCACCTCGTGGGTGTTGCCCTCGGTCGGGATGCCGGTGCCGATGTCGAGGAACTGGTCGACCCCCGCGGCCACCAGGTGCCGCACGGCCCGGCCGAGGAAGGCCCGGTTGGCGCGCACGGCGGGAACGATGGCGGGGTTGGCCGCGATCGACTGCTCCGCGGCGGCGCGATCGGCGGCGAAGTTCGTCTTACCGCCGAGCCAGTAGTCGTACACCCGAGCGGGATGGGCGACGCCGGTGTCGATCTCGACGTCGACCGTGACGGATTCGGTGCGGTCGTCGGCCATCGCTGCGCTCTCCTTGCCACCAACAGGTCCTTCTCGACCGGATCCGTCGCCCAGAAGACAGGACGGGGATCAGGACGGTCCAGATCCTTGATCGATGCAGAGTATTCAGCCGTAACTCCCGCCCCCGCAACACCAGCGGCAACGCGTTGTGGCCTCGGCGGCACGGGCGGGTTCCGGAACGGTATCGCGATGTTCTTGCGTTATGGGCTAGGTGAGGGGTCGTCATGCCGATATTCTGAACAGGCGAAGATTCCGTACCGTCCAGACACCTCTGTTGTTCGGAGGACGTCGATGATTAGCCCCTACGTACGTCGGCTGCGACTGGCCGCAGAGCTGCGGTCGCTGCGCACCGATGCCGGGCTGACCCATGAGCAGTTGGCCAAGCGGATCGGCCAGTCCAGAGCGCAGATCTCCAGGCTGGAGAACGGCCATGTCGTCGACCAGGCCGACATCATCCAGATCCTGGACACGCTGGGCGTGGACGGCGACCGCTGGACCCAGATCGTCACGATCGCGCGCGAGGCCGGAGAGCGTGGCTGGTGGGAGTCCAACAAGGCGATGGGCGAGCGCCAGGCGCTGTTCGCCAACTTGGAGGCTGGTGCGGCAACGATCCGAGAGTTCCAGATGACCTTCATACCCGGGCTGCTCCAGACGCCCGAGTTCACCCGCGCGCGCGTCGAGGCCGATCGGGCGATGGGCCCGGTGGGCTACAAGCCGGGCAAGGCGGTCGAGGCCCGGATGGGCCGGCAGCGCATGCTGCGCCGGCCGGGCGGGCCGACCTACGAGGTGATCATCGACGAGGTCGCCGTCCGCCGGCTCGCCGCCCCCACCGAAGTGGTGAAAAAGCAGCTCTACCAGCTGGCGGCCACGGTGAACGGCCATCCGAAGATCACCGTACGGGTGCTGCCCGTCGACGCCGTCATCAGCGAGTTCAGCGTGCCGCGGTCGGCCTTCTCGCTGTACACCTTCCCCGATCCCGGCGACCCCGCCGTGGTCGCCGTCGACACCGTCACCGACGACCTGGTCCTCACCGACCTCGACGCGGTGCGCCGTTACGAAGATCTCTACGGCAAGTTGCGCGAGGCCGCACTCCCCATGGACGAGAGCCTCGAATTTCTCATCCAAGCAGCCAAGATGCTGCCCGACGATAGGAAAGAGCCCACATCATGACTCACAACACCACCTTCATCGACTGGCGCAAGTCGAGCCGCTCCAGCGGCGGCGACAACTGCGTCGAGATCGCGTTCGCCGCCGACGGCCGCGCCGTGGGCGTCCGCGACTCCAAGCAGGGAGGTCACGGCCCGGTCCTGGAGTTCACCCGCGGCGAATGGGCCGGCTTCCTGGCCCACGCCAAGACCGGCGAATTCGACCGGCCATAACCCCATCGACGAGCCCACGACGGCTATGGACAGTCCAACGCGTTCGGCACCGGCCTTTGCCGCCTATATGGCGATGTTCGGCCAAAGCCCTTGCGGGTGTCTGACTGCCGATAGATACTCAGAACGTTCAATAACTCTGGACTGTCCAAGAGATCGCGCCACTCGCGATGTCGGCCGGTATCGGGCAGAGCAAAGAGGATGACGTATGTCCATCGTCACCGACACCTCGCTGGCGGGCCTCGGCGACCGAGTGCGCGAGCGGCGTACCCAGCTAGGGATGTCCCAGGCGAGGCTAGCCGAGCCTGACTTCTCCGATAGCTACATCTCGCTGATCGAGTCCGGTAAGCGAGATCCATCCCCCGCCGTCATCAGAGCGCTCGCCAGGAAACTGGGGTGCTCTGCCACCTACCTCGAATGCGGCGTCGGCGAGGAGGCGCTCGCGGACCTCAAGGCGGGTGTCCGGCAGGCGCATGGCGCGCTGGCCGCCGGGCGCACCTCCGAGGCCCTGACGCGCTTCACCGAACTGCTTGATGCCTACGGCGTCGACGCGTTCCCCCAGCTGTATCGAGAGATCCAGCGGGGGCACGCGATGGCGCTCGAGTCCGCCGGACGGCTGGATGAGGCCGTCATGGAGCTGCAGGACATCGCGGTGAGCGTCCGCGGGCTCGACTGGGACGAGTGGGCGACCGTGCAGATTGCACTGTGCCGGTGTCACCGCAAACGCGATGACCTGGCCGCCTGCGTGGCGACCGGCGAGGAGGCCTTGACCACCTTGCAATCGGTGGGCGAGGGCTCGGCCGATCCCGCGATCCGGGTGGGCGTCGCACTGCTGGACGCCTACCTGGAGGGCGGCGACGTACTGGCCACCCGCCAGCTCGCCGCCCGCCTCGTCCGCGCCGCGGACGAGGGCGGCAGCCCCAAGGTGCGGATCGCGGCCTACCGGCAGGCGGCGATCGCCGCGGAGGTTCAGGGCGACTACGACGCCGGCGTCCGGCTGGCCGAGCGCGCCCTGGCCGTCCTCAGCGAGGACGACGACTTCCGTGCGATCGGCTGGCTGCGGGTGGAGTACGCGAGCCTGTTGCTGCGGGCGCGTCCCGACTCCGCCGACCATGCTCGTACGCTGCTGCTCGCGCACGAGCGGGAGATGGCGGTCACCGCGAGCGACGAGGGCGACCTCGCCGATTGCGTCATCGAGCTGGCCCGCGCGGAGATCGCGTTGGGCCGGCCCGAGGAGGCCGTCAAGCAGGCCAAGCGGGCCATCGAGCTGATCGGTCCCGTCGCCTGCCGGGCCAGCGCCCAGGCGCTGTCCGTGCTCGGCGAGGCGTACGTCCGGCTCGGCAGGCACGACGAGGCCATCGAGACGCTGACCCGCGGGGCGGAGTACCTCGAGACGGCGGGGCTGCCCCGCGAAGCCGCCCAGGCGTGGTTCGACGTGGCCGAGTTGCTGCGCCACACCGGATCAAGCGAACGGCAACAGGCGCACACCTACCGCCGTGCGCTCACGACCATTGGCTTGCGGTCTGCCGGAGAGTAGCCGTGGCCTGAGGAGGAGTGGTTCCCGGTGATCGGTGTCCCGGAGGGGCAGGCACCGAGCACCGGGAACCACGATCCCTTCGCGGGCGGCGGCGCCCGGGCCGGGAGCCGCTCCCGCTGCTCGCCCTCGGCGAGGTGCTACTCGCCCTCGGCGAACTTGTAGCTGGACGGCACCTTCACCTTGGCGTTCGTCGCGGCGTCTCCGAACACCAGCGCGATCTGGCGGTGCGCGGTGAGCTGGATCGCGGCCGGATCGCCGGCCTGCTTTTTGCCGTCGACGTAGGCCGTCAGCGTCCGCGCGGCGTCGGTCGTGAGCCCGCCGATCTGCGTGGGCGTCAGGCGTACGTTCCACTCGCTGAAGACCTCGCCGAGCGTGAAGCGCTTGTCCTTCGACGGGGACTCGATGTGGAGCACCCCGGTGTCGTCGTGCGTGTGCAGCTCGGCCAGCTCGTTACCCGACCGGGAGATGCCGAGGTTGGCGGGCACGGGCACTTCCTTGCCGTTGACGAACACGTCGAGATGGGCGTGGATGTGCAGCGCGTTGCCCTCGGACGGGGCCACGTTCAGCCCGGCCGCCTTGGCGCCCGCGATCGGGTCGGCGGGCAGCGGCCACGGCGGCTGCCCGGTGCCGCTGGCGGAGGCGGGCTGCTCGGTCTTGTTGTTGTTCGAGACGATCGCCCACGCCGCGCCGCCGCCGAGGGCGGCCACCACGGCCCCGGTCGCTCCGAAGGTGACGAGCCAGCGGCGCCGCTCGCGCCGGCGTTCCTCGGCGCGTGCCGCCGCCACACGCTCGCGCGCGCTGAGCCGCTGCTGCCGCGCGCTCGGCTGCTTTTGGGCGCCTGAGCCCGTCCGCTGCTGGGATCGGGGCTTGGCCGACGACTGCTTCTTCGAACTCACCACGCACTCCGCTGCTGACCTGAGTTGCCGAGGAGGATCTCCTGGACGCCGGCGTCTCGCGATGGGAGGAACAAGAACGCGGGCGTCTGCAGCGATGCTATCTCCCCGTCGGCCGTGGAGCGGCGGCAACGCCTTGCGGCCTGGGCGGTCCGCGGCCCCGGACGGCCCGGCCGGGGCGGGGCCGCGCGGCATCTCGGCAGGCCGCGCCGCGTGAGGCGGCTCGCCGGGGGAAGAGATGATATCGATGCTGATGAACCGAATTGAGACCGCTGTCGTGAATAATCCGGCTCGACGGGCGGTGCAGCGCTTCTATGAGACCCGGCTGCTGACCGGGATGGGCGGGCGCACTCCAGGCGCCCGCGCCGCCGAGATCGGCTGCGGCTCGGGGTACGGCACGAAGCTGATCCTCGACCAGTTCGGCGCCGCGCACGTCGACGCCGTCGACCTCGACCCGAAGATGATCGCCCGCGCCCGGCGCCGGCTGGCCCGGTACGGCGACCGGGTGCGCCTCGCCCGCGGCAGCGCCACCGACCTGCGGGCCGCCTTCGGGGCCGCCGACGACCACTACGACGCCGTCTTCGATTTCGGGATCATTCATCACATCCCCGATTGGCGCGACGCGGTCGCCGAGGTGGCCCGGGTGCTGCGCCCCGACGGCAAGTTCTACTTCGAGGAGGTCACCGCCGTGGCGCTGGCCCGCCCCGCCTATCGGGCGCTGTTCGACCACCCCACGGCCGACCGGTTCAGCGCCGGGGAGTTCCTCGCCGAACTTCCCCGCCACGGGCTGCGGGTCGACGACCGGTGGGCCACTCGCCTTGGCGGCGACTTCCTGCTCGGCGTCGCGTACCGGCAGCCGGCGGACCACTAACCCGAACACTCATGTTCACATTAGTCGGGCCGGTCGTCTAAACTAACTCGTACACCGCTGTTCGAGTTATGAGGAGGTCGTCATGCACGACCCATCGCCGTCCGGGCCCGATGCGCGCCGCTGGCGGGCGCTGGCGCTGCTCTGCCTGGCCCAGTTCATGCTCATCGTCGACGTGACCGTGGTCGCGGTGGCGCTGCCCACGATCGGGCGCGACCTGTCTCTCGGCCGCGGCGGCCTGACGTGGGTCGTCGCCGCCTACTCGCTGTGCTTCGGCGGGCTTTTGCTGCTCGGCGGCCGGCTGGCAGACACGCTCGGACGGCGCCGCGCGTTCCTCGTCGGCCTCACCGTGTTCACGGCCGCATCCCTGGTCTCCGGCCTGGCGTGGAGCGGCGCCGCGCTCATCGGCGGCCGCGTCGCGCAGGGCGTCGGCGCGGCGCTGCTCTCCCCCGCCGCGCTGTCGATCATCACCACGACGTTCGCGGGGCCGGAGCGCAACCGCGCGCTCGGCGTATGGGCCGCCATCGGCGGCTCCGGCGGCGCCGTGGGCGTGCTGTTGGGCGGCCTGTTGACGAGCGGCCCCGGCTGGCAATGGATCTTCTTCGTCAACGTTCCCGTCGGGCTGGCGGTGCTGGCGCTGGTGCCCCGAGCGGTCGCACCGGTGCCGCCCATGCGCCGGCCGCTCGACCTCGCGGGCGCGCTCACCGCGACGTCCGCCGCCGCGCTGCTCATCTTCGCGCTGGTGCGGGCCGGGGAGTACGGCTGGGGCGACGCCACGACGCTCGTTCCGCTCGGCGTGGCCGTCGCGGCCGCGACCGGGTTCGTGCTGACGGAACGGACGGCCCGCTCGCCGCTGGTGCCGCTGCCGATGCTCGGCCGCCGGTCGATCGCCACCGGAAACCTGGTCATGCTGAGCGCGTCCAGCCTGCTGCTCGCCTCCTTCTTCCTGTCATCGCAGTACCTGCAGAACGTGCTCGCCTACTCCGCCGTGGGGACGGGGCTGGTGTTCCTGCCCGTCGCGCTCGCCATCATCGTCGGGGCGCACGTGAGCTCCGTGCTCATCGGCAAGGTGGGGCCGCGCCCGGTGACGGCGGCGAGCTTCGCGATCTCGGCCGCCGGGCTGTTGCTGCTGGCGGGGCTGCCGGCCGACGGGCGCGTCCTCGTCGATCTGCTCCCCGGTTTCCTCATCCTCGCCGTCGGGCTCGGCTCCGGTTTCGTCTGCGCCACGACGACGGCGCTGAGCGGCGTCGGTCACCATGAGGCCGGGCTGGCGTCCGGGATCGTCAACACCGGTCACGAGATCGGCGGGGCGTTCGGGGTGGCGCTGGCCACCGCACTGGCCGGCGCGAGCGTGGGCGGGCAAACGGTCGGCGGGTTCCAGACCGCGTTCGGCGCCTTCGCCGCCGGCGCCGCGGTCGTCGCCGTACTCGCGCCGGCGCTGGTCCCCGCGGGGCGGCCGGAGCCGGGCGAGGGCCCGGTCTTCGCGCACTGATGGCACGGTGCGGCCATCGGCTACGGAGGGCCTACGCTTCGGTCATGCCTTCCACCGGCCGCGGGGCGGCGCCCGGCGCCGCCCCGGCTCGATCGGCGGGCCGCCGCCGCGCCGACGCCGAACGCAACATCGAGGCCATTCTCGACGCGGCGCGGGCCTGCTTTCGCCGCGGCCCGGCGCCGAGCATGACCGAGATCGCGCGTACGGCGGGGGTGGGCCGCGTCACCCTTTACGGGCACTTCCCGTCGCGCGAGGCGCTGCTGGAGGCGGTCCTCGAGCGCACCCTCCAGCAGGCGAACGCCGCGCTCGAGAGCGTCGACGTCGACAGCGGGCCGGCGGACGAGGCGCTGGCCCGGTTGATCGGGTCGTCGTGGCGCATCGTCGACGAGCATCGCAACCAGCTCGCCGCCGCGCTCGAGCACCTCGGCCCGGACCGGGTGCGCGACCGGCACGCCGACGCCCTGGCCCGGGTCGAACGCCTCATCGCGCGCGGCCAGGCCGCCGGCGTCTTCGCCCAGGACGTCCCCCTCGGCTGGCTGGTGACCACCTTCTACACGCTCATGCACGCCGCGGCCCAAGAGGCCGACCAGGGCAACCTCAGCCCGGAGATCGCCCCCGGCGTGCTGACCCGGACGCTGCTGGGCGCCCTGTCCGCCGGCCCCGGTCACCGCCCCACCTGACCGGGACCGACGGCGGCACGTGCCCGGCAATCGGTACGCCGGCGATCGCCGGGCACGTCGTTCACGGGGGGCGCCGTCAGCAGTTGAAGATCGTGTAGCTTTCGGCCTCGTTATCGAAGCCGTTCCGCTCCAGATCCCATCGCGACCCTGCCTTCTCGATGAAATAGGAGGTGCCGCTCCAGTTGTCGTTGTCGTACAGCCGGACGCATTTTCCGGTGCGGTTGATGACGGACGAGATCTCGTTGTCGCCGTTCCACCAGTCGATTTGGTATTTCCCCGGATTCCCCGGCTGGTCGACGTACTTGCTGCCGCTGTAGCCGGCGTCCTCCCACATGCACACGGAGCCATTGGCGCAGGTACCGACTGTGCCGGCCGCGCCGATCGGGCCGCAGAACGTGAACACCGACATGATCCCAACACCGATGACGGCTCGACGGAATCGCATCCTTCCTCCCCCGAGGTTGATTGCGGAGACGCACCAAAACTACGAGGAAGAAGGCGGCACGGGTATCCGGGTAATCCCTGAACGATCCCGGATGGGCTTGGCTATTGGCATGCCTTTATGCGGCTATGTATATGCAATCGGCCAATTCATGTCCTGTGGCGTACATTTCCGGAAACATGCCTATGCTCGCCCGCACACCCAGCGGCCGTCCCTCCATCCGCAGGCGCGTTCGTACCCCGAGCGGAACGAGCCCAGCCACGGGATCGCGTCGTCGAAGCGCACCGGCGGGGCGCTGGGCACGAAGTTGGCGGCCTCGTCGGTGCTGCCCGTGCCGTCGTAGCGGGCGACGAGCGGATACGGGAAGACCGGCCGGGTGCGCACCACCTCCCCGTTCGCCGTCTGCGTCGCGACCAGCCTGTCCGGCGGCGTTCCCTGCTCCACCCAGTTGAGCACGGCCGTCAGCGCGTCGATGGCGTTGGGCGCCTGGCCGCCGCCGCAGTGGTTCACGCCGGGCAGCATGAACAGCCGGGCGAACCGCTCCGTCGCCCGGCGCCCGCCCATGCGCTCGGTGACCGCGTGGTAGTACGCGACGGTGCCGTACGGCGAGATGGCCGGATCGGCCCAGCCGTGCCACAACAGGAGCTTGCCGCCCCTGGCGCGGAACGCCGACAGGTCGGGGTTGGTCGCGTCGTAGATGCCGGACTGCTCGGAGACCGTACGGAAGGTCGCGGCGTCGAAGCGGAGGTCGGCCACGGTCATCGTCGGCCGCGGCGCCCGGAAGGCCAGGTACTTGAGGGTGTTCGCGGCGACTCCCTGCACGATGGTGGTGCCGTTCGGCGTGGCCGGCACGACCCACGGCACCCAGGCCGACTCCGACCCCAGGGCCTGGCCGCCCGGGTAGAGCCGCCGGCCGCGGTCGTCGCGCGGTCCGTCGTAGAGCTTCCGTACGGTCTCGACCTGCGCGGCGGTGAGGCAGGAAGGGGAGTCGGCGCCCGTGCAGCGCAGGCTCGCCGGATCGAACGTGCAGGCGCGCGGGTCGTCGATCTGGCCGTCCGCGAGCCCGTCCTCGCCGTCGCAGCCGGCGAGCACCGCGGCGTGCAGCGCGGGCAGCTTGTCGGCGGTCAGGATGGGCCCGCCGTCGGCGCCGGTGTTGGCGCGCGCGTTCCAGCCCTGGTACATGACGTTGAGCGCGGTGAAGATCGACGCGGGGGCACCCGAGACGATTCCGTCGAAATCGTCCGGGTAGCGCTGCGCCTCGGTCAGTCCCTGGTGCCCGCCCTGTGAGCAGCCGTCGAAGTAGGAATAGCGCGGTCCCTGCCCATAGAAGGTCTTGATGAGGCTCTTCACGACGATGGAGACCAGGTGGTCCGCCTGGTAGCCGTAGTCGACGCGAAGCTGCGGGTCGGCGCCGAAGACACCGTCGAAGCCGCCGGCGGCGACGTGGCCCTCGTTGTGCGAGGCCATGACGAAGTCGCCCCTCGTCAGCGGCACGCAGCCGACCGCCGCCTGGGCGTTGATCGTGACGTTGCCGCAGAACCCGCCGCATCCGGTCTGCAGGTAGCGCTGTCGCCAGGTCTTGGTGGGCAGCAGCACCTCGAACTGGATCTGCGGGGCCACCGTGCCCTTGACGTCGCACGCCTCCCAGCCGCCCTGCGGGGCGGTCGCCACCGAGGCCGATCCAACGACCGCCGGGGCGCCCGGCACTCCCGACAGGTCCCGCGTCGCCAGCGCCGCGCAGTCGATCTTCGGAGTGACCACGGCCGGGTCGGCGGCCATGGCGCCGGTCCGCGCACCGGCGCCGGCGACATCGGTGCCGGTCGCCGCGGTCTGCGCGGTGGCCGCCCCGCCGCCGAGGAAGCCGCCGAGCAACAGCAGCGCCACCGTGGCCAGGATGACTGGCCTGGCTGATTTGACTGAACTGACGGAACTGACGGAGCGGACTGGCCTGGCGGATTTGACGGAGCTGACGCGACGGGGACGGAAACGCATATCTGGCCTCCCGGAGCCCAACAAAGGGGAGAAATCCGATGCTGTTCGCATCGCGAACGGCTGGGCGTAAAGCGGGCATCCGGAACGTACGGGTGCCCGGGGAACGTGTCAATGGCCGGAACGGCACCTCAGGGATTCACCTGGCGGGTCCCGATGAAGGGAAAGGCGATTGCCGATCCCGACAAGACGCTACAAACGATGCATACTGATCGCGTGCACGCGGATAACCCACCCCGAGAAGATCGCCATGGGCAGGGCGCGCCGCGACTTCGGCCCGACGATCTGCTCGCCGGGTTGCAGGCGCGCCTCGAAGGCGTGCGCGCGACCCGCGACCGGGTGCAGGCGTTGCTCGACGTCGTCGTCTCGATCGGCAGCGACATGGACCTCGACGACATCCTGCGGCGCATCACCCAGGCCGCCACGACGCTGACGGACGCGCGGTACGGCGCGCTCGGCGTGGTGGACGAGAAGGGCGAGCGGCTGGTGGAGCTCATCACCGTCGGGTTCTCCGAGAACGAGATCACCGCGATCGGGCCGTGGCCGGAGGGCCACGGCATCTTGAGCCGGCTGATCAGGGAGAGGCGGCCGCTCCAGCTGTCCGACCTCACCCTCGGCCCCGGCGCGGCCGGCATCCCCGGAAATGATCCCGGGCCGCGGCGGTTTCTCGGGTTGCCGATCCAGGTCCGCGATGAGATCTTCGGCAACCTGTACCTCGCCGAGAAGGCCGACGGCACGCCGTTCGACGGGGAGGACGAGGTCGTCGTCGCCGCGCTGGCCACGGCGGCCGGGGTCGCGATCGAAAACGCCCGGCTGCTCGAGGAAAGGTGGCGCCGCGAGCGCTGGCTCGAGGCGTCGGCGGAGATCTCGACCGCGCTGCTGTCGGGCACCGCGCCCGCCGAGGTGCTCGAGCTGGTCGCCCAGCGGGCGCGCGAGATCTGCAACGCCGACCACGCCATGGTCTACCTGGTCGACGACGACGCCGAAGAGTTCATCTTGACCGCCGCCGACGGTCCGTACGCCGGCGACATCCGGGGCCTGCGCGTCCCCGTCGAGGAGGCGATCGCCGGGCACGTGTACCGCGGCGGGGCGTCCGTGCTCGTGCCGGACAGCCGCCATTCCACGACGCGGGCGGGGCTGCCGGAGCACATGCCGGTCGGCGCCACCCTGATCGTGCCGCTGGGCGTGGGCGACGAGGCGCGCGGCGTGCTCACCGTCGCCAACCCGCCCGGGGGCCGGGCCTTCACCCAGCCGATCCAGTGGGTGCTCGAGTCGTTCGCGAGCCAGGCGGCGGTCATGCTGGAGCTCGCCGAGCACCGCCGCGACGCGGAACGGCTCGTCGTCCTCGAAGACCGCGACCGGATCGCCAAGGACCTGCACGACACCGTGATCCAGCGGCTGTTCGCCATCGCCATCACGTTGATGAGCGCACTCAAGATCATCAAAAGGCCGGAGGCGTCGGTGCGGGTGCAGCGCGCCGTCGACGATCTGGACGACACGATCCGGCGGATCCGCTCCAGCATCTTCGCGCTGCAGTCGCCGAGCGGCGAGGGCGGCCTGCGCAGCGGCATCCACGCCATCATCGACGCGGCCGCGGAGAACCTCGGGTTCGCGCCGTCGGTGCGGCTGGAGGGGCTGCTCGACATCGCGGTGGCCGACGACGTCGCCGAGCACGCCCTGGCCGTACTCCAGGAGGCGCTGTCCAACGTCGCGCGCCACGCCCGGGCGCATCGCGCGAACGTATCGGTCGACGTCGGCGACGACCTGGTGCTCCGGGTGACGGACGACGGCATCGGCATCGCGGCCGACATCGCCGCCGGCATCGCCGATGGCGGCTACGTCGAGCGCGGCGGTCTGCGCAACATGTGCGACCGGGCCCGCGGCCTGGGCGGGCATTTCGAGATCACCTTGCCCGGCGACGGCACGGTCCTCACCTGGCGGGTCCCCGTGAAGCAGTCCCCCCGCTGACTTCGCCGTCCGGCCCCGTCAGTCGCAGGCGATGCCGTCGCCGTCGCGGTCGAGATCGTAGATGTCGGAGCCGACCACTCGCACCGGCCCGTCGACGTAGGCCGGGCCGTTGCCGCTGCCGCCCGCGCAGTCGACGTCACTGGCGATCGGCACGCAGGCACCGCTGTAGTTGGGGTCGCACTCCCGCTCGCGCTTGGTGCCCACGACGATGACCCTGGTGACCGGCCGCCTTGTGATCTCCTGGCGGATCAGCTTCTTGCCAGTGGGCACCCCGTCGGTCAGCGTCACCTCGTAGACGAGGGTCTTGATGCCCGTCCGGCCCCGCGTCCGCACCTTCGTGGTGCCGGCGGCGAGGTTCGGATCGCGCACCTTCCTGGTGCTGAAGGGAATCGTCCGGGTCTCGGTGACGGTGCGCTTGGTGACGACCGGCGTGGGCGCGCGGCTCGCGTTCTGGTTGGGGCTCGCGGCCGACGACGCGGTCGCCGCCGGCGTGGGCACCGCGGACTCCGGCCCGCAGGCGGCGAGCGTGAGCAGACCACCGATGGCCAGCACGACTGTAATGACGCACCTCATGGCTCCCCCTCATGGTCTCGTTACTCGCTGAGACGCTTCGGTAGCGCGCTGAGATGTCCCCACGGCCAAACCCGGCCAACCCGCCACAAGCCCGGCGCAACCGGATCCGGGTGGGATCATCAGAGTTCCTTGGCGCTCCACAGGGGGTTGGCGATGTTCGGCGGCAGCTCGCCGACGTTGACGACGATCTCGTTACGGTCGGCCGGGAAGACGGTGACGGTGAGGCGGAACGGACTGCCCGACCTGTCATAGGCGGTGCGATCCATCTCGATGATCGATATCCCGGTCGCGGCGCGTCCGAAGACCGACTCCTCTTCCGCGGTCGGGGCCCGCGCGGTGATCCGGTCCTGGTAGCCGACCAGTTCGATGCCCAGGTGCTCGTGCAGGTAGCGAACCGCCCCCTCCGCGATGTTCGTGGCCAGCAGCAGCTCGGTCGCCCCCCGCTGGACGAGCACCAGCGGATAGAACGAAGTCTGCAGCGAATACACCTGGCCGTCGAGGAACCGCTGCTGGTGCCGCGCGATGACCTGCGCGTCCTCGGCCAACTGCAGCGCCCGCGCCACACGTCGTCCGGCCTGCTGGATCTCCACCCGGGGCTTGGACGCGCTCGCCTCGCGGCCCATCTCCATGGCCGTGCGGACGTAGGCGTCCTGCTCGATGGCGCCAGGTCCGCCGCCCTCGGGATCGGCCGAGATCGTGGTCACAAAGGGGGCGAACCGCTCGCGTACGAAGATTCCGCGACCGGGTTGAATATCGATGAGCCCGCGGGCGGCCAGCAGGCGCAGGGCGTCCCGGATCGTGTGGCGGGAGACGTCGTACCGCTCCCTCAGCCTCGCCTCGGTGGGCAGCTGGGCGCGCGGCACGAGCCTGCCCGACTCGATCATCTTCCCAAGCTCGTCGGCGATCTGCCGATACCTCGGATCGGTCATGGGCATCCCCCCGGCGTCCTGAATGTTCCTGTGCCGAACCTTCAGACGCCGCCCCCGCCCGGTTTGTTTACCAGTGATGCTCCGTGGCCGGGTGAAAGTTTCAACTCCGCAACCATCACCGGGCCCCGCATCTCGACGGGCGACATCCCGCGCTCGGACTCCCCGCGGCCGGCGACGGGCGTCGACGTGGGCGCCCGGATCTGAGCGCCCCGGATCAGCGGGCCGCGGTGCCGCCGGGATTGGCGCTGAGCGGGAAGAGGTAGCGGTCGGTGATGAGGTTGAGCACGCGACGGGCCTGGTGGAACCGGTCGGCGACGTCGGCCACGACCTCCAACTGGCGGGTGCGGTAACGGCTGGTGTGCCAGGCGTTGCGGTACCAGCAGGCGCCGAGGTGTTCGAACAGCTCCAGGGTCGGCCCGGTGGCCATCCGTTCCGGGTCGCCGCCATCGGCGCCGATTCCGGCCGTCCGGACGAGGCGGGCGGCGTCCACCGGGGACAGCGCCCGGTCTTGGGTGTAGTCGGGGAAGACGCCGGCGAGGAACAGCGCGGTGTCCCCGAGCCGCCGGTAGACGCCGGGCCGTTCCTCCGCGGCGGTGACGGTGAGCAGCCCGGCCAGGCGCAGTGGGTCGAGCTCGCCCAGGCGGCGCCAGCGCCAGCCGCGCTCGGTCTGGACGCGGTAGCGAGCGGAGCTCCTCGTGAACGAGACGAGCAGTTCGGCCAGGAACAGCCGGCGCGGCGCCGAGTCGAGGAAGTCGGCCAGCCGCGGCGCGTCGAAGACCGGGACCCGCTGGCGCAGCCCGATGCGTTCCGTCACGTGGCGCATGGAGCCCAGGTCGTGCCTGGCCCGATGCACCGCCACCGCGAAGATCAGGAACGGCGAGACGAGCAACGGCCGGCCGGCGATGACGGCCTGCTCGCCGAAGATGGCGTCGAACACGCCGGGCCGGTCCAGCAGCGCCGGGATCGTCTCAGGGTCGCGACGCAGCCGGGCCGCGGCACGCGACGGCGAGGCCGCCCCGTGGTCGTCGTGGTCTCCCCGCCTGTTCTCGGCCCACAGCAGCTGCAGGTCGGTGTCGGTCAAATGATCCGCGTACGAAGCACCGATGCCCCGCAGACCATCCACGCCATCTGCACCGGTCACGCCGTCCAGATTACGATGAAATGCCGCACATGTGGCGTCCCTCTCAATCGGGCGGCGGCGGCGAGCCCCCCGTGCCGGAGTCGGCGGCGGCCAGTGCGTCGATGACGCTGCGCAGGTGAGCGTGCGCGGCCGCCTCGGCGGCCCCAGGGTCGTGTGCGCGGACCGCATCGATGATCGCGAGATGTTCGGGCAGCGACGCGTTCGGCCGACCGGGCTGCATGGCCAGCTTGAACTGATGCCGGACGCTTTGCGCGCGCAGCCGCTCCAGCATGTTCGCCGCCGTACGCTGCCCGCTGATCTCGCGGACGCGGCGGTGCAGCCGCTCGTTCAACCGGGAGTATCCGAGGACGTCACCGGCCGAGACGGCCGAGCGCATGTCGGCGCCGATGCGGTCCAGCGCGTCGGCGTCGGCCTCGGTCACCCGCTCGGCGGCCTTGGCCGCGCACAGCCCCTCGAGCACCATCCGGACCTCGCAGATCTCGATCGCCTCGGCCAGCGAGACCGCGCGCACCCGCGCCCCCCGATTCTGCACGCGCTCGACCAGGCCCTGGTGGGCCAGTTCGAGCAGCGCCGACCGGACGGCCGTCCTGCTCGCGGCGAACTGCTCGGACAGGTCGGCCTCGACCAGCCGCTGGTTCGGCACGAACTCGCCGCCGAGGATCGCCTCCCGGATCCGGTCCGTCACCGGTCCGGCCGCGGCCGTCGGCTCCGCCTCCGCCTCTCGGGTGACCACGACGCCCGGTCCGGTCTACTCGTTCGGTGCGGGCACGGGCGGGGTGCCGTGGGTGTGGAAGGACTCGATGGTCTTCAGCCCCCACGCCTGGCCCTTGGCCCGTTCTGCCTGCGTCCAGGTGACGGTCCGCCAGTCCGGCGCCAGCACCAGGCGGGCGCACGGGTTGCACAGCTCGATGCGGTTGCCGCCGGGCTCGTAGACGTACAGGAAGAAGGTCTGCTGGATGGCGTGCTTGTGCGGGCCGGTCTCGATGAACACGCCGTTGTCGAGGAAGATGTCGGCCGCCCGCAGGATGTCCTCGCGGGTGTCGGTGGCGAAGGCGATGTGGTGCAGCCGCCCGTGGCTGCCGGTCCAGTCCGCGGCGTAGACGAGGTCGTAGGACTTGTTGGTGAAGTTGAGCCAGCGACCCGCGATCTTGCCGTTGTCCAGCAGGATCTCCTCGGTCGGCTGTCCGCCCAGCACGTCGCGGACGAACTCCGTGCTCGGCTCCACCTCCGCGGCCAGGTAGTTGACGTGGTCGAGCCGGCGGACGCAGACGCCGCGCGCCGGGTAGGCCTGCGCCTGGTTCTTCAGGGACGGCGCCAGCTCGGGCGGCGGCTCGTACCACTCGCTTTCCCAGTAGATCTCCATCTCGTGCCCGTCCGGGTCGCGGAAGAGGTACGTCGGGCCGATGCCCGGGTCGCCGTCCCGCCAGCCGACGCCGAGCCCGGTGTCCTTGATCGCACCGACGAGCCGGTCGAGCGCGTCCTGGCCGCTCACCCGCATGCCGGTGCGCCGGATGCCGGAGGTGTGGTGGGCGGTCAGCTTGAGCGTGTGATGCTCGTAGTCGTCCCAGGTCCGCAGGTACACCGAGTCGCCCTCGGTGCCGTTCTCGGTCAGCCCCATGACGCGGGTGAAGAACCAGAGGCTCTTGTCCGGCTCCGGGGTCAGCAACTCCACGTACGCGACGTGCGCGATCTCATGCTTGGGCGCCATGGGCGGACTCCAGCCTCGGGCGGGGGAAAACGGTGCCGTCGAAAAGCTTGCGTGCCGTCCGGATGATGCTGGAGCGCCGGACCCGCGGCGGCAGGGCCCCGGTGTCGAGGTCGATGTCGACGTCCATCGCGCCCGTGGCGTGCTCGACGCTCATCGGCCGGCCCGGCTCGGGGCGGGCGGCGATGTCCTGCCCGACGGCTCCGTCGATCAGCAGCGCGGTCGCCACGGTCACCGCGCCGAGCACGCCGATCGAGGTGTGGGGGTGCAGCGGGATGAAGGTGCGGGTGCAGATCACGCCGCCCCGGCGCGGCGGCGCGACCAAGGTGGTCTTGGGCACCGAGGAGCCGGAGACGTCGCCGAGCCCCATCAGCTTGCCGGCCTGCAGCCGCAGCGACTGGATCCGCTCCCGCAGCCGTTCGTCGGCGGCGAGGTCGTCCGGGCTCTCGTAGCCGGTGACGCCGAGGTCGGCCGCGGTGGCGACCACCACCGGCATCCCGTTGTCGATGCAGGTGACCTCGATGCCGTCGATCACGTCGCGGACATGGCCGGTGGGCAGCAGGGCGCCGCAGGCCGACCCCTCGGTGCGGGCGAAGTCCAGCCTGATGGGCGCCGCCGTGCCGGGCACACCGGAGATGCCGGTGTCGCCGTCGTAGTCGACGACGCCGCCCGGGGTGGGGAAGGTGGACGTGGCGACGCTGCCGGAGTTCACCATGTGGATGCGGACGCTCGTGCGTTCGCCGCCGGCGGCGACCAGGCCGCGCTCGACCGCGAACGGGCCGACCCCGGCGAGCAGGTTGCCGCAGTTTTGCCGGTCGGAGACGGTGGCGGCGTCGACGCCGAGTTGGAGGAAGAGGTAGTCGACGTCGGCGGCGGGATCGTCTGACCGGGAGATCACCGCGACCTTGCTGGTCAGCGGGTGCGCGCCGCCGATGCCGTCGATCTGGCGCGGGTCCGGTGTGCCCATGACGCGCAGCAGCAGGTCGTCGCGCTCGGCAGGGTCCGCGGGCAGATCGGCGGCGAGAAAGTAGGCGCCCTTCGATGTGCCCCCGCGCATCAGCATGCACGGCACAGCCGTTGAGGTCGCCGAGGTCGCTGATGTCATGACATGGCCTCCTCTTCGTACGATCC
>DASTYC010000009.1:0-145210 GCA_035765195.1 Streptosporangiaceae bacterium
CACCACCGCCACCGACCTGGTGCTCACCATCACCGAGATGCTCCGGAAGCACGGCGTGGTCGGCAAGTTCGTGGAGTTCTACGGCGAGGGCGTGGCCGCCGTGCCGCTGGCCAACCGCGCCACCATCGGCAACATGTCCCCGGAGTTCGGCTCCACCGCGGCGATGTTCCCGATTGACGCCGAGACGATCAACTACCTGCGGCTCACCGGCCGCCCCGAGCAGCAGCTCGCGCTCGTCGAGCGTTACGCCAGGGAGCAGGGGCTGTGGCTCGACCCCGCCGCCGAGCCGGACTTCTCCGAGAGGCTCGAGCTGGACCTGTCGACCGTCGTCCCCTCCATCGCCGGCCCGAAGCGCCCGCAGGACCGCATCGTCCTCAGCCGGGCCAAGGAGCAGTTCCGCAGCGACCTGCTGAACTACGTCGAGGCCGACGTCACCGGCGGCGCGGCGCGCAAGCCCGGCGTACCGCAGCAGGAGCAGCCGCACGGCGTGGCCTCCGTGGTCGACGAGGCGAGTTCCGAGTCCTTCCCGGCCAGCGACGCCCCCGCCTACGGGCACGAGGAGAACGGCGCCGGCGCGCCCCGGACCGGCTCCGCGCCGGCCGACGGCCGCCCCAGCCGGCCGACCACGGTGACCGCCCCCGACGGTTCGTCCTACGAGATCGACCACGGGGCCGTCGCGGTCGCGGCGATCACCTCCTGCACCAACACCTCCAACCCCTACGTCATGGTCGGCGCCGCGCTGGTCGCGAAGAAGGCCGTGGAGAAGGGCCTGACCCGCAAGCCGTGGGTCAAGACCACGCTGGCGCCGGGCTCCCAGGTCGTCATGGACTACTACGACCGCGCCGGGCTCACCCCCTACCTGGACAAGCTGGGCTTCCACCTGGTCGGCTACGGCTGCACCACCTGCATCGGCAACTCCGGTCCGCTGCCGGAGGAGGTCTCCCAGGCGGTCAACGAGAACGACCTCGCCGTCGTCTCCGTCCTCTCCGGCAACCGGAACTTCGAGGGCCGCATCAACCCCGACGTCAAGATGAACTACCTGGCGTCCCCGCCGCTGGTCGTCGCGTACGCCATCGCGGGCTCCATGAAGGTGGACATCACCACCGAGGCCCTGGGCACCGACCAGGACGGCAACCCGGTCTTCCTCAAGGACATCTGGCCCTCCGAGGCCGAGGTCAACGACGTCGTGGCGAACGCCATCGGCGAGGACATGTTCAACAAGTCCTACTCCGACGTCTTCGCGGGCGACGCCCAGTGGCAGGCGCTGCCGATCCCGACCGGCAACACCTTCGAGTGGGACCCGGAGTCCACCTACGTCCGCAAGCCCCCGTACTTCGAGGGCATGGCGCACGAGCCCGCCCCGGTCACCGACATCACCGGTGCCCGCGTGCTCGCCAAGCTGGGCGACTCCGTCACCACCGACCACATCTCCCCGGCCGGCGCCATCAAGGCCGACACCCCGGCGGGCCAGTACCTCACCGAGCACGGTGTGGAGCGTCGTGACTTCAACTCCTACGGCTCGCGCCGGGGCAACCACGAGGTCATGATCCGCGGCACGTTCGCCAACATCCGCCTGCGCAACCAGCTGCTGGACGGCGTCGAAGGCGGCTTCACGCGCGACTTCACCCGGCCGGACGGGCCGCGGACCACGATCTACGAGGCCGCGCGGGCGTACGCCGAGCAGGGCACCCCCCTCATCGTGCTCGCCGGCAAGGAGTACGGCTCCGGCTCCTCGCGCGACTGGGCGGCCAAGGGCACCGCGCTGCTCGGCGTCCGCGCCGTCATCGCCGAGTCCTACGAGCGCATCCATCGCTCCAACCTCATCGGCATGGGCGTGCTGCCGCTGCAGTTCGCCGACGGCCAGTCGGCCGCCTCGCTCGGCCTGACCGGCACCGAGACCTTCGACATCGTCGGCATCGAACAGATCAACTCGGGCGACGTCCCGCGCGAGGTCACGGTCCGCGCGGACGGCAAGGAGTTCGCCGCGGTCGTCCGCATCGACACGCCCGGCGAGGCCGCCTACTACCGCAACGGCGGCATCATGCCCTACGTGCTGCGCACCCTTCTCGGCAAATAGCCGGCCGGGCCGGCCGGCGCGCCACGTGACGACCGGAGTGCGATGTGACACGGCGGCGGCCGGACCGGGCCGATCTCGAGGCGGCTCGCGGCCGCGCGCCGCGAGTTGCCGAGGGAGTTCCCGGAGATGCCGACGACGGTGATCGCCGAGCGGATCGGGTGGTCCTCAAAGTTGAATACACAGAATCAGAATGTGGACTTAGCTCGCGTCTTATGTGGCGAGTTGGGAAGGGCACCCGGATCGAATGGCCGGCTGCCGATCGCTTCTGATGCACTCAATTGTGGCCGGCGAGAAGATTATCGGCGCGTTGATTCTTGATTCTGTGGAAGTGAATGGCCTAGCGGATATCGACGAACGTGGTGTGCTTCTATTCGCTCAAGCGTTGCCAACTGTCTAGCGATCTGGCTGGCATCATCGCCGGAAACCGGTGCGATGCTAATTCTGTGTCGCTACTATGGGTCGCCTAGCGGACACGGGATCGTCATCGTCATGGGGTGGAGGGACGTTTGTGTTGAGAGTTGGATCGAGATGTCGAGCGTTGTCGGTCTGGCTAGCGTCGATCGTTCTGTTAGGAGCAGCCGGCGGCTGTGATTCGGGTACGACGGGCGAGCGCGAGTCCACTCCTGCGGCCGGCGCACAGGGCACCTCTCCGCGACTCAGTTTCTCTACACCCGGCACTGCGGTTCTGGTGTGGTGCGTCTCTGGCGAGACGGGAACGCGGGTCACCCTCATGGCGGTGTCGATGCGCGGCGGCGGTACGGTGGACAAGTCGTTTGAACTGTCGGCGGGTGCGGCGCCGAGTCTTGATTGTGAGGCGACCGACTTCTCCGCGTCGGCCATGTCGCCGGCCTGGACACGGGCGATGTTCGATCGTGCTTTCCAGCGGATGGCGGTCATCGTCACCGATGAGGTTACCGAGGCGAAGCAAGCCGTCACGGTCGATGTGGCGACCGGCAATCAGGGGCCGCTGCCCGGCACTGCCGAGGGATTCGCCTCGACGCCCGAGGAAGAGGGCGCGATGTTTCATCCCACGACCGGCGAACTGTGGTTCGTTGACCACGGGAATTTCCAGGCGATGTCGCGAGACCTGTCCTCCGGGCGAACTGTCTCGCATGGCAAACTGCCCGGCGATGACGCAACTGCCCTGGCCATCGGGCCGAAGGGCTATTTCCCGCTTGAGACGCTCCAAATCGCCGCCGTCGCGCCTGACGGCAAGTACGCGGTCGTCGACGAACAAGGGGAGGCCTTTTTAGTGCCGGTCGGCAAGACCTCCGACGATGCACCGAGCATTGGCGGCGGTAGCATTGTGAACTCGGCGCTTCCAGGGCCGTCCGCTTCCTGCGGGACCGCCCTGTCATGGTTGGACAATCGCAATCTGCTGTGCGACAACAGCACACTGGGCGAATCCAAGCTCACTTTGATCACCTTCTCGGTCGGCCGTGACTCCATCACCAAGACTCGCGATGATCTCCTACCCGACACCAATCGCCGCAACTTCTCCGCGGTGGGATCACCCGATGGCAACTCCTTCGCCTTCTTGTCCCTGCAGGGGCATGTTGTCACCCTCTACCGACAATCGCTGGCACCCGGTTCGACTCCGGTCAAGATCACCGACGTGAACCCGCCCGCCGCCGCCGAGGACGAGGCTTCGGATCAGGTGCCCATCCTTCTCGCTTGGCAGTGACGGGACTGTGCATCGTGCGGTGTTTCCGGCCGGGACTGTACTGTCAACTGCTCGCCGCGGGCGGACTAGTCGCCGGCGGCGAGACGGACGCCGAAGGCGATGAGGGCGATGCCGGTCAAGCGGTGCAGCGCGCGCATCGCGGCCGGTCGGGTGAGCACGCGACGGGCGGCGCCGGCCGCGAACACGACGAAGGCGAACCAGATGAGCCCCTCGACGTCGTGGATCGCCGCGAACAGCAGGCTCGTCCAAAAGACCGGCGCGTCGTGCGGCATGAACTGCGGCAGCAGGCTCATATAGAACACGCCCACCTTGGGGTTCAGCAGGTTGGTGGTCAGCCCCTGGCGTAGCGCGGCCGGGCCGTTCATCGGGAGCGGCCCGCCGGCCGGCTCCGTCGTCGTGCGGCGGGCGCCCCACAGCGCGCGGACGCCGAGCCACAGCAGGTAGCCGGCGCCGGCCAGGCGCAGCGCGTCGAAGGCGAACCGCGAGGCCGCGAGCACCGCGGTGAGCCCGGCCGCGCTCGCCGTCGCCCACAGCAGGCACCCGGTCGCCACGCCGACCCCGGCGAGGTAGCCGGCGCCGCGCCCGCTGCTCACGGTCGTACGCAGGACGAGGACGGTGTCGAGGCCGGGCGTGATCGTCACCAGGGCGGCGACGGCGGCGAAGGCGAGCGCGGCGGTCAGCACCGCGCCATCGTCTCATTTCAGCAAATGACGGGTACTGGAGGCGGCCTAGGGTGGACGCGACGCGACGTGATGACCGGAGTGCGATGTGACACGGCGGCGGCCGGAACGGGCCGATCTCGAGGCCGCTCGCGGCCGCGCCATCGGTGATGTGCTGCCCGCGCCCGGCCGGCCGCTCGTCGTGCTGCTGTGCGGGATCAACCCGAGCCTCTATTCGGGGGCGACCGGCCATCACTTCTCCCGGCCCGGCAACCGGTTCTGGCCGGCGCTCCACCGCTCCGGCTGGACCGACCGCCTGCTCGCGCCGCACGAGCAGGATCTGCTGCCCTCGTACGGGCTCGGCATCACCAACCTCGTCGACCGGGCCACGGCGCGGGCGGACGAGTTGACCGAAGCGGAACTGCGCGCGGGCGGCGAGCGGCTGGCGGCGCTGGTGGCCCGCGTGGCGCCCCGCTACGTCGCGGTGGCCGGCGTCACCGCGTACCGGATCGCGTTCGGCGACCGGCGGACGAGCATCGGGCCGCAGCCCGGCACGCTCGGCCCGGCGCGGCTGTGGGTGCTGCCCAACCCCAGCGGCCTCAACGCGAGCTGGACGCTGGACCGGATCGCCGAGGAGTTCGCTCGGCTGCGGGCCGCCACGCTGGCCGGAAAAGGCCAATCGGGTCGACTGCCTGAAACCCTGAACCCCTGACGGCGAGCGGGCATGTATCACCCTCGAAGCCGCGCCCACTGGGCACGGAGCCCGGGAGGCCGGTCCCGGAAGACGAGCGCTCCCGTCCAACGCCGTGCGGGAGCGCCCTTCCGTGCCGGCCCGGGCTCAGGCGCGGCTGGCGACCATATGGCCGTAGGCGATGACGTTGTCGACGTAATGGCCCGTGCGCCTGTCGAAGCCGCCGCCGCACGTGATGAGCCGCACGCCGGGGAAGCCGATGTCGCCGTACACCTTCTTGGTGGGGAAGGCGTCCTTCGGGACCTGCTGGATCGCGTCGATCTGGAAGGTGACGACCGAGCCGTCCTTGCGGGTGACCGTGACCGTGTCGCCGCGGTGGAGCTGTTTGAGCCGGTAGAAGACCGCCGGCCCGCCGTGCGCGTCCACGTGTCCGGCGATGACGGCCGGCCCCTTCTCGCCGGGCGTGGGCCCGAGGCGGTACCAGCCGGTCAGGTTGGGCTTGGACAGCGGCGGCTCCTCGATGGTGCCGTCGCTCTTGAGGCCGAGCGTCGAAACCGGCGCGTGCACTCCGATCTTGGGGATGTCCAGCTTCACCGGCAGTGAGCGGCCGAGCGTCTCGGCCTGCCCGCCGGCCGCGGGCGCGGCTGGAGCGGACGACGTGCGCGTCGCGGGTGCGGAGCCGGGCGCGGCCGTGCCGCCGCACCCGGCGAGTCCGAAACCGACGATGACCAGGGCACCGGCGAGCTTGCGCGTCCGCCGACGCCCTGGGCGGGAGAACTTCATCGTCAGGCGTCCTCGTGCGCCTTCCGGCGCCGGTAGGCCAGGGTGAGCGCGCTGGTCACGATGAGGGCCGAGGCGCCGCCGGCCAGCGCCAGCGCGGGACCGGTGCCGCCGCCGAGGCTGGTGCCGTCGCCCGTCTGGACGCCGCCCACGGGCACCACGCCGGTCTGGCCGCCGCGGTTCTTGGTGGTCTTCTTGCCCGGCACCGCCGAGAAGGTGACCGAGCCGACGCCCTCACAGGTGACGACCACGTGGTAGGTCTTGGTCGGCGACAGATCGGTCTTGGTGACCGCGCTGCCCTGGTGCTCTTGCTCGCCGACCTCCTTGAGCGCCAGCGGGCCGGTGAACAGGCCGTCGGCGTCGTCGACCGTCGGCACGGTCGGACAGCCCATCGTGGTCAGCGTCAACCGGTCGCCGGGGGAGAACACGTTCGGCGCGATGTCGGCGTCGAAGCTCGGTGCCGACGGCGTCTCGGTCGGGGTGTCGGTAGGCGTCGGGGTCGAAGTCTCAGGGGGCGTCGTGGTCGGCGGCGGGCTGCTGACCACGTCGTCCGGCCCGCCGCTGGGGCCTGGGTCGGTGATGGTGATGCCGGCCAGGCTCGGGCCGGCGGCGAAGACCGGAGCGGCTCCGGCCAGCGCCAAGACCCCGGCGGCCGTCGCCGTGGCCGCTAGACGTGTGATGCGCATGCTGCTCCTTCAAGGCATGGGAGGGTTTCCCCGTATTCCCCCGGTTTGTTGCGTTTGAGGCAGATGAGAAGTGCTGAGAAGAACTTCGGTAATGAGACGCACGCACCGGCGAAATCGAGTACGCGGATCGTGGCCCAACTCACAAGTGACCTCATCCGGCCACGGCCGTCAGCCCTTGAGCGCGCCCGCCATGAGCCCGCGCATGAAGAACCTGCCCAGCAGGATGTAGACGATCAGGGTGGGCAGCGAGGCCAGCAGCGCCTCGGCCATCTGCTGGCTGTACTGCACGGCCACCGCGCCGGAGCCGGCGGTGTTGTTGAGTATCACCGTCACGGGCCAGCTCTTCGGCGCGCCGAGGAACACGGCGAACAGGAAGTCGTTCCACATCGACGTGAACTGCCAGATCAGCGTGACGGCGAAGGCGGGGCCCGACACGGGCAGCACCACCGAGCGGTACGCCCTGATCATCCCGGCGCCGTCGACGCGGGCCGCCTCGATCAGCTCATCCGGGATGGTGACGTAGTAGTTCCGGAAGATCAGCGTGCAGATCGGGATTCCGTACACCACATGTGCCAGCACGAGGCCGCTGATGCTCCCCACGAGTTCCATGCGGGTGAGCAGCCCGGCCAGCGGGATCATGACGGCCTGGTACGGGATGAACATGCCGAACAGGAAGAGCGTGAAGACCGCGTCGGCGCCGGGGAAGCGCCACTTCGACAGCACGTAGCCGTTCAGCGAGCCCAGCAGCGCCGAGATGATCGATCCGGTAACGGCGATCTTGACGCTGTTGATCAGGCCGGGCCGCAGCGCCGTCCAGGCCGCCTGCCAGCCCTCCATGCTCCAGTGCTTGGGCAGGCTCCACGCCGTGCTCGGGTCGGCCTCGTTGAGCGTCTTGAAGCTGGTGACGATCAGCACGTACACCGGGATCAGGAACACGAACACGAACAGCAGCAGCAGGGCGAGCCGCAGCAGCCGCAGGGCCAGACCGCGCCGGCGCGCCCGCGCGCCCGCGTCGCCGGGCGCGACCGCGCGGATCCGTTCGGAAACCGCTGTCGGGGCCGCGCTCATCGGTTTCGCTCCGCCCGGACGGACCACACGAGGTAGGGGATCACCAGCAGCCCGACCGCGAGCAGCATGTACGTGGCGATCGTCGCCCCGTTGGCCGGGTCGTGCCGGTCGAAGACCTCGACGTAGGTGGCGATGGCCGGAACGTAGGTGATGATCTGCTTGCCCGCGATCGCCATGATGAGGTCGAACACCTTCAGCGAGATGTGGCCCAGGATGATCAGCGCGGACAGCAGCACGGGGCGCAGCTGCGGAAACACGATGTACCGGTAGACCTGCCACTCCGCGCAGCCGTCCACCCGCGCCGCCTCGCGCAGGTCATCGGGGACGCCCCGGAAGCCGGCGAGAAACAACGCCATGACATATCCGGACATTTGCCAGATCGCCGGGATCGCCATGGCGGCCATTCCCCACCGCGGATGCTGCCACCAGTCGTTGGCCGCGAACCCCAGCCCGACCTTGTTGAGCAACTGGTTGAAGCCGACCGCGCGCTCCGGCGGCGCCGGGTTCATCAGCCAGCGCCACACCACCCCGCTGGCGATGAACGACACGGCCATGGGGAACAGGTAGATGGCACGGAACCCGCCCTCGCCGCGGACCCCCTTGTCCATCAGGAACGCCAGGAACCAGCCGAGCAGCAGCGCCCCGCCGACGAACACGGCGGTGAACAAGATGGCGTGCTTCACCGCCCCGGGCCAGCTGGCGTCGCTCCACAGGTCGACGAAGTTCTTTCCGTTGTTGAAACGCTGCGGAGAGATCTCGTCGTGCTTGTCGCTCAGCGCCAGCCTGGTGTTCCACCCGATCAGCCCGTACACGAACACGCCGATCGCGACGATCGACGGGGTCAGCAACAACAGGCCCGGCAGCCACCGGCGGGCACGGCGCATGGATCTCCCCTTCTCCTGCCGCGACGCTTCGTACGGGGCGCGGGTGCTCGGGGACGCGCGGGCGCGCGGGTGCGCGTCCCCGAGCCTCATCGTGGTCTGCTGGGTGCGTCTGTTCGGGTGCGCCCGGCTATCGCACGTCGTTCTTGGCCGCGGTGGCGATGGCGCTTTGCAGCTTCGCCGCGTTCTTGCTCTGCAGGAACAGGCCCACCGCGGTGTCGATGTCGGTGTGGAACTTGTTGTTGGCGACGACGCCGTGCCAGAACGAGCCAGCCAGCTTGTTGGACTGCCACTGTTCGTACGCCCAGCCCAGGTAGCCGGTGTAGAGCGACTTGTCGGCGTCCTTGCGGGCCGGGATGGACCCCTTCTTCGGGTTGAACAGGTCCTGGCCCTCCTTGCTCGCGGCCTCCTTCAGCCATGCCTCGGCCGCCGCCTTGTGCGGCGCGCCGCGCGGCAGGGTGAAGCTGTCGGACAGCCACAGGTAGGTGCCGTCGGTGCCGGGGGAGGCGGCCCACTTGAAGTCGACGTCCACCTTCTTGCCGAGCCCGTTCGGGGCGCTGCCGACGAAGTAGCCGTACGCCCAGTCGCCCATGATGTTGAACGCCGCCTCGCCGTCCACGACTCGCTTGGCCGCGCCCTGCCAGTCGGTCGAGGCGGCCTCGGTGTTGGTGTACTTGTGGATCTCGGCGAAGTCCTGCAGCGCCTTGGTGACCTGCGGGCTGTTCCAGTTGCCGCCTGGCTGCCACAGCGCGTTGTAGGCGTCGGTGCCGAGGTCGCCGAGCAGCACGCTCTCGAGCAGGTGGTCGGCGGTCCACTGCGCGCCCAGCGACAGCGGGATCTTGTCCGTCTTCGCCTTGACCGTCTTGAGGTCGGCGATGAACTCGGCGATCGTCGTGGGCGCCTCGGAGATCCCGGCCTCCTCGAGCACCTTGGGGCTGTACCACAGCACGTTCGACCGGTGGATGTTCACCGGCACCGAGTAGATGTGCCCCTGGTAGCTGATCTGGTCGAGCAGCTGCTGCGGATAGACCTGCCGCAGGCCGTTCTGGTCGTAGAAGGAGTCGAGCGGCTCGATCTGCCCGGCCTTGATGTAGTCGAGGAGCTCGGCGCCGGCGTGCCCCTGGAAGGAGTCCGGCGGCTGCCTGTTCTGCAGGCGGCTCGCGAGTACGGCCTTGGCCTGGGTGCCGGAGCCGCCGGCGATCGCCGCGTTGATGAACTGAATGTTGGGGTTCTTCTTCTCGAAGTCGGCCTTCATGGCGTTCAGGCCGTCCGCCTCGCCTGGACCGGTCCACCACGAGAAGACCTCGACCTTGGTGGCGCCCCCGCCCGATGTGCCCTCGTCGTCTCCGCCGCCCCCGCAACCGGTGGCGACCAGCAGGCTGCCGATGGCCGCCAGGGCCACCGCCGCCAACCGTCCTCGCATTGCCTCGCCCTTCCCCGGATTTCGAGCGGTGTCGCCGGGACCCCCGAGACGAGAACCCCGGCCCCCCGGCCATGATCACAAGTCGCATCTGACCAGGCTCTCCCGCCGTGCTAAGCAAGCGTCCGCTCGGGAAAGGATCTGGTCAATCATCCCAGCCAAACCGAGATACGCGAGTTATCCGGGTGTGATCGTCTTTAAGTCATTCACCAGGACTCATTCACCAGGACTCATTCACCAGGACAAGGCCGGCGGAAGATCCGAGGGCGACGCGGCGGGCCAGTCGAGCGGGGCGCCCAGCGGCACCAGCTGTGCCATCTGCTCACGGAACCACGGCGACGCCTCCGGGTGGGCACTGAGCTCGACGCACTGCTCCCAGGTGCGCCACTCGGCGGACGCCACCTCCGCCGGGTCGGGCCGCGGCGCTCCCGTCGCCCGCCCGCGCACCACCGGGCACCACTCGTTCTCCATCACGCCGTTGTCCATCGTCGCGCGGTAGGCGAACCGCGGCAGCACCAGCGTCAGATCCTCCACCGCGGGCAGGCCGAGCTCGGTGCGGACCCGGCGGCGTACGGCGTCGCGCAGCCGCTCGCCCGGCGCGGGATGCCCGCAGCAGCTGTTGGTCAGCACAGCGGGAAACGTCGTCTTCGCCGCCGCTCGCCGGGTGATCAGCACTCGGCCCGCGTCGTCGACCAGATAGCTGGAAAACGCCAGGTGCAGTGGCGTGTCGCGATGATGGCTCGCCAGCTTGGGCGCCGTGCCGAGCGCCTCGCCACCGGGGCCAAGCAGCACGATCTTTTCGGTGTCCTGTGTCACCTCGGTCATCGAACTCCCCGAACGTAACTTCCTCAAGGAAGGCGACCGCCCATGCGCGAGGCGGTGCCCTTCCCCGATTAAACTCGCCCCATCGACCGAACGGGGAAAGATCCGAACCGCGGGCCCGCGTGACCGGCGCGGCGCGCACCGACACGACCAGCCCCGGACCGCCCGAGGCGGCGGCCCGGCCACGCCACGAACTTCATGCCACGTCGCTGTGCGAGGAGCGGACATGGGTGTGCTAGAGGCCATCAAGAACCCCGACGACCTGAAGCGACTCGACTCCACCCGGATTCCCCAGCTCGCGATGGAGATACGCGACTTCCTCGTCGAGGCGGTGGCCAAGACCGGCGGACACCTCGGCCCCAACCTGGGCGTGGTCGAGCTGACGATCGCGCTGCACCGCGTCTTCGACTCGCCGCGCGACAAGATCCTCTTCGATACCGGCCACCAGGCGTACGTCCACAAGCTGCTGACCGGCCGGCACGATTTCACCGACCTCAAGCGGCGCGGCGGGCTGTCGGGCTACCCGAGCCAGGCCGAGTCCGAGCACGACATCATCGAGAACTCCCACGCCTCCACCGCGCTCTCCTACGCCGACGGGCTGGCGAAGGCCTACGCGCTGCGCGGCGAGGACCGCGCCGTGGTGGCCGTGGTCGGCGACGGCGCGCTCACCGGGGGCATGTGCTGGGAGGCGCTCAACAACATCGCCGGCGGCGACCGGCCGGTGATCATCGTCGTCAACGACAACGGCCGCTCCTACTCGCCGACGATCGGCGGGCTTGCCAGCCATCTGGCCGACCTGCGGATGACCAACGGCTACGAGCACGCGCTCGAGCTCATCAAGCGCACCGTGCCGCGGACGCCGGTGGTCGGCTCGGTCGTGTACGAGACCCTGCACGGCATCAAGAAGGGGCTCAAGGACGTGCTGCAGCCCCAGGCGATGTTCGAAGACCTCGGCCTGAAGTACGTCGGACCGATCGACGGCCACGACGAGCAGGCCGTCGAGCACGCCCTGCGCAAGGCGCGCGACTTCGGCAACCCCGTGATCGTCCACTGCATCACCCGGAAGGGCTTCGGCTACCCGCCGGCCGAGAACGACGACGAGGAGCACTACCACTCGCCGGGTCCCTACGACCCCACGACGGGCGTCCAGCGGCCCAAGGGCCGGATCTGGACCAACGTCTTCGCCGAGGAACTCGTCGACATCGGCGCGGAGCGGCCCGACGTCGTGGCGATCACCGCGGCCATGCTCCACCCCACCGGGCTCGCCGACTTCGCGCTGCGCTACCCCGACCGGACGTACGACGTCGGCATCGCCGAACAGCACGCGGTCACCTCGGCGGCTGGGCTGGCGCTGGGCGGCATGCACCCGGTGGTGGCGATCTACGCGACCTTCCTCAACCGCGCCTTCGACCAGATGCTGATGGACGTGGCGCTGCACCGCCTGCCCGTGACCTTCGTGCTCGACCGGGCCGGCATCACCGGCGACGACGGGCCCAGCCACAACGGCATGTGGGACCTGTCGATCCTGCAGGTCGTGCCGGGGCTGCGGATCGCGGTGCCGCGCGACGGCGTCCGGCTGCGCGAGCTGCTGCGCGAGGCCGTCGCCACGGACGACGGCCCGACCGTGCTGCGCTTCCCCAAGGGGGCCGTCGCCCCCGACCTGCCGGCGATCGACACGGTGGCCGGCATGGACGTGCTGGCCCGTACGGGCGAGCCCGACGTGCTGGTCGTCGCGGTCGGCGCGCTGGCCGGGGCCTGTGCCGAGGTGGCCGAGCGGCTCGCCGCGCAGGGCATCGGCGTGACCGTGGTCGACCCGCGCTGGGTCAAGCCGCTGCCGGCCGAGCTGGCCGGGCTGGCCGCCCGCCACCGGCTCGTCGCGGTCGTCGAGGACAACGGCCGGGTGGGCGCGGTCGGCGACGCGGTAGCCCGGCTGCTGCGCGACTCTGGCGTCGACGGCACGCCGGTGCGCGCCTTCGGCATTCCGCAGGAGTTCCTGGGCCACGCCAAGCGCGACATGATCTTGTCCGACATCGGCCTGACCTCGCAGGATCTCGCCCGCGACATCACCGAGGCCGTGGCCCGTGTGACCAGTGAGGTCGAGCACCAGCCTGCGGAGTAGCCCAACAAAAGTCGACAAATCCGCAAATCTGTCGAGGTCTGCCCGGCTCGCATGTTTCGAACCGCCACCTGAGGTGATCTTTCCCGTGACGGGAGCATGGGAGAGATCCATAAATGAGCCTGTTTCGCACCAAGCCGGTAGAGCACTCGCTCGGGGCCACCGAAGATGTTGCGGACAGCGGGCACCGGCTGAGCCGAGAGCTGTCCGCGCTCGACCTGACGGTGTTCGGGATCGGCGTGATCGTCGGCACCGGCATCTTCGTGCTCACCGGCCAGGTCGCCCGGGAGAACGCCGGGCCCGCCGTGGCGCTGTCGTTCGTCGCCGCCGGCATCGCCTGCGCACTCGCCGCGCTGTGTTATGCGGAGCTGTCCTCCACCGTCCCCGTCGCAGGCTCCGCGTATACGTTCTCGTACGCCACCATCGGCGAGTTCCCCGCGTGGGTGATCGGCTGGGACCTCATCCTGGAGCTGGCGCTCGGCGCCGCCGTGGTCGCGGTCGGCTGGTCGGGATACGCGCAGTCGCTGCTCGACACCATGGGCCTGCACCTGCCGTCATCGATCGCCGGGGAGCAGGCCACGTTCAACATCCCGGCGATGCTGATCGTGCTGTTGGTGACCGCCCTGCTCGTGCTGGGGATCAAGGTCTCCTCGCGGGTCAACGCGGCCATCGTCACCATCAAGATCGCGGTGGTGCTGCTGGTGATCGTGGCAGGGCTGTTCTTCATCAAGGGCGCCAACTACCACCCGTTCATCCCGCAGCAGCAGTCCGGGCCGGACGTGTCGGGCGCGAAGGCGCCGCTGATCCAGGCGCTCTTCGGCATCACCCCGGTGAACTTCGGCTGGCTGGGGGTGTTCGCGGCCGCGGCGATCGTGTTCTTCGCCTTCATCGGTTTCGACATCGTCGCCACGGCCGCCGAGGAGACCCGCCGGCCGCAGCGCGACCTGCCGATCGGCATCATCGGCTCGCTCGCCGTCTGCACCATCCTCTACGTGGCGGTCTCGCTCGTCGTCGTCGGCATGCAGAACTACAAGGAGCTGAGCACCGAGGCGCCGCTGGCCGACGCGTTCAAGGCGGTCGGGCACCCGGTGTTCGCCACGATCATCAGCGTGGGCGCCCTGGCCGGCCTGACCACCGTGGTCCTCATCTTGATGCTGGGCCAGACGCGGGTGTTCTTCGCGATGTCCCGCGACCGGCTCATGCCGCCGTGGCTGGCCGCGATCCACCCGCGCTTTCGCACCCCCTACCGCATCACGATCATGCTGGGCGTGATCGTGTCGATCGTGGCCGCGCTGATCCCGCTGTCCGCGCTCGCCGAACTCGTCAACATCGGCACGTTGTTCGCCTTCGTGGTCGTGTCGATCGCCGTGATCGTGCTGCGTCGGACCCGGCCGGACCTGCCCCGATCGTTCCGCACCCCGCTGGTGCCGGTGCTCCCGGTGCTGTCCGTGCTCGCCAGCCTGTACCTGATGCTCAACCTGCCGGTCGAGACGTGGGTGCGGTTCGGGGTCTGGATGATCGTCGGGGCCGTCTTCTTCTTCCTGTACGGCCGGCGCAACAGCCATCTCGGCGCGACGGCCCCGCCGGCCCCGCCCGTCGTCCGCGCCGAGTGACCTGGTCGCCCTCGCCCGGCGGACATCAAGCTATCGGAAAACGATACCGGTGATCGTATCGAATTCGGTCTACGTTGGGCAGAATGGCGACCGTGGCGAATCCTCTGCAGATTGCGGTGATCGGGTCCGGGCCGGCCGGCATCTACGCGGCCGAAGCGCTCCTCAAGCAGGGCGGCCCGGACATACGCGTCGACATCCTCGACCGGCTCCCCACGCCGTACGGGCTGGTCAGGTACGGCGTCGCGCCCGATCACAAGTCGATCAAGTCGATCGCGAAGTACCTGCAGCGGGTGCTCGAGACGCCCGGCGTGCGGTTCATCGGCTGCGTTGAGCTCGGCAAGGACCTCACCTCGGCCGACCTGCTGTCCTGCTACGACGCGGTGATCTACTGCACCGGCGCCATGGTCGACCGCCAGCTCGGCATTCCCGGCGAGGACCTGCCGGGCAGCGTCGCCGCCACCGACTTCGTCAACTGGTACTGCGGGCATCCCGACGCGACAGGGTTCGAGTTCGACCTGTCGGTCGACGAGGCCGCGGTGATCGGCGTCGGCAACGTGGCCGTCGACGTCGTGCGGATCCTGGCCAAGACCGCCGACGAGCTGCGCGAAACCGACGTGCCCGAGTACGTCATCGACGCGCTGGCCGAAAGCAAGATCCGCCGGATCCACATGATCGGCCGCCGGGGGCCCGCGCAGGCCAAGTTCACCACGAAGGAGCTGCGCGAGCTCGGCGAGCTCGAGAACGCCGCCGTGGCCGTACGCCCCGAGGACCTCGAGCTGGACCCCGCGTCGGCGGCGCTGGAGGAGTCCGACCGGCACGTGCGCGGCAACCTCAAGGTGCTGCGCGACTGGGCGGCCCGCGAGCCCGTCGACCGGCCGCGCCGCCTCGACATGAGGTTCTGGCTGCGGCCCGTCGAGATCTGCGGCGACGGGCGCGTCGAGGAGCTACGGCTCGAGCACACCGCGCTCGACGACGACGGCAGGGTCACCGGCACCGGATCGTATGAGGCGCTGCCGGTCGGACTGGTGCTGCGCTCGGTCGGCTACCAGAGCGTGCCGCTGCCCGGGGTGCCCTTCGACGAGCGCAGGTACGTCGTGCCCAACGACGCCGGCCGGATCGTCGGCAACGACGGCCTTCCCGTGCCGGGAGAGTACGTCGCGGGCTGGATCAAGCGCGGCCCCACCGGCGTCGTGGGCACCAACAAGTCCGACGCCGCCGAGACCGTCCGCTCCCTGCTCGCCGACCTGCCTGCCGGCCGCCCGCACGAGCAGAACATCGACGAGCTGATCGCCGCCCGCGGCATCGCGTGCGTGACGTACGACGGCTGGCTCGGCATCGACGCGGCCGAGATCGCGCTCGCCGAGAAACTGGGCCGCGGGGAAAGGGTCAAGCTCGCCGGATGGGACGCGATGCGCGCCGCATGCGACATATGACGTACATGACGTCCGCGCCAGGGGGGTGACGGGCTCGTTACTCGCGCGCTACCGTGCGTCACGTGACGAATAGTCCGGAGCATGCCGGACTGGAGCTGCTGGGATTTCCCCCGTCCGAGCGGCTGCCGCAGTTGCGGTGGATCGGTCCGAACTATGCTGCTGTGCTCGTCCATGACCTGACCAGAGGGCTGCTGCGTCAGGATCCTGGGACGCAGGTCATGGGGGTGCGCTGCGACGACGAGCCCACCCTGCGCTCGTCCGTCGACTCGTCCGGAGTGATCCGCGGCCGCGACGCCACGTTCGCCCTGCAAGTTTTCGTGCGTGACGGCTGCGGCCGGCTGTGGCGGTTGCGAGGACGCTGGACGTACGTCGGCCGCGACCTCGGCACCGAGGCGGCGTCCCTGACCCACTACTGGGAGCTGTTCGATCTCGAAGGCGGCTAAGGCACGTTTTTGATGACTTCGGCGTTCCTGCCGACATAGCGAGCGGGCCCTGCGGGCAAGGGCTCCAGCGGTATTGGCGCGCGATATCGGTGGCGCCGGGACCGTTCACACGGCGAGATCGTTCATGATCGCAACGTCAGAAGTCCTTGATCCACGCTTTGCCGCGCCGATAGCCTGACGCACGTCGCGGAGGAGGCGTGGTTCAGTTGCACCATAGACCGGTCTACCGTCCTGGGCTGCGCCGCAGACTCGGCAACACCGTCAACGTCGCCTCGGCCTTGACGCGCAGCGGCATCATCAACCCCATCCGGCCGGTGCGTTTCTTCCGCCAGTTCGCCGTGCTGCACGCCTGGGGCACCACGCTCGCCGGGGAGTTCACCTCGGCCGCGGCGCGCGACCCGTACCGCACCGCGCTGGTCGACGACCGGGGCGAGCTCACCTACGCCGACGTGGTCGAGCGCACGTCGCGGCTGGCGGCCGGGTTCCGGCTGGAGAGCCCACGGCCGCGCATCGCGGTGCTGTGCCGCAACCACCGCGGGCTGGTCGAGACGCTGATCGCCGGCAGCAAGCGCGGCGCGGACATGATCCTGCTCAACACCGGCTACGGCGCCGGCCAGCTGCGCGACGTTCTCACCGAGCTGCGGGTCGATCTCATGGTGGCCGACGTCGAGTTCGCCGACATCGTCTACAAGGCCCCGCAGGCGGCCCAGCGCGTGGTGGTGTGGGCCGACGCGCCCGGCGGGTCCGGCCCCGAGCTCGAGGACGTCATCGCGGACAGCCGGCCGGTCAAGTTGCGGCCGCCGCGCGTTCAGGGGCGCATGATCATGTTGAGCTCGGGCACGACCGGCCGGCCCAAGGGCGCCCGCCGGCGGCCCCGCCCCGGCCTGCGTCCGCTTGCGTCGATGCTGTCGCGCATCCCGCTGCGCGTGCACGACACCATGGTGATCGACGCGCCGATCTTCCACACGTGGGGCTTCGCGGCCATGCAGATGGGCTTCGCGATGCGCGGCACGCTGGTGTTGCACCGCAGGTTCGCCGCCGAGCAGACGCTGCGGGCGATCGCGTCGCACCGCAAGGTCGACCTGTTCGCGGCGCCGGTCATGGTGCAGCGTCTGATGGATCTGCCCCCCGAGATCCTCGCCAGGTACGACACGTCGGCGCTGCGGATCGTCGCGGTGAGCGGGTCCGCGCTCCCGGGCGACCTCGCCTCCCGCTTCATGGACCAGTTCGGCGACAAGCTCTACAACATCTACGGCTCCACCGAGGCGTCGTGGGTCAGCATCGCCACGCCGCGCGACCTGCGGGCCGATCCCGGTGCCGCCGGGCGGCCGCCGCGCGGCACCAAGCTGGCGATCCTCGACCAGCACGGCCGGCCGGTCCCGCCGGGGATACGCGGCCACATCTACGCGGGCAACGAGCTGATCTTCGAGGGATACACCAGCGGCGCGCCCTCGGACATGCGCGACGGGCTGCTCGGCACCGGTGACCTCGGGCACATCGACCGGTCGGGCCTGCTGCACGTGGACGGCCGCGTCGACGACCTGGTGGTCTCCGGCGGCGAGAACATTTTCCCCCGCGAGGTCGAGGACGCCCTGGCGCGGCTGCCCGAGGTCCTCGAGGTCGCCGTCATCGGGGTGCCCGACCCCGAGTACGGGCAGCGCCTGGCCGCCTACATCGTGCCCCGGCCCGGCTCCCGGCTCGACGCCGACCAGGTGCGCGGCTATATCCGCGAGCGGGTCGCGCGCTACGCCGTGCCCAGGGACGTGAACTTCATCAGCCGGCTGCCGCGCAACGCCACCGGCAAGGTGGTCGGCCGGTGGCTGACCGAGTCGCCGGCGCCGACCGACGGCATAGGCCTGGACGACCGTGTGCCCGAAGGCCAGGTCGCCTTCTGACGTTCGCGCGAGTAGGAGTGGGCGGCTAGGAGTGGGCGGTGCGGTCCGCGCGATCTGGCGCGCGCCGGCTCAGGACCGGGCCGCGGCCGCCGCGACCAGCGCCGGGGCGGATGTCAGCGCCGCGCGGGGCGTGGGCAGCCGGAGAGTGATCACGAGGCCGCCGCCCCGCCGCGGCGAAGCCGCGATCGTGCCGCCGTGAGCCCGGACGACGGCCCGTACGATCGACAGCCCGAGCCCGGCGCCCCGCGCAGACCCCACCCGGTCGCGGGCCGAGCCCGCCCGGTCGCGGGTCAGCCGCCGGAACGGCTCGAAGATGATCTCGGCGTCGGTCGGGGACACGGGCGGCCCGGTGTTCTCGACCCGGACGTAGGCGCGGCCGTCGGCCTCGCCCGTGAGCACCCAGACGCGGCCGTCCCAGTGGTTGTAGGTGATCGCGTTCTCCACCAGGTTGGCCACACACCGTTCGAGGAGCACCACGTCGCCGGAGGTGGGAGCGGGCGACAGCGCCGCGGTGACGCGCACCCCGGACCGCTGCGCCGCGGGGCCGAACTGGTCGATGGCGTCCTGGGCCAAGATGGCGGCGTCGACGGACGTGCGGCCGGACAGCTCGCGCTCTGACCGCGCCAGCAGCAAGAGCCCCTCGATCAGCCGTTCGTGCCGGGCCGTGGCGAGCAGCAGCTTGCGGCCCAGCGCCCGCGTCTCGTCCGGCGTTCCGGGTTTGGCCAGCTCCACCTCGATGACGGCGCGGTTGATGGCCAGCGGCGTGCGCAGCTCGTGGGAGGCGTTGGCGATGAAGCGGCGTTGCAGGTCGAAGGCTCGATGCAGCCGGTCGAGCATGCCGTCGAAGGTGTCGGCCAGCTCCTTGATCTCATCGCGCGGGCCGGTGAGGCCGATGCGCTCGTGCAGCGTGTTCTCCGACAGCCGCCGGGCGGTGGCGGTCACCGTCTGCAGCGGCCGCAGCATCCGACCCGCGACCAGGTAGCCGAGCACGACGGCGAGGAGGCAGAGCGCGCCCACGGTGAGGGCCGAGCTTTGGAGCAGGTCGTGCAGGATGGCCTGCCGCTGCAGCGCCGCCTGGCGAGTGACCATCCGGCGAAGCTCGATGATGTCCGGTGGCGGCCCGGCGGGCACGCCGCCGGGCGTGGGCCCGGATTCGACCGACTTGCTGACGAGCACCCGGAACTTGGTTTCCACGGCCCGCGTGGTGAACAGATAGGTCACCGCGACCAGCAGGGTCGCGGTGACCAGGAACAGGCCCGCGTAGATCAGCGTGAGCCGGGTGCGGAGGCTGACACGAAGATTTTTCATATTCGGTATCCGACGCCGGTGACGGTGGTGATGACGGGCGGATCGCCGAGCTTTTTGCGCAGCGTCGCCATGGTGACCCGGACGATGTTGCTGAACGGATCGATGTGCTCGTCCCACGCCTTGTCGAGCAGGTGCTCCGCGCTGACGACGCCGCCGTCGGCGCGCATGAGTTCCTCCAGCACGGTGAACTCCTTCTTGGTCAGCGCGATGGCCCGCCCGTCCCTGGTCACGCTGCGGCGGCGCGGATCGAGCCTGATGCCGGCCCGTTCGAGCACGGGCGGCAGCGGCGGGCTGGACCGGCGGGCCAGCGCCCGGACCCGGGCCACCAGTTCGGCGAAGACGAACGGTTTGGCGAGGTAGTCGTCGGCGCCGAGCGACAGGCCGTCGATCCGCTCGTCCACCTCGCCGGCGGCGGTGAGCATCAAGATCCGTCCGTTCGCGCGGGACCCCACCAGCCGGCGGCAGACCTCGTCGCCGTGCACTTCGGGCAGGTCGCGGTCCAGGATGATCACGTCGTAGTCGGTGTAGCCGGCGCGGTAGAGCGCGTCCGCCCCGTCGTACACCACGTCGACGGCGATCGCCTCGCCCCGCAGCCCTTCGGCGATGGTGTCGGCGAGGATCTCCTCGTCCTCCACCACGAGCACCCGCATCCAGGCCACCCCCTCGATCGAACGGGCGGCTCTGCCCGCCCGACCAAGCGTGCCGCTCGGCAGGTTAAGTCCTGATAAGCCGCGCGCACCTGGGGCTTCGGCGGCAGCGAGCGGGCCCGGTGCGGAGGCGTACGGCCTCCGCGCCGGGCCCGAGAAACGGGGGAGTCTACCCGGCGGCGCAGGTGGGGGTCATTCCCGTGCCGGTACCGGTGCCCTGGAAGCCGAACTCGGTCGACTGGCCCGGGGCGATGGATCCGTTGAAGTTGACGTTGGTGAACTGAACCGTGCCGCTGTTCCCGCTGCGGTTGACGTTCCAGGCACTGGTGATGGCGGCGCCCGCCGGCAGGGTCATGGTGGCCGTCCAGCCGTTGACCTGGGAGGAGCCGGCGGTGACCCGTACCGTGGCGACGAAACCGCCCGTCCACTGGTTGAGCGACACCGACGCCGAGCAGCCGCCGGCCGGCGGAGTGGTGGGCGGAGTGGTGGGCGGGGTGGTCGGCGGGGTGGTCGGCGGGGTACTCGGCGGCCCGTCGGACAGCGTCGGGGTCTGCCAGTCCCGCCACTCGGCCAGGTTGCCGGCCTTCCTGCTGGAGATCCTGAACGTGCCGGGCGCGCTGCCCGTCTTGAGCAGGAACTTCTGGATGTTCTGCTGCAGAGGCGTGCGCCATTCGGGCCGGGCGGCGCAGTGGGTGCCGTCCTGGACGTCGGACCAGTAGGTGATGTTGTCCCCCGCGCCGAGCGCCTTGTAGACCTCGGCTCCGCCCAGCGCGGACACGCTGCCGGACCTGGCGCCCAGCCAGTCGATGTGGGGGTTTTCCATGATGAACAGTCCGCGCGGCGCGACCATGGCCACCATCTCGTGCATGTCCACCGGCAGCGTGTTCGGGTTGCCGGTGAAGGAGGTGAACGCGTCACCCAGCCATGGCTGCTCCGAGTAGGCGCTGCTCAGCGGCTGAGCGCCGCTCTCACCGGCGACCCCGCGAAGGATGGGAACACCGGCGCTGCCGGATTCGATCGGCATGGTCAGCGCGATGCGCTGGTCGAACACCCCGATCGCGAAGGCGCCCTTTCCGAACCGCGAGCAGCCCGTGACGCCCATCGCGTCCGCCTTGAGAACGTTGCCGCCCGATTGCTCGATGACGTCGATGATCCGGCTCACGCCCCAGGCCCAGGCGGCCAGCAGCCCGGTGCCGCTCGTGGCGCCGTAGATGGTGTAGAAGGCGCCCTGCTTGTTGTTGCGCGGCGTGCCCTCCCGGCCGACCGCGAAGGGGTCGTAGCTGATGACGGCGGCGCCCGAGGATCTGATGGTGGCGGTGTCCGCGCCGAGTCCGCCCACGACGACGACGGCGGGGAAGGGGCCCGTACCGCTCGGCAGTTGCACGCCGGCCGAGAAGGAGGCGCTCCTGCCGTTGTGCGACACGTTCACGGTGATGCTGGAATTCGTCACCGTCCCCGTGACGCTCGCCGGCTTCACGGGCTTCTCGCCGAAGACGTACCGCTCGGCCAGCTTCTTGATCTCCGTTCGCCGGCACCGCCAGTCGGACTTGGTGGTGATGCGGGCGCCATCCAGCTTCCTGAACGGGTCGGGAAGCCTGGAGTTGGAGGTCAGCGAGCCGGGGAGGGAGACGGGACAGTCGGCACCTTCGTCTTCCACGCCCGCGGCGGCCGCGGCGGGCGTGGTTCGCATTACTGCGGTTACGGCTCCAGCGACCACGAGCGCCATCATCGCCAGCATGATGATCGTCGAACGGATCGTAGAGCGGCCCGAGCTGATGATCACTAGGGCTCTCCTTGTGAAAGGGTGATGGAGGCTGCGCAGGATCACGGAATTGTCGACGTCTCGAAAAGTTTCAAGCGATTGCCGAAACGTGTCAACGTCAGCCCGGAATGCTTTCAGCCCCTTTCATGTCCTTGCACCGGTGCTCGGGGAGTCGAGCCGGCCCCATCGCAGGTGGGAGACGATGTCGTGCCGAGAGCGGGGGAGGAGGACGCGGCGTTGAGTTTTCGGCCACGGTCGGGATGCGGCGGCCCGGGCCTTTCGCGGGTCGGCCCCGGGTCTGGCTCCACCGTCGCGAGACAGCGGACCGATCGCAGCCGGAGCCCGGCGACGCCGACCGCCACCGACAGCAGAGCGGTCACCATCAACAGGAGCGCCATGCCGGCGCCGGGTCCCTCGCCCACCAGCCACCCCATGGCCCCGCCGAGCGGGCCGCCGGCCATGGCCGGCTCCATGACGTGATCGGCCAGCGGCCCCGCGACGAGCAGGGCCAGCGGTCCCGCCGATTCGGCCTGGACGCGACGCGCGGCGAAGATTCTGCCCTGAACGTGCAGCGGCACATTGGTCTGCCAGATGGTCTGGTAGGCGGCCAGAATGCCGGGGAAGACGAATCCGCCGACAAAGGACGCCGCCCACCACACCACGGGGTTGGTGCTGAGGGCGAACGGAAGTTGCGCCGCCAATCCGGTGATGACAAATCCGTAAAAGATGGCTTGTACGGGGCGACCGCCCGGAATGCCGAACACGGTCGTCATGAAGCCACCGAGGATGCCCCCGATGCCGGCCGCGCTCAGCACTCCGGCGAGCAGCACTTTGTCGCCGTCGGTCCTGGCCAGGATCATCGGGATCTGCAGGATGCCGAACATGCTCGAGAAGAAGAAGACGAAGAAGCACACTTGAAGCGCCCGCAGGCCGGGACGCTCGACGATGTAGCGGAATCCGAGGGCCAGATCTCCGCGCCACCGGCGTACGCGCATCGCCATTCGCCGGCCCCGGGGGATACCGGGCGGATCGGCGCGACCGGCGACGGGAGGGCCCAGCGGGCACACGAGCACGGCGGCGAACGCGATCCCATAGGTCACGACGTCGATCAGGAGGATCGTGCCCAGTCCGGCGACCGCGTACAGGCCCGCGCCCAGAGCGGGGGCGACGACCCCGGACGCGGACACCGAGAGCGAAGTCAGGCCATTGGCCCGGGCGTAGTGCCGGGGCGGCAGCAGCGCGGAGATCATGGACGCCACGGCCGGAGCCTGCAAGGTAATGCTCACTCCGAGGAGCAGCATCGCGACATAGATGAGGGAGGGGTGCCATGCTCCGGCGCTGTAGAGCCCGAAAAGGCCGATGACCGACGCTCCGATGAGGTTGCTCAGCAGCAACGTGCGGCGTTGCCCCCAGCGGTCGGTGAGCACGCCGCCGATCGGACTGAACGCGACGACCGCCACGTAGGAACACAGTTCCAGCATGGTGATGGACATGGCGTGGTGAGTGCGTTGCCACAGCCATACCGTCAAGGCGAAGTTCGTGGTCGCGCTGGCGATCTGGGAGATCGACGAGCCGAGCAGGACGACGCTCAGGACGGCCACGCCGCGCGACGCGCCGGGCCGGGTCAGGGAACGCGGGTCAGCGCTCAACGGGGCCGTTCATCGTGCACGCGCCGCCCCCGGGGCCTCGTGGGACAGCAGATCGTCCAGCAGCCGGTCGAGCGCGGCATACTCGCTGACATGAGCGGTCCACGCCGCGATTTGTTCCTCGAGCCGGGCCGAGCCGACTCTTTGCCGTACCTGCTCGGGATCGGCCGGGGCGGGATCGGCGAGCGGAACGTCCGCGAAATGAGGGACCACGCCCAGGCAGGGCAGGCCGGATCGGTACTCGAGAATCTCCACCGCCGAGTCGAAGTCACGTCGATCCCCATCGAAGCGATTGACGACGAAACCCAGAACTCGCCGGCGTTCCGCCCTCGTCATGAGGCCGACGGTGCCGAGCAACGACGCGAAGACGCCGCCGTGAAACGTGCTGCACACCAGGACGCACGAGGCGTCGACCGCATCGGCCAGCCAGAGGTTCGTCACGTCCCGGTCCTTCAGGTTCAGCTCCACGGGACTGCCGCAGCCTTCGGCGACGATGACCTCGTGAGTGCGCTCAAGCTGCCGATAAGCATCCAGGATCTCGAACCTGCCGCGACTCGTGCAAACCTCCGGAGGCTGGCTGAGCCAGTCGTCCATCCGGCGACCTCTGATGGACGTCGAGACTCGGCCCACACTGCCCCACAAGGCGATGGGATTGAGATCGCCGTGTGGCGCCACCCCGGCGGCGACCGCCTGATACGCCTGGTGGTAGTGGATGGCCCCGGCCGGAGGTGTGGCGTACAGCGCCGCGCCCGGCTGCATCGACAGGGACTTGAACGGCGTCACCCGCACCCCGCGGTCGCGGAGCCGGCGGCAGACGGCGATGGTGATGAGCGTCTTGCCCACCCCGGAGGACGTGCCCAGCACGACGAGGCCGCGGTGCGTGTTCGTCATCGTGTCCGCCTCGCCTGCCCGGTGCCCGGATGGATGTCTTCGACCAGTTCCAGGCCACGCGACCGGTCCCCGCGCCAGATGGTCGTACGGGATAAATGGTCACCTTCGGGTCCCTGTCCGTCCCCGACGAGCACCGCGGCTCGCGAGAACCCGGAGAAATAAAAGGAATTCGCCGCGTGGCAGAGATGGTGCTCGGTGTTTTCAAGGCTCTGGCTCATGCCTTTGAAGCCGTCCGGCCGGCCGCCGAATACTTCCGCGGCCATGGCGATGATATCCCCATTCTGCCAGAGCAGTGCCGTGCCGCCGTCGTGCCGGGTCGTCGTGGCGTTCGCTACGACGAGGTCATTCATCACTGCGCTCTCAGGAGTACACATGCGTAGCCGCTGTCCTCAACGATTCTGACATTTCCCACCAATCCGGTAAAATCTAGTTAGTACATCACATTTGAGACATGTTAGGAAGGCTGGCCGCATCCGGCCACGTGAATCGGCATGTGGGGCGGGCTCCGCGTGCCGGCGGACCTGTCAAGATCGCGGCGTATATGACTCGCTTCTGACCAGGACGGGCGCCGCCCGGCTCTGCGGAGCTAATGGGAACGTTCCCGGAGATGATCGTACGTCACGACGCCTATGGATCACATCCGGTTCCGGCCACTCGGTGGTATTGCGGCCCAACATATGCCTGGCTAGACTCACTTGAAATCGGGGTGATCCGGCGGTGTTCTACGTTATCCGGTACGCCTTTATGCATGGACGCTCCGCGAGTCTCGCATGCATGTCTTACGCGCTCTGTGTCGCTTCCATCTGCTTTGTTTGAACTGTTCTCTTGGATGGGAGAGGGATTTATCGAGGCTGTGCGCTCGCCGTGCCCCTGCCGTCGGCTCAGCTCGCGGGCGATGAATACGGAAAGTAAGGAGCAGTGTCTTGGTCAAACTCCCATCGATCGCGACGACGACTCGGCTGGCCGCCGTGTTGACGCTCCTGCTTGCGAGCTTCGCGGTCGCCGGATCGGCGAGCAGCAGCGTCGAGCAGGCGCGGGCCGCCCGTCCGGTCGTGCTGCCAAAGGCGGCCGGCCCCTGCGACCACACCGAGGCGCGCAGCATCTGCAACCAGGCCGACGAAACCCAGGGCGAGCGGATCTGGCAGGGCCGGATCCACATCGGCGACGAGCCGGGCATCTACGGCGACGCCCAGTTCCCCGGCGCGGCGGCGGAGTTGCCGTTCACCCTGCAGCACACGTCGACGGCCGGAGACAACAGGGCAAGCCTGATCGTGGAGACCAAGGACGCCCAGACGTTCTCCGGCTACCCGGGGCACTCCATCGTGGTGATCCTCCACGTGGTGGACCTCGCCACGTTCCACGCCAAGGAAGTGGTCCTCGCCAGGGCGCGGCTCACCTCCGCCGACAACAACCGCAAGCAGATTCCGATCAACCTGAGCGGCCAGACGACGCCGTACTTCATCAGCGTTCAGGTCCGCGGGGACGAGCAGGTGCCACCAGGCGCGCAGGACGACTTCCTGCTGACCGGGCTGTCGCTGCTGTCGCCGGACTTCCAGTTCTTGGCGAACTTCGGCTACAACCTCTCGACGTTCACCGACTGACACCGTCGACCCGGTCTCCGGCCCCGGCCCCGGCCCCTCGGCCTCCGGCCCGGCCCCGCCGGACGACGCGCTCCGGCTGGATCGACCGCGGCCCCGCCGGAGCGCGGCCCGGTCCATCTTCGCCGACCAGCGCCCACGTACCCCGGCTCCAGGAATCCGATATGCGCACCGCCAGTTCCCTCGCGGCGCTCGCCGCCGCCGTGACGCTGTTAACCTCCCTGCCTCCCGGCCAGGCCACCGCCGCCACGGCCGCGACCGCGAAACCGTCGCCCGTACTGCCCACGTGCACGCCGCGGCCGGTCATCGACAAGATGGTCGCCTACATCCGCACCGTCCAGGCCGCCGACGGATCGTTCCCCAGTCCCTTCGTGGGAGTGCGCGACTCCACCGCCGACGCGGTCCTCGCCCTGGCCGGCGCCGGCGTGGACCCCTCCCGGGTGACCGCGAACGGCCGGTCGGCGATCGACTGGATCTACGGTCAGACCGCCGACCTGACGCCGGGCGACGCCGCCAAGTTCGTGCTTGCCTTGCGCGCGGCCCGGCGTTCCACCGTCACGCCCGGCGGGTTCGACTTCGTGGCCCACGTGCGCGCCGCCTACGATCCCGCGAGCGGGCTCTACGACACCAACCTGCACGGCAACGCCTACGCGCTCGTGGCGCTGCGGGCCGTCGGCGGCCCGCTGCCGCGGCGCGCGCTCGACGCCTGGGAACGACTGCAGCAGGCCGACGGCGGCTGGAGCGCCTATCTCCCCGTACGCGAGAGCGACACCAACACCACGGCCGTGGCGGTGATCGGGCTCGTCCTGAACCGCCGCCCCCACCACATCCCGCGCGCCCTCGCCTACCTGCGCAGCCAGCAAAGCGCGGACGGCGGCTTCACGTTCTCGACGGTCTTCGGAACCGACAGCGACGCCAACTCCACGGGCCTGACCATCCTCGCGCTGCTCGCGGCCCGTCAGCGCCTCGGCGACTGGGAGCGCGGCGGCGCCGACCCGGTGCGGCGGCTGTTGCGCTTCCAGAATCCGAGCGGCGCCTTCCGGTTCACCGACGCGGCCTCGGCCGACGACCCGTACGCGACGTTCCAGGCGGGCACGGCGGCCGCGGCCACGCAATGCCACTGATCAAGCCATCCCAAGGAAAGAGCCCATGGGCCTCATCGACTCGACCATCGCCGCCGTCCGTCCGCTCGACGCCGCCGCCTGCGCCGAAGCGCGCGCCCGCCAGGACCGGATGACCAAGCCGCGCGGCTCGCTGGGGGTGCTCGAGGACGTCTCGGTGCGGCTCGCCGGGATCTGCGCCGCCTGCCCGCCCGACGTGCCCGAACCCGTCGCGGTCGCGGTGTTCGCGGCCGACCACGGCGTGCACGCGCAGGGCGTCACCCCCTGGCCGCAGGAGGTCACCGCGCAGATGGTGCAGAACTTCCTTGCCGGCGGCGCGGTCGTCAACGCGTTCGCCGCGCAGGCGGGCGCCGACGTCACCGTCGTGGACGTCGGCGTCGCGGCCGCGCTGGACCCGGCGCCCGGGCTGCTGATCCGCAAGGTCGCGCCGGGCACCGCCGACATGACCCAGGGTCCGGCGATGACCCGCGAGCAGGCGAGGCAGGCGGTGGAGACGGGCATCGAGGTGGCGCGCACGCTGATCGTCTCCGGCAACCGCTGCCTGGTGACCGGCGACATGGGCATCGCCAACACCACCGCGTCCGCGGCGCTCATCGCCTGCCTGACGGGGCGCCCCCCGGAGGAGGTCACCGGGCGCGGCACCGGCATCGACGACGATATGTACGCGCACAAGATAGACATCGTCCGCACCGCGCTCGACCTGCGCCGGCCCGATCCGGCCGACCCGCTGGGCGTGCTCGCCGCGGTCGGCGGCTTCGAGCACGGCGCGCTCGCCGGCTACATCCTCGGCGCGGCCGCCGAGCGCGTGCCGGTCGTGCTCGACGGGGTCATCGCGGGCGCCGCCGCCCTGCTCGCGGCCGCGCTGGCCCCCACGGCGGCCGACATGTGCTTCGCCGGCCATCGCTCCGTCGAACCCGGTCACACCGCCGCACTGAGCCATCTCGGGCTGCGCCCGCTCGTCGACCTCGACCTGCGGCTCGGCGAGGGCACCGGGGCCCTGCTGGCCGTCCCCTTGCTGCAGAGCGCGGCCCGGGCGCTGCGCGACGTGGCGACGTTCGACTCGGCCGGGGTCACCGACAAGGACAGCGACGACGACGCCTGACCGCCGTCAGCGGTACAGCTTGTCGATGTAGTCCGCGCCGAGCCCGACCTTCTCGTAGTGCTCCTTGCACAACGCGATGTAGTCGAACACGTCGAACGTGCCGGTGACCTTGCCCTCCTCGTCCAGCCACAGCAGCGGCCCGGTGACGTTGAACGTCACCCGCATCGGCTCGTCGCTTTCGTACGCCACCAGCGTGTGCGACTCGCCGGGCGCCTCGTAGACGAAGTCGCCGGCGGTGGCCACCCAGTCGTGCTCCAGGTAGCCCCACTTGCCGGAGATGGTGAACGCGAACACCTGCTGCGGGTGGTAGTGCCGGTTCACAAGCCCGGCCCCGCGCGCCATCAGCACGTCGCACCAGCGGTTCTGCCCCGGCGAGATCCACAGCGGCCGGGTCCCGACCGTCTCGGAGATGGGAGCGTAGTAACGCTCGTCGTCGGTCGGGGCGTTCGCGATGTACGCCTCCGGCACGGCGTCCGGCTTGAAGACCTGCGGTATGGGCTTCATGCCCCGCCAGAACTCTGTCTTCGCCGCCTCTGCCATAAGCCCTCCTCGTTCGACCCGTCACTGCCGTCCACCTTTCATCCCGTGATCGGCCAGGGCAATACCCGCCACCCGCCCACGCCTCCGTCTCGCTAACGATCCCGAAGTTGCGGCGTTCGTCTTCGCTTCGCGCGCGAGCGAGCTGACCACGCCGGCAGTTCGTGTCCGGCTATAGCCAATCCGTGGTCGCCGCATCACTATGAGTGATAGCCGACCGTCGGGACGGGCGGCCGCGATGACAAGACTTACGGGGGAATCACATGGGACCTTGGTCGATCACTCGGTACGCGGTAGTGGCGCTTGCCGCGGCTGTGCTCGCCGCGCAGAGTCAGGCCGCGGCGGCGGACGAGGTACATCCGTCGACGCGGGCGAACGCGTTGGAGGCCATGCACGGTGAGGCGTTCGCCAACGTCGCCTACGGCGCGTACGCGGCGCAGGCCGTCCGGGAACGGCTGCCACGTGCCGCCTGGGTTTTCCGGTGGGCCGCGAGCGTGGAGCTCCGCGAGCACTTCACCGAAGAGGCGGAACTGATCCACCTTGTCCGCGGCGACGCGGCAAACCTGCGTACCGCCATCGCGGGCGAGACCGAAGAGGCGACGCACATGTACCCCCGCTTCGCCGCCGAGGCCCGCGCGGACCATGACTTCGCCGCGGCGCGGCTGTTCAGCGAGATCGCCGCGGACGAGGCCGCGCACGCTCGCGACTTCGCGAAGGCGCTGGCGGCGATCACCCGTCCTTCCCAGCACCTCGCCGTGCCCGCCGGGCCGACCGCCCGGCCGCGGAGCATCCGGCCCGGCGGTCCCCTGGTGTCGTCGGACCGCACGTTGCGGAACCTGCGGACCGCGATGCGCGGAGAGGCCTTCGCCTCCGCCGCCTACGTCCGTTACGCCGGGCACGCCCGGGCCGAGGGCCACCCGCGCGTGGCGACGCTGTTCCTGCGCACCGCGCTTGTCGAGCGCACCGAGCACTTCGCCGAGGAGGCCATCCTCGCCGGGCTGGTCGGCGACACCCGGGCCAACCTGCGTACCGCCATCGCCGGAGAGACGGAAGAGGCGACGCGCATGTACCCGCGCTTCGGAGGCGAGGCCCGCGCCGTGGGCGACCTGGACGCCGCGCGCCTGTTCACCGAAATCGCCCACGACGAAGCCGGGCACGCGCGGGCATTCCACCGCGTTCTGGTCGGCCCGCGGTAACGAGGTTGCGGCACCGCGACCCTCCTCTCAGGGCGTTTCTCGCAGGTTGGGACTCGTGGTCCACGGGCGGGGCGACTAACGATCGTTTAACCCGGGGGCGAGTCGAATGAGCCATGTCGCGGGCATAGGGCGCGCGGCATGGAGGTGAAATCGATGCGAATCCGCAAGATGGCCCTTGCGGTGGTCGTTCCGGCCGTGTTCGGGCTGGCGGCGTGCGGGGGCCAGGGCGGCGACGACGGCGGCGGCGTCGCGAGCGCGGACGGCGGCACGGCCGCGCCGTCGGCGTCCGCGTCGCCGAGCCAGTCTCTTGATCCCCGGGACGCGGCGCTCAAGTTCGCGCAGTGCATGCGCGAGAACGGCGTCGACATGCCCGACCCGGGGGCGAACGGCCGCATCCAGATCAGGGCCAATCCCGGCAACCGGGCCAAGGTGCAGGCGGCGATGAAGAAGTGCCAGCACTTCATGCAGGGCGGGCGGCTCGGGAATCCCGATGACCCACAGGTGCGCGACCGGATGCTCAAGTTCGCGCAGTGCATGCGCCAGCACGGAATCAACGTGCCCGATCCGAAGCCGGGGGAGGGCATCCAGCTGAGGCTGGACAAGGGCTCGCAGGCGAAGCTGCGGGCCGCGCAGGAGGCCTGCCGGCAGTACGCCCCCGGCGGCGGTGAAAAGCGGCCGAACTCGGGCGGTGGCACCAAATGAGCGTGCCGAGCGACTTTCCCGAGGAGGAGGCGGCGGCCGCGGGGCGGGCCCACCATGGGCGGCGCGGTTACTACGTGGTGGCCGGCGTGCTCGTTGTGGCGGTCGGCGGGGGCGGTACGGCCGCGTTCGTCATGAACGACCAGGGCGGGCCGACCAAGCCGGCGTCGACGCGGCCCAGCGCGACCGCGGCGATCACCCGCGGCGACATCGTCGACACCGAGTCGGTCGACGGCAGCCTCACCTATGCCGACGAACGGACGATCGCGCCCGGGGCCTCCGGGACGGTCACCTGGGCGCCCGACGAGGGGGCCACGATCACGCGCGGCAAGCCGTTGCTCAAGGTCGACGGCAAGCCGGTCACGCTCATGTACGGGTCGTTGCCGCTCTACCGGCCGTTGCGTCCGGGCGTCGACGACGGCGCGGACGTCGAGCAGCTCGAGCGCAACCTCCGGGCCCTCGGCTATGGCGACGACATGACCGTCGACGACTCCTTCACCGCGGCCACCGCCGCGGCGGTGCAGGACTGGCAGGACGACAAGGGGCTGCCCGAGACCGGCGGGGTCGACGCGAGTCAGGTGGTCTTCGCGTCCGGCGCCGTACGGATCGGCGAGGTCAAGGCGGCCCTGGGCGACCGCGTCCGGCCGGGCGGTCCCGCGCTGACCGTGACCGGCACCGAGCGGATCGTGCACGTCGACCTCGACGCCGCCAAGCAGGACATCGCCAAGGAGGGCGCCGCCGTCACCGTCGAGCTGCCCGGCGGAGACGAGGTCAAGGGCCGCATCATCGACGTCGGCACGGTCGCAGAGACCAGCGGTGGCGACAATCAGAACCCGGACGACGACACCGCCACGGTCGACGTCGACATCAAGGTGTCCGGCAAGGGGCTCGGCCGGCTCGACGAGGCGCCCGTCACCGTCGAGATGGAAAGCGAGCGCAGCGAGAACGTGCTCTCGGTGCCCATCGAGGCGCTGCTGGCGCTGCGCGAGGGCGGCTTCGGGGTCGAGGTCGTCGAGGGCGCGACCAGCCGGATCGTGGCGGTCGAGCTCGGCACGTACGGCGGCGGACGCGTGGAGATCACCGGCTCCGGTCTACGTGAAGGCATGAAGGTCGGAGTGGCGGCCTCATGAGCAGCGAGCGATCCCGCCGAGTGAGCGGAGTGGCCGGTGAGCCCCCGGGCGAGCTGTCCGCGGAGCGAATGAGAAGGGTGAGCGCCCCATGAGCATCGTCGAGCTGTCGGGCGTGACCAAGGTCTATCCCGGAAACGTCCGAGCGCTGCGCGGCGTCGATCTGGTGATCGACGCGGGGGAGCTGACGGCCATCGTGGGACCGTCCGGATCGGGTAAGTCGACCCTGCTGCACCTGATCGGCACGCTCGACCGGCCGTCGGCGGGGACCGTACGGATCGCCGGCCACGACATCGCGGGGTTGTCGGACCGCGAGCTGTCGGCCCTGCGCGCCCGCCACCTCGGGTTCGTCTTCCAGCAGTTCCACCTCGCCGATGGGGTCAGCGCGCTCGACAACGTCGCCGACGGGCTGCTCTACGCGGGTTACCAACTGCGGGAGCGGCGCGAACGGGCGCGCGCCGCCCTGGAGCGGGTGGGCCTGGGCCACCGCATCGGGCACCGGCCGAACCAGCTGTCCGGCGGCGAGCAGCAGCGCGTCGCGGTGGCGCGGGCCGTGGTCGGGGAGCCCGACCTGCTGCTCGCCGACGAGCCGACCGGCAACCTCGACTCCACCGCCGGCGCCGAGGTGCTGGGTGTGCTGCGCACCCTGCACGAGATGGGCACCACCATCGCGATCATCACCCACGACCTGGAGATCGCGCAGTGGGCGCCGCGTCAGGTGCGCGTCCGCGACGGCAAGATCGTCGCCGACGGCGGCCGGGGCAACGGAACCCATCTGACCGCTTCGCTGAAGGGAGGTCCCCAGTGAGCGAGCGAGGGACGAGTGAGGGAAGCGCGTGGCTAGAGCGCGCCGAGGCTGAGCGGGGGACACGGTGAGCGAGCCGCAGGCGCGGCGGGCGAGGCGCCGTCTCGTCCCGGCCCGGCTCGGCCCTCCCGACGTGCTCCGCGTCGGCCTTTCCGGGCTGCGCGCCCGCCCGACGCGCGTCGTGCTGTCGGCGCTGGGCATCGCGATCGGGATCGCGACGATGGTCGCCGTCATCGGCATCTCCTCCTCCAGCAAGGAGGAGCTGCTGCGGCAGATCGACGACTTGGGCACCAACATGCTGACCGCCGGGCCGGGCAGGACGTTCCTCGGCGCGGACGCCGAGCTGCCCGAGAACGCCGTCGAGATGGTCGAGCGCATCGGTCCGGTCAGCGACGCGGGGGCGACCGGAGCGATCGACGCGACCATCCGGCGGACCAACCTGATCCCCAAGGAGGTGACCGGCGGCATCGCGGTCCAGGCCGCGTCGACCGACCTGCTGACGACGCTCGACGGCACGCTTCGTGCGGGGACGTGGCTGAACGCGGCCACCGCGCGATATCCGGGCGTTGTGCTGGGGTCCGAGGCGGCCGCGCGGCTCGGCATCACCCACGCCGGCGAGCAGGCCTGGATCGGGAACCGGTGGTTCACGGTCGTCGGGATCTTGAATGCGCTGCCGCTGGCTCCCGAGATCGACCGGTCGGCGCTCGTCGGGTGGGACGCCGCGCGCCGTTATCTCGGCTTCGACGGCCATCCGACGATGATCTATGAACGGTCGACGAACGACTCTGTGGAGGCCGTGGCGGCGGTGCTGCCTCGTACGATCAATCCGGAGAACCCGAACGAGGTGGACGTGAGCAGGCCCTCGGACGCGCTGGAGGCGCGCGCGGCGGCCGCGGGCGCGTTCACCAACCTGCTGCTCGGCCTCGGCGCGGTCGCGCTGCTCGTCGGCGGGGTCGGGGTCGCGAACACGATGGTGATCTCGGTTCTGGAACGGCGCAGGGAGATCGGGCTGCGGCGCTCGCTGGGCGCGACCCGCGGCCAGGTGCGCACCCAGTTCCTGGCCGAGTCGCTGCTGCTGTCGGCGCTGGGCGGGGTGGTCGGGGTGGTGCTCGGCGCCGTCACGACCGTGGCGTTCGCGATGTACCGGGACTGGCCTCCGGTCATTCCGTCGTGGGCGCTGGCGGGTGCCGTCGCCGCGACGCTGGCCATTGGCACCGTCGCCGGCCTCTACCCGGCGATGCGGGCGGCGCGGCTGTCGCCCACCGTGGCGCTCACCACGGCGTGATCGCCATGCGGTGACGGCCGTGCCGTGACGGCCGGAGACGGGGCGAAGGCGTTGCCCGGGGGACGTGGCGCGGACCAGACTGGATCCGTGCCCGTCCCCGCCGTCATCCGGGAACGCTGCCGGGCGTTCCTCGGGCTCACCAGCGACATCTCGTACATCTTCCCCGCCGCCTTTCCCGGGGGCGGCGCCCATTTCATCTTCGTCGTGACCGACCGCGAGGTGGTCGTCATCTCCTCGGCCATGTTCACGCGGACGAGGCCCAAGTCGGTGTGGGGCCGCTACCCGCGCGACGTGCGGCTCGGTCCGGTCGACGTGACCGGGGCGGGGGCCTTCTTCGAGCTCGGCGGCACGTCGTTCGAGGTGGACGACGAGTACGTCGCCGTCATCAACGCGGCCGACGCCGAGGTCTTCTCGCCCGACACGCTGCCGCAGGATCCACTGCCCGACCTGTGACCGCCCGGCGGAGGGGTGCGGCCGGCCGGGTCAGGACGAGACCATCTCCGGCGTGCGAGGGCGCGGGGCGGGCGCCGCGGGGCGGAGGAAGAGGTACATCACGGGCACGAGGTAGGCCGCCCAGGCGAGCAGCTGCAGCCACGTGACGGTAGCGGTGACGTTGAGCACGCCCTGGAAGGCGGTCTGCAGCCAGTCGCCGGCGGTGCCGAACCGCGCGAAGAACTCGCCGGGGTGCAGAGCCACCGCCTGCAGCCCGGGCAGCACGTCCGCCTCCTGCAGGTCGTGGAAGGCGTACCCGAACACCCCGGCCGCGACCACGATCAAGGCGGCGCCGGTCCAGGTGAAGAACCGGCCGAGGTTGAGCTTGAGCCCGCCCCGGTAGATCAGATAGCCGAGCACCGCCGCGGTGAGCAGGCCGAGCACCGCACCGGTCACCGGCTGCGCCGCCGACCCGGTGGAGTGGCTGATGTTGCTCCACAGGAACAGGCTCGTTTCCAGGCCCTCTCGGCCGACCGCGAGGAGCGCCACGACGAGCAGCGCGAGCGGCCCGACGTTGAGGGCGCCCTCGAGCTTGCCCTCCAGCTCGGCCTTGATGGACTTGGCCGCCTTGCGCATCCAAAAGACCATCCAGGTGACCAGACAGACGGCGACGAGCGACAGCAGCCCGCCGGTCAACTCCTGGATCTTGAAGTGCTGCTCCTCGGAGACGACGAGGTTCAGCAGCAGGGCGAAGCAGACGCTGATCGCGATGGCGCCGCCGACGCCCGCCCAGATCGGCCCCAGCGCGTCCCGGTGCCCCCTTTTGACCACGTAGGCGATGAGGATGCTCACGACGAGCGAGGCTTCCAGCCCCTCGCGCAGGCCGATGAGGTAGTTGCCGAGCAGCATCCGTCGAGCTCCCCACAAGAGTCGGGCATCGGGTCGAAGTCAGGTAAGCCTGTCTTAGGCAAACCTAACCTAATTCGAGTGTGGGCGACGACCCGCCCCGTCCGCAAGCCCCGCTCCGCCTCGGCTGCGCCCGGCCCCGGCCCCGGCCGCGCCCGGCCGGGAGCTCGCCCAAGAGTTCGTTCTAGAGCTCGCCCTTGTTCGCCAGCCGGTGCAAGGCCCTGACCATGGGCACCACGACGAGGTCGAGCTGCCATCGCCGCGCGCCGTACGACCGCAGCGCGGCCGACACCGTCTCGTCGGTGACCTCTTCGGGCGGCGACCACGCCAGCCGCCGCACGTGGTCGGGCTGCAGGAGGTTCTCGGTCGGGAGGTTGTGCTCGTCGGCCAGCGCGGCAACCACGGCGCGGGCGGCGGTGAGCCGCTTGGCCGCCTCGGGGTCGCGCTCGGCCCAGCGGTGCGCGGGCGGCGGCCCGTCGCTCGGCACGCTGTGTTCGGGGAGCGCATCGTCGGGCAGCTCGCGGGCCCTGGTGACGGCGCGCAGCCACGCGGCCGTATGCCGGCGCGGGCCGCGACCCCGGAAGGTGGTCAGCTCGTTCAGCTCGGCCGGCGTCCGGGGGAGCGCACCGGCGAGGTCGATGATGGCCGCGTCCGACAGCACCCGGCCGGGCGACAGGTCGCGGTCGCGCGCGATCCGGTCGCGGGCCGTCCAGACCTCGCGGACGACGGCGAGCGCCCGCCGGTTGCGCACCCGGTGGATGCCCGACGTGCGGCGCCAGGGGTCGGGCCGCGGCGGTTTCGGCGGCGTGGTCAAGATCGCGGCGAACTCTTCTTCGGCCCAGCTCAACTTGTCGGCCCGCGACAGCTCGGCGTGCAGTGCGTCGCGCAGTTCGATAAGCAACTCGACGTCGAGCGCCGCATAGCGCAGCCATTCGTCGGGCAGCGGCCGGGTGGACCAGTCGGCCGCCGAATGCCCCTTTTCGAGCGCGAAGCCGAGCACGGTCTCGACCATCGAGCCCAGCCCCACCTTGGGATATCCGAGCAGCCGCCCGGCCAGCTCGGTGTCGAACAACCGGCGCGGCCGCAGGCCGAGCTCGGCCAGGCACGGCAGATCCTGGCTGGCGGCGTGCAGCACGGTCTCGGCGTCGCCGATGGCCGCGTTGAGCGCGGTCAGGTCCGGGCAGTCGACCGGGTCGATGAGGGCGGTGCCGGCGCCGCGCCGGCGCAGCTGGACGAGGTAGGCGCGCTGGCCGTAGCGGTAGCCAGAGGCGCGTTCGGCGTCGACGGCCACCGGCCCCGTCGCGGCGGCGAACCTGGCCACGACACGATCGAGCTCCCCGGCGGTCCGGACGACCGCCGGGACCCCTTCGCGAGGCTCCAGCAGCAGGACGATGTCTTCGGCCGGCCCTTGCGCCGTCTTCTCCTGATCTCTCGCCTCCGGCACACCCACGTCACTACCGTACGCCGTTCACTATCCTGAGCTGGCCGGTCGGGGCGGGATGGCGGTTACTCCGGAAGGTGGCAGACCGGCGGCCTGGCACAGCACCTCACACCACGCCGCGATGTGCCCGTCGATATCGATGTCGTCGGTCTCGTGGCCGCGTCCCTGGTCAGCCTGGGTGCCGCCCGCGCCGCGGGCGCTCCGGGCGCTCCGGGCGACGCCCCGAGGAGGCCCGCCGGCGGCGGTGCCGCCCTGCGGCGACCATGAGGCGCGCAGTTCGAGCTCGGTCGTGGCCGGGTCGTCCGCCTTGTCGCCGAAGCTCTCCGACACCGCGCGGGTGATGGTGCCCGAGACGCCGGCGTACCCGATCGGCTCCAGCGCCTCGATCAGCCAGCTCCACGCGACGGAGCCGACGAGCGGGTCGGCGGCGATCTCGGGCTCGAGGTCGGCGCTCACGTAGGCGACGATCCGGAAGTCGCTCGGCCAGCCGCTGCGCCCCTGGGGGTCGTACAGCACGATGAGCCGGCCGACGGCGACGTCGACGTCATCGCCGCGGCTCACGGACGCCGAGATGGCCGCCGAGTAGGGGGCGAGCCGCTGCGGGGCCGGCATGTCCTCGATGACGAGCTCGGGTCGGCCCGGATCGCCGTCCAAGGCGCGCCGCAGCGCTTCGAGGGCCCGCTGGAACGGGGCGGGCACGGTGCTCTGCGACGTCATCTGTCGAGCGTAGGTCGCGTTGGGGACGATCCGCAGAGGGGCCACGCCGTGAATCTGCCGGGGGACGGACGCCATGGGATGGGGAAGGGAGTCGGTGGGAGCACGATGCACAGACTCGGGAACGCCGCTCACGCCGCCTGCGAGGGCGATCCGGGCCCCCGCCGCCTGGTGCCGTCCGGAGCCGGCCGGCCCGCGCCGCGGCCTTCGCCGTCGTGGTCCGCGGAGTCGTCGCGGCCGTCGTAGACGCGGTCGTCGATGGGCAGGTCGTCGTACCACCACGCGTCGATGGGCGGCAGGCCGATGAGCACCGCTCCGCCGCAATCCACGCACGCCCACTCGGGGCAGTCGTCGCCATGGCCGTCGAGGCAGGGTGGCTGTTCGAACGGACGCTCCGTACCGCAGGCGGGACAGTGGTGGATCAGAGCTTCCGTCACGGCCATGAGGGCCTCCTTATGGCTCACGAACTGTTGATCATGATCTGTGGATCATGAACTTTTTGCGTGCTGCGGTCACGGTGGCACGGCCTGACGACGGAATGCGGGACTTCGCTCGGCGTGTCCCGAATCCCGCGCCGTCCTCACCGAGCGCCGAACGCACGGTGAGATTCATGGGACGATTCGCTGGTGACTGTTGACAGCGCCGATGACGCCGCTCGCGGCGCCGGCCCCGACGGCTCGGTGTTCCTGCGGGCCTGCCGCCGACAGCCGGTGCCCTACACCCCCGTGTGGTTCATGCGGCAGGCGGGCCGGTCGCTGCCCGAGTACCGGCGGGTACGGGCCGACACGCCGATGCTGACCGCCTGTGCCACGCCCGAGATGATCGTCGAGATCACACTGCAGCCGCTGCGCCGGTACTCCGTGGACGCGGCGATCTTCTTCAGCGACATCGTCGTGCCGCTCAAGGCGATCGGCGTCGACCTGGACATCAAGCCCGGCATCGGGCCCGTGGTCGCCGCGCCGGTCCGCGACATCGACGCGATCTCGCGGCTGCGCCCGCTGGAGCCCGACGACGTCCCGTACGTGCGCGAAGCGGTGTCCGCGCTGACGGGGGAGCTGGGCGACACGCCGCTCATCGGGTTCGCCGGCGGGCCGTTCACGCTCGCCTCGTACCTCATCGAGGGCGGGCCGTCGAAGAACCACGACCACACCAAGGCGATGATGTACGGCGCGCCGAAGCTGTGGGCGGACCTGATGGACCGGCTCGCCGACATCACCATCGCGTTCCTGCGCGTGCAGGTGGCGGCCGGGGCGCGCGCGATCCAGCTGTTCGACTCGTGGGTGGGCGCCGTCGCGCCCGATGACTACCGCCGCTCGGTGCTGCCGTACAGCCGGAAGATTTTCACGGCGCTGAGCGAGTTCGACGTGCCGCGCATCCACTTCGGCGTCGGCACCGGCGAGTTGCTCGGCCTGATGGGCGAGGCCGGCGCCGACGTCGTGGGGGTCGACTGGCGGGTGCCGCTCGACGACGCGGTCAGCCGTGTCGAGCCGGGCAAGGCCCTGCAGGGCAACCTCGACCCCGCCCTGCTGCTCGCGCCGTGGGAGATCGTCGAGGAGCGGGCCCGCGACGTGATCGACCGCGGGCGTACGGCCGAGGGCCACGTGTTCAACCTCGGCCATGGCGTGCTGCCCACGACCGATCCCGACCAGCTGGCCCGCCTCGCCGAGTTCGTCCGCAAGGCGTCGAGCCGTGAGCCGTGAGCGGTGAGCTGTGAGCCGTCAGCGCCGGTGCTGACGGAGTGTGACTTTGGTCACTGTGCGCGATCGTTCTCCGTTACACCGGCGTGATATCAGCGCCTTCGTGACATGGCGATCGATACTGTTGACGCTATGAACACCTCCCGCCGGCACCATGTCGTGGTCGTCGGCGCCGGCGTGGCCGGCCTGGCGGCCGCCCACTTCCTGACCCGCCCGCGTGGCGGCTCCGGCCCGCGCGGGCCCGCGGACATACGGGTCACCGTGCTCGAAGGATCGCCCCGCATCGGCGGCAAGCTGCTGGTCAGCGACGTCGCCGGGCTTCCGGTCGACGCGGGCGCCGAGGCCATGCTGGCCCGCAGGCCCGAAGGGCTCGGGCTCGTCCGCGAGCTCGGCCGCGCCGACGATCTCGTCTACCCGGGCACGACGTCGGCCGCCATCTGGAGCTATGGCGGGTTGCGCCCGCTGCCCGCCGGACACGTGATGGGCGTGCCCGCCGACCTGCCCGAGCTGGCCAGATCGCACATCTTGTCGGGCGCCGGACTGGCCAGGGCCCCGCTCGACCTCCTGCTGCCGGCGACGCCGCGCGGGGCCGACGTGTCGGTGGCCGCCTATGTGGGCGCCCGGCTCGGCCGCGAGGTCGTGGACCGGCTCGTCGAGCCCCTGCTCGGCGGGGTGTACGCCGGCCGGGTCGACGAGCTGTCCTTCGACGCCACGCTGCCCGCGCTGGCCGAGTCGGCCCGCACCCACCGATCGCTGATCGCCGCCGCCCGCACGCTGCGGCGCACGACGCCGGCCGACGCCGGGCCGGTCTTCGCCACGCTGACCGGCGGCATGGGCACTCTGCCCGGAACGCTCGCCGCCGCCGTACGAGAGCGGGGCGGCTCCATCCGCACCGACGCGATGGTGCGCGAGCTGCATCGCACCGCGGACGGCTGGCGGCTCACGGCCGGCCCGACGCGCGCCCCCGAATACCTCGAGGCCGACGCCGTGGTCATCGCGGTGCCGGCGCGACCGGCGGCCCGGCTGCTCGCCGACGAGGCGCCGGCCGCGGCCAAGGAGCTTGAGACCATCAAGTACGCCAGCATGGCGATCATCACGCTCGCCTACCACACCACTGCCTTCACCCGGCCGCTGCGGGGCAGCGGCTACCTCGTGCCGGCCGTCGAGGTCGGCGACACCGGGGTCAAGGCGGTGACGTTCAGCACGAACAAGTGGCCGCACGTGGCGCGCGCGGCGCCCGGCATCGTCATCGTGCGGTGCTCGATCGGCCGGTACGGCGAAGAGCACACCCTGCAGCGCTCCGACGACGACCTCAAGGCGGCCGCGATCACCGAGCTGGCCCGTACGTGCGGCGTTGGCGAACTGCCGCTCGACACCCGGGTCACCCGGTGGGGCGGCGGGCTGCCGCAGTACACCGTGGGGCACGCCGACCGGGTGGCGCGCATCCGCTCGGCGGTCGCCGGCCTGCCGGGCCTGGCCGTGTGCGGCGCCGCCTACGACGGCATCGGCGTCCCCGCCTGCCTCGCGACGGCGCGCGCCGCCGCCACCCGCGTCCTGGACGGTTTGGCTGATCGGGCAGAATCGATACATGGGAGCAGCGACGGGGAACAGGAAGCCAAAGGCACGAGAGCTCAACAGCGTGATCCGATACACGATGTGGTCGGTCTTCCAGGTGAGGAGCCTCGACCGGACCGATCGTGAGGCGGCCGCCAACGAGCTCGGCGATCTGATCGAGCAGGCCGCCGACAAGGACGTGACGACCCGCGGCCTGTACGACGTGGCGGGCTTCCGCGCCGACGCCGACTTCATGTTCTGGTGGCACGCGCCCAGCTCCGACGACCTGCAAGAGGTCTACAGCCGGTTCCGTCGCACCGCCCTCGGCCAGGCCTGCCGGCCGGTGTGGTCGGTGATGGCGCTGCACCGCCCGGCCGAGTTCAACAAGTCCCACATCCCGGCGTTCCTGGCCGACGAGGAGCCCCGCGACTACCTGTGCGTCTACCCGTTCGTCCGGTCGTACGACTGGTACCTGCTGCCCGAGGAAGAGCGCCGCGCCATGCTCGCCGAGCACGGCAAGATGGCGCGCGGCTATCCCGACGTACGCGCCAACACGGTGGCCTGCTTCTCGCTCAACGACTACGAGTGGATGCTCGCGTTCGAGGCCGACGAACTGCACCGCATCGTCGACCTGATGCGGCATCTGCGCGGGTCGCGGGCCCGCCTGCATGTGCGTGAGGAGACCCCGTTCTACACCGGCGCGCGCAAGCCGGTCCCCGAGCTCATCCGTTCGCTGCCCTGATCGGCCCTGAGGCGGCCGATCGGATGGAAAGCCGGGAGACCCCAGGGGAGATCAGGGCGGATCCGGGGAACAGGTGAGAGCGGGGGATGGCCACATGAGTGCGGAGCGACGCCGCGGCGGGCGGCACACGAAACCCGCCCGCCACGCGAAACCCGCCCGCCATGCGAAACCCGCGCGGGCCGGCGGCGGCCGGGCGCGCGGCGACGCCTCGCCGCGCGCCGAGGGGCGCGGCGGCGGCTCCGGCGATCGGGCCGCGATGGTGGTTGCGGGCACCGCCGCGTTGACGACCGCGGTGCTGGTGGTCGTGTTCATGGACGGTGCCGACCGAGAGGCGTCCTCCGACGCCGCCAAGGCCGCCGCCAAGGCGTCGGCCTCGGGCGGGCCGGCCGCCGGCCGCGTCGCGCCGCCGCGGGCGGCCGCCACCGTGGCGCCGATGGCCACCGGGCCGGGCGCCGGCGACGCCGACCCGGGCGCGCTGGCCTACTACGAGGAGAAGGACCCGGACGACAAGGTCGTCAAGCACGTCGACGAGGTGCGCTGGAGCGGGCGCTACCTGCGGGTCTACACCGACCTGAAGGAGGGCGACACCCGTTCCCGGGTCGCCCTCGACCTGTGTAAGTGGACCAGCGAGTACCTCACCGACCGGCGCGGCGATCACGATCCCGTCGTCTTCGTCCACGCCAAGAAGAACGGCAACGGCAACGTCGTGCTCGTCAACAAGCTCAGCGCCGACGATCCGTGCAAGAGCGTCGAGACCTTGTGACGCTTACTCCGCGCGCCGGGCCGCGCCCCCCTGGGCCGCCTCCTCCTCCTGCTGGGTCGTCGCCTCCGGCGCGGGTTCGAGGGTCAGCGAGACGCTGTTGATGCAGAACCGGTCGTCGGTCGGCGTCGGGTAACCCTCGCCGTGGAAGACGTGGCCGAGGTGGGAGTCGCAGCGGGCACAGCGCACCTCGGTCCGCACCATGCCGAGGGAGCGGTCCTCGATCAGCGTCACCGCGTCGGAGTCGGTGGGCGCGTAGAAGCTGGGCCAGCCGCAGTGCGACTCGAACTTCGTGGCCGAGCGGAACAACTCGGCGCCGCAGGCGCGGCAGCGGTACACGCCGACCGTCTTGGTGTCGGTGTACTCGCCGGTGAAAGGCGCTTCGGTGCCGGCCTTGCGGAGCACGTGGTACTCCTCGGGCGACAGCTGGGCCCGCCAGTCGTCCTCGCTCTTGCGGATCTTCTCCATACCCTTGACGGTACCTCGGGTGGCCTGCTGGGTTAGCGTGCTGGCTATGGCTTCGCCGTTCATCGAGATCCCGGTGGGGGACCGCCTCGTCAAGGTGACCAACCCGGACAAGGTCTATTTTCCGGAGACCGGGGCGACCAAGCGCGACCTCGTCGAGTACTACCTGGCCGTGGGCGACGGGATCCTGCGTGCGCTGCGCGACCGGCCCACCACCCTGGAGCGCTGGCCGGCGGGGGTCTTCCCCGGCGCCAAGCTGTCCACCCAGCAGAGCCATGGCGGCGACGCCTTCTTCCAGAAGCGGGTGCCGAAGGGGGCCCCCGACTGGGTGCGGACGGCGCGCATCGAGTTCCCCAGCGGGCGCTCGGCCGACGAGGTCTGCCCGACCGAGGTCGCCGTGGTCGCCTGGGCGGCCAACCTCGGCACGCTCACCTTTCACCCCTGGCCGGTCCGCGAGGGCGACGTCGACCACCCCGACGAGCTGCGCATCGACCTCGACCCCCAGCCCGGCACCGACTTCGCCGATGCCCGGCAGGTGGCGCTCGAAGGCGCCCACGGCCTGCTCGCCGAACTCGGGTACACAGGCTTCGTGAAGACCTCCGGCAGCCGCGGCGTGCACATCTACGTGCGGATCGAGCCGCGCTGGACCTTCACCGAGGTACGGCGCGCGGCGCTCGCCTTCGGGCGCGAGCTGGAGCGGCTGATGCCCGACCAGGTGACCACCAAGTGGTGGAAGGAAGAGCGCGGCGAGAACGTCTTCATCGACTTCAACCAGAACGCCCGCGACCGCACGATCGCCTCCGCCTACAGCGTCCGGCCGCGCCCGCGCGGCACGGTGTCGGCGCCGGTGACGTGGGAGGAACTGCCCGACGTCGAGCCCGAGGACCTGACGATCGCCTCGATGCCGGAGCGGTTCGCCGCGATCGGCGACCCGCACGAGACGATCGACGACGCGGCGTTCTCGCTGGAGCCGCTGCTGGAGATGGCCGCCAGAGACGAGTCCGAACGCGGCCTCGGCGACATGCCGTACCCGCCCAACTACCCCAAGATGCCGGGCGAGCCGATGCGCGTACAGCCGAGCAAGGCGCGGCGGACCTGACCCGCCGCCCGTCGCGCCCTGCCCTCCTTGTCCGCGTCGTCCGCGTCGTCTGTCTCGTCTGTCTTGTTCGCGGATCAGGTGAACCGGTGCGTCACTTGAAGTCGCGCGGCTGCCGCGGCAGGTCGACGTGGACCGGGCCGCGCCAGGCGCCCTTCGCCCCCTGCTCGGGAACGGCGGCCGCCGCCTGGCCGGTCGGCACCAGGGGCACGGTGATGCCGCTGCCCGCCAGGTCGACCGTCACCCGCGCGCCCGAGGGCGTGTCGGTGTTGAGGTCGAGGTCGGTCCCGGCGAAGACCAGCCCCAGCCGGTGCCCCGCCTTGAACACGTAGTCCTGCGGCAGCGTCTGCCAGCGGACCTGGACGTTCCGGCCGGGCAACAGCGGCGTGGGAGCGGTGAGCGAGTCGCGGTTCTGGGCGTCCATCCAGCCGCGTGCCACCACGTTGAGGGGTGCGGTCGCCGTCCGCGTCTGGGTCTGCCGGTAGCAGGCGTCGTCGGTCGCGGTGCTCTCGCCCCAGCAGTCCTCGGTGGCCAGCGTACGGATGCCGGAGCCGGGGCCGAGGTAGTCGACCCGGGTGTCGTCGCCGTAGTCCACGAGCAGCGCGGTCAGGTTCGCGTCCGGCTTGTCCAAGCTGATTCGCATCCTCGCGGTCGGCGTGCCGGACAGCCGGACGTCGGCCGGGATCGGCGCCGAGACGTACGCCAGCCGGTAGGGCCGGGCCGTCGTGGGGTCGGCCACCATGTCGTCCTCGCTCACGCCGAAGCCCGAGTCGCCCGCCGCGTCGGTGTAGGAGGCGGTCTGCCCGGCGGCGGCCGGGGTCAGCCCGAGGGTGCCGTCGGCGGCGGGCCGCAACGTGATCGGCGTCGCGTCCGGCGCCGGCCAGTCGGACTGCGTGATCCACTGGTCCGGCCCGATCTCGACATCGGCCCGCGGCTGCTTCATGACGTCGTTGGGCACGCCGTGCAGCCAGAAGTCGAACCACTTGTGCAAGGTGGCGACCCAGACGTCCCGGCGGAAGTCGAACGGGTCGACGTGCCCGTACTGCCCGATCCACACCTTGCGCGGCACGCCGTTGGCGGCCAGCGCCCGCCACCAGGTCGAGAAGTGGTTGGGCTTGACGTTCAGGTCGTTGACCGTGTGGACCGCGAACACGCTGGCCCTGACCTTGGCGGCCCGCGCGATCGTGCCGTCGCGGTAGTTCCGCTCGTCCCAGAACGCGTTGTAGTTGCCGGTCGCGTCGTCCTCGCCCACGTCCATGGCGGCGTTGACGGCCGCGCACTTGGCCGGCGGGTCGGTGTCGACGACGTCGGCGAGGCCGGGCTCCTCGTCGGTGAAGTAGACGACGCCGTTCATCCGGCTGTAGTCGTACCAACTGCTGATCGCGGAGATCGGGACGATCGTGACGAGGCCCTTGACCCCGGTCGCCGCGACCGCGTTCGGCAGCGTCCCGTCGTAGGACTTGCCGATCATGGCGACCTTGCCCGTCGTCCACGTGGCCTTGACCCGGCTGCCGTCGGCCCGGAACGCCCTGGCACGCCCGTTCAGCCAGTCGACGACGGCCTTGCCGCCGAGCACGTCGCCCTTCCCGCCGCTGGTGGGGCAGCCGTCGGAACGGGTGGTGCCGATCATGTCCACGGCCAGGAACGCGTACCCGCGTGGCACGAAGTAGTTGTCGTAGAACAGCGGGAACTTCACGGGGTTCCCGGCGGCGTCGTACGTCTTGCGCTCGGACTCGTTTCCGCGCCCCAGGTTGTCGTAGTACGGGCTCTCGTCCATGATCACGGGGACCTTGAGGCCCTGCCGGGTCTCCTTGGGCCGGATGATGTCCACGTTGACGCGGTCGCGCCTGCCGTCGCCGTCGCTGTCGACGGAGCTTTCGACGAAGACGTGCTCGCGGATCGCGTCGGCGTAGGAGAAGACCGGCTGCGTCACGCCGTTCGCGACTTGGATCTTCGGCGCCGCTCCGGCGCTCGCCACGCCGGTGGGCGCGGTCAGGGCGATCGCGGTCACCGTCGCCGCGGCGAGGGCGAGCGCCGACCGCGCGGGCATCCTCAGGGGTTTCCTGGACAACCCGTACCTCCAGGGGGTGAGAGAAGCTAATCCCTATCGCGGCAGTCTTCAGGAATGCCGACAAGACACCAGATAAGGGCTTCATCTCTCTTTGGCCACACTCGGCCGGACAACGGTCGGTGGCGTTCCGAGATCGAGACCGAGACCGAGACCGGGACCGGGATCGAGACCGGGACCCATGCCCGGGGATCAACTCAGGGCCGGTTGCCGATGCCGCACCGCGTGTCGGTCACCACGCCGTTGCCGACCTGGAGGAAGGCGATCGTGGTGGTGCCGGACGGCCCGCCGCAGGTGGCGGCCCGAGCAGGATTCGACCGTCCTGAGCGTGATCGGCCGCTCTATCGCGGCCGCCCGGAGGCTGGTTGAATCGCCCTCCAGATGAACGCCGCACTGAGAGCGGGCGCGGCGATCGTGGTGGGCGCCGGACTCGCCGGGATCGTCGCCGCCGACCAGCAGGTCCGGCGCGCCGCCGGGCTCGACGGCCCGGCCCGGCCGGAGCTGACCGTCGTGTCCGGCCGGCCCGACCAGGTCACCGGCGGCGACGCGCGCATCGTCGTCACCATCCCGCGCGGGGTGCGGGCCGACCAGGTGCGGCTGACCCGCGCCGACGAGCCCGACACAGCCGACGAGCCCGACGCGCCCGACGCGCCCGACAGAGCCGACGGCGCGGACGGCGTCGACCTGACGGGGCTGCTGCGCCCGTACGCCGCGCGCGACGGCGGCGGGCGGCGTGAGCTGACCGCCGTCGTCACCGGCCTGCGGCGCGGCCGCACCACGTTGATCGCGACGGCGGCCGGGCGGCGCGCCGCGCTCACGCTCGACGACCATGGCGCCGGGCCCGTCTTCTCCGGACCGCGCCGGTATCCGTTCGTCTGCAAGACCGACCGCAACGGCCTCGGCCAGCCGATCGCCGACAACAACGACCACCAGGGCATGCGGGTCTTCGCCGAGCGCGACGGCACCCGGACCCTCCAGATCGCCGGCTGGAGCCGTGACTGCGCCGCGCACACCAAGATCGACTACCTCTACCGATCGACGGACGGGACCTTCCATCCGCTGCGCGACCCGCGCCGCCGGCCCGCCGACATCGTCGAGACGACCACGCTCGACGGCCATACCGTGCCCTACCTTGTGCGGCGGGAGCGCGGCGTCGTCAACCGCTTCGTCTACAGCATCGCCATGCTCGCGCCGCCCGCGAGCGCGGACCCGCGCGACGTGCGCCGCTGGAACGGCCGGCTCCTCTACCGGTTCGGCGGCGGCATCGGCGTCGGCCACGACCAGGGCGTGCTGGCCGACGCCGACTCCCTCTACGATCCCGGACTTTCCCGCGGTTACGCGGTCGCCGCCTCGACCGGCACCCAGACGGGCGTGCAGCTCGATCTGCGCCTGTCCGCGGAGACCGCGCTCATGGTCAAGGAGCATTTCGTCGAGGCGTACGGCGTGCCGCGCTACACGGTCGGCGTCGGCGGCTCGGGCGGCGGCATGCAGCAGTACGTCGACGCGGAGCACCATCCGGGTCTGCTCGACGCCGCGATCCCGCAGTTCGCCTTCCCCGACGCGGTCACCCGGCTGACCGGCATCGGCGACTGCGAGCCGCTGGAGCGCTACTTCGACGCCGGCCGCGATCCGCTGTGGCGGACGTGGGCGAACCGCTCCCTCGTGGAGGGGCTCCGGGCCGGCACCACGGCCAAGGCCCCGCAGGGCGGCAGCGTGTGCGCGAACGGTTGGCGCGGCCTGACCCAGCGGCTGTTCAACCCGCGCTACCCGCCCGAACAGCCCGAGTGGGCGTTCATGGACCCGCCCGGCGCGATGGCCGCGGTGCGGTGGAGCTACTGGGAGGACGTGCCGCCGGGCGGCGGGCGCGACGCGGCGGGGTTCGCCGGCCGGACCTGGGACAACGTCGGCGTCCAGTACGGGCTGCGCGCGGTGCGGGAGGGCCGGCTCGCCCCGGCGCGGTTCCTCGACCTCAACGCGGCCGTCGGCGGCTGGCGGCGGCCCGGCGACATGCGCCCGGAGGGCTGCCCGTACGTCCCGCCGGGCTGTGCGCGCGACCCCGACCCGTGGAGCGCGCGCAACCTGACCGGCACCGCGGGCACCACCGGCACCGGCACCGGCACAGGCACCGGCACGGCGGTCGGCGGCGCGCGGCCCGCGCCGCGCACGGCGGCGAGCCCGGCGGCGATCCGGGCCGCGTACGCATCCGGCCAGGTGTTCACCGGCAGGGCGGCGATCCCCATCATCGACTGGCGGCCCTACCTGGACGAGGCGCTCGACATCCACGACGCGGTGGAGTCGTTCATCACCCGGCGGCGCATCATCGACGCTCGCGGCGACGCCGGCAACCAGGCGATCTGGTTCACCGACGCCCGCCCGTACATGGCCTTCGACGAGACCGGGCGGGCGCTCGAGGTCATGGACGAGTGGCTGGCCCGCATCCGCGCGCGTCCGGACCGGAGCGTCGCGGTCAACCGGCCACGGGAGGCCGCCGATCATTGCACGGACGCGCAGGGCAGGACGATCGCCGCCGGTCCGCGCGTCTGGGACGGCATCATCGACGACCACGTCCCCGGAGAGTGCACGCGGCGGTTCCGGCCGCACGCCACGCCCCGGATCGCGGCGGGCGGGCCGTACTCCGACGACGTCTTCGCCTGCCGGCTCCGCCCCGTGACAAGGGCCGTGGCGGCGGGCGATTACGGCGTGTGGCGACCGAACGCGGCCCAGGTGCGGCGGCTCGAGCGGATTTTCCCCACCGGAGTCTGCTGGTATCCAAAATCCGGCCGATAACGGTCATTCCGACAGGGTCGCCTGGGCGCCGGGTGCGGTGACACGATCGCGTCGACATCGTCGTTGCGGAGGTCGGCATGACGCGTCGAGGCACTCTGGTGGCTGGGCTCGCGGCACTTCTTCTGATCGGCGGACCGGCGACGTCGGCCGCCGCCGCGGGCGGGCAGCGGGGCGGTCATGGCGCCCCGCTCGCGATCCAGGTGCTGTCCAGCAGTCCCAGCCAGGTGAGCGGCGGCGACGCGCTGCTGCGCGTGCGCCTGCCCGCCGGCACCGCCCCCGCCGCCGTACGGGTCACCCGGAACGGCGCCGACGTCACGGCCGCGTTCGCGCCCGACCCCGGCGGTCGTTCGCTGACCGGCCTCGTCGGCGGCCTGGCCGTGGGCTGGAACACCGTACGGGCCACGGCGCCGCGCGCGCGGGCGGCGCTGCGGCTGCGCGACTTCCCGATCACCGGCCCGATCTTCTCCGGACCGCACCAGTACCCGCTGCTGTGCAAGACCGAGCGGAACGGCCTGGGCCAGCCGCTGGTGGACAATCAGGACCGCGAGGGGATGCGGGTCTTCGCCGTCGACGCGAACGGCGACAAGACCGACCAGGTCGTCGGCTGGAGCCGCGACTGCTCGGCCCGTACGACGGTCGACTACCTCTACCGGAACGCGGCGGGCGAGTTCAAGGCGCTGCCCGCGGACGGCGCGCGGCCCGCCGACCTGGCGCAGACGACCACCCTCGACGGCAAGACGGTCGACTACGTCGTCCGCCGCGAGCGCGGCACGATCAACCGCTTCATCTACAGCATCGCGATGCTCGCCCCGCTCGGTGAGGACCCGGCCCGCCAGGACGACGGCGCGTGGAACCGCCGGGTGATCTACCGCTTCGACGGCGGCGTGGCCATCGGCCACGACCAGGGCAGCCTGTCCACGGGCGGCAGCCTGTACCACGACGGTCTTTCCAAGGGCTACGCGGTCATCTACTCGTCCGGCACCCGCACCTCCACGCATTACAACCTCATCGTCGGCGGCGAGACCGCGCTGATGACGAAGGAGCGGTTCATCGAGGGGCACGGCGTTCCGTTCTACACCGTCGGGGTCGGCGGCTCGGGCGGCGCGATCCAGCAGTACATCTACGGCCAGAACCACGGCACCAGGGTCATCGACGCGGCGATCCCGCAGTACTCCTACCCCGACATGGTCACCCAGACGATCCACGTCGGCGACTGTGAGCTGCTCGAACGCTACATGGACACCAGCGGGAACCCGAAGTGGCAGACCTGGTCCAACCGGCGGCTGCTCGAAGGGCTGAACGCCAGCGACACGGTGCCCAACCCGTTCAACGGCAACCGGCCGGGCTCGACCGAGTGCATCGCCGGCTGGCGCGGCCTGACCCCGCTGGCGCTGAACCCGAACTGGACCGACCTCAACGATGCCGAGTGGGACATCACCGACCCGCCCGGCGTCAAGGACACGGTGAAGTGGACGCACTGGGACGACGCGCGCAACGTCTACGGGGTGGGCGCCGACGGCTTCGCGCGGGTGCCGTGGGACAACGTCGGGGTGCAGTACGGCCTCGGCGCGCTGCGCGACGGCGCGATCACCCCGGCCGAGTTCCTCGACCTGAACGCCAAGGTGGGCACCTGGCGGGAGTCGGCCGACATGGTCAAGGAGGGCTGTCCGTACGAGCCGCAGACCTGCGCCGACCCGGCCCAGTTCGACCCGTGGAGCGCGCGCAACATGCGGCTGTCGCCGGACGGCGGCCTCACCCCGGCGCCGCGGCGCACCGGCGACGCGGCGGCGATCCGCGCGGCACGGACGGGCGGGCTGGTCTTCACCGGCCGCATCGATCTGCCGATCATCGACTGGCGGCACTACCTCGAAGACGAACTCGACATGCACAACTCGCATCAGTCGTTCGCCGGCAGGCAGCGGATGCTCAACTTCGACGGCGACGCCCGCAACCAGGTCATCTGGTTCACCGACGCCCGCCCGGCGCGGCAGTTCGACCAGACGCCCGAGGCGCTGGCGGTGATGGACGCCTGGATGACCGGCATCCGGACGCACCCCGAGCGCGGCGTCGCCGGCAACAAGCCGCCGCTGGCGGTGGACCGCTGCTTCGACACCCAGGGCAACCCGATCGCGAGCGGCCCGGGCGTATGGGACGGCATCCTCGACCGGCGCGCCCCCGGCGCCTGCACCCAGCGGTTCCCGCTGCACTCGACGTCGCGCATCGTCGCCGGCGGGCCGATCGAGGGCGGGGTCTTCAAGTGCCCGCTGCAGGGCGTCGACGAGGCGATCGCCCGTGGCGTGTACGGCTCGTGGCGGCCGAGCGCGGAGGAGGCGCAACGCCTGAAGCAGATCTTCCCCACCGGCGTCTGCGACTACGCCGCGCTCAGCCGATGACGCACGACTTCTCGCGGGTGTTGGCCAGCACGGAGTCGTGGCCGTAGCCGCTGTCCTTCATGCCCTCGAAGGGCAGGCCGGGCGGCATCGTCCGGTAGGTGTTCACCCAGATGGTCCCGGCCCGCAGGTCGCGGAACATCCGCTGGGCCCGGTCGAGATCGCGGGTCCACACGCCCGCCGCCAGCCCGTAGCGCGAGTCGTTGGCGATGGCCACCGCCTCCTCCTCGGTGTCGAAGGGCAGCGCCACCGCGACCGGGCCGAAGATCTCCTCCTGGCAGACGCGCATCGTGTTGTCGGTCGAGGTGTAGAGCGTGGGCTCGACCCAGTAGCCGCCCGCGAACGGCTCGGCCACCAGCTCCGCGCCGTGCCGGCCGCCGAAGACCAGCTCGGCGCCCTCCTTCTCCGCGATGCCGAGGTAGGAGGTCACCCGCTCGTACTGTTCCGCCGACACGATGGGGCCCATCGTGGTGTCCATGCTCAGCGGGTCGCCGAGCCTGATGTCCCCGGCGATCGCGGTGATCCGGTCGATCAGCTCCGCGAAGATCTCTCGCTGGATGAGGATGCGCGAGCCGGCCACGCACACCTGCCCGGCGTTCCCGGTGAAGACGCTTCGCACGGAGACGCCCGCGGCGGCGGCGTCGAGGTCGGCGTCGGCGAAGACGATGTTGGGGGACTTGCCGCCGAGCTCGAACGCGAGCGGCTTGAGCGCGTCCGTGCTGGCCCGGGTGATGAGCTTCGCGGTGTCGGTCGACCCGGTCAGGCTGATCCGGCCCACGTCGGGGTGGCGGACGAGCGCGTCCCCGGCCTCCTCGCCGAGCCCGGAGACGATGTTGAGCACGCCGGGCGGCAGCACCTCGCGCAGCAGCTCGCCGAGCCGCAGCGTCGAGACGGTGGCCTGCTCGGCCGACTTGATCACGACCGTGTTGCCGGCGGCGAGGGCGAAGGCCGCCTTCGCCGAGAACGTCGAGATCGGCGAGTTCCACGGGATGATCCCGACTACCACGCCGTAGGGCTCGCGGCGGGTGAAGCCCATGCTGCCCGGTCCGAGGATCACCGTCTTGCCCTCGACGGCCGCGCCGCACTCGGCGGCGGCGAGCTGCCACAGGTACGTCATGCCCGGCAGATCGCGTTTGGCCGTCTCCTTGATGATCCGGCCGTTGTCACGGGTCTCGATCTCCGCCAGTTCCTTGGCGTTGGCGGCGAACACCCCGGCGACCTTGCGCAGGTAGTGGGCGCGGCCGGCGGCGGGCAGCGCCGCCCAGGCGGGGAACGCGGCCCGGGCGGCGGCGACCGCGGCCGCCGCCTCGGCGGGCCCGCCGCGTGGGACGCGAGCCCACACCTCGCCCGTCGCCGGCTCGACGGAGTCGAGCATGCGGTCCGTCGCCCGCAGCTCGCCGCCGATGAGGTTGCGGTACATCCGTACGTCGGCCATTGCCCAAGCGTACGCTTGCTTGACCGCTCGCGACAGACCACCCGACGATCATTCGGTGGCGTTCGGCGAGGGTCGTCAGCGCTTGATGCCGACGGCGCCGTAGGCGCCGCCGGCGGTGCGGTCGACCGCCTCGGTCTCGTCGGGCCGCCAGTCGAAGATCTTCACCAGGCCCGGCTCGACCAGATCGAACCCCTCGAAGAAGCGGGCGATCTGGGCGCCGGTGCGCGGGGTGAAGGGCGTCGGGCCGGTGTTGTAGGCCCGCGCGCTGGCGGCCACGGCGTCGGGGTTGAAATCGGCGGTCACATGCGAGATCGCCAGATAGCTGCCGCGCGGCAGCGGGTCGGTGAACCGCTTGACCAGGCCGACCGGGTCGTCGGAGTCCTGGATGAACATCAGCGTGCCGACGATGACCAGGCCGATCGGCTCGGCGAAGTCGATCGTGGCGAGGGTGTCCGGGTGGCGCAGGATGGACTCCGGCCGGCGCAGGTCGGCCTCGATGTAGACGGTCCTGCCTTGGGGGCTGCCGCGCAGCAGGGCACGGGCGTGGGTCATCACGATCGGGTCGTTGTCGACGTACACCACCCGGGCGTCGGGGGTGACGGACTGGGCCACCTCGTGCACGTTGCCCTGGGTGGGGATCCCGGTGCCGATGTCGAGGAACTGCCTGACGCCCTGCTCGGCGATGAACCGGACCGCCCGGCCGAGGAAGGCGCGGTTGTCACGGGCGCCCTGCCGTACTCCCGGCGACGCCGAACTGGTCGCGTTGGCCACCTGCCGGTCGACCTCGAAGTTGTCCTTGCCGCCGAGCCAGTAGTCGTAGACCCGGGCCGGATGCGGCACGGACGTATCGATCTTGGACGACTTGCGGCTCTGCCGGTTCCAGGGAAGGGGGTTCGCGTGTGCCCCCATGGACTCCACCCCCGGGTATGCGCGGGAACTTACCCAGATGTTGACGTGATAGTAACCCAGGAGCGTCCCATTTCGGCGGGATTACTTATCCTCTGGCACCGCCGAAAATGTCGTCGAGATCGTAGGCCACCGGCCGGTCGAGCTGCTCGTAGGTGCAGGAACGCGCCGTGCGATCGGGCCGCCAGCGCCGAAAGCGCGCGGTGTGCCGGATGCGATTGCCCTCCATGCCCTCGTAGGCGACCTCGCATACCAGCTCTGGGCGCAGCGCCACCCACGACAGGTCCTTCTTGCCGGTCCAGCGCGACACCGCGCCCGGCATCCGGTCGGCGGTCGCCTCGTCCTGCTGGGCCCATCCGGCCCAGGGGTGCCCGGTGAGCTCCTCCATGCGGTACGGCTGGAGCTCCTCGACGAGCTCCGCCCGCCGTTTCATCGAAAACGACGCCGCCACCCCGACGTGCTGCAACACCCCCGCATCGTTGTAGAGGCCCAGCAGCAGCGAGCCCACGATCGGCCCGGACTTGTGCCAGCGGAAGCCGGCGACCACGCAGTCGGCCGTGCGTTCGTGCTTGATCTTGAACATCAGCCGCTTGTCCGGCTCGTAGGCGAGCGTGCGCGGTTTGGCGATGACGCCGTCGAGCCCGGCGCCCTCGAACTCCTCGAACCAGCGCAGCGCCACATCGTAGGAGTCGGTCGCGATCGTGACGTGGATCGGCGCCCGCACCCCCGCCAGCGTGTCGACCAGCCGCCGCCTGCGCTCGCCGAACGGCGTGGCCATCAGCGACTCATCGCCCAGCGCCAGCAGGTCGAAGGCGATGAACGACGCGGGCAACTGCTCGGCGAGCAGCTTGATCCGCGAGGCGGCCGGATGGATGCGCTGCGACAGCGAGTCGAAGTCGAGCACCTGGCCCTTGCGCACCACGATCTCGCCGTCGACCACGCACCGCTCGGGCAGCTCTCGGCGGACCGCCTCGACCAGCTCGGGAAAGTAGCGGGTGAGCGGCCGCTCGCCGCGGCTGGACAGCTCGACCTCGTCGCCGTCGCGGAACACGATGCAGCGGAAGCCGTCCCACTTGGGCTCGTAGAGCACCCCGTCGGGGAACCGCTCGCCCGTGGGCATCTCCTTGACCGCCTTGGCCAGCATGGGGCCAAGCGGCGGATTGATCGGCAGGTCCATGCGGCCATCCTGCCACCCGGGTACGTCAGAAACCTCAGGTCACGTACCGTACGGCCGCTGCTACATGGGCTACTCGCCCGCCTGCTCCCCGGCCGGCGCGGGCCGGGTGAGGTAGCGCAGGAACAGGTGGTCGTCGCCGGTGAGGATGTGCTCGAGCCGGTAGTGGCACGGCGCGGGCAGCGGCGTCCCGTTGAGGATGCGGGCGGCGTCGCCGGCGAGCAGGACGGGGCTGAGCGTCAGGCACAGCTCATCGAGCAGCCCGGCCGCGGCGATCTGCGCGAGCAGCCTCGGCCCGCCTTCGCACAGCAGCCTCGTGTGGCCCCGCTCGACCAGCGCGTCGGCCGCGGCCCGGAGGTCGACGTCGTCTTGGCCCGCCACGATGACGTCGGCCTTTTCCTCCGCGGCCTTGCGCTGGCTGGTCGGGGCGGCCTCCGTCGTGAGCACGATCGTCCGCTCCCGGCCCGGCGTGAACAGCGGCCCGTCGAAGTCGAGGTTGAGGGCGCGGGAGACCACCGCGAGCGGCGGCGCTGGGGGCCGGCCGGCCCGCAGCGCGTCCCACTCGGATCGGGGCCGCACCGCGCCGTACCCCTCGATGCGCACCGTCCCGGCGCCGACGATGACGACGTCGGCGAGGCCGCGCAGCAGCTGGAACAGTTCGCGGTCATGCTTGTCGCCCAGCGGCCCGGTGCGATCGCCCCACCAAGCCGACCCGTCGAGACTGGCGATCATGTTGGCGCGCAGCCACGGGCGGTCGGCGGGGTAGGCGTACGCCGTGGCGAGATCCACATCGGCGAATGAGCCCGACCAGTGAGACATGGAGCACAACCTATCGTTGGCGTTCTGCTCGGCGATCACGCACCTGTACCCGCCAAATGGTGCCTGTATGCGGCAATCCGGCCACACCGGAGCGTGACGTCTTCGCAACACCCGGGCCCGTGCTGTCCCGAGAAGGCCCCGGGTAAGGGAAAATCAAACGTCATCGTGACCGAGTCCAGGCGAGGAGTGGGCCATGCCGGAGGTTTGGCCTGGCGAAGCGTACCCGCTCGGCGCCACCTGGGACGGCACCGGAACCAACTTCGCGTTGTTCTCCGAAGTGGCGCATCGGGTGGAACTGTGCCTGTTCAACGACGAGGGAGTGCAGACCAGTTACTTTCTCCCCGAGGCCGACGCGTTCGTCTGGCACGGATACCTGCCGGGCGTCGGCCCCGGTCAGCGCTACGGCTACCGGGTGCACGGGCCGTACGACCCCGCGCAGGGTCACCGGTGCAACCCGGCCAAGCTGCTGCTCGACCCCTACGCCAAGGCGATCGAGGGCGACCTGCGCTGGCACGAGGCCGTCTTCTCCTACCGGTTCGCCGACCCCGCCCAGCTCAACACCGATGACAGCGCGCCCTATCTGCCGAAGAACATCGTCATCAACCCGTTCTTCGACTGGACCGACGATCGCCCGCCCCGCGTCCCCTACCACGAGACGGTGATCTACGAGGCCCACGTCAAGGGCCTGACGATCAACCATCCCGAGATCCCGCCCGAGCAGCGCGGCACGTACGCGGGGCTGGCGCACCCGGTGATGATCGACTACTTCCTCGACCTGGGCGTGACCGCCGTCGAGCTGATGCCGGTCCATCAGTTCGTGCCCGAGCACGCCCTGATCGCACGGGGGCTGACGAACTACTGGGGTTACAACACGATCGGGTTCCTCGCCCCGCACAACACCTACTCCGCGTCCGGCCAGCGCGGCGAGCAGGTGCTCGAGTTCAAGGCGATGGTGCGGGCGCTGCACGCGGCGGGCATCGAGGTGATCCTCGACGTCGTTTACAACCACACGGCCGAGGGCGACCACCTGGGCCCGACCTTGTCGTTTCGCGGCATCGACAACGGGGCGTACTACCGGCTGCGCGACGACGACAGGCGCTACCACCTCGACTACACCGGCTGCGGCAACAGCCTCAACGTGCGCCATCCGCACGCGCTGCAGCTGATCATGGACTCGCTGCGCTACTGGGTGCTGGAGATGCACGTCGACGGCTTCCGCTTCGACCTCGCCGCCGCGCTCGCCCGCGAGCTGCACGATGTGGAGCGGCTGTCGGCCTTCTTCGACCTGGTGCAGCAGGACCCGGTGGTCTCCCAGGTCAAGCTGATCGCCGAGCCGTGGGACGTGGGCGAGGGCGGCTACCAGGTCGGCAACTTCCCGCCCCTGTGGACGGAATGGAACGGCAAGTACCGCGACACCGTGCGCGACTTTTGGCGCGGTCAGCCCGACACTCTGCCGGAGTTCGCCTCCCGGCTGGCCGGGTCGTCCGACCTGTACGCGCAGAGCAACCGAAGGCCGGTCGCCTCGATCAACTTCGTGACCTGCCACGACGGGTTCACGCTGCGCGATCTGGTGTCCTACAACGTCAAGCACAACGACGCCAACGGCGAGGCCAACCGCGATGGCAGCGACGACAACCGGTCGTGGAACTGCGGGTACGAAGGTCCCACCGACGATCCCGGCGTGCTGGCCCTGCGGGCGAGGCAGCAGCGCAACTTCCTCGCCACGCTGTTCTTGTCGCAGGGCGTGCCGATGCTGTCGCACGGCGACGAGCTGGGCCGCACCCAGCGCGGCAACAACAACGCCTACTGCCAGGACGCCCCGCTGGCGTGGGTGGACTGGGCCGAGGCCGACGAGCGGCTGCTGGAGTTCGTCCGCGCCCTGGCGGCGCTGCGCCGCGACCATCCGGTCTTTCGCCGCCGCCGCTTCTTCCGCGGCGCCGGGCGGGGCGACGGCCTCGGCGACGTGGCGTGGCTGACACCGTCGGGCGACCCCATGACCGATGAGGCGTGGAACGCCGGGTACGCCAAGTCGCTTGCCGTCTTCCTCAACGGCGACGCGATCTCCGAGCCCGACCCGCACGGCCGGCGGGTGAGCGACGATTCGTTCCTGCTGTTCTTCAACGCCCACTCCGAGGCCGTGCGGTTCACGGTGCCCGGGATGGAGTTCGGCGAGCGCTGGGAGTACACCTTGGACACCGACGACCCGGGGCTGGCGGGGGGCCGTGAGCCGGTGAAGGCCCGCGACTCCGTCGACGTCCCCGGGCGCGCCCTGATCGTGCTCCGCCGGCTGGCCGACCAGCGCGACGACGGCCGCTGACGAGACGTCTCACCCGGGAATGCGATTTCCCGTCCTTGACTCCCTCATTTGACTCGGCGGCTGACTGTTCGCCGGATGGTCATCAGGAATTGCCGACGACCAACGCCGTGAAGAGCACGAGGACGAACGTCGTAATGGCGACGCCGCCGTGCACGAACACCGCGGCGATCGGCACCTCCGGTTCGGCACAGCGCGCGTGCCGGCCGCCCCGCCCGACGAGCCAGCGCGTCAACATCATGAATCCGAGCAGCGCGACAACGGCCAGCAGGGCGAAGGCCGCCCACGCGTACATGACGCGCGTAGTGATCAGGTAGAACACCCAGATCACGAGACCTCCGGAGCCGAGCAGCAGATGGCTGAGCGTCAGCGTGGCCGGAAATCGCGTCACCTTCGTCGCCTGCCCCCGCAGCCCGCCGTTCGCCAGCGACGTCGTCAGTTGATAGAGGCCCACGATCGCGGCCGCGACCCACGTGACGAGGGCCGCAATCTCCACCTCCACATTTCCTCCCTTTCGCCCGCATCCCCCCTTGGCGCTCAGTCTTCCTGACTCCGTCTTTGACCGGATGGATCACCGGCATTTGTGTCACATACTGTTATGCGGCCGCGATCCGGTAGTGGCCGGACGGATCAAAAGAGGGTCGCCTGCCCGGCCGGCATGGGCTCGGGCAACGGCTCGAGCGCCGGCAGGCCGGTCCGCACATCGGCGTGGAAGCGGCGGGCGAGCGGCAGCGCGTCGGCGTTGTCCGGCGTATGGACGAACACGGTCGGGGAGCGGCCTTCGCGCAGCCATCCGCGCACCGTCTCGCACCAGTGCCGCCAGCCCTCGATCGTACGGTCGGCGGAGTCGCGGCCGAGATAGCGGACGATCGGGCGATCGGTGAGCGCCCGTGACCGGCGAGGCAGGCGCGGCTTTTTCGTCCAGGCCTCGCGTTCGGCGTCGCTGGTCGGCGGGTCGCGGAAGAGGGTGGTGGTGTCGAACGGGACCCATTCGGCGGCGGCGCCGGCGAGCACCCGTTCGAGCAGCCGTTCGGCGCGCGGGTCGGCGAAGAACGCCCCGTGGCGGACCTCGACGGCGTACGGGTGGGTGCGCGGAAGCCGGCGCAGGAAGCCCGCCAGCGCATCGACGTCGGCCGGCGCGAACGAACCCGGAAGTTGCACCCAAAGGGCGTGGGCGCGGCCGCCGAGCGGCTCGATCGCGTCCAGGAACGATCGGACCTCATCGTCGCAGCCGGCCAGCCGGCGTTCGTGGGTGATCGACCTGGGCAGCTTGACCACGAACCGGAAGCCTGGCGCGGTCTGCCGCGCCCACGACTCCACTGTGCTCCTGGCCGGCACCGCGTAGAACGTCGTGTTGCCCTCGACCGCGTTGCACCAGGTCGCGTAGGCGCGCAGCCGCTCTCCCTGGGGGAGCGGATGCGGCAGGTAGCGCCCCCGCCATGGAGCGTGGGTCCACATCGCGCATCCCACGTGCAGCCGCATGATCCCGACGCTACCGAAGGCGGAGATCTCGTGTCGTACGGGCGTCAGGGGAGGGCGACCTCGCACCACACCGACTTTCCCGTCGGGGTGAGGCTGGTGCCCCAGCGGCGGGCGAGCCGGCTCACCAGATAGACGCCGCGCCCGTTTTCGCCCTTGGTGGTCGGCTCGCACAGCACCGGCGGGTTGTGATCGTCGTCGGTGACCTCGCACAGCAGCGACGTCTCGGTGCGCAGCAGCCGTACGGCGATGGGGCGGGTGGCGTACCTGATGGCGTTGGTGACGAGCTCGGTGACGAGCAGCTCCATGGTGGGGATCTGGCCGGTCAGCCCCCAGCCGGACAGCGTCGCCGCGACCAGCCTGCGCGCGCGGAACGGCGTCTGCGGATGCGCGCGCAAGATCCAGTTGGCGACGTGCTCGCTGGGGATGCCGCCGAAACGCGCCACGAGCAGCGCCACGTCGTCGACGCGCCCGTCGATGTGCAGGTCGCGCAGAACCTGCTCGCACAGGTCCTCCAGCGGCGCCGCGTCGACCGGGGCGGCGCCGGCGGCCGGGTCGAGGTGGGTCTTGGCCGCGTTCTGCACGCTGTCCAGCAAGATGGCCAGGCCGTCGTTCAGGTCCCTGTCGGGCGACTCGACCAGGCCGTCCGTGCACATCGCGAGCAGCGCACCGTCCGGCGCCGCCATCTCGAACGTCTGGAAGGCCACCCCGCCGACGCCCACGGGCGCCCCGGTGGGCAGCTGGATCAGCTCCGTGCGGCCGTCGGGATAGATGAACACCGGCGGCACGTGGCCGGCGTTGGCGATGGCGCAGCGGCGGGCGACCGGGTCGTACACGCAGTAGATGCACGTCGCCAGATAGTGCTCGTCGAGTTGCTCGGCCATGTCGTTGAACAGCTGGTCGAGCTGGCGGAGCACCTGGTCGGGCGGCGGGTCCAAGGTGGCGAGCGTCCGCGCGGCGATGCGCAGCTGGCCCATGGCGGCCGCGGACCGGACGCCGTGGCCCATGACATCGCCGACGACGAGCGCGACCCGGCTACCGGCCAGCGGGATCGCGTCGAACCAGTCTCCGCCGACCTGCGCGGTGGGGTTGCCGGGCAGGTAGCGGTGCGCGATGTCGATGCCGGGCAGCCGCGGCGGGCGTTTGGGCAGCATGCTGCGCTGCAGCTCGTCGGCGATCTGGGCCTCGCGCTGATAGAGGATGGCCTTGTGGATGCCCAGCGCCGCCTGGTCGGCCATCAAGGTGGCGGTCACCACGTCGACGTCCTGGGCGTCCCCGGCCTCGGTGAAGGCGCCGCGGTCCGCGGCGCGCAGCAGCACGCCGAACCCCAGCACGAGCCGGTCGAGCCGCAACGGAACCACCAGCACCGAGCCGGGCCAGGGCCGCGTCAGCACGCAGTCCACGTCCGACCGAAGGCCCGGCCGGCCGTCGTGGTCGCCGTGCCAGACCGCCGGGCGGCCCCGCGCCATCGCCGCGGCGAACGGACCGGTCAGCTCGGACGCCGTCACCTTGGCCGTGAGCCCGGCGGCGCCCCATCCCTCGCCGCCGGCCACCGCGGCTTGGCGCACCACCAGGTCGCCGGGGTCGGGCGCCTCCGGCAACTCGCCGTCGACCAGCACGGATTCATACAGGTAGACGGCGGCGAGATCGGCGATCTCGGGCACCGTGGTGTCGCACAGGGCGCGCACCACCTGATCGAGCTCCAGCCCGCCCCCGATACGCGCGGTCGCACCGTGCAGGTAACCCAGGTGCTCCCCGATGTCCGTCGCTTTCGTCCACCCGTCGTTTCGCGTCGGCACTGTCAGCTTTCGCCGCGCCGCGCGTACACGAACAGCTGCAGCTCCGGCGGAACCGTGGTGCTGGCGGGGGCGTAGGACAGATGCCGGACGTCGAGGACCTCGAAGCCCGCATCGGCGACCACCTGACGCAGTTCGTCCCGCAGATAGCCGCTCACCCACACGCGGTTGCCGAGGAATCGCAGCGGCATGTCGTCGACGTCGGCCTCGACCATGCTCAGCAGGAAATAGCCCCCGGGTGCGAGGAGCGCATGGAGCTTTCGCAACGTCGGCGGGATCTCCTCACGCGTCAGCATCAGCAGCGAGAAGAAGGCGACGACCGCCTCATAACCGGCTTCGGTAATGCCCATCGCGGGCAGCCGCCTGACGTCGATCTGGCGGAAGGTGGCGTCCGGCACGTCGCGTCGGGCCAGCTGGAGCATCCCGTCGGAGATGTCGATGCCCGTCACCTTGAGCCCGGCGTCGGCGAGCTGACGCGCCGTGGGCAGGCCCGTTCCGCAGCCGACGTCCAGGACGCGGGCGCCCGGCGCCAGCCGGTTGATGAGCCACCCGCCGGCCGCGAGCTGGCCCTCCTTGTGCGGGAACGCCTCGTCATAGCGTTCACCGATCCGGTCGAACGCCGCCGCCTGGAGCGCCTGCCGTTCGGCGCTGGTCTGGGTGTCCTGCGTTCCCGAGGTCATCGCCTTCCTCCGTCCAGCTTCCGGGGCGAGCGCCGCGTTGCGCCCTTACACCGAAATAAGCCGACGAGTTATGACGATATCAACTCGGCATTGTGACGCGCTGTCAAGGTCGTGCGCAGTGGTGCGCGCGCCGCCCGCTCGGCGCGCGCCGAGCGGGCGGCGGCCCGGGCGGCACAGGATGATGGGTGACGGACACCCCAGCACCCGTCCAGGAGGCCGCATGTCAGCAGGCGCCAGCCCACCGCCACCTTCCTCCGGGTCCGGCTCGCCGGACCGGGCCCGGGCGCCGGGCCCCAGGGTCGTCAACCGCCGGGACAACGAGATGGCCTGGAGCGGCATCCAGACGTTCCTCAAGGCGCCGGTCTGCCTGACCCCCGAGGACCTGCGCGCCGGGGACGTGGACGTGGCGATCGGCGGCGCGCCCTGGGACGGCACCGCGACCGGCCTCACCGGCACCCATCTGGGGCCGCGCGCCATCAGACAGGGCGACTACATCACCGGCGCCCGGCAGATCGGCCATCTGAACGTCCGCGTCGACCCGCTGGAGCATCTCGTCGTGGCCGACTACGGCGACGCCGACGTGCTCATCGGCAACGCGCCGGGCACCTACGACAACATCAAGTCGTTCGTCGCGGAGATCCTCCACGGCGGCGCGATCCCGATCATCTTGGGCGGCGACCACGGCATCACCTGGCCATCGGCCACGGCGGTGGCCGACGCCTACGGTCACGGCAACGTCGGCATCGTCCACTTCGACGCGCACGCCGACACCGCTCCCGACATGCGCGGCGCGCTGCACGGACACGGCACCCCGATGCGCCGGCTCATCGAAAGCGGCGCGGTGCCCGGCCGCAACTTCGTGCAGGTGGGGCTGCGGGGCTACTGGCCGGAGGCCCCCGTCCTGGCGTGGATGGAGGACAACGGGCTGCGTACCCACTTCATGGCCGAGATCCATCGCGACGGTTTCGGCGCGGTGTTGGCGCGGGCCGTCGACGAGGCGCTCGATCAGGCCGACCACCTCTACCTTTCGCTCGATGTCGACGTCTGCGATCCGGCGTTCACGCCGGGCACGGGCACGCCGGAGCCGGGCGGGCTGACGACCGGCGAGATGCTGTGGGCGGTGCGGCGGCTGGCCGCCGAGGTGGGCATCGTGGCGATGGACGTCGTCGAGGTGAGCCCGCCCTACGACGTCGGGCCCAACATCACCGCGCTGTTCGCCCGCCGCGCGGTGATGGAGGCGCTCACCGGCATCGCGATGCGCCGCCTCGGACTCACCGACCCCGACTACATCGATCCCCGGTCCGCCGGCGCCGGAGGCTCTTAGGGGTGTCTCAGCCCAGCTTCGGGGTGGCGCGCTCGATGATGGCGGCGACGTCGGCGCCGGGCGGGAGGGTGCCGTAGGCGTGTCCCCAATCGCCGCCGAGTCGCGAGGCGCAAAAGGCGTCGGCGACCGCCGGGTGGCCGTGCCTGACGAGCAGCGATCCCTGCAGGACCAGCGCCAGCCGTTCGACGACGCGCCGGGCGCGCGGTTCGAGGGTCGCGGTGTCGGCGAGGGAGTCCTTGACGTCCCGGACGGCGGCGTCCAGCCGGGCGTCGGCGCCGGCGGCCCGCTCCACCTCGCCGAAGAAGGCCTCGACGGCGTGCGGCTCCTTCACGGCGGCGCGCAGCACGTCGAGCGCGGCGACGTTGCCTGAGCCCTCCCAGATAGACCCGAGGGGCGACTCGCGGAACAGGCGCGGCATGCCGGAGTCCTCGATGTAGCCGTTGCCGCCGAGGCATTCGAGGGCCTCGGCCGCATGCCCCGGCGCGCGTTTGCACACCCAGTACTTGCTGACGGCGAGACCGAGCCGTTTGAACGCGGTCTCGTCGTCATCGCCGCGGACGGACCGATCGGTGGCCCCGGCCAGCCGGGTCATGACGGCGGTCGCCGCCTCGGACTCCACGGCCAGGTCGGCGAGCACGTTGCGCATCAGCGGCTGGTCGACCAGATAGCGGCCGAACGCCTGCCTGTGGGCGGCATGGTGGACGGCCTGGGTGACGCCGTGCCGCATCCCGCCCGCGCCGCCGATCACGCAGTCGAGCCGGGTCATGTTGACCATCTCGATGATCGTGCGGACGCCGCGGCCCTCGTCGCCGACCGGCCAGGCGACCGCGCCGTCGTATTCCACCTCGGCCGAGGCGTTCGACCGGTTTCCGAGCTTGTCCTTCAGCCGCTGCAGCCGCATCGCGTTGCGCGTGCCGTCGGGCAGCACCCGCGGCAACAGGAAGCAGGTCAGCCCGCCCGGCGCCTGCGCCAGCACGAGGAAGACATCGCACATCGGCGCCGAGGTGAACCACTTGTGGCCGGTGAGGACGTAGCTCCCGTCGCCTCGCGGCTCGGCGCGCGTGGTGTTGGCCCGTACGTCAGAACCGCCCTGCTTTTCGGTCATGGACATGCCGGCGAGCAGCCCGCGCTTGGCCGGCGGCGGCCGCAGCCCGGGGTCGTACGCGCCGGCCGTCAGCAGCGGCTCGTAGGTCGCGGCGAGGGCGGGGGAGTGCCGCAGCGCCGGTACGGCCGCGTACGTCATCGAGATCGGGCAGCCGTGCCCGGCGTCGGTGCGCCAGACGTAGAACTTCGCGGCCCGGGCCACATGCGCGCCGGGCCGGTCGGCCGCCCACGGCGCGGCGTGCAGCCCGTGCGTCACGGCCGTCTCCATGAGCTGGTGCCAGGCCGGATGGAACTCGACCTCGTCGATGCGGTGCCCGTAGCGATCGTGGGTGCGCAGCACCGGCGGGTACTCGTTGGCGAGCCGTCCCTGCTCTTGCGCCGCCGCCGTCCCGGCGAGCCGCCCCAGTTCGTGGACCTCGGCGACCGCCCACTCCGCGCCCTCGCGCACCAGCCCGTCGAGCAGTGCGGGGTCGTCGGCGACATCGTGGTCGACGAGCGGCGGAACCTGGTTGAACACCTCGTGCGTCATGGCGCTGCTCCCCGGGCGACGGCTGTACCCGCCACGATACCGAACGAGGTTCGGTGTGCGGTGGCCCGTGGCGGTCAGCCGACGGCGGCCGGCCGCACGTCGAGCAGCGCCTCGTCGTAGCGCCGCAGCACGATGTCGGCAAGCTCGGGCGCGGCGCCGAGCACGGGGGAGACCACGTCGGCCCCGGCGTGCAGCGCCCCGGCCCGCACCTTGTCGGCGAAGTAGCCGGGAGCCAGGAAGTACGACGCCACGGCGACGCGCGGCGCGCCCGCGGCGCGCAGCGCCCGCACCGCCTCGGCCGGAGTCGGACGGGCGGCCGAGGCGTACGCCGGGACGACGTCGTACCAGCCGCGCCGCCGCCAGCCATGGGCCAGCCGCGCGATGACGCCGTTGGCCCCGGGGTCGCTGGAGCCCGCCGAGACGAGGACGACGGCGGTGCCGCCGTCGCCCACGGGCGTCCCCGCCTCGGCCAGCCGCCGCTCCAACGCCTCTATCAGCAGCGGATGCGGTCCGAGCGGGTCGCCATAGCGCACCGCGAGCCGGGGATGGCGCCGGCCCACCTCCGCCAGCACCCGGGGGATGTCGGTCTTGCTGTGGTACGCGGCGGTCAGCAGCAGCGGCAGCACCACGGCGCCGCCGTCCTCGGCCAGCGCGCCCAGGGCCTGCACGGGCGAGGGCGGCGCGTGGTCGAGATACGACGTCACCACCCGCAGGCCGGGGCGGCGGGCGCGCACCGCGGCCAGCAACCCCTCGACCGTCGCCGCCGCCCGCGGGTCCCGGCTGCCGTGCGCCACCGCCACAAGCGGCGGCGCCCCGCCCCCGGACGGGGCGGGGCTCACAGGTGAATGCCGCATTCGGTCTTGCCCGTTCCGGCCCAGCGGCCGCTGCGCGGGTCGTCGCCCGGCGCCACCCTGCGGGTGCACGGCTCGCACCCGATCGAGGGGTAGCCGTCGTACTGCAGCGGGTTGACCAGCACGCCGTTGTCTTCGATGTAGGCGGCGACGTCGGCGTCGGTCCAGTCGAGGATCGGGTTGACCTTGACCATGCCGCGCTTGCGGTCCCACTCGACCGGCCGCATCGTGCGCCGGCTGCTGGTCTCGCCCCGGCGGATGCCGCTGAACCAGGCCAGGTAGCCCTCGAGGGCCCGGCTGAGCGGCTCTACCTTGCGCAGGTGGCAGCACAGATCGGGATTGCGGCCGTACAGGCGCGGGCCCAGGTCGCGCTCTTGCTCCTCGACCGTACGGGTCGAGGTCGCGTTGACCACGTTGACCGGGTAGACGGCCTCGACCGCGTCGCGGGTGCCGATGGTCTCGGCGAAGTGGTAGCCGGTGTCGACGAAGATCACATCCACGCCCGGCTTGATCTTCGACACCAGGTGGATCAGCGCGGCGTCGGTCATCGAGGAGGTCAGGCAGATGCGGTCGCCGAACGTGGCGGCCGCCCATCGGACGATCTCGAGCGCCGAGGCGCCGGTGAGCGCCTCGGCGGCCGAATCCGCGAGGTCCGCCAGGTCGAGCGCGGACCGATCCGTCGTGATGGCGGTCATCGCGCGACTCCTATTCCCACGAATCTCAGCCGGAACGCGCGGGCGCAGGCCCGGCAGTGCCAGCCGCCGTCGTTCTCGTACGGTTCGAGGTCCTCGTCGCCGCAGTAGGGGCAGTAGAAGGGAACGGCGCGCTCGGTCATCTCAGGCACCCCCCATTACCGCAGGTCCGCGTCGGCGGCCCGGCCGACCCACTGGGCGAAGGTCTCGCCGGCCGCGCGCTGCTCGTCGAAGCGCCGGACCACCCGCTCGATGTAGTCGGGCAGCGCCGCCGCGGTCGTCTTGAGCCCGCGCACCTTCTTGCCGAAGCCGCCCTCGCCCTGCCGGCCGCTGAGCGCCCCGCCCAGATGGATCTGGAAGCCCTCGACCTGGTTGCCGTCCGCGTCGGTGACCAGCTGGCCCTTCAGGCCGATGTCGGCGACCTGGATGCGGGCGCAGGAGTTGGGGCAGCCGTTGACGTTGATCGTGAGCGGCTGGTCGAAGTCGGGCAGCCGCCGCTCGAGCTCGTCGATCAGGTCGATGGCCCGCTGCTTGGTCTCGACGATCGCCAGCTTGCAGTACTCGATGCCCGTGCAGGCCATGGTCTGCCGCTGGAACGTCGACGGCCGCACCCGCAGCCCGTGCTCCTCGAGGGCCGCGGCGAGCTCGTCGGTACGGCCTTCCGGCACATCGAGGATGACCATCTTCTGCTCGGTCGTGGTCCGCACCCGGCCCGAGCCGTACTCCTCGGCGAGGTCGGCGATGACGCGCAGCAGCGCGCCGTTGACGCGGCCGACCTTGGGAGCGAAGCCGACGTAGTAGTTGCCGTCGCGCTGCGGGCGGATGCCGACGTGGTCGCGGCGGTCGCCGGGCGGCGGCGCCGGGGCCGGCCCGTCGGGCAGGGCGTAGCCGAGGTACTCCTTCTCGAGGACCTCGCGGAACCGCTCCGGCCCCCAGTCGTTCATCAGGAACTTGATCCGGGCGCGATGCCGCAGCCGCCGATAGCCGTAGTCGCGGAACAGGCCGGTGATGCCCGCCCACACCTCGTGCACCTGGTCGGGCCGGACGAAGGCGCCGAGCCGCTTGGCGAACATCGGGTTGGTGGACAGCCCGCCGCCCGCCCAGACGTCGAAGCCGGGCGTGCCCTCCTCGTTGACCACGCCGACGAACGCGACGTCGTTGATCTCGTGGACGGTGCACTGCGCCGGGCAGCCGGACAGCGCCGACTTGTACTTGCGCGGCAGGTTGGAAAACTCCGGGCTGCCGATGTATCGGCCTTGGATATCGTCGATCTGCGGGGTGGCGTCGATGACCTCGTCGGCGTCGATGCCGGCCAGCGGACAGCCGAGGATCACCCGCGGCGTGTCGCCGCACGCCTCGGTGGTCGACAGGCCCACCGCCTCCAGCGCCGCCCAGATGGCCGGCACCGACTCGATCTCCACCCAGTGCAGCTGGATGTTCTGCCGGTCGGTGAGGTCCGCGGTGCCCCGGGCGTAGGTCTGGGAGATGTCGGCGATGGTGCGCAGCTGGGCGAGGTCGAGCTGACCGCCGTCGACGCGGACGCGCATCATGAAGTAGCGGTCGTCGAGCTCTTCGGGCTCGAGGATCGCGGTCTTGCCGCCGTCGATGCCCGGCCGGCGCTGTGTGTAGAGCCCGTACCAGCGGAACCGGCCGCGCAGGTCGGCCGGGTCGATCGAGTCGAAACCGTGGTGGGCGTAGATGTCGATGATGCGCCGGCGGACGTTGAGCCCGTCGTCGTTCTTCTTGTTCTCTTCGTTCTTGTTGAGCGGCTCGCGGTAGCCGAGGGCCCATTGGCCCTCGCCGCGTTTCGGTCTCGCCGCGGGCGGTCTGGCGGCCGGCTTCGTGCTGCTGGATGGCATGTGACGTGCGTCCTTTGGGCCGAGCTATGCGGAAATGCGGTGTGGGACGCGTGGTGGCACCGGCGGGCCGGGGAGGTCGGCGCGGCGTCGGCGGGCGCGCGGCACGCCGCGTGAGACGGCGGGCGCGCGGTCTAGGGGCCGATCGGCCGATCCGGGATGGACGCCGGCACACCACGCTCCCCGGACCTGAAATTTGGGTCGCTTAAGGGAGGTGGCGGGGCGTCAAAGACACAGAGCGCTGCGCACGCGGAGGAAGTCGACGTGCCGGCGCATGACCAGCATCGGATCCGCGGCAGACATGTTTCGACTCTGACACGCGGTCTCGCGGCTTGTCCAGCCGGATTCACCATGTGGACCGTGAGAGGACTCACGCCCCCGTGGGGGAATAAACCCGACGGTGCGGTCAACCCTGGCGCACCCAGTTGATCGGCGGTTCGTCGGGCCGTTCATCGGGTTGTTGATGCTGGCAGTCGCACCATGAGCCGCCACGGCACTCGTCGTGGTGCCGGTCCCGGCACGCCTGGCAGATCATTCTTCCATTGTGGCCCGTCCGGGCACGGCGAAACAGAATGATATTCGGTAGGCTGCCGGGCCATGGCGGTGTCGATGGTCGAACTCGTCGAGGATCTGCGCGCGGAGACCCTCGACCTCGAACGGTTGCTGGCGCCGCTGTCCGACACCGCCTGGGACGCCCCGACGCCGGCGGCCGGCTGGGCCGTCCGCGACCAGGTGAGCCATCTCGCCTGGTTCGACGACGCCGCCGTCCAGGCGGTGACCGCGCCGGAGGAGTTCCGGGCCGCGGCCGCCGAGATGCAGGCCGGGGGAATGTCCCCGGACGACATCGCGGCCCGCTATCGGGCGCTGCCGGTGGCGGAGCTGCGCGCGTGGTTCAGCGCCGCCCGGTCCCGGTTGCTCGACGTCTTCGCCGGCGTGGACGCCACGGCCAGGATCGCCTGGTACGGCCCGGACATGAGCGCCGCCTCGTTCGTCACGGCCAGGCTCATGGAGACCTGGGCACACGGCCAGGACATCGCGGACGCGCTCGGCGTGGCCCGGCCGCCGACCGATCGCCTCCGGCACGTGGCGTACATCGGTGTCCGGGCGCTGGCCTACAGCTTCGCCGTGCACGGCAGGCTCGCGCCCAGGACGCCCGTACGCGTCGAGCTGACCCTGCCGAGCGGCGCCGCGCTGGCGCTCGGGCCCGAGACGACCGCCGACGCGGTGCGCGGAGACGCGCTCGACTTTTGTCTCGTCGTCACCCGGCGCCGGCATATCAGCGACGTCGCCCTCGAGGTGACGGGGCCGGTGGCCGCCGAATGGATGTCGATCGCGCAGGCCTTCGCCGGCCCGCCGGGCCCCGGCCGCCGGCCCGGCCAGTTCCCCCGTGCTTGATGTGAGCACCGGGCGCGGAGGGCTTGATGTGAGCCGCGTCACAGTGTCGGGTTACACTCGGCGGGTAGACGACTGCAATCGGCTGCGACCGGAGTCGGGGGGGCCGGAGCCCTCGACATTACGGAGGATGCGAACCAAGAGGGGGCGGCGAGCATCGTTTTCGATGACCGCTTGACCCGCCCACGTACGATCATTGGATTGGCCGATGCGGCATGTTGCCGCCCGGCGACGCTCTACCTTAGGACTTCGTGACGACCGTCTCTGACGCCCCGCGCCTCACCGAGTCACAGACCGCGACCGGCCGGCCTCGGAAGGTCGCTTGGTGGCTCCTGCGCAGCACCGCGGTCGCGGCCTTCCGGTACCGCGTGACGGGACTCGCCGCCGAGGCCGCGTTCTTCGCGTTGCTCTCGCTGCCGCCCCTGGTGATCGGGCTGGTCGGCACGATGGGTCACTTTCGCGGCGCGCTCGGCGAGCCCGTCATCGCCGAGATCAGGGCGTGGGTGATCGACAAGTCCGGCACCGTGCTTACCGGTCCCGCGGTCGACTCGGTCGTCGTTCCCCTCGTCGACGATGTGATCAAGGGCGGCCGGGTCGACATCGTCTCGATCAGCTTCCTCATCTCGCTGTGGGCCGGTTCCCGCGCGCTGAACGTGTACGTCGACACGATCACGATCGCCTACGGCCTGTCCGGCATCCGCGGCATCGTGCGCACCCGGCTGCGGGCCTTCATCCTTTACCTCATCGGCATCCTGATCATGATCGTCGTGATCCCGCTGCTGATGGCCGGTCCGACGCTGATGCGGCAGGTGCTGCCCGGCGCGGCCGGTTTCGTACGGCTGTTCTACTGGCCGGTCGTCGTCATTTTGTCGGTCTTGTTCCTGGCGTTGCTCTATCACATGAGCGTGCCGGTCAGGACGTCCTGGTGGCGTGAGGTTCCGGGCGCGGTCATCGCGCTGGTCATCTGGATCCTCGGCAGTTTCGTGCTGCGCTTCTACCTCGCCGGCTCGATGTCGGGGGTGTCGGTGTACGGGTCGCTCGCCGCGTCGATCGCGCTGCTCGCCTGGCTGTACGTGGCGGCGCTCGCGGTGTTGATCGGGGCGGCGCTGAACGCCGAGATCGACAAGATGTGGCCAAGCGCCGACACCGCGCGGGCGCGGGCGATCAGGACCGCCGCCGCCCAGCCGGCGACCGGCTGACCGCGGCATCGTGCTAGCTCGAGCCCAGGGGTGGGTAGGGGGAGAGCGTGCATCTGCCTTTCGCCGACCGGGCCGAGGCCGGGCGGCTGCTCGCCGACCGGCTCATCGCGCTTGACCTGCACGCTCCCGTCGTCTTGGCGCTGCCGCGCGGCGGGGTTCCCGTAGGTTTCGAGGTGGCCCGCCGGCTGTCGAGGCCGGACGAGCCGGCGGCGTTCGACGTGCTCGTCACGCGCAAGATCGGTTACCCGCCGCAGCCGGAGCTGGGCGTCGGCGCGATCGCGGAGGGCGGGGAGCCGGTGCTGGATCTGCCGCTGCTCGATCGGCTGGGGCTCGGCGAGGGCGACCTGGCCGCCACCGTCGGCAGCGAGCGCGCCGAGATGGACCGCAGAATCGCCGTCTATCGCGACCGACGTCCACTGCCCGACCTGGCGGGCAAGACGGCGATCGTGGTCGACGACGGGTTGGCCACGGGCGGGACCGCCCGCGCCGCCCTGCGCGCCGTTCGCGTCCGCGGGCCCGCCCGACTGATCCTCGCCGTGCCGGTCGGCGCCGCGGAAACGGTGGCCGCGATGCGCGAGGAGGCCGACGACGTGGTGGTGCTGGCCGAGCCGCGCCGATTCCACGCCGTCGGGCAGTGGTATTCGCGGTTCGACCAATTGACCGATGACGATGTCTTGCGCTTGCTGGAGCGGGCCGGCGTCAAATAGCGCGAACGCGGCGCCCCAGGTTGCCCGCCGGGCATTCCACCGATCGCGCCCGGCCTCCGGGCCGGACGCGATCGGCGGCGACACCCGGAAAACCCGGGAGAGCCGTGGAAAATGGTCGTGCAGTTGTAAAAGAAGCGGTTGTGGAAGACACGGAAACGGTCCCGCCGTGGCGGGACCGTGACGTCATTCGATGTATGCCGGCGAGTCGGCCCTAGGCGGCGTTCGCGCGACGCATGCGACGACGGCGCTCCGATGCTCGCTCGTCCTCGTTGAGGCCGCCCCACGTGCCGTACTTCTCTGGCCGGGACACCGCATAGTCGAGGCACTCGGCGCGTACGGGGCAGCTCATGCAGATCTGCTTGGCCTTGCGCTCACGAATTTCACGTTCGGGCTGACGCTCGCCGTCGGGGCCGAAAAAGAGGACAAGATCTTCCCCTCGGCACGCGGCAGCGTCCTGCCAGCCCCAACTGGGCCGCGGGAGGCTTGCCTGCCGACGGACCTGAGCCATAGAACACCCACCTCAGTCGGTTCTGAGTAATTTCGGACATGCACGTTGGAACTGCATGGCAGTTACCCAAAGCTCCAACGCCTGAAGTTTCCGCTCTGTTCCCCGGTGTACGTCTGACCGTCAAACCAGAGACCACACGGCGGAGAGCCCCTCAGATTCCCGGGGCCTTGGAGAGGTTACACGAGCGCCGCCCTGTTGAGAAGGGCGGGCGGGTCACAAAGATATGTACGTCTATTCTCGTCACATCCAGGACCGCAGTGACCGTGGGTGGGTCCGGGTCGCACGGCCACCCGGTAGCGCTCGTCGCGGGCGCGCACCACGACCTCGTACACCCGGTCGTCGCCGCCTCCGGTCATGGACTCGACCGCGACCGCGTCCACGCCGAGCGCGCCGGTGAGCGCCCTGACCTGGTGTTCCGCCGCCTGCGCCGGCTCGGGCAGGCCCGCCCGTCCGCGCAGCCGGTCGAGGACGACCTTGCCCTCGCGATAGGCCGCCGCGGCCGTCAGTCCCTCTTCGATGCCCAGGTCTCCGTAGTACAGGCCGTGGGGCAGGCACACCAGGTTGGCGGCATAGCGGTCGCCGCCGACATGTGTGGTTTCCCACACCTGCGATCCGTACCGCGCGTGCAGCGCGCGGGCGAGCGGAGCGCCGTTCTTGGCGCAGCACGCGTTGTGCCGGCCGTGCGCGCAGACCAGCAGCAGCGGACCGCTCGGCTCGCCGAAGCCCGGCCGCCGGCCCGCGGCCACCGCCGCGAGGTCGAGGTCGGCGAGGCCGGCCGGATCGTCCAGCGGCCTGCCCTCCAGCCAGGCCGGCGCGCCCGAGCCGGACCAGCCCGCGTACACCTGGAGCGGCGGCACCCCGCGCCGGCGCCCCGGGCGCCGGATGAGCTGCGCGCGCACGCCGCGCCTGCCGGCCTCCGCGACGGCCGCCGCGGCCGGCGCCGGCAACTCGGTGCGTTCGACCTTGTCGGCCCACGGCCCCGGGTGCTCGATGAGGAGCCAGGCGCGAGCCTTGGTGGTGGCGCTCGCCTGGCGGGGCAGTGCACCGGTATGACTTCCGGGGCAATGCGCGCAGTGCCGTAGGGCCGCGCGGATCGGATGCGGCACGAATCCCGTCCCTCGGTGCCTCGACGGTGGCCTGACACGTTGATCGTGAACCAGTGGATTAGGTAAGTCTAACCTAAGTCGTGCTGGTCATTCCAGGCCGGGCGTCTTGATGTGTACCCCGCACGGCGCCGCCAGGCGCGAGGGCGGCGCGGGCAGCCGGCAGCGCCAGGTCCCTGTCGGCCGGCACCAGTCCGATGCGGGTGCGCCGATCGAGCAGGTCGGCGGCGTCGAGCGCGCCCTCGTGCCGGACGCCCCACACCAGCTCGGCCCCGATGACGGGAACGCCGGCCGCGACGGGTTCGAGCAGCGCCGGGTCGGCGGCGCCGATCCCCAGGACCGCCGGCGCCTCCGTGCCGTACCGCCGGACCAGCCGGCGTGTCAGCGCCGGACCGATGCCCGCCGAGCGCAGCTCGGGGGAGGACTCGATGGCCGCCAGCGCCTCGGCCGGCGCCGCCCCCACCAGGGGCAGCCGTCGCGTCGTTCCGGACCGCGCGGCGGCCAGGTCGCGGCCACGCTCGGAGGCGAGGGCGGCGTCGACGGCGTCCTGCGCCATCCGCCGGTAGGTCGTCAGCTTGCCGCCGACGATCGTGACCACGCCGGACGATGAGACGAGCACCTCGTGCCGCCGCGAGATGTCGGCCGTACGGCCGTGCCCGTCGTCGCGCAGCGGGCGCAGCCCGGCGAAGGCCCCGATCACATCCTCGCGGCGCACCGGGACGTCGAGCGCGGCGTCGAGGACGTCGAGCAGGAAGCCGATCTCGGCCTCGGTCGGCGTCGGCACGTCGGGCACCGGCCCGGGCGCCGGCTCGTCGGTGAGGCCGACGTACACCCGGCCGTCGCCCTGCGGCAGCACGAGCACGAATTGGCCGCCCGCTCCGGGGACCGGCAGGTACAGCCCGCTGGTGAGGCCGCCCAGCGTCTCGGCGCGCACGACGAGATGGGTGCCGCGGGACGGGCGCAGCGGCACGTCGTCGACCAGGCCGCCCGCCCATACGCCGGTGGCATTGATCACGGCGCGCGCCCGGATGGTGTGCACCGCGCCGGTCTGCTCGTCTTTGACCTCGGCGCCGTCGCCCGACAGGGCGAGGGCGCGGCAGCGGGTCAGCACGCGCGCCCCGTGCGCCGCGGCCGTACGCGCCAGCGCGACCACCAGGCGGGCGTCATCGGTGACCTGTCCGTCCCACGACAGCAACCCGCCGCGCAGCCCACGCGGGTGCAGCGCCGGGGCGAGGCGCAGCGTCTCGATCGCGGAGACGCGGCGCGGCCCGGGCAGCACCGTACGCGGCGTACCGGCGGACCATCGCAGCGCGTCGGCCGCCCGCAGCCCGGCCATGGCCAGCGCCGCCTGGGCGGGCGCGACCAGCGGCGTCATCGGCAGGACGAACGGCAGCGCGCGCACCAGGTGCGGCGCCGTGCGGGTCATCAGCACGCCGCGTTCGGCGGCGCTTTGGTAGGCGATGCCGACTTGCCCGGACGCCAGATAGCGCAGGCCGCCGTGGATCAGCTTGGAGCTCCATCGGGAGGTGCCGAACGCCAGGTCGTGAGCGTCGATGGCGGCGACGGACAGCCCGCGGGAGGCGGCGTCGAGCGCGACGCCGGCCCCGGTCGCGCCGAGGCCGACGACGAGCACGTCGACGATCGCGCCGTCCGCGAGCTCGGCCAGTTCGCGGGCGCGCCGCGCGGAGTTCAAGGAGGCCGCGGTCGTCGCGTTCGACGGCCAGGCCGGGTGGGGGGCCGGGTGCGGGGCCGGGTCCGGCGGCGGGCGCCGTGCGGGCGATGTGGTCATGGCAACAGGTAGCCCTCCAAGATCCGGCGCAGTTCGGTGTCGAAGGCCGCGGCCGACAACGCGGCGTCGCCGCCATCGGTCATCGTGTGCGCCGACATGACGAACGATTGGACGACGAGCAGCACCGCCCGCGTCTGCCGGGTGGCGTCCGCGGCGCGGATCGAGCCGTCGGCCTGGCCGGCCCGCAGGTCCCGCTCCATCAGCCGGAGCATCGCCTCCTGGCTGGCGCCCCGGCGTTCGAGGAGGTACGGCAAGAGCAGCTCGGGGTCCACCTCGATGATCTTGCGGAACAGCGGGTGCTCCCGGAAGGCCCGCGCGCAGCGCACCAGGCTGTCCACCAGCGCGGGGCCGACCGGCCGCGCCGGCTCGATGCGCACAACGCCTTGGACCAGCGCCACGAACTCGCGGGTCATGAGGTCGGCGACGAGCGTCCGCACGTCCGGCCACCTGCGGTAGAGCGTCATCCGGGACACGCCGGCGCGGCGGGCGATGTCGGTCAGCGTGGTGCGTCGGACGCCCACCGCCAGCACGCAGTCGCGGGCGGCGTCCAACACGACGTCGTGATCCGTACGGGTGCGAGCCGCCGCCTTCTCCTGCTTGTGACGAATCGACGACATATGTCACAGTGTAAGGCGTGACGTCCCCACGACAAGAGCCCCGGCCGCCCGAGATGCTATGGCGCGGCTGGGGCGACCCGGCGCGGGCCCGGCGGCTGCCCGACCCGGTGCGCGAGTTGCTGCGCGATCTGCTCGGCGTCCGGCCGGCGGAGACGCCGCCGGCGTCGCTCGCGGATGTCGGTGTGCCGGCGTCGCGGCTGCCGGCCGGGGCGCGCGCCGCGCTCAGCGCGGCCGTGGGCGCGGACGCCCTGCTGGACGACGCCGAGAGCCGGATCCGGCACACCCGCGGGAAGTCGACGCCCGACCTGCTGCGCATCCGGTGCGGCGACACCTCCGCCGCGCCCGACGCCGTGGTGCTGCCGGGCACGCACGACGAGGTCCTGGCGGTGCTGCGGATCTGCACCGAGCAGCGCGTGGCGGTGGTGCCCTTCGGCGGCGGCACCTCCGTGGTGGGCGGCCTCGCCCCGGCGCCGGCCCCGGCCGACGGCCATGGGGAGCCGTGGCCGGTCATCGCGCTCGACCTGGGCCGCCTGGGCCGCATGGTCGCGTTCGATCCGGTCTCGCGTACCGCCACGTTCGAGGCCGGGCTGCGCGCTCCCCGGGCCGAGGAGCTGTTGCGCGAGCGCGGCCACACCCTCGGCCATTTTCCGCAGTCGTTTGAGTGGGCCACGATCGGCGGGTTCGCCGCGGCCCGATCCAGCGGCCAGGCCTCGGCCGGCTACGGGCGCTTCGACGACATGGTGGTCGGCCTCACCGTGGCCACCCCGCGCGGCACGATGGAGCTTGGCCGCGCGCCGAAGTCCGCGGCCGGGCCCGACCTGCGCCAGCTCGTGCTCGGTTCCGAGGGCGCCTTCGGGGTAATCACCGCCGTCACGCTCCGGGTGCGGCCGGCGCCGCGGACCGCCGCCTACGAGGGGTGGCGGTTCCCGTCGTTCGCGGCGGGCACGGCCGCGCTGCGCACCCTCGCCCAGGACGGCCCGCTGCCGACCGTGCTCCGGCTTTCGGACGAGACCGAGACGATGGTGGGGCTGGCCCGGCCCACCCGGCTCGCGCCCGGCGACACCGGAGACACCGGAGACACCGGAGACACCGGAGACATCGCGGCCGGCTGTCTGGTCGTCGCCGGTTATGAGGGGGCGGCGGAGGACGTGGTCGACCGGCAGGGCAGGGCGCACGCCGTGCTCCGCGCCGCCGGCGGCACCCCGCTCGGCCCGGAGCCGGGCGAGCAGTGGGCCGAAGGCCGCTACACGGCCCCCTACCTGCGCGACGCGCTGCTCGACGTGGGCGCCTTCGCCGAGACGCTGGAGACCGCGACGTTCTGGTCGGGGGTGCCCCGCCTGTACGAGGCCGTGCGCCAGGCGCTGACGACGACGCTGACCGAGGCCGGAACCCCGCCGCTGGTCATGTGTCACATCTCGCACGTCTATCCCGCCGGGGCCGCCCTGTACTTCACCGTCGTCGCGGCCGATCCCGGGACGGCCGGCTGGGCCTGGGCCAAGCGCGCGGCAGGCGACGCCATCGCGGCCGCCGGCGGCACCATCAGCCACCATCATGGGATCGGCACCGATCATCTCGAGTGGTACGCCAAGGAGATCGGCCCGCTCGGGGTGGAGGTGCTGCGGGCCGTGAAGGAGCGGCTCGACCCCGCCGGAATCCTCAACCCGGGCATCCTCGTCCCCCAGGCCGCCGGGAGCGCCGCATGAGCACGCGCACGTTCACCGCCATCGTCAACCCCACGGCCGGCGACGGCGCCGCGGGCGGATCGGGCGCGGCCGGCCCGGCGGCGTTGCTGCCCCTCGCCCGGCTGCTCCGCGAGGCGGGGGCGCGGGTCACCGTCGACTACAGCCGCGACCTCGGCCACGCCGCCGCGCTCGCCAGGCAGGCCGTCGAACGCGGCGACGTCGTGCTCGGCGTGGGCGGCGACGGCATGGCCGGATGCGTGGGCGGGGCCGTCGCGGGCACCGGCGGCCTGTTCGGCATCGTGCCCGCCGGCCGGGGCAACGATTTCGCCCGGCAGCTCGGCATCCGCGGCGTCACCGGGCGGGCCGATGCCGGTGCCGACGCCGATGGCGCCGATGGCGACGCCCCCGCCGTGCGGAAGCTGGCCGCCGCGCTGCTGGAGGGCGAGCCGCACGCCGTCGACGCGATCGAGGTGACCGGCGCTGACGCGGCCAAGACCGTCGTGCTGGGCAGCGTCTACGCGGGCGTCGACGCGGTCGCCAACCGCAACGCCAACCGGTCCCGCCTGTTGCGCGGATCCGCCGCGTACTACGTCGGCGCGCTGCGCGCGGTGGTCACCTGGCGGCCCGCGGCCTACCGGATCACAGTCGACGGGCAGAGCCTCGACCGGCGCGGCTACACCGTGGTCGCGGCGAACTCGGGGTTCTACGGATTCGGCCTGCACGTCGCGCCGGAGGCGGAGGTCGACGACGGGCTGCTCGACGTCGTGATCATCAAGCACGCGCCGAAGCCGTTGTTCTTCGCGATCATGAAGGAGCTGGAGACCGGCGCGCACGTCCGGCGCGACGTGGTCGAGGTGCTGCGCGGCCGCGAGGTGCGCATCGAGGCCGACCGGGCCCTGCCGTACGGCGCGGACGGCGAGTTGATCGGCGTGCTGCCGGTGACCGCGCGCGTGCTTCCCGGCGCGCTCCGCGTCCTGGGCCCCGGCGCGGCCTGACCGCCTGAGCGGCGCCTGACCTGCTCGGGGGCACCGCAACACCTACCTGCCGGTACGTCCCAACTCAAACATGGCGTTTGCGGTCACCGGATGTCAGGTAGGCCGATGTCGAGAGGGCCCGCCTCGGTGCCCCTTCCGCTGCGTCGGGGCGGGACCTTTCTTTTGTTGTACGCCGCATGCCGCGGACCGTTCACCCCGGGGTGGCCCAACGGGACTCGCGACCGAAGGCGGCGAGCAACCGGGCCTGCGCGTCGGCGTCCGCGGGCAGGTCGGGACGGATGCCGATGACCCCGGCCTGGCGGTACATCTCCTCCATGGGGCCGAACCATTCGGCGCACGCGTCGACCAGCCGGGGGTCGAGCCGGTCATCGCCGTCCGTGGCGACGGCCAGGTCCCACGTATGGATCAGATGATCGGCGAACAACTGCCAGGCGTACTCCTCTGCGGGCGCGTCGCCGAAGGACAGGTGGACGGTGCGGTCCAGCACGCCGGGCACGGCGAAGGCCGCGACGGCCTCGTCCATGGCCTCCCAGGCGGCCTGGCGGGGCTCGTCGCCGAGCAGGTCGCCGTCGAAGACGTCTCCGACCTGTGCGATGGTCTTGCCTTCCAGGAGCGGCACGGTCCATCGGTCCTCACCGACGACGTGATTGACCAGGTCGTGTACGTTCCAGTCCAGGCAGGGCGTCGGCCGGCCCCAGGCGTCGCCGCCCACCGCACCGACCCGGTCTCGGAACCCGCGGACCGCACGGCGGTGCAGGTCGATGATGTCGGCGTCCATCGCGGTCTCCCTTCGCCGTTTGGTCTACTCCCTTCATCGTGCCCACCTGGCCGGCCGAGGCACGGGCCGCCTCCCGGCTCCCCGCGAGGCCACATTTCCGGACGTTACGTTGCTGTGCTGTCCGATTACGGCCAACATGTTCGGTATTAACCGGGTGATCGACGTGCGCCGACAGGCGCACGGAAACTCCCGCATGATCGTTCGCGCCTCGGTCATGCGGGAGTTTCTTTGTCGCCTCTTTGTGTACGGCCGCCTCGCCGGCCGCCGGCCGTGCCGGTCATTTCGCGTCGGCGTAGCAGTCGACGACCGCCGTCTCGAGCGGAAAGACCACCGGGGTGGACCCGAAGACGAGCCGCCCGGCGTCGGCGGCCGCGGCGCTGATCGCCGCGACCACGGCGTCCGCATGTTCCTTCGGGGAGTGCACGATCAGCTCGTCGTGCTGGAAGAACACCAGCTGGGGTCCGGCCGCCAGGTGCCGCTCGCCGCCGGCCGGCGCGGGCGGGGCCTGCTCGGCGAGGCGCCGGCGGGCGAGGGCGAGCAGGGCCAGCGCCCAGTCGGCGGCGCTGGCCTGCACGACGAAGTTGCGGGTGAAGCGGCCCCTGCTGCGCGCCGCGGCGCCCCCGGCGACGCCGGCCACCCGCTCTCGCCACGCCGCCGAGGGCGGGGGACAGGTGCGGCCGAGCCGGGACCGGACGATGTGGCCGGCCTCGCCCGCGCGGGCCGCGGCCTCGACGTAGCCGGCCGCGGCCGGGAACCGCTGGCGCAACACGCCGAGCAGGCTGATCGCGTCTCCGGTCGCGCCGCCGTACATCGCGGACAGCAGGGCGATCTTGGCCTTGGCCCGGGCGCCGCCGAAGGCGTCGGCGAGGGCCGTGTAGAGGTCGCCGTGCGCGGCGGCCGCGGCGAACGCCTCGTCGCCGGCGAGCGCCGCCAGCACCCGGGGCTCGAGCTGCGCCGCGTCGGCGACGACCAGCACCCAGCCAGGATCGGCGACCACCGCCCGGCGCAGCACCTTGGGGATCTGCAGCGCGCCGCCGCCGCGGGTCGCCCAGCGGCCGGAGACCACGCCGCCGACGATGTACTCAGGCCGGAACCGCCCGTCGCGCACCCACGTGTCGAGCCAGCCCCAGCCGTGCGCGGCGTGCAGCCGCGCCAGCTCCTTGTACTCCAGCAGCGGCGCGACCGCCGGATGGTCGATGCCGCGCAGCACGGAGGACCTGGCCGAGGGCACGGAGATGCCGGCGGCGCCGAACGCCCGCACGATCTGCGCGGGCGAGTCGGGGTTGACCGGGCGGCCGTCGAACGCCGCCACGATCTCGTCGGCCAGCGCCTGCAGCCGCCGCGGGCGCAGGCCGGGGCCGTGCCGCCCCGAGCCGGCGGGGCGCGGCCCCAGCAGCTCGGTGAGCAGCCGATCGTGCACCTCGGCCCGCCAGGGCAGACCGTGGTGGGTCATCTCGGCGGCGATCAGCCCGCCCGCGGACTCGGCCGCGGCGAGCAGCCCCATGCGGTCGGGATGCTCGAGCGACGCGATGCGACGAAGCTGGTCGTGATGCACGGCGACGACGGCCTCGATGTCGTCGGCCGTCGGCTCGCTGGCCTGGTCGAACAGCGAGGGCTGACCCCCGGCGCCGACCTCGGCGCCGGGGCCGGGCACGTCGCCGGGCACCTCGGTGCCGCGCAGCCTGGCGTAGGCCGCCGCCACCGAGCGCGGCTCGCCGTGCCGTGCCGCGTGGCCGAGCAGCAGCGCCTCGACCAGCTCGAGGTCATGGCACTGGGCCAGCCGCACCCCGGCGCGCAGCAACCGCGGGTAGATCAGATGGGTCGCCGGCCACACCCACCGCGGCCGGTCGGTGCGTTCGAGAGTCGCGATCGCGCCGATGAGATCGGCGGTGTGGCGGGGCGGACCGGCCGGCGTGCCGTCGGCGGCGAGCGGCCGCAAGATGCCGCCGTCGGGGGAGGTCACCGCCACCGCGATCCGCACGGTGCCAGTTAAGCACCGGAGTCCGACAGCTCCCTTTCACCGGCCGTGCCGAGCGGAATCGTCACCTCGTCCTCGACCGGCGGACGCAGCTCGTGCTCCAGCCAGCCGGTCGCCGCGAAGCAGCGGATGCGCAGCGCGTCGCCGGTGACGTCGACGCGCAGGAAGCTCTTGAAGAACGGCGGGTGGTCGGAGTCCGACGAGGTGGAGAACAGCCGGTGATAGACCCTGCGCACCGGCAGCCGGAACCATCGGGTGGCCCGGCCCGCCTGGCCCGGCACGCCGAGCAGCGCGGCCACCAGCCGGGCCCGCCGCGACGGACGAACATCCCGCGCCTCCTGGCGGGTCGGGGTGAGCCGGAGCCGGTGGGCGATGGCGGCCGCCGCCTGCTGATAGGTGAGTTCGAACAGCCACTTCATGTGCAGCCGCCGGCCGTACAGCCTGCTGTAGAAGACCAGCGAGTCGCCGCGCAGCGGATAGCAGGTGAAGTCGTCCTCGTCGACCACGGTCACCTTGGGGATCACGTGCGTGGCGGCCATGAACGCGCCGCCCCCGCCCGAGACGATGTACTGGATCGTCCGGCCGTCGCGCAAGGTGACCGGGTAGCGCTGATAGTTGTGGATGTCGCCGCCGATCGCCGCCACGTAGTTGCACGCGGGATCGGTCACGATGGCGTCGACCGAGCGGGGCCGGCGTTGGTTGTCGACGATGAGCGGCTTTCCCGTGATCAGCAGCTTGGGCTTGGGTCCGGCGGAGACGCGGCGCAGCCATTCGAGCTGGTCGCGGTCGATGTCGCCCTCGATGCCGGTGTCGATGCCCACGATGCGCAGCCGGGGCGTGTCGATGGCCCAGTAGGGCCCCGGCTGCGTCGCCTGCTGTCCGGGGGCCGCGCGCAGCGCGCGGCCGGTGGCCAGCGCGGCCTCGTCGGCGACGGCGGGCCTGCGCCACAGCAGCCTGGCCAGCACGCCGAACGGCCCGCGCCAGCGCGGCGCCGGCTGCCCGCCGGCGCCACAGAAGATCCGCATGAAACCGCCGAGCCCGTCGTACCAGTCGTGGTTGCCGGGCACGGCGTAGATCGGCGCCGGATACTTCTGGTAGGGCAGGAAGAACTTGAGCGGGTAGTCGTTGATGCTGCCGACCGGATAGATCACATCGCTCGCGATGATCATTAATGACGTGCCGGCGCCCTCGTTGAGCAGGCCGGGCACCACGGCGTACTGCGACCGGTCGCCCTCGCCGGGATCGCCGAGCACGAGGAACGACTCCAGCTCGGGCAGCGAGATCATGAAGTCCGGGTCGGCGCCGCGCTCCAGCTGCCCGGCCACCCAGCGCCGCCGTACCTCGTCGGTGGGGTCGCCGAACCGATGCGCGATGAAGTCGTTGCGCGAGCGCCACAGCACGAGCGGGTTGAGCCAGGAGAACCCGTGGATCTTCTTGTCGGGCAGCAGGCTCTCGTACGTGCCGGGGCTGTGTTCCCGGTCCCAGCCGGCGCCGGAGGCGGATTGGTGGGAGCTGGCGGAGCTCATGGGGGTCCTCCGGGGAATGTGCGGCCGACATCCCGGACCGATCGGTCAATCGGCCCGGGACGCGACCATCATGCAATACCGCCAGAAACCACGGGCGTCGTACGGGTGAGTTATCCGTTGCCCACGAGCGCGTTCACGTCGATCGGGCTCTTGAGGTAGCCGTACTTCACCATGAGGTCGGAGACCCGCTTGAGCGAGGCGGCGTCGAGCGTCGTCGGGTACTTGCCCTTGTGCATGGTCGCCACGGTCTCGGCCGGCGTCCTGGAGAACTTGGGCACGACCTGCGCGAGCAGCGAGGTGTCGGAGAGCAGCGCCTGGGCCTTGCCGACCGCGCGCTGGAACGCCGCGAGCGTCTTCGGGTTGTCCTTGGCGAACTCATCGGTGGAGAAGTATCCGGCGATGGGGAAGTTGGCCGTCTCGCCCTGGCTGAGCTCGAGGACCTTCCTGGCGCCGATGGCCTGTTGGATCTGGGTGTGGAACGGCTCGACCGCCTGGACCGCGTCGACGCTGCCGCTCTTGAGCGCGGCCAGCATGTTCGGGAAGGGCATCGCGACGAAGTTCTTCTCGTCGTCGAGCTTGACCCCGAGCGGCTGCAACTGTGCCTGCATGAGCAGCGAGCCGAGGTTGTGCTTGACGTTGATGCCGATCTTCTTGCCCGCCAGGTCCTTGGCGGTCTTGATCGGCGAGTCCTTGGGCACCAGCACGACATGCGTGCCGGTGTCGGAGTCGAAGGCCGGGGCCACAGCGTGCATCTTGAACGCGCCGGAGGCCTGGGCGAGGAAAGCGGGGACCCAGGCGCCGAAGGAGACGTCCAGGTTCTTGCTCCGCAGCTTGGGCACCGCCTCCGCGCCCCCCTGCAGCACCTGGGTCTTGACCGTCAGGCCTTCGGCCGTGAAGAACCCGCGGTCGAGGGCGAGTTGCAGTTGGGCGACGTCCGCGACCTGGAGGATGCCCACATTCAACGTCGTCTTCTCGAGGCCGGTGCCCGACGAAGAGGGTTTGTCGTCGCCGCCGCAGCCCGCTGCGGTGAGGGCGATCGCGGCGATCGCCGCGGTGACCGCCAGCGATCCTCGATGCATGCGTGGAAATCTCATGAAACGCTCCTTCGCGACGGCCGGGGGGGACCGAAGTGCGTAAGGGGATGGGGGCGCGGGGGCATAGGGGCTGGTCAATGGACAGTAACGTACTTCTCACCTTTGAGAAGTTGGTGCAAGCACGCTAACAACCGGGCTTCGAACTGCTAACGGCGTCACCCGTGATCGTACGGCTGTGAGCGCCGCTCGGAAAGCGGTTGCCCGCAGGCCGTCCGGCCTGTCACCCGGCGGAACGCTCACGCGGAGGGCGACTCACGGGCGCTCAGCGACACCCCACGGCTCGACTCATCGCCGCGGATCAACCGGCCGACTTCGGCGCGCAGATGCACGAACGCGGGCAACTCGCGGGTGCCGACCTGGTCGCGCTCCGGCGGCAGGTCGACCGGAAGCTCCGCGCAGACATGGCCCGGCGAGGCCGTCAGCACGACGACCCGGTCGCCGACATAGACGCTCTCGTCGATGTCGTGGGTCACGAGCAGGATCGTCATGCCACCGTTGCCCCGCACGTGCAGGAGGAGATCTTCGAGATCCTCCCGGGTCTGGGCGTCGACGGAGCCGAACGGCTCGTCCATCAGCATCAGCGAGGGCCGGTAGGCGAGGGCGCGGGCGATGGCCACCCGCTGTTGCATGCCGCCCGATAGCTGCCAGGGATACTTCTGCGCCGCGTCCGCCAGCCCCACCGACTCCAGCGCCTCGAGCGCCGCCTCGCGCCGCTCGTGGCGGCTCTTGCCGCGCCGGCGCAGCGGCAGCCCCACGTTGTCGCGCACCGTCAGCCAGGGAAACAGCGATCGGCTGTAATCCTGGAAGACGACCGCGAGGTTGCCGGGCACCTCGTCGAGCCTGGCGCCGTCGAGCGATACCTCGCCCCCCGAAGGTCGCTGCAGCCCGGCGATGCACCTCATCAACGTGGACTTGCCGCAGCCGGACGGGCCGACGATGCTGACGAGCTCGCCCGCCTTGACGGTCAGATTGACGTCGTGGAGTGCCTTGTGGCCGTCCGCGTAGACGTGGGTCAGATTCTTGATCTCGAGCAAGGGAACCGTTCCTTAACGAGCCGGTCAGCCTTCGTGTCGCAGCGCGCCTCGATGCCAGGCGAGTACACGTCGTTCTACCAGGACGAATGCTCCGTTGAACAGGAGGCCGAGGATGCCGAGCAGCACGATCCCGGCCCACATCTCCGGGAGCTGGAAGCCGCGCTGGGCGTTGACGAGGTGGTCTCCGATCCCGGCGGTGCTGCCGACCAGCTCGGAGATGACCATGAGGATGAGTGCCAGCGACAGGCTCACCCGTAGCCCGGCGAAGATCTTCGGCGCAGCGGCGGGCAGGATCACCTGCCACAGCCGCAACCAGCCGGAGACGCCGAACACCTTGGCGGTATCGAGCTGCACCGAATCGACCGTGCGGGCGCCGTCGATGGTGTTGAGCAGCACGGGCCAGATGACCCCGAAGATGATCACGGCGATGTACATCGAGTCCGCGATGTGGAACACGATGATGAAGAACGGGATCAGCGTGGGCGGCGGGATCGCCCGGCCGAACTGAAGCAGCGGGTCGAGGAACTCCGTGGCGGTCCGGGATCGGCCGAGCGCCACGCCCACCACGATGCCGGCCAACGACGCCCCGATCCAGCCGGCGAAGATGTGCGCCAGGCTCGGAGTGAAATCGTCGATGGCCTTCTCGGTCAGGAAGAGATGGCCGGCCGGCCCGGAGAACCACAGGTCTCGCACGAGCGGGAAGATCTCCGACGGCGGCGGGAAGTAGGGGTTGTCGGCGGCGCGCGCGCTGAGCTGCCAGAGCACGCCGAGGCCGGCGATCAGCCAGATGCGGCTCAGCGCCCAGGTGCCGAACCGGCGCGTCCGGCCGACCGGACGCCGCGGCCGCGTGCCGCCGGGCGCCGCTCCGGTGACCGTCCGGTCGGCCGACGGCGTACGGATGCTCATGGCTTGCTCACCCCTCTCGTTCCCCGGCTTATGGGATGGATCATGTGGTGGCCTCCGTCCGCTCGGCGTGCCAGCGGAAGGCCTTGCGCTCCGCCCACACCAGCGCGGTGTTGATGACCAGCCCGATCAGGCCGGCCCACAGCGCGCCGGCCAGCAGCAGGTCGGTGCGGCCGCCGCCGCTTTGCGTCTCGGACAGGTAGGTGCCGAGCCCGCCGCCGCCGGCGAACAGCTCCGCGCTGATCACCACGACCAGCCCGATGGAGGCCGAGATGCGGACGCCGGTGGTGACGAAGGGTGCGGCGCTCGGCACGGTGACCCGCCACAGCACGGAGAGCCGGCCGAAGCCGAAGCTGCGCAGCGTGTCCTTGGCGAGCGGGTCCACGTCGCGCAGCGCGTACAGCGTGTTGATGAGGATCGGCCAGGTCGCCGCGTACACGATCAGAGAGATCTTCACGTTTGTCGTCGAGGCGAAGACCACGATCGCGAGCGGGATCAGCGCGACGGACGGGATGGGCCGCAGGAACTCGACCACCACCCGGCTCGCGGTGCCGAGCCAGCGGATGGAGCCGAGGGCGAGACCGAGGGGGACGGCGATCGCGATGGCGAGCAGCAGACCGCCGGCCCACGCCTGGAGCGTGGAGCCGACGCTCTTGAGGAAATCGGCGTCACCGAGCTGCCCCACCGCCCGCGTCAGCACAGTTGACGCGGGCGGCAGGGCGGTCTCGTCGATGAGTCCGGCCCGGGAGACCAGCTCGATGATCGCGATCGCCCCGGCGACGCCGATCGCACCGCGAACGGCACGGGCTTGTGTCATACGGGACTCACGAACTTCATTGGGGGATTCAACTCACGAGGGATTTAACGTCCAGAGGTTGCTGCAGATAACCGTACTGCTGCATGAGGTCGGCCACCCGCTGTAGACGGGTGGTGTTGATCGAAGTCGGGTAGACGCCTGTGTGGATGGTAGACGCGGTGGCCGGATCGATCTGAGTGTAGGTGGGCAGGGTCTGGGCGAGCACCTGGCGGTCGGCCAGCAGTGCCTGAGCCTTCGAGATGGCCCGCTGGAAGGCGGCGAGCGTCTTGGGGTTCTTCTTCGCCCAGCTTTCCGTGGACGCGTAGCCGCCGACGGGGAAGTTGGCGGTCGGGCCGGCGCTCAGGTCGGTGACCAGCCGGGCGCCGATCGACTTTTGCGCCTGAGTGCCGAACGGCTCGACGAATTGCACCGCGTCCACGCTGCGATTCTTCAGCGCGGCCTCCATGTTCGGGAAGGGGATGGCCACGAAGTTCTTGTTCTCGTCGAGCTTGACGCCCTGTGGCTGGAGCGTCGCCTGGATCAACAAGGTGGCGAGGTTGTGCTTGACGTTGACACCGATCTTCTTACCGGCCAAGTCCTTAACGGTGCGGATGGGGGAGTCCTTGGCGACCATGATGGTGTGCGTGCCGGGGGCGGTCTCGAAGGCGTCGGCCACGATGTGGAGGGGGAAGCCACCGGCCTTTGCCATGAAGAACGGCACGTACGCGCCGATCGCGAGGTCCAGGTTGCCGCTCTGCAGCTTGGGCGGCGCCTCGGCCCCGCCCTGCATCATCTGAGTTTTCACCGTGAGGCCCTCTGCTTTGAACAGCCCACGGTCGATCGCCAGCTTGAGTTGCGCGGCGTCGGCTATGGGCAGCAGCCCGACGGTGATAGTGCTCTTTTCGAGCCCTGAGCTACTCGACTTGTTGTCGTCGGACCCGCCGCACCCGGCGACTGTCAGAACCGTGGCGGTTATGACCGCGACGCCGCGCAACGACATGCGGCGTATGTGGGGGAACCTCATTGACGCTCCTTTACTTGGGAAGAGGGGGGGACTCGGAGGCGCGGGATCGTCGATTCCCAAGCGGGAGAGTAGCTCAATTCACTCTAAGTATTCACTGTCTTCTTGGAAACCGGACAAACCGGACAAACGGTGATAAAGAGTAGTTCTGCGCCAGGGGCGACGGATCGGGTATATGTTGCGTTTGGGTTGGCTCGGCGGTGGGGTTTGTGCTCCAATACCGTCGCAGTTGCTGGGGATAGATGTGCAGATCGGGACGCGTGTGTCACGCTAAGTGATCACATCGGTGGGAGGCAACGGAGGGCCGTGCGTACACTCGTGGAGAGTAACCAAGAGCCTGTTCCTGCCGCGCAGCCCCCGACTGCAGGCAGTAATCGCACGAAATCCAGGCGTAATTTCCGCCGGTTCGGACTACGTAACTGGCGAGTAGCCGTTCGTCTCCTCGCCCTTATCGCGATTCCTACCATCGTGGCGGCATTGCTGGCCGGACTGCGCGTCTCCACGGCGATGGACAATGCCAACGCCGATCAACGTCTCGAGAAGCTCGCTGATCTTGCCGGCAAAACGAATGCTTTGGCACACGAGGTCGAGCGGGAACGCGACCTCAGCGCCGCTTACGCGGCTACCAACCCGGATCCGAAAAATCGTCCGGAAAGTGCTCGCGTGGCGCTGCGGCAGGCCCAGCAGAACGTAGATGACGCGGTGCAGGCGGTGCAGACGGCACTGCCGGGCATCGACTCCTCCTACTCGGACACCGTACGCCTGCGCGTGCGCGATATCTCGACTTTCCTCGACCAGTTGCCGGCGCTGCGCCAGATCACCACCGAGACGCTGCTGCCGCCGCAGGCGGGCGCGGAGAAGTACTCGCAGTTCATCACGGTGCTCCTCGACCTGAACGACGACGTGGCCTCCGGGACCACCGACCAGACCGTGCTGGCGACCGCCCGCGCCGAGGCGGCGCTGTCCCGGGCGAAGGACCAGTCCTCGCTGGAAGGGGCCATCCTCCACGCCGTCTTGCTCAAGGGCACGTTCGAGCCCACCGAGATCGCCGCGTTCCAGTCGGCCCGCGCCGAGCGCGACGCCCAGCTCGCGGCCTTCCGCACGGTGGCCACGCTCGAGCAGCGCCAGGCCTTCGACGACACCGTGAGCGGTCCCGAGATCGACCGCGGCGAGGCCATGCGCGTGCAGGCCATCTCCGCCGCGACCGAGTCCCCGGAGCTGTCGGTGCGACCGCTGACGGCGCGGGACGCCGACCAGTGGTTCGACTACAACACCGCGACGATCGACAAGATGCGGACCGCCGAGCAGCAGGTCATCGCCGAGGTCGTCGACCGCAGCGGCAAGCTCAAGAACGACGCCCGCCGAGCCGCCGTGATCGACGCGGCGCTGCTGTGCCTGGTCATCGTTCTCGTGCTGGGCATCACCCTGATCGTCGCCCAGTCGCTGGTCCGGCCGCTGCGCCGGCTGCGGGCGAGCGCGCTCGACATCGCCGGCAACCGGCTGCCGGGCCTGGTCGACCGGCTGCGCGATCCCGAGGCGGCGGCCGCCGGCATCCACGTGGCGCCCATTGACGTCGACTCCACCGACGAGATCGGTGAGGTCGCGCGGTCCTTCGACGAGGTGCACCGCGAGGCCGTCCGGCTGGCGTCCAACGAGGCGCTGCTGCGCGGCAACATCAACGCGATGTTCGTCAACCTGTCCCGGCGCAGCCAGTCGCTCATCGAACGCCAGCTGCGCCTGATCGAGGACCTCGAGCAGGGCGAGCAAGACGAAGACCGGCTGGCGAGCCTGTTCAAGCTGGACCACCTCGCCACCCGCATGCGGCGCAACTCGGAGAACCTGCTGGTCCTCGGCGGTCAGGAGCAGGTGCGGCGGTGGAACCAGCCGGTCCCGCTCATCGACATCGTGCGCGCCTCGCTGTCGGAGGTCGAGCAGTACGAACGGGTCGGCCTGCGCGTGCAGGGCGACGTCTCGGTCATCGGCCCGGTCGTCAACGACCTCGTTCACCTCGTCGCCGAGCTGGTGGAGAACGCGACCGTCTTCTCGCCGGAGCACACCAGGGTCACGGTCTCCGGCCATCTGCTCAGCGGCGGCGGCGCCATGCTGCAGATCACGGACAACGGCGTGGGCATGGCCCCCGATGAGCTCGAGGCGGTCAACTGGCGGCTGGCCAACCCGCCCATCATCGACGCGTCGGCGGCCCGGCGCATGGGCCTGTACGTGGTCGGTCGGCTGGCGGTCCGCAACGGCATCCGGGTCGAGCTGCGCTCCGCCCTGTCGGGCGGCCTCACCGCGTTCGTGCTGATGCCGGCCAGAGTGATCGTCCAGGGCGGCGAGCGCGGGACGGGATTCACCCCCCGCCGGTTCGAGATCACCGAGTCGCCCGTACAGCCGCCCGTGCCCGCCGCGGCCGGCGCGCTCGACTCCGGGGCGTGGGGACGCGGCGCCATCACCGACCCGATACCGGTGGTGTCCGATACCGGCCCGCAGCGGCTCTTCGAAGCGCCCGGCCCGCACCCCCACTCGCACCCGGCCCAACCCCGGCCGGCCGTGCCCGAACGAGGGCCGTGGCAGGCGGGGGCGGCGTTCCAAAGCCCCGCCGCCGGCGCGGCCGCCGCGCGGCCCCCGCACGCGGGACAGGGCGGCCCGGCGCAGATGCTGCCGCCGATGTCGGCCGCCGCGGCGGAACCGGCCTACTCCGCGACAGCCGGGCCGCCGCCGGGATCGGACGACAGGTACGAGGAAGGCTACGGCGACCGGTACGGGGCGGGAGCGAACAACAACGGACCGACGACCGGAAGCTGGGAGCGCGTCGAATCAACCGGACCGATCAGGAGAGAGGAGCGATTGCCCATCTTTGACGCGATTGAGTCGGAGTGGTTCCAGCGCAGATCTCCCGGGTCCGAGGCGACGACTTCCGCGCCCGCCTGGCAGTCGCCTGGCGACGAGGGATGGCGCGTCGCGGAGGCCACCATGCGGGCGCCCAAGGCGTCCGGCCGGACGGCCTCGGGGCTGCCCAAGCGGGTGCCGGGCAAGAACCGGGTGCCCGGATCGGTCACCACCGCCGGTCCGGTGGCGCCGCCCAAGTCCGCCGAGGCCATGCGCAACCGCTTCGCCAGCTTCCAGCAGGGCGTGAGCCGAGGCCGGGCCGCCGCCCGGTCCGAGGACAATGGTGAGATCGAATGATCCGGGGTTCTCGAAGAACAGGAGACGGTGTGAGTCAGCCGAGCGGACAGGACCTGAGTTTCCTGGTGACGAACTTCGTCAACCAGGTGCCGAAGGTGGCGCACTCGGTCGTGGTGTCCTCAGACGGACTGCCGCTGGCGTTCTCGGAGGGCTTCCCGGCGGAGCGGGCCGACCAGCTCGCGGCCATCGCGTCGGGGCTGACCAGCCTCACCCATGGGGCGGCCCGGATCTTTGAGGCCGGCGGCGTCGCGCAGACGGTCGTCGAGATGGAACGCGGGCTGCTGTTCGTGATGGCGATCCGCAACGGCTCTGTCCTCGCCGTGCTGGCCGCGCCCGACTGCGACATGGGCCTGGTGGCCTACGAGATGACCCTGCTGGTGGAGCGCGTCGGGCGGGTGCTGACCCCGGCGCTGCGATCGGAGCTGGGGGCGGGGCCACCCCGGTAGCGAGACCCCCCGCGAACGGGGACAGCGCGTTGACACACGGGGGCTTGGAGGTCGTGGGAGGGGACCGTGGTCGATGAGGAAAGACACAACTCCAGGGGTGGCCCGTCCGCACAGCGGGCGGGCGGCGAGGCGAGTTCGCTGGTACGCCCCTATGCGGTGACGGGCGGCCGGACCCGCCCTCGCATGGAGCTGGCGATCGAGGCGCTCGTGGCGATCGCGCCTTATCCACCGCGAGACGTGACCACCCTCACTCCCGAATATCAGGCGATCATGGATCTGGCCCGTGGCTGGCGCTCGGTCGCCGAGATATCCGCGCTGCTGCGGCTCCCCCTCGGAGTGGCGCGGGTCCTTATCGCCGACATGGCGCACGAAGGATTGCTGCGCCTGAGCCAGCCTGCCGCCGCCGAAGGACAGCAGCCCGACGTACGCCTGCTGGAAAGGGTGCTCAGTGGACTTCGCAAGCTCTAACCCGGCGCCATCGCCCGCGATGACGTCGGTCAAGATCATCGTAGGTGGGGGCTTCGGTGTAGGAAAGACGACGTTCGTCAGCTCGGTTTCGGAGATCATGCCGCTCACCACCGAAGCGGTGATGACGGCGGCCAGCGCGGGGGTGGACGACCTGTCGGCCGTCCCCGACAAGACGACCACGACCGTCGCCATGGACTTCGGGCGCGTCACCCTCGACAGCGACCTGGTCCTCTACCTGTTCGGCACGCCGGGCCAGCATCGCTTCTGGTTCATGTGGGACGACCTCGTCAAGGGCGCGATCGGCGCGGTGGTGCTCGTCGACACCAGGCGGCTGGCCGACTCCTTTCCGGCCGTCGACTACTTCGAGTCCTCCAGCGTGCCTTTCGTCGTGGGCGTCAACGGGTTCTACGGCCACTTCCCGCACGCGGTCGAGGAGGTGCGCGAGGCGCTCACGGTCAGCCCGCACGTGCCCGTCCTGCAGTGCGACGCGCGCAGCCGTGAGTCGACGAAGGCCACCTTGATCAACCTGGTCGAGCACGCCATGGCCATGCACACCGGCGTGCTCCGCACCGGATCGCCCCCAGGAGTGGCCTCCCCGCAGTCCCAGTTCTGAGCGCCCCGCCCACCCGATCCTCGGGCCCGGTCAGGGCGCGGCGGTCTGGCGCGGGGCGATGGCCTCCTCGACCGTGTCGAACACCTGCAGTCGTGCCGACAGGCCCGTGATCTCGAGGGTCCGGCGGACGATGGGACGTGGTGCCACGAGCGCGAGGCTGCCCCCGGCCGCGGTCGCGGCCTTCTGGCAGGCGACGATGACGGACAGGCCCTGTGAATCCATGAAGTCCAGTTCGGTCAGGTCGAGAACGACGTGCTCGCCATAGGAGTGGCGGGCCTTGCGGAGGTCGTCGCGCAGGTAGTCGACGGTGGCGATATCGAGTTCACCCTTGAGGCGAACGACGGCGTGACCGTCGATCTCCTGGGTGGTCAGTTGAAGATGCTGCACCGGGGATTCCTCCTCCGGAATATAAGGCGACACCGCGGGCCCTGCGGTCTGGATGGCGCGCGGCCTATGCACTAACTGTCCCTGACGCCGCTCGTTCTGCCAATACGCTCCGCGTAGCACGCATGTCGCACATTTCGGGACCTTGTACGCCAAGGCGGACCGGTGAAACGTGTCCTAAGGGGGACCAACTCCCAGGATTGAGGGGCTGAATACGTGAACGAGCGGGGGCATACCGCCGCGCCGGAAGCGGAGCGGGGACACACATGAGCGTACCGGAGGCTGAGCGGGGGGCCCGCGCCCAAGGTGCGCCGGAGGCCGAGCGGGGGGCCCGATGAGCGGACCGCGGCTGCCTGAGCGCCTCGAGCTGCTGCTGACCGAGGAACCGGTGCTCGACGTGTACGCCTACGGCCCGTGGCGGGTGCCGGACGGCTGCTATGAGGCGGTGCGGGAGCGCGCCAGGGCGTTCGAGGCCGACGAGCGGACGCTGCCGCTCACCCGGCCGTTGAGCGCGTTCTACTCCGACGACACCTCTGTGACCGGGGCGGAGATGTGGTCGCTGCTGACCTTCCTGCTCGGCGCGTCGGCGGTGCGGGGCGGGTCGCGCGGCGACATCGACTATGAGCTGCTGAACGGCTTCCTCGCCAAGCCGGACCCGCCCGTACGCGACCCGCTGTCGTGGTTCAGCCAGGGCGGGCGGTTCCGGCCGCCCGCGCTGTGGCTGGTCGAGTCGGCGGGCGCCGACCGGGAGCGCCGCACGCTCATGTACGCGCTGGCGCGCGAGTGCCTCGACGTGTTCGAGGGGATCGAGCCGCTCGAGGAACGCCGCCGGGCGCTGGCCGCGCTGCACGACCGCCGGGCGGCCGACCCGGGGCTGCGCGAACGGGACCTCACCGCGCCGGACGACGACCTCGAAGGGCTATGGGCCGATGCCGCGGGCGAGGCGACCCTGGCCGCGCTGCCCGAGCTGACCGGCGCGCTCGGATATCTGCAGTGGGCCTGCGCCGGGTTCGTGGCCGCGCACGAGCGGCTGGCCGGCTCGGTGCCCGACGGCGACCCGCTCGACCTCGCGCTCGCCCGGCTGCTGTTGCAGGCGGAGGTCAAGCAGATCCCGGCAGAGGTCGCGATCGCCCTCGGCACGGCCAGGTACGAGGCGGTGACCGAGCGGCTGCGGGCCGTCCGCGACACCTACGCCGTCGAGGTCTGGCAGGCCGAGGTCCGGTCCTGGCTGGCGCGCGGCATGGTGGCCGGCGAGACGGAGACCTGCCGCGTGTGGCTCGACATGGCCGTCCGCGTGACCGGAGCCGTGCAGGGCCTGCCGGACACCGCGACGCAGCCGCGGGCCAAGGTGCCGGTGCGGGCCTTCCAGACCGACCTGCGCCGGCTGTTCCAAGGCCGGCGGCGTACGGTCGTCAACCCGTTCGCGGCGAAACTGGCCGCGCCGGACACAACGAATGCGTCAGACAAGACGGACGCGCCAGCTGCCGCCAATGCGGCCGACGATCCGGCCGGCCGGATCGTCGGGCAGCCGGACCTGGCCGCCGCGGTTCGCGACGCCCTCGCGGCCGGCGGGCGCCCGGGCGGCCCCCCGGTGCGGCTGCTTGTCGCCGGTCCCGAGGGCACCGGCAAGGGCACGGCGGTGTCCGTGCTGGAGCGGGCGCTCGTCGACGCCGGCGTGATCCGGGAGGCGTACTGGATCTCCGACCAGGTGTTCTCGACCCTGCAGATCAGTGAAGCGATCTTGTGGTTCCAGGCGCGGGTCCGCGAATGCGTCGAGGGCCGGCTGCTGCTCGTCGTCAATGACCTCGACCGGCTGCTCGGGCACGACCGGTGCGGCCTCGCGGTGATCGAGGAGCTGCGCCGGCTGCTGAACAGGCACCCCCGTCTGCACGTCGTCGCGCTGTGCGGGCCCGGCGGCGACGAACGGGTGTTCGACGTCAACCCGGCGCTGGTGCGCGAGCTCCGGGTGGCCCATACCGACGAGTTCGGCGAGGAACACTTCGCCGAACTGTTCCGCGGCGCGGTCTCGGGCCGCGGCGCCGTCGTCGCGGCGGAGGCGGCCCGGACGGCCGGAGTGCTGCTGACCCGGACCCCGCCGCTGCTCAACCTGCGCAACGCCAGGCTCGTGGAGTACCTCGCCGAGCAGTGCGTCGGGGCGGCGCGTGCCAGAGCGGCGGCCGCCGGGCGGACCTCGATCGAGGTGACCGTCGACGACCTGCCTCAGCGGCTGACCCTCGGCGGGGCCGCGGCCGAGCCGGACCCGCGGGCGGAGCTGGACGACTGCGCCGGCATCGAGTCGGTCAAGCGGGAGGTCGGGCTGCTGGTGGCCGAGGCCAAGGCCGCCAGGATGCGCAGGGAGGCGGGGATGCCGGTCGCGGCGTGGCCCAGGCACCTCGTCTTCACCGGCCACCCGGGCACCGGCAAGACAATGGTGGCCCGCATCATCGGCCGCATGTTCGCCGACCTCGGCGCGCTGTCGTCGGGCCACCTGGTCGAGGTGGACCGGGCCGACCTGGTCGGCGAGTACACCAGCGAGAGCGGCCCCAAGGTCCGCCGGGCCGTGGAACGCGCCCTCGGCGGCGTCTTGTGCGTCGACGACGCGCACACCCTCGCCCGGGCCGACTCGCCGCGCAACGCCGAGGCGATCGATGTGCTGCTGACCTCGCTGCAGGCCCATCAAAGCGATCTGATCGTCGTGTTGACCGGCCCGGACGCCGAGATGAACGGGTTGCTCAAGGGCGACACCGAGCTGGCCGCGTTCTTCCCGAAGGTCGTCCGGTTCCCCGATCTGACGGCCGACGACCTGGTCAAGGTGTTCGCGCGGAAGGCGGCCGACGCTCACTTCGCACTGCACGACGGCGTGCTCGACAAGGTGCGGACGCTCGTGCAGACCGCCACGCGCGGGCCCACGTTCACCAACGCCCGGCTCATGGCTCACCTGCTGGACCGCGCCGTGGCGATGCAGGCCCGCCGGGTGCTCGAGGACGACGTCCTGGACGAGAGCGAGTCGCTCGACGAACTGCTGGTCGAGGACATCCCGGACGCCCTCACCGCGGGCGGTGCGATCGAGCTTCCCGACGACCCGATCGCCGGGATCGACCGGCTGATCGGGCTCGACGCGGTCAAGCGCGAGGTGCGGCTGCTGGTCGCCGAGGCGAAGGCGGAGCAGATGCGCCGCGACGCGGGCATCCCGATCGCCGCGCCCGCGCGGCACATGGTGTTCACCGGCAACCCGGGCACCGCCAAGACCACGATCGCGCGGCTCATCGCCGCCGTCTACGCGAAGCTGGGGCTGCTGTCCTCGGGGCATCTGGTCGAGGTGGGCCGGGCCGACCTCGTCGCCGAGTACATCGGGCAGACGGCGCCCAAGGTGCGCGCGGCGGTCGAGCGGGCGCTCGGCGGGGTGCTGTTCATCGACGAGGCGTACGCGCTCTCGCCGCCCGACTCCTATCGCGACTTCGGTCACGAGGCGATCGCCGAGCTGCTCAAGCTGATGGAGGAGCAGCGCGCGGACCTCGTGGTGATCGTCGCCGGTTACGAGCGGGAGATGGCGCGGTTCATCGAGTCCAATCCGGGCGTCGCCGCGCGCTTCCCGAGCGTGCTCGGCTTTGCCGACTACTCCGACGACGAGCTGGTCGCGATCTATGAGTTCATGGCGGCGGAAGCCGGATTCACCCTCGAGGCGGGGGTGCTTGAGGGCGTCCGGACGCTGCTGCGCGCGACGCCGCGCGGTCCGTCGTTCGGCAACGCGCGGCTCATGCGCAACCTGCTCGAACGATCCATCGCCCGGCAGGCGGAGCGGATCACGACGCAGGACGGCGCGGTCACGGGCGAGGAGGTCCGTCGGCTGCGGGCGGAAGACCTGCCCGACCACGCCGCGCCCGATCCGCGGCAGGAGGGACGCTACGGCCCGTACCTCTGATGTGGGTCGGCTGATCCGGGTCGGCTGATCTGGGTCAGCGCTTGGTGACGACGCCCTTGGGGATGGGCTTGTCGGCCTTGAGCGCGCCGAAGAGCAGGCGGGACTTGGTGGGGTCCCACCGGACGTAGGACCCGGCGGTGGGCGAGGAGCCGAAGCCCGCGATCGGCACCGTGGTCGTCACCGCGTCGCCCTTCGTCACCCCGCGCATCCCCCAGGCGAAGCCGATCAGGTTGTGCAGGTGATCGCGCTCGTCGACGGCGAAGTGGTCGGTCGCGCGCAACGCCAGCGGCCACATGCGGAACGGGTTGAACATCGTGCCCGGGCTGGTGGCCTTGTCGACGAGCGCGGCGAGTACCTGGCGCTGGTTTTCGACCCTGGCGAGGTCGCCGCCCGCGAACGCGTGCCGGCTGCGTACGTAGCCGAGGGCCTGCCCGCCGTCCAGCGTCTGACAGCCCGCCTTGAGGTCGAGGCCGGCCTGCGGGTCGCGGACCGACCGCTTGATGCACATCTTCACCCCGCCGACGGCGTCGACCATGCCGACGAAGCCGGCGAACCCGATCTCGGCGTAGTGGTCGACGTGGACGCCCGTGGCGGCCTCGACCGTACGGAGCAGCAGCCGCGGGCCGCCGAACGCGTAGGCCGCGTTGAGCTTGTTGAAGCCGCGCCCGGGGATCGGCACGTAGGAGTCGCGGGGGAGGCTGACCAGGCTGGTGCCGCCGGCGCCCATGTGCAGCAGCATCATCGTGTCGGTCCGCCGGCCGGCGGCCGAGCCGGTCCGGAGCTTCCTGCGCTCGGCCTTGGACAGCCCGGCGCGGCTGTCGGAACCCACGATCAGCCAGTTGGTGCCAGGTGTGTCGCCGGGACGGCCCGCGTAGTCGCCGAGCACATCGACGCGATGCAACCGCGAGTCGAGGTAGAAGTAGGCCGCGATCAGCGCGCCGACGAGGACGAGGGCGACGACCAGCAGGCGGCGGCCCCAGCGGCGGCGCCGCCTGATCCGCGTCCGCGGCGGCGGCACGGCCCCTCTGTCGCCATGGGGACGGTCGGCGTAGGGACTCCCGTACGGGTCATAAGGGTCGTACGGGTCGCCGGTTTCGACGGGCGGGATCACCGACGTTCGCGGCTGTGGTGGCCGCTCCCGTTCATGGCGGGTCCATCCCTCGGGCCATTTGTCCATGTTCTCAACCTAATGAACGATGGGCGTTCGGTCCGGTGTTCCTGGCACAAGTCACGGTAAGCGATCCGGCAACCGCGTCAGGCGAAATTCGGACGAACGATCTATAGAGGCTGATGCAGACTCGCTCATGTTGGTTCGCGCGAGCGTGGGAGTTCCGGATGAGTGCACGCCTTCGTCGTTTTGTCCGGCTGCGCCGGTCGCGAGGCCGCGGCCTCCGTGCCGCCGGCCCGCCCGCGCTCGAGTTTCCCGAGATGGCCCAGCACCGGTGGACGGCCAAGAGCGCGGAGCTCGCCGAGACACGGCTGCGCACCGTGGCGCGCCGGCTGCCCGCGCTCATCGCCCAGGCCGTCAGGCTGGCCTGGCGGGCGAGCAGGCTGGACACGCTGGCCACGATCGGGCTCAACCTGGTGGCGGGGGTCTTCACCGCGTTCGGCCTGCTCGCCACGACCGGCGTGCTCACCGCCCTGTTCTCCGTCGGCCCGACCCCAGAACGGGTGCGGGCGGCGTTGCCGTCGCTGCTGTTCGTGGGCGTGGCGACCGCGATGCGGGCGGGCCTGCAGGCGCTGGCCGGCCTGGCGCAGGCGAGGTTAAAGCCCCGGGTCGACCGCATCGTCGAGCTCCGGATGTACGAGCTGACCACGTCGGTGGAACTGGCCGCGCTGGACGACTCGGACTTCCTGGACGAGATGCAGCGGGCCGAGGGACGCGGCATGATCGCCGCCCCGATGATGGTCCAGCACACGGTCGACGTGCTGACGGGCGCGGTGGGGCTGGCCGCCGCCGCCGGGACGCTCGGGCTGCTGCATCCGCTGCTGCTGCCGTTGCTGTTGCTGACCGCGGTGCCGGAGGGCTGGGCGTCGGTGCGGGCGGCCCGGATGGGCTACTTCACCATGTTCTCCCTCATCAACGTCATGCGCCGCAAGCGGGTCCTTTCGGGGTTGATGGCCGATCGCCGGCACGCCGCCGAAATCCGTTCGTTCACCATGCGCGACTTCCTGCTGAAGGAGTTCGAACGGCTCGCGGCGTACGAGCGCGACGTCGAGCTCGACCTGGCGAGGCGCCAGGCGATCGCCCGCGTCTTCGGCGACATCCTGAAGGGCATCGCGACCGCCGGGGTGTACGTCGCGCTCGGCCTCATGCTGTGGTCGGGCGCGGTCCCGCTGGCCGTGGCGGGCACCGCGGTGCTGGCGATCAGGACCGGGCAGTCGTCGCTCGCCAACCTCGTCTACGCGACCAACCGGTGCTACGAGGAGGGCCTGTACTTCGGGGACTACCTCGGCTTCACGGCCGCGGCCGAGCTCCGGATCCCGGCGGTGCGGGCGGCCGCGCCGGCGGGCGCCGTGGCGGCGGGCGGAAACGCGGCGGGCGGAAACGCGGCGGCCGGGACCACGGCGGGCGGAGACACCGAGATGACGGTGCTGCCCGGCGGCTTCCAGCGCATCGTCGTCGAGGATGTGACGTTCACCTATCCGGGCGCGGACTCCCGGTCACTCGGCGGGGTGTCGCTCGAGCTGCGCCGGGGGGAGGTGGTCGCGCTGGTCGGCGAGAACGGCTCGGGCAAGACCACGCTCGCCAAGATCCTGGCCGGCCTCTACCAGCCCGACGGCGGCGACGTCCGATGGGACGATGTCTCGCTGCGCGACGTCGACCCCGATGTCCTGCGGGCGAAGATCGCGGTCATCGCCCAGGAGTACACGCGCTGGCCGATGACCGCGCGGCAGAACATCACGATGGGCCGGCTCGCTCCGGGCGGCCCCGCGGCCACGGAGCGGGCGGTGCGGCGGGCGGCCGAGGAGTCCGGGGCCGACGAGGTCATCGCGGAGCTGACGCGGGGTTATGAGACCCTTCTCGACCGGCGCTTCGCCGACGGCGTCGAACTGTCCGGCGGGCAGTGGCAGCGGCTGGCGGTGGCGCGCGGCTTCTACCGCAACGCGCCGCTGCTGATTTGCGACGAGCCGACGGCCGCCCTCGACGCCCGCGCCGAGCACGCGCTGTTCGAACGGATCCGCGCGCACGCCGACGGCCGCACGGTGCTGCTCATCACCCACCGGATGGCCAGCGTCCAGCACGCGGACCGGATCTACGTGCTCGACCACGGCCGGGTGATCGAGGAAGGCGACCACGACCGGCTCATGGCGGGGGGCGGCCTGTACGCGGAGCTTTTCAACCTCCAGGCGTCGGCGTACCACCATCGTCGGCCTGCGGCCGCCGGAGAGGCGCCATCGGCGTGAGGGCGGCCGGATATGGGCCGGAGTCCGACCGATCGGCTGCACTTTTACCTATCTCGGGGAACGACGCGGCACGATAGCGGGAATCGCTTTCTGTGGTTATTCAAACACGGAGAGTGCTGGACGATGAAAAAATACGTCAAATGGGGCGCAATCGCGTTCGCTTTGTGGTATGTGCTGAACCGTCCATCGGGTGCTGCTAGCATGATCCACGGCGCGCTGGGCGGGCTGTCGGACGCTGCCGGTTCACTCTCACAGTTCGTGAACCAACTTATGTGACGCGATCTTCGCCCAACCGGTAGATGAAGGGTCCGTCCGAAGGGATGGATTTCTGACCCGGTACGCCAGATGAAAGTCTCTTTGCGAGAGGGCACACTGGGGCACAGACACTCGGTCAGTGTGTCATGCGGTACACAGGGACGGGCGCTGATGATAAAGAAGAACATGAAGTACGTTGCCATCGCGTTTGTGCTGTTCTATCTGTTCAGCCAGCCGGGCAACGCGGCCAACGTGGTCAACAACGCGTTCTCTCTGCTCGGCGACGCGGGCAACTCGCTCGCCCAGTTCGTGAACGCGCTCGGATAGCTCGGCCGGGTCGCGCCACCGGGCGGTCCTACGCGGGCCGGTGGCGCGTCACCACCCGGTTGTTGTTCCAGAGCGGCCGAACGGCGGCAGACCAACACCGCGGGGGCGGCGGACCGGTGCGTCGGTCCGCGCCTAGGATCAAGGCATGTCTGTCTTCGACGTGAAGATCGCCGGCCTGCGGAGCGGTTCCGCCGACCTCGGCCAGTACCGGGGCAACGCGATGCTCATCGTGAACGTCGCGTCCCGATGTGGCCTCACTCCGCAATACGAGGGACTCGAGCGGCTGCACGAGCGGTACGCGGGCCGCGGCTTCACCGTCCTGGGCGTCCCCTGCAACCAGTTCGCCGGACAGGAGCCGGGCACCGCCGGAGAGATCGCGGAGTTCTGCTCGACGACCTACGGCGTCACGTTCCCCATGACCGAGAAGATCGAGGTCAACGGGACGAGCCGGCACCCGCTCTACGATCTGCTCGTCACGGCTCCCGACGCCGCGGGGTACGCCGGAGACATCAGATGGAACTTCGAAAAGTTCCTCATCGCCCCCAACGGCGCGGTCGCCGCCCGCTTCGCCCCGCAGACCCAGCCCGAGTCCGACGAGGTCATCGACGCGCTCGAACGGACTCTGCCCGCGTAAGGTCACGATCACGCCGCGCCCCGGCCATATAGCCATATGACCTGATATGACGGGGCAGAGCGGCGCGATGCCGCGGGCGGCGGCATGGAGGCGATCATGGCCGGATGGACGACAGACGCGATCCCCGATCTCACCGGCAGGCGCGCCATCGTCACCGGCGCCAACAGCGGGATCGGCTACCACACCGCGCTCGGGCTCGCCGCGCGCGGCGCCACCGTCATCCTCGCCTGTCGCGATGCCGAGCGCGGCGCCGCGGCGCTCGCCCGGCTACGGGAGAGCGAGCCCGACGCCGACGTCAGCCTCGGCTCGCTCGACCTCGCCGACCTGGCCTCCGTCCGCGCCTTCGCCGCGGCCCAGCGCGGCGCTCCGCTGCACATCCTCGTCAACAACGCCGGGGTGATGGCGGTGCCGAAGCGGACGACGCCCGACGGGTTCGAGAGCCAGTTCGGCATCAACCATCTCGGACACTTCGCGCTCACCGGGTTGCTGCTGCCGAGCCTGCTGGAGGCGGGGACCGCCCGGGTGGTCACCGTCACCAGCATGCTGGCGTGGGGCGGCCGGATCCGCTTCGACGACCTGCACGGCGAGCGGCGCTACCGGCGCTGGAGCGCGTACGCGCAGGCGAAGGTGGCGAACCTGATCTTCGCGAAGGAGCTCGACCGGCGTGTGCCCGAGGTCGTCAGCGTGGCGGCGCACCCCGGGTACGCCTCGACGAACCTGGCGCTGGTCGCGCCCCGGCTCGACCGCAGCAAGATCCGCGAGGCGGTCTACACCCTCGGAAACAAGATCATCGCGCAGTCGGGCGCGGCCGGGGCGTGGCCGGCGCTGTACGCGGCGACCGCGCCCGACGTGGCCGGCGGACAGACCTACGGACCGCGCGGCCCGATGCAACAGCGCGGCCGCCCGACCCGGGTCAAGACGACGCCGTACGCGAACGGCGCCGAGGTCGGACGGCGCCTTTGGGAGGTCTCCGAGCGGCTGACCGGCGTCTGCTACCCGACGCCTGTTTAGACTTGCCTAAAGGTTTAGGTACGTCTAAGGTGGTAACTGTTCACGCACAGGCTCGATGCGGCAAGGTTACGGGAGAGGACTTCCCATGGCGCTTGGCCGACGCACAACCCCGCGGCACGCACCCGCCGACGACGAGGCCGTGGGTCTCCAGCAAGAGGTGGTCGACGAGATCACCTGGTATATGCGTGAACACAAGGTGACGCGCTCCGACCTGGCCGCGGCCATGGGGGTGTCACCGGGACGGGTGAGCCAGATCCTTTCCGGCGGCGAAAACCTCACGCTGCGGACGCTCGGCAGCGTCGTCTCCGCGCTCGGCGCACGGTTCGAGATCAGCCTGCACCCCGACGACGACCTCGCCAAGGCGCACTGACCGCGTCCGCCGGCCGCGCCCCTAGGGGTGCGGGCCCAGTTCGGCGACGGACGCGACCGGCACTTCCCTGGTGACGCCGGTGAAGACCTTGAGCCGGTAGAACCGGAACCGATAGGCGACGTCCAGCAGACGGATCAGATCCTGCTCGGCGTCGTGTCTGAGCAGCGCCGCCAGTCGCATGAGATCGCCGCGGTACCGGTCGTAGCGCCGCTCGCGCGTTACCCGTGCCGCCCGCAGCGCGGCCCGCACCTTCGCCGCCGACGCGCCGTTCTCGATGGTCCCGACGACATCCAGCCGGTCCTCGATCGCCTTCAACCGCGCGTCGAGCCGTACCCGGCGGCGGTCGCTCGGGTGCAGCCGCTCCTTGACGGCCGCGTGGTAGTACCGCGCCGCGGCCAGCAGCTGATCCAGCCGCCACATCTGGTCGACCCGCGCCTCGCACCAGGTGAGCCGGTCGTCGGCCATGGCCTGGTGCAGGCGGTCGAGCAGGAGGGCCAGCCCGAGCGTGGGCACCTCGGGCAACCGGCCGCGCCGCTCCTCGGGGCGGCGGCGTTCGATCTTCCCGAGCCACAGCCCGCTCGGCACCACCACGCCCAGCACGAAGGGCGGCACGACCCGCATGAGGGCGACGCCGGCGAACGCGGCGGCGGTGGAGGTGGCGCTGGTGAGCGCCATGGCGGCGAACGCCCACCAGCGGCTGGACGGGCCGAACGGCCGTCCTTCGCGGTGGCAGCGCAGGGCGAGGAAGACGCCGGCGGACACCCACGCCAACCCGAAAGTGATCCCAAACCCCAAGAGCCCATCCGCCATCGCGCGGCCTTCCCTGTCGCATCCCCCGTCGGGGGCCGGGCGAAAATCACCCTCATCGTCCCAAGGATCGCCACATTCCTCCACACGGATCAACACGCGAAGGCCATACCGTTGGCGCCCGCACGCGCCGGACGGGGTGTTCGGCGTCGGGGCGAAGACAGGAAAGGCAGGTCAGTCAGCGTCCGCCGAGCGTACGCTCCCGCCCGTCGACCCGGCCATGTTCTGGCCCGTGCTCCGGCCCGTGCTCCGGCCCGTGCTCCGGATCCCAGTCGAGGGTGGCGGGCAGCGCCCCCTCGAGGGTGAGCAGCCACCTTTTGATCTCGATGCCGGACCCGCCGCTGTAGCCGCCGAGGCCGTTGCCGGCGACGACGCGATGGCAGGGGACGACGATGGGGATCGGATTGGACCCCATGATCTGGCCGATCGCCCGGGCCGGCACGTCGGCGCCGCTGCGCCCGCCCAACTCGCCGTAGGTCAGCACGCTCCCGTAGGGCACGGTCGCGTGCAGCGTGGCCAGCACCCGGCGCCGGAGCGGCGAAACGAGCCGCCAGTCGACCGGGACGGTGAACCGGGTCAGCTCACCGGCGAAATAGGCCGTCAGCTCGGCGCACACCGGCTCGGTGCGGGCGGGATCGGCGGCGACCGGCAGCCCGATGGCGGCGGCGGCGCGGCGGCGGGCCGCGGGGGAGTCGCGGAAGTCGACCGTGGCCAACCCCACGTCGGTGACGCCGACCAGCAGCCGCCCGATCGGCGTGCCGACCGCGCCGAGCGCGAGCGTCTCGGTCACCGAGCCTCCTGGGGGATATGCCGAGCCGGCCGTCGGCCATCCTACGGGCGCGGCCCGACATCGACGCGTTCCGGCCGTCCGTCCGTCATATCTGTAATCGGACGCTCACCCTTCGTAAGAGGTTGGTCGGGTGGCGCGGGAGACGAAAGGAGCGATCCATGAGCGACATCCGGCGACTGCTGGAGCCGGCTCGTCGTCACCGATCCGGCGGGACGCGAGCGGATCGCCAACACCAAGAAGGACTGCCGCCCGCGGCGCTAGGAAGCCGTGACAGGCCGGGCAGCAGCGGTGCCGGCGCGAGGGCGCCGGGGCGGGGCCGGGCGAGAGCGCCGCGCGGGCGGCGGTACCCTCATTGACGTGCGACGGTTCTTCACCCTCGGATGGCTCGGGCTGCACGCCGTGGCGATCGTTCTCGTCACCACGTTCCTCGGCTTCGGCTGGTGGCAGCTGCAGCGTGCCGAGGACGGCAACATGCGCAGCTGGGGCTACACATTCGAGTGGCCGCTGTTCGCCGTCTTCGTGATCGTCATGTGGGTCAAGATGATGTACGACGATCTGCACGACGACGGCAGCGGCGATCGGCTCGACGGCGCCGACGGTGTGGCCGGCTCGGCCGGCGACCCGTCCGTGCCCGTGCGTGTCGGCGCCCAGGACGCCCAGAACGGCGCCGACGATCCCGAGCTCGCCGCCTACAACCGTTACCTGGCCCGGCTCGACGACGAAGCCCGCAGGCGCGGCTGACCTCGCCGCCCCCCGACCCCGAAGGAAAGAGAGCCGTGGAACGAGCCATAACGCGCTACCGCGTGCTGGCCAATGTGGTGGGAGTGTTCCTCCTGCTGCTGTGCCTGGGCATGATCGTCAAGTACGGTCCGCCCCAAGAGGAGACGATCGTTTCGATCGTCGGACCGATCCACGGCTTTCTTTACATGGTCTATTTGGCGTCCGCCTTCGACCTTTACCGCCGGGCGCGCTGGCCGCTCGGCCGGATGGTCGCGATGGTGGCCGCGGGTCTCGTGCCGTTCCTGGCCTTCGTGATCGAGCGCCGCATCGTGCGCGACCTGCGAACACCCGCGCAGCCGGCCTGATCGCCCGGCGACTCGGCGGAATCTCGGCGCGCGTCGCGATAATCACGGAGAGTGAAACCCTTAAGGGGTTTCCGTCAGGCTCCGTGTAAACTGCCGTTACCTCTGGAAAAAAGTGTAGTTTCGTCCAATCGTCTGATATATTCCGGGTTGGTCTTCACGGCGTCGAGGTAGTTCGCAAAGGCCGATCCGCCACGGCGCGTGATTGCGGTGCTCCTCGCCGTGCGGACAGGTGCGTTTGCTGTTCCATGAGGATTTAGGGGTCCCAACCGGCAAGCGGCCAAGCCGGCTGTTCCCCCGGGGCAGAGGGCATCATGTCGCACGGTATGTCGTCGTTGAACGGTGGCGTCGGAGTCGCCATTCAGATTCGTAATCGAATGTTCCGAGAAGCGATCGCGGCTCAGTTGGATGGGCAGCCTGATCTGCGAATCGTCGGAACGACCGCATTCTCTGGAGAACTGCCCCGTCTGGTCGAGCTGCGCAATCCAGAAGTCGTTCTTTTCGAGATCGACTCTGATCAGGGAGACCCGGCGAGCGTCGCCGCCGAGCTGCGGATTCGTCATCAACGGCTGCACCTGGTGGGTCTTTACGACCGTCCTGACCCCGAGGTCGCCGAGCGGCTGCAGCTCGCGGGCGTGACCCGTCTCGTCGCCTACTCCGGCGGGATCGTCGCGCTGCTGGCCGCGGTGCGTCCGCCCATGGGCGGGTTCGCGCCCGAGGCCGGCACGCTGCGCCGGGCCGGCTCGCTGATGACCGACCGCGAGTTGCGCATCTTGCATCTCATCAGCTCCGGCTACACGTTGGGGCAGGTCGCGACCGCCCTGCAGATCACGCCGCGAACGGTGGAGAACTACAAACGGCGGATCTTCGCCAAGCTGGACACGCACAGCCAGGCGCACGCGGCCGCCTGCGCCGTCCGGCTCGGCCTGCTGCCCACCCCGGCGGAGTCGGAAGGCCCGAGCCGTCGCCCGGCGGACCCCGAGGAAAGCTCGCATCCGGTCGTGGCGCTGCTGTGCGGGCGGCCGGGGCCGCTCGCCGACCAGGTCGCCGAACTGTTGCTGGCCAGCCAGATCCCGCTCATCGTCGACCACTCGAACCGGCAGCTCGTCGCCGACCATCCGGCCCGGCACAACCGGGGCACGGTCATCGTCGTGCTGGTCGATCCGGAGCCCTCGGACTGGTCCGTGCCGCTGGATCTGCCGTCGCGCATCGTGGTCGTCCACTCCGCGGATCCCGGTCAGGCGGAGATGGTCGACGCCGTGCTGCGCGGCGCGGACGCGCTGGTGAGCGCGGCGCTGCTGACCGAGACGCTGGTGCCGGCGTTCCGCATGGTCGAGTCCGGCTACCTGCTCATCAACGCCGAGCAGGCCCGCAAGTTCATCGGCGCCGGTTACACCCGCATGTCCCGGACGAGCCCGTTCACGCCGATCGAGCTCACCCGGAGGGAACGCGAGATCCTGGACTCGATCGATCGCGGCCATTCGGTGAAACAGACGGCGCGCGTGCTCGGCATCAGCGTAAAAACCGTGGAGAGTCTGCAAAGCCGACTGTTCCGTAAGCTCGGTATACGCAACCGCGCCGAGGCCTTGGTTGTCGCTTACGGGCTCGGTTTGGTTCCGCCCAGTGACTAGAACGACACGGACTAATGGATCCGTGTTTCGGTCAGCCTGACGGTGTCATTAGTGAACGACCTTTGTGAAACCATTCATGGCCTTAAGTGGCCATAAATGGGTATGGCATTTCTCTGTGATATGTGCTTGCCATTGTATGGTCATTGCCCGATGGCGGCACCCCCCGGGTAACTCCCTTCGGCCCGCCGCCGTGAACAACCGCATCGGTGCCCTCACGCGCCCCGCCCGTCAATCGCCTCACCGAGCCAGTCGAGCGATCCCGTGCGCTGCACCTCTTCGGCGAGTCGCTTGCCGTGCACGGTCTGTAGCTGGGCCAGCGACGAGTCGATCCATGGCTGTGCGTTGCGGTACCCGTGCTCGCGGTACTCCACCGCCTGCAGGAGGCAGTCGAGTTTGTCCGCGTCATGCGCGCACCGGGCCTCGATGCTGGCGTGCTCTTCGTACTCGCCGACCGCGCGCTCGACCACGCTCGCCACCTCTTCCGGCAGGCCGCGCATCTGCTCGGCGGTGACCTCCTCGTTCGGCGCCTTGGAGACGTACGGCCGGGATACGTACGGCAGGTCGGTCAGCCGGGACTCCTGACTGTCGTGGAACAGGCTGAGCAGCGCGGCCCGCTCGGGATTGGCGCCCTCCAGCGCGGCCAGCGCGGCCGCGATGATGGCCGCGCGGAACGAGTGGTCCGCGACGCTCTCCGGGTCGCCGACGCCGAGGATGAACCAGCCCGTGCGCCGGTAGCGCTTGAGCAGGCCCATCTCGTAGAGATAGCCCGTCAGTCGCTCCAGGTCATCCGCCATGCGCACCTCCAGATATGGCCCCCGACGTGCGCGGGCAAGCCAGTATGCGCGATGTCTCGCGCGTTGTCATCGATCAGAACGTGCCAACTCGGTCACATTCGGCAACGGAGACTGCTACAGAAAGCGACATAACTCCACAAAAACCTAGGCACGCCGGGTGCGCCGGGCACTCCGGACGCGCCACAGCCGCACCGGGTGGCAGAGCCAGTAGAAGTTGACGCCGAGCCCCCAGCCGTACGCCTTGGGGGTGAAGACCCGAAGGTCATCCGGGTTCCAAGCCCGCTCCCGCAGCCGGGCGCGCGTCGGCCGCCGCCAGTCGTAGGGCAGGTGCCAAAACCGCCCCTGCGGCGGACGCCCCGGCCGGTGCTCGTGGCTCTCTTGGCTGCTCATCGCGACCCTCCCGCAGCACCAACATTCCCCCGGACCCGTGCCCAAACCCCCCCGGCGTGATCACGATGTGATCAGCCGGGAGGGCGGTGCCGGAGGACCCAGGGGCGGAGTGGGCGTCAGGCCGCGAGGGGCTGGCCGGCCGCGGCCGGCTCCAGCGCCAGATCGAGGACCTCGCGGACGTCGTTGACCGCGTGGACCGTCAGCTGCGCCAGCACGTCGGCAGGGACGTCGTCCAGATCGGGCTCGTTGCGCTTCGGGACGAGCACGGTCGTGATCCCCGCCCGGTGGGCGGCGAGCAGCTTCTGCTTCACCCCTCCGATGGGCAGGACACGTCCGGTGAGCGACACCTCGCCGGTCATCGCCACATCGGGCCGTACGGGCCGGCCCGACAGCAGCGAGGCCAGCGCCGTCGTCATGGTCACTCCGGCCGACGGCCCGTCCTTGGGCACCGCGCCCGCCGGCACGTGGACGTGGACGCCGCGGTCCTTCAGGTCGCCGACCGGCAGCTCCAGCTCGGCGCCGTGCGAGCGCAGGTACGACAGCGCGATCCTGGCCGACTCCTTCATGACGTCGCCGAGCTGGCCGGTGAGCGTCACGCCGACCTCGCCGGTCTCGGCGTCGGCGAGCGACGCCTCGACGTAGAGCACGTCGCCGCCCGCGCCGGTGACCGCGAGCCCGGTCGCCACCCCCGGCACCGCCGTGCGCCGGTCGGGCTCAGCGAGTGAGATCTCCGGGGTGAACCGCGGCCGGCCCAGGTAGCCGGTCAGGTCGTCGATCACGATGGGCAGCGTCGCGTCGCCGAGCGCCACGCGCGCGCTGACCTTGCGCAGGACGCGGGCGATCGAGCGTTCCAGCGACCGGACGCCCGCCTCCCTGGTGTATTCGCCGGCGATCAGCCGCAGCGACTCGTCGGGGAAGTCGACCTCGGCCGGCTCCAGACCGGCCTTCTCCAGCTGACGCGGCAGCAGGTGGTCGCGCGCGATCGTGACCTTCTCGTCCTCGGTGTAGCCGTCGAGCTGGACGAGCTCCATCCGGTCCAGCAGCGGCCCCGGGATGGCCTCCAGCACGTTGGCCGTGGCCAGGAACAGCACGTCGGACAGATCGAGCTCGACTTCGAGGTAGTGGTCGCGGAAGGTGTGGTTCTGCGCGGGGTCGAGCACCTCCAGCAGGGCCGCCGTCGGGTCGCCGCGGTAGTCGGCGCCGACCTTGTCGACCTCGTCGAGCAGCACGACGGGGTTCATCGTGCCGGCCTCCCGGATCGCCCGGACGATCCGGCCGGGGAGGGCGCCCACGTACGTACGCCGGTGGCCGCGGATCTCCGCCTCGTCGCGGACGCCGCCGAGCGCGACGCGCGCGAACTTCCGGCCCATCGCGCGGGCGACCGACTCGCCCAGCGATGTCTTGCCCACGCCGGGCGGGCCCGTCAGCGCCAGGACGGCGCCCGAGCGGCGGCCGCCGACGACGCCGAGCCCGCGGTCCGCGCGTCGCTTGCGCACGGCGAGGTATTCGATGATCCGCTCCTTGACGTCGTCCAGGCCCGCGTGGTCGGCGTCGAGGACCTCGCGCGCGCCCTGGATGTCGTAGGCGTCCTCGGTCCGCTCGTTCCACGGGATGTCGAGGATGGTGTCCAGCCAGGTGCGAATCCAGCCGCTTTCCGGCGAGGAGTCGCCCGCGCGCTCGAGCTTGTCGGCCTCCTTCAACGCGGCCTCGCGCACGTTCTCGGGAAGGTTCGCGGCCTCGATCCGGCTGCGGTAGTCGTCGTTCTCGTCGGCGTCGCCGGTGCCGGTCAGCTCGCCCAGTTCCTTGCGGACGGCGGCCAGCTGCTGGCGGAGCAGGAACTCGCGCTGGCGCTTGTCCATGTCCTCTTGGACGTCCTTGCGGATCGTCTCGGCGACGTCCAGCTCCGCGAGGTGGTCGCGGGCCCAGCCGACCGCGAGCCCGAGCCGCTCGACGACATCGATGGTCTGCAGCAGCGTGACCTTCTGCTCGGTGCCGATGTACGGCGCGTAGCCGGCGTTGTCGGCCAGCGTCGACGGGTCGTCGATCTGCTGCACGATGTCGACGAGCTGCCAGGCGCCGCGCTGTTGCAAGATGCTGCTGACCAGGCCCTTGTACTCCTTGGCCAGTTCGGCCGCGCCCGGCCCGGCGGGCGGGATGTCGATCGTCTCGCCGTCCACCCACAGCGCGGCGCCGGGCCCGGTGGTGCCGGCCCCGATCCGCACCCGGGCCCGGCCGCGGATCACGACGCCCGGCTCACCGCTCGGCAGCCGGCCCTCCTGCTCCACCGTGCCGAGCGTGCCGACCGACGCGTACTGTCCGTTCAAGCGGGGCACCAGCAGCACCCGCGGTTTCACCGCGGCACGGATGCCGGGCCCGCGCACCCGTTCGGCGGCCCGCGCGGCCTCGACCGCGGCGCGCACATCACCGGCGGACAGGTCCAGCGGGACGACCATCCCCGGCAGCACGACGTCGTCGTCGAGCGGCAGCACCGGCAGCTTCAAGGTCTCGCTCATGCTCAGGCTCCATCCCTGGGGACTCCGCGAAAATTGAGTCACTCACACTCAAGAAACCGAAGCCTGATTTTGTTTCCACTGCAACGTTCGCCGTGAGCGATCAGAGCCGGCCGGGCGCCGGCGCATCACATTACTTCGTTGACCTGGGTTTACCCCGCCATCGACGTTGGGTACTCAAAGTCACGAGCAAGTGACTATCTGTAATGATCAAGCGTCGGGATCAGTAAAGATCCGGGCCGCTTTCCCAAGGGGCGAGGAGGGGCGATGACGTGGCTGCGCAGGCGACGGGGGCGGCACGCACGCGGGCCGGGTGCCCCGAGGGGCGTGGCGGCCCTGGCCGCGGTCCCTACGGCCGAGGGCGTTCGCCGGCCGCCGGGCCGCGCATTCGGCGACACACCTCGGGTCCTCGGCCGTGCCGAGCCGCCGGTGCGTCCGGCGTGCGGCAAGTCCCGGCTCGGTGCATGGTCGATCCCCGTGAGGTCCCGTGACCGGGCGACGGAGCCGTCCGCCCCCATGGCTTCGGCGCCCCACTCCGCTGGGCCGGCGGCGCTTTCGGGTGGCGTCGCCGGCCCGGCCCGGCCGCGGCCGGGCCGGCGCCCCCGCCCGATGAGTCCGGGAGTGCTGCCCTAGCCGCCCCCCTCGTAGCGTCCCGCGCGCGCCCACGACCGGGCGCGCGATCCAGCCCTGCCTCGACAACCAGGAAGGAGTGGTCCATGACCGCGACCCAGCGGCCCCGGTCACCGCCGACCAGGTCCGGACATCACCGGGCCGGCGGCGGCCGGCATCGAAATCGGCAAAGAGAGCGGGAACTTTGATGAACAGACGAACACTCGTGACGGGCGCCGTCCGGGTCTCGGCGCTGACGGCGCTGGCCGGCCTCGTCCTGGCCGCCGGCGGTGCGGCCACCGGCGGTGTGGCGAGCGCCGATACACACGGCGACGGCGGCATTCTCGCGGGGAACCAGGCCTTGGTCCCCATCGAGATACCCGTCGACATCTTCGGCAACGCCGTGGGCGTGCTCGGCCACGCCAAGGCCGGCTCCGCCGGGGGGAACCCGGCCGTGCGACACGGAGGCTCGCACGGCCGGGTATCCCGGGCGACCACGTCCGGCCGGCACTCCATCGCGGGCGGCAACCAGATCGTCGCGCCGATCACGGCGTCGCTCGGGCTGTGCGGCAACGCGATCGCCGTCCTGGGCACCGCGCGCGCCGGCTGCCATGAGTCCGTGGGGCACGACCCGTACCGCGGCCACGGCGCCTCACGCTCGATGGCGCGGCGGCACGACCACCATGATCGCGGCGGTGACCGCGAGATCCGGTCGTCCGGCCGGCACTCCATCGCGGGCGGCAACCAGATCGTCGCGCCGATCACCGCCCCGGTCACGGTATGCGGCAACTCGGTCGGGCTCTTGGGCCGGGCCAAGGCAGGCTGCGCCTTCACGGCGAAGGGCTCGTCCGGCGGCAGGTACGCGGCTCGCACCTCGGGTGCCGGAAGCATTCTCGGCGGCAACCAGGTGCTGGCTCCCGTCGGCCTGCCGGTGACCGTATGCGGCAACGCGATCGGCAACGCCGCCGCGAGGTGCGGGACCGCATCCAGAGATCACGTCCCGCCCGGCCATCCCGGCTACCCGGGACACCCGGGCAAGCCCGGTCAGCCGCCGGGGCAGTACCCGGGCCACCAGCCGGGGCAACAGCCCGGTCATCAGCCCGGTCATCAGCCCGGCCACCAGCCGTGGCAGCAGCCCGGTCACCAGCCGGGGCATGCGGCGCACGCCGGGAAGGCGGTCCACGCGATGGTGCCGGCGTCCGCCGAGGTGAGCGTCGCGGCGCATCCGGCCGCCGGTGAGCACGGCAGCGGTCTGCTGCCGCGCACGGGAGTGCCGCTCGGGCTCATCGGCACGCTCGCGGGCATGGTGCTGGCCGCCGGTGTCGCGCTCACCACGGTGGGGCGGCGGCGCTCGGCCACCGTGACCGTCGGCTCTCCCTCGACCGCACGGGAAGGAGGTGGCGCGGCCACGAACCCATCCGCTCGCCGATGATCGGCGGCCGGCGAATCAGCCGGCTCTCAACCACAGATTCTGACCAGATCAGAAACTGACCGCTGCGTGCACCGGTCCGTGGTCGGCACTTCGGCCGCGGACCGGTGTCAGTCATAGGTCGCGCCGCCAGATCTGCTCGACGAGATCATGGCCGAAGCTGTGGTGCGCGCCCTGCTCGGCCAGCCGGAACCCGGCTCGTTCGTAGACGCGTCTGGCGTCGCCCAGCACGTCGTTGGTCCACAACATGATCGACTTGTATCCGGCGAGCCGCGCGAACGTAAGGCACTCGTCGACCAGGCGGGTGCCGATGCCGGTCCCCCGGCAGGACGGCTCGACGAGCAGCAGGCGCAGTTGCGCGGTCGTGTCGTCCCTGCGCACGCAGAACACGCACCCGACCGGCTCGCCGGCGACCTCGGCGATCCAGGCGTTCTCCCGGCGCGCGTCGTGCTCGTCGATGTAGCCGGCGACGACCCTGGCCACCAGCGCCTCGAACGTCGCATCCCAGCCGTACTCCTGCGCGTAGAGCACGCCATGCCGATGGACCACCCAGCCGAAGTCGCCCGGGCGCGGCGGGCGCAGCACGTACGCCCGGGGGCGGCGGGGCCCCGCCAGCACCTCTTCGATCGTGTCCATCGCCGCGACGAGGCGGCGTCGCCGTTCGTCGGTCAGCGGCGTGAGCAGCCCGCGCACCTCGCCGGCCGAACGCTCGTCGAGCGTGTCGTAGACCGCCCGGCCGGCGGGGGTGAGCCGGATGACCTGACGGCGGCCGTCGGTCGCCGACCGCGCGCGGGTGATCAGCCCGTCGGTCTCGAACTTGGCGAGCAGCCGGCTCAAGTAGCCGGCGTCGATGGCCAGATCGTGGCGCAGCGCGGCGACCTCGGTCGAGTCCCGTTGCGCCAGCTCGAAGATCAGCCTGGCTTCGGTCAGCGAGTACGGCGAGTCGAGCAGGCCCTCGCTGAGCACGCCGATGACGTTGGTGTAGAAGCGGTTGAACGCGCGCACGCGGGCGATGACGTCTTTCATTGCCTGCCTCAAGTATTTCTTTGACTTAGTCAAAGATACTGGGCTCGCGGTCGCGAAATCCATGCGACCACAACAGGTCTTGCTATTGACCTGATGGAACGTTCCAGCCAGCGTGGTCTCAAGGTCCGCGGCGGCCGTGAGGGTGACCACCAAGCGGCGCGCTGGGAGGTGCTGATGAGGATTGGCCTCGCCGGAGCGGGGCGCATCGGGGCGCGGCACGCCGGCACGTTGCGCGCGTTGCCACGGGTCGAGTCCCTCGTGATCGCCGACGCCGATCCCGCGCGGGCCCGCGCCGTGGCGGCCCAGGTGGGCGGGGCGGCGGCGGTGGACTCGGTGGACGACCTGTTCGCGGCCGGTCTCGACGCCCTGGTCGTGGCCGCGGCGACCGACGCGCACGCCGGTCTCGTCATCCGCGGCGCGGCGGCACGGGTGCCCGTCTTCTGCGAGAAGCCGATCGCGTCCGACGTCGCCGGCACGATCGAGGTGATCGAGCGGGTCCGCGCCGCCGGCATCTCAGTGCAGGTCGGTTTCCAGCGCCGCTTCGACGCCGGTCACATCACGGCGCGCGACGCGGTCGCGGCCGGGCGGCTGGGGTGGCTGCACACCATCCGGTCCTGCACCCTGGACCCCGCACCGCCGCCGCGAGAGTACCTGCCGGGCTCGGGCGGCCTGTTCCGCGACTGCGTGATCCACGACATCGACGCCATCCGCTTCGTCACCGGCCGCGACGTCGTCCAGGTCGTCGCCGTCGGCGCCAACCGCGGCGACGACATCTTCCGCGAGTGCGCCGATGTCGACACCGGCACCGGCGTGCTGACGCTCGACGACGGCACGATCGCCGTCGCGTCCGCGACCCGCTACAACGCGGCGGGCTATGACGTACGGCTCGAGGTCCTGGGCGCCAAGGACAGCATCGTCGCCGGTCTCGACGACAGGACGCCGCTGACCCGGACCGACGGGCGCGCCCCCGCCCGGCCCTACAGCGGGTTCTTCGATCGCTTCGCCGCGGCCTACGCCGCCGAGCTGCGGGCATTCGTCGAGCTGGCCGCGGGCCGCGGCGACAACCGCTGCCCGGTCGAGGACGCGCTCGAAGCCTGCTACGCCGCCGAGGCGTGCGAGCGATCGCGTCGGCTCGGCCGTGCCGTCCACATCGACGAGGTCAAGAAGTCCGGGTGATCCCTCCATGCCGAGCCGTGCCCGCCTCCGCCATCCCGGCGCGTCCCGCGCCCGGCACGATCACGAACGGGCCCTGTCGTGAGGCGGGCAGCGCGACCGCGGATCGCGGGCGCGCCTATCTCGTGGGGCGTGTGCGAGGTGCCGGGCTGGGGACATCAGATGGCCGCCGACCGGGTGCTCGCCGAGATGCGGGCGCTCGGCCTGACCGCGACCGAGTTCGGCCCCGCGGGCTTCCTGCCCGCCGATCCCGATGCGCGCGCGGCGTTGCTCGCGGCGCACGGCCTGCGGGCCGTCGGCGGGTTCGTGCCCGTGGTGTTGCACGATCCGGCCCGCGACCCGCTGCCCGAGGTGCGGCGGGCGCTCGCCGCCTTCGGTGACGCGGACATGCTCGTGCTCGCGGCCGCGACCGGGCGGGACGGTTATGACGCGCGGCCCGCCCTTGACGACGAGGGCTGGGCGACGCTGCTCGGCAACCTCGACCGGCTCGCCGCCCACGCGGCCGGCCGGGGCGTATGGGCCACGCTGCATCCGCACGTCGGCACGCTCATCGAGCGCGGCGAGGAGGTCGACCGCGTCCTGGCCGGGTCTCAGATCCCGCTATGTCTGGATACGGGCCATCTGTTCATCGGCGGCACGGACCCGCTCGACCTCGCCCGGCGCGCGCCGGGCCGGATCGCGCACACCCATCTCAAGGACGTCGACGCTGACCTGGCCGGACGGGTCCGGCGCGGGGAGCTGACCTACACCGAGGCCGTGCGCGCCGGCCTGTACCGCCCGCTCGGCGCCGGCGCCATCGACATCGCCGCCATCGTCGAGATCCTGGCCGAGGCGGGGTACGACGGGTGGTACGTCCTGGAGCAGGACACCGTCGTCGAGGCCGAGCCGCCACCGCGCACCCGCCCATGCGACGCGGTCCGCGCCGGCATCGACTACCTGGAAAGGGTGTTCCCATGACCGAGCGTGCGGCGCGCGCGGCCGGAACCCGCTCGGCCCCGCGCGACGCGACGACGGACTTCGTGACCGACGTGACGATGGATCACTGCTCACTGCGCGTGCTCGAACTCGCGCCCGGGGACGAGCGCGAGTTCGAGACGGGCGAGGCCGAGATGCTGGTCCTGCCGCTCGCCGGCTCCTGCCAGGTCGCCTGCGCGGGGCGGCGGTTCGAAATCCACGGCCGGACCAGCGTGTTCAACCGGGTCACCGACTTCGCCTACCTGCCGCGCGACGCCCGCGTCACGATCACCGGGGTGGGCCGGTTCGCGCTGCCCGCCGCGCGCTGCGACCGCCGCCTGCCGGCGCGTTACGGCCGGGCCGAGGACGTGCCCGTCGAGCTGCGCGGCGCCGGCCGGGCGAGCCGCCAGGTGAACAACTTCTGCACCCCCGAGGCGTTCGAGGCCGACAAGCTGATCGCCTGCGAGGTGCTCACCCCCGGCGGCAACTGGTCGTCGTACCCGCCGCACAAGCACGACGAGGAGCGGCCCGGCGAGTCGGTCCTGGAGGAGATCTACTACTTCGAGGTCTCCGACGATCGGGGCATGGCCTATCAGCGTGTCTACGGGACGGCCGAGCGTCCGATCGACATCCTGGCCGAGGTCCGCACCGGCGACACCGTGCTCATCCCGCACGGCTGGCACGGCCCGTCGATGGCGGTGCCCGGGTACGACCTCTACTACCTGAACGTGATGGCGGGTCCGTCGGCGGAGCGGGCCTGGCTGATCTGCGACGATCCCGCGCACGCCTGGGTACGCGACACGTGGCGGAGGCAGCCGGTCGACCCTCGGCTGCCGATGACGTCCGCCTGAGACACCGGGCCGCGGACGCTGGAGGACCGATGACAACCGTACGGCTGACGGTCGGACAGGCGATCGTCCGGTTCCTCGTCAACCAGTGGTCGGAGCGCGACGGCGCGCGGCAGCGCTTCTTCGCCGGCTGCTTCGGCATCTTCGGGCACGGCAACGTCGCCGGCCTCGGGCAGGCGCTGCTGGAGTACGCCGCCGAGCTGACCTACCACCAGGCGCGCAACGAGCAGGCGATGGTGCACACCGCGGTCGGGTACGCGCGGATGCGCGACCGGCTGCAGACCTTCGCCTGCACGACGTCGATCGGGCCGGGCGCGACCAACATGGTGACCGGGGCCGCCCTCGCCACGATCAACCGGATCCCGGTGCTGCTGCTGCCGGGCGACACGTTCGCCACCCGGGTCGCCGACCCCGTCCTGCAGGAGCTGGAAGATCCCCGTTCGTACGACATCTCGGTCAACGACGCCTTCAAGCCGGTGTCCCGGTACTGGGACCGGATCAACCGGCCCGAGCAGCTGCCCGCCGCGCTGCTGGCCGCGATGCGGGTGCTCACCGACCCGGCCGAGACCGGCGCCGTCACCCTGGCGCTCCCGCAGGACGTGCAGGCCGAGGCGTACGACTGGCCCGCCGAGCTGTTCGCCGAGCGGCTGTGGCACGTGCCCCGGCCGGTGCCCGAGCCGGCCGCGCTGGCGCGGGCGGCCGAGCTGCTGCGCGGCGCGCGGCGGCCGCTGATCGTCGCGGGCGGCGGCGTCATCTACTCCCGGGCGACGGGGGAGTTGCGCGCGCTGGCCGAGGAGACAGGTGTTCCGGTCGGCGAGACGCAGGCCGGTCGCGGCGCGCTGCCCTGGGACCACGACAGCGCGGCCGGCGCGATCGGCGTGACCGGCGGCACGGCGGCGAACATGCTGGCACGCGCGGCCGACGTCGTGCTCGGCGTCGGCACCCGCTACAGCGACTTCACCACGGCCTCCCGCAGCCTGTTCGCGAACCCGGCCGTACGGTTCGTCAACCTCAACGTGGCGGGCTTCGACGCGGCCAAGCACGCGGCGGGCCGCACGGGCGTGGCGCTGACCGCGGACGCGCGGGCCGGCCTCGCCGCGCTGCGCGGCGCGCTCGCCGGCTGGTCGGTGCCGGCGGCCTACCGCGACGAGACCAGGCGCCTCGTCGCCCAGTGGAACGCCGTCGTGGACCGGGCCTTCGCCCAGGGGCACCGGCCGCTGCCCGCCCAGGCCGAGATCATCGGCGTCGTCGTGGCCGAGTCGGGGCCGCGCGACGTCGTGGTGTGCGCGGCCGGCTCGATGCCGGGCGACCTGCACAAGTTGTGGCGGCCCCGCGACGAGAAGAGCTACCACGTCGAGTACGGCTACTCCTGCATGGGCTATGAGATCGCCGGCGGCCTGGGCGCCAAGCTGGCCGATCCGTCGCGCGAGGTGACGGTGCTGGTGGGCGACGGGTCGTACCTCATGATGGCGCAGGAGCTGGTGACCGCCGTGCAGGAGGGCGTCAAGCTGGTCGTGGTGCTCGTGCAGAACCACGGGTTCGCCTCGATCGGCAACCTGTCGGAGTCGGTGGGGGCGCGGCGGTTCGGCACGAGCTACCGGTTCCGCACCGCCTCGGGCGCCCTCGACGGCGAGGTGCTGCCGGTCGACCTCGCCGCCAACGCCGCGAGCCTGGGCGCCGACGTGCTCCGCGCCGGCACGGTGGCGGAGTTCCGCGCGGCGCTGCGCCGGGCCCGCGCCGCGGACCGTACGACCGTCGTGCACGTGGAGACCGACCCCCTGGCGCCGAGCCCGGACGGCGACGCCTGGTGGGACGTGCCGGTCGCGGCCGCCTCGACCCTGGAGTCGACCCGCGAGGCCCGCGCCAGGTACGAGAAGGACAAGCAAGCCCAGCGCCCATACCTGTGACAATCTGTGACAACTTACACAAGCTGTGACCCATTCGAGTTCCTGGTCCCGTTAGGGTCATCCCGCTCACCCCCTTAAGGAGGACCCGCGATGAAGCGATTCCCTAACCCGAGACGTCGTGGTGCGCTGGCGGCCGCGGCCGTGACCGGGTTGCTCGCGGTCGGCGCGCTCAGCGCGTGCAGCGGCTCGGGCGGCAAGAAGGCCGAGGACGAGCAGAGCCAGGCGGCCGCTGGCGGCGCCGCCGCGGGCCCCCGGCTGAAGATCGCCATGATCACTCACTCGGGGGCGGGGGACACGTTCTGGGACATCGTGCAAAAGGGCGCGCGCGCCGCCGCGGCCAAGGACAACGTCGAGTTCCTCTACTCCGCCGACCCCGAGGGCGGCAAGCAGGCCCAGCTCGTGCAGGCGGCGATCGACCAGAAGGTCGACGGCATCATCGTCACGCTCGCCAAGCCCGACGCGATGAAGGACGTCGTCGCCAGGGCGGTGCGGGCCCAGATCCCGGTGGTCACCATCAACTCCGGGGCCGAGGAGTCCGCCAGGTTCGGCGCGCTGGTGCACTTCGGCCAGGACGAGACCATCGCCGGCCGGGCGGCGGGCGAGCAGCTGACCAAGATCGGCGCGAAGAAGGCCATCTGCGTCATCCACGAGCAGGGCAACGTCGGGCTCGAGGCGCGCTGCGCTGGCGCGCGGAAGACCTTCTCCGGGCAGCTGGAGAACCTCAACGTGCAGGGCACGAACATGCCGCAGGTCAAGTCGTCCGTCACCGCGAAGCTGCAGTCCGACAAGAGCGTCGACGGCGTCCTCGCGCTCAACGCCGACGTCGCCCTGACCGCGACGGACGCCGCCAAGGACGCCGGCAGCAACGCCAAGATCGCCACGTTCGACATGAACAAGCAGCTGATCGCCGCGCTCAAGGACGGCCGGATCCAGTTCGCCATCGACCAGCAGCCCTACCTGCAGGGGTATGAGGCCGTGGACGAGCTGTGGCTCTACAAGCGCAACGGCAACATCCTGGGCGGCGGGCAGCCGGTCTCGACCGGGCCGGCGATCGTCGACAAGACCACGGCGACCTCGATCGAGCGGTTCGCCGACGCGGGAACCCGCTGACCATGCCGCAGATCATCGACCTGGCCGGGGACGCCGCCGGCGGCGCCCCGGGCGGTCCGTCCGGCGGCGCGGCCGCCGACGAGCGGGTCGCGGCCCGCTCGCCGCTCCGCCAGGCCCTCGGGCGCCCCGAGCTCGGGGCGCTCATCGGGGCGATCGCGCTGTTCGTCTTCTTCTCCGTGACCGCCGACACCTTCCTGCGGACGAGTTCGTTCGCGACCGTCCTCTACTCGAGTTCGACGTTCGGGATCATGGCGGTGGCGGTGGCGCTGCTCATGATCGGCGGCGAGTTCGACCTGTCCGCCGGCGTCATGGTCACCAGCGCGTCCCTGGTGGCGGCGCTGGTGAGCTACCAGCTGACGCTGAACCTGTGGGCGGGCGTGGTGATCTCGCTGGTGGTCACGCTGGGGATCGGGTTCCTCAACGGCCTGCTGTACGTCAAGACCGGGCTGCCCAGCTTCATCGTCACGCTGGGCACCTTCTTCATGCTGCGCGGGCTCAACCTGGGCGTGACCAAGGCCGTCACCGGCGACGTGGCCACCAACTCGGTCGCCGACATGGACGGATTCGCGCAGGCCAAGGCGGTCTTCGCCGCGCAGCCCGAGATCTTCGGGGTGAACATCTACGTCACGGTCTTTTGGTGGCTGGCCTTCATCGCGGTCGCGACGTGGCTGCTGCTCCGCACCCGGGTGGGCAACTGGATCTTCGCGGTGGGCGGCGCGGCGCCGAGCGCCCGCGCCGTCGGGGTGCCGGTGACCCGCACGAAGATCGGGCTGTTCATGGGCGTGGCCTTCGCCGCGTGGTTCTCCGGGATGCACCTGCTGTTCGCCTTCCCCTCCGTGCAGTCGGGCGAGGGCGTCGGCAACGAGTTCGGCTACATCATCTGCGCCGTGATCGGCGGCTGCCTGCTCACCGGCGGGTACGGCTCGGCGATCGGCGCCGCCATCGGGGCGTTCATCTACGGCATGGCCAACAAGGGCATCGTCTACGCCGGCTGGAATCCCGACTGGTTCTACTTCTTCCTCGGCGTGCTGCTGCTCATCGCCACGATCGTGAACCTGGTCGTCCGCAGACGAGCGGAGCAGGCGACATGACCGACCCCACCCCGCTGATCAAGCTCACCGACGTCGGGAAGCGGTACGGCAACGTCATCGCGCTGCACGGCGTCTCGCTGTCGGTCTTCGGCGGCGAGGTGACCTGCGTGCTCGGCGACAACGGCGCGGGCAAGTCCACCCTCATCAAGATCATCTCTGGGGTGCACCGCCCCGACGAGGGCTCGTTCGAGGTGGACGGCGAGCCGGTGTCGTTCGGCTCGCCGCGCGACGCGCTGGGCCGCGGCATCGCCACCGTCTACCAGGATCTCGCGGTCGTCCCGCTGATGCCGGTGTGGCGCAACTTCTTCCTCGGCTCCGAACGCCGCCGCGGCCCCGGCCGCCTCGATGTCGGCTTCATGCGCCGCACGACCAAGTCCGAGCTGCTGGAGATGGGCATCGACCTGCGCGACGTCGATCAGCCGATCGGCACGTTGTCGGGCGGCGAGCGCCAGTGCGTCGCCATCGCCCGTGCCGTCTACTTCGGCGCCAAGGTGCTCATCCTCGACGAGCCGACCGCCGCGCTCGGCGTCAAGCAGGCCGGCGTCGTGCTCCGCTACATCGTGCAGGCGCGCGAGCGCGGGCTCGGCGTCGTCTTCATCACCCACAACCCGCACCACGCCTACCCGGTCGGCGACCGCTTCTTGATCCTCAACCGCGGCCGCGGCGTCGGCTACCACGCCAAGCGCGAGATCGGCCACGACGAGCTCACCGCGCTGATGGCCGGCGGCACCGAACTCCAACAGCTCGCCCAGGAACTCCAGACCGTCTCCACCGGCGCCGCCCGCGAACTGTCGGAGGAGGCCAAGGACCTCGGCGTCACCCCGCCGGAACCTGATCCGTCCGGCGGAGAAGGATCAGACCGGTCCTAAGACGTCCCCCCGGCGTCGAGCCCGATGCGGCGCGCCGGGCGATCGCCCTCCTCATGGGCGGCCGCGGTGTGGTCACGCCCCCGCGCCGGCGGGGTTCGCACGTCAGCCGCCCCCGAACTCGTGCGTCGCCCGCACCCACGCCTCGACGAGTTCGGTGCGGCAGCCCTCCATTTCGCCGATCCCGGTGGTCATGACGAATCCGCCGCCGTCGCCGGCCACCTCACAGACCTTCCGGGTCGTCTCGCGGACCGCTTCGACGGTGCCGGTCTGGAGCAGCGAGTTGCGCATTCCGCCCATGATGCACATCGTCCCGCCCAGGACCTGTTTGATCTTGACGATGTCGCCGCCCTGGAAATAGCCGATGGTCTTGCCCCGCGGCAGTTCGGCCAGGTAGCCGAGCCGTTCGTTCCACACGCCCTCGTAGAACACGACCGGCGTGATGTCGGCCGCGACGAGACGCAGCAACATCTCCTTCAGCTGGGGCCAGTAGAACCGCTCGAAGTGCGCCAACGACATGAAGCCGTCCGAGCCGCGGTGCAGCGGGATGAAGGCACGGCGCAGGCCGGTGGCGCCGGCGAAGGCGACGGCGTGCTCGATCTGGTAGTCCAGTACCCGTTGTTCGGCCGCCAGCAGTTGCTCGGGCCGCCGCATGATGTCGAGCATGATCCCGCGCATGCCGCGCAGCGTGTCCGACATGAAGTCGAACGGCGCCTCGATCAAGGCGCCGGCGAGCGGCGGCGGGGCGAAGCCGAGTTCCGCGAGGCGGCGCATGGACTCGGCCATCCGCGCGTCGGCCGCGGCCTGCTCCTCGCCCGCGGCGACGATGGCCTGGAGCGCGGTGGCGACCGGCGGCGAGGCCAGCACCCCGAGGTTGAGCAGGTTGTAGGTGCCGAAGGCGGCCATCGCGAGCGGCGGCAGCAGGGCCAGTCCCTCGAGCTTTTCGAAGGCTCGGGGGAGATAGGACCGGACGGCCCAGTCCGACGGGTCCCGCAGGAAGGCGTCGTAGTCGTCCGCGGTCATGAACTCGTGCTCGGCGAATTGGAACGACCCGGTGGCCGGGAGTCCGTGGCCGGGCCACTTGGTCATCCGGTCACCGAGGGCGAGCGCCGCACCGGGATCGTTGAACACTCCGAAGATGCTGTCGGGCTGGAAGTGCAGGGCCGCCCGCTCCAGCAGTCGCTGCCGCATGTCGTGGTCTTCCAGGAGCCGCTGGTGGGTGATGCCGCCCCACTGCGCGAGGAAGTAGCTGGCCCCCATGAAGATCGGTATCCGGTCGGGCCGCCGCAGCGCGTAGGCGTCCTCGAGCCGGCGTGTCCGCTCCGCCAGGAGCCGTTCGGGGGACTTGCCGGCGTCCGCCGCCGGCGCGGGCATCGCCGTGATGTCGCTGCTCATTTCGCCGTTTCCTTCGTCCTCGCCGTGGCCGGCTGGGCGGGCGCCTTCCCCGCCGCTTCCGCGGTCCATCGCCTGGCCAGGTTCACCGCGTCCGTCGCGGTGGCTCCGTAGGCGTCGGCGCGGGCGTACTCACGGACGTTGTCGTCCACGGTCCCGCCGCCGATCATGACCTTCACGCCGGCGCGCAGGCCTGCCTTCTCCAGCGCGTCGACCGTCTCCCTCATCGAGTCGAACGACAGGGTGAGGAACCCGCTCAGCGCCACGATCCCGGAGCGGGTCTCGCGCACGCTCTCGACGAAGGACTCAGGAGGCACGTCCACGCCAAGGTCGAACACCTCGAAGCCGTTGACGTCGAGCATGAAGGAGACGATGTCCTTGCCGATGTCGTGGATGTCGCCCTGTACGGTGCCGAGCACGATCCTGCCGCTCTTGGCGCCCCGCCCGGAGCCGGTCAGCCGGGGCTTGACGATCTCGGAGATGGATCGCAGGGTCTCGCCGGCCAAGATGAGCTCGGGGATGAAGTACTCCCTGTCCTCAAAGCGCCTGCCCACGATGGTCATGGCCGCCCGGCAGTCCTCGAGCACGTCGAGCGGAGGCGTGCCGCCGTCGAGAAGCCGCTGCGCCAGGCTGATCGCCTCCTCGTCGCGCATGTCGGCGATGGCCTCGACGAGTGCGTCGGACATGGCTGTCACCTCCTATGACGTGACCGACTTGGCCGACGATGCGGCCGGTGTGAACGGGTCGAGCAGCCCGGACCGGTAGGCCCGGGTGTAGGCCAGGCAGTGCCGGTCGCGGCCCAGCAGCACTTCCGTGGCCCGCAGCGTCGCCGTGAGCTCGCGATCGAGCGGGTCGAGGATCGCGGTGTCCAGTCCCGCCGCGACGGCGAGCGTGAGGAAGGTGCGGTTCACCAGCCGGCGTGCGGGCAGGCCGAAGGAGACGTTGCTCAGGCCCACGGTGATGTGCACCCGTGAGAAGTCCGCCCGCACCGCGGTGATCGTGTCGAGGGCGATCAGCCCCGCCCCCCGGCTCGTCGCGACGGCCATGACCAAGGGGTCGATGAAGACCCGCTCGTCGGGGATGCCCGCCGCGCGGGTCGCCGCCAGCAGATGTCCGATCACCGCCAGGCGCTCCTTCGTGCCCGTCGGAATGCCGGAGTCGTCGAGCGCCAGCGCGATGAGCGGACAGCCGTGATCGCGGGCCAGCGGCAGCACCCCGTCCAGCCTGCGCGCCTCCCCGGTGATGGAGTTGATGAGAGGGACGTCACGGGTGACCGCCAGCGCGGCCGCCAGCGCCGCGGGATTGGCGCTGTCCAGGCACAGCGGGACATCGACGGCCGACTGGACCGTCTCCACGAGCCACCTGAGGTCGTCGGGCTCTCGGTCGGGGCGCGTACCGGCGTTCACGTCGATCCAGTGCGCGCCCGCCTCGACCTGCCTGGCGGCCAGCGACCGGATCTGGGCCGCGTCACGGCCGACGATGGCCTCGTGGACCTGCTCGCGAGTGCCGTTGATCTTCTCGCCGATGATGTGGAACATACTCATTCCCTGTCGCGATGATCGTCGGATGGTCGGTGATCTCCGGCGCCCCGGACCGCGGGAAACCACATGGAGTGAGCGAAGCGGCGCTGGAACCCGGGGAAGGTCGTCAGCTCGATGTAGCGGGCGTCGAGCGCGACGCGCCGGGCCCGGTCGCGTTCCTGCAGCGACAGCAGCACGGCCTTGGCGCCCGAGCCCGCGGCATTGCCCACCTGGCGGTAGCGGGCGTGGGGAAGCCGGGGTAGCAGCCCGATGTCACGGGCGCCGCCGAGGTCGAGATAGGTCCCGAAGGCGCCGGCGACGATCACTTCGTCGACCGCCGCCGGATCGGTCCCGGTGGCCTCGAGCACCACGCCGACGCCGGCGTGGACGGCCCCCTTGGCCAGCTGGATCTCCTCGATATCTCCCTGGGTGACGACGATGTCCCTGCCGGTTCCGGTGTCGGCGGCGGGCGCGAGCAGGAACTCCGGGCCGTCCCGGCCCAGGCGTACGCCGGGAGCGTCCCGGCACAGCCGGCCGCGCTCGTCGACCAGCCCGCCGCGGCGCAACTCGGCGATCGCCTCGACGATGCCGGAGCCACAGATGCCCACGGGCGGGGCGTCGCGGACCGTGCGCAGCACGGCCCCGCGCGCGGTGAGCCGGACGCCCTCGATCGCCCCGGTCGCCGCCCTCATGCCGTCGCGGATGTGCGCGCCCTCGAAGGCCGGTCCCGACGCGCAGGACGCGCAGGACAGGGCCGGCCGTCCGGGCCGGCAGAGCGCGATCTCGGTGTTGGTCCCGATGTCGAGACCGACCGCGACGCGGTCGGCCCGGTCCAGGCCGGTGGCCAGCACCATGGCCACGTGGTCGGCGCCCACGAATCCGCTCACGCACGGTGGCAGCTGGACATGGCACCCCGGCGCCAGGTCGAGGCCGAGGTCACGGGCCCGTACGTCCAGTGGCCGGGCCGTCGCCGCGACGAACGGGGACATCGAGAGCTGGCGGGTGGGCAGCCCCAGGAACAGGTGGTGCATCGCGGTGTTGCCGACGACGCTCACCTCGGCGATCTGCTCCCGGGCGGCGCCCGCCTCCTCGGCCAGCGACCCCGCGAGGTCGTCGATCGCCGCACGGGCCGCCCCGGCCAGGCGGTCGGCTCCGCCCGCCTGGCGGGCGGCGTACGCGAGCCGGGCGATCACGTCCTCGCCGTAGGCGATCTGCGGGTTCGGCACCCCGGCCGCGGCGAGTTCCGCGCCGGTCTCCAGGTCGACCAGATAACCCGCGATCTTGGTGGTGCCGAGGTCCACGGCCAGGCCGAGGGGGCCGCGGCCGGGCGGCCCCACCCCGACGATCTCGTGGTCGAGCTCGTGATCGCGCCAGTGGTCCGACCCGGGACGGAGGCCGGCCGCGCGGACGTAGGCCGCCAGCCGCCAGCCCGTACGACGTGCCAGCGGCGAGATCTGCCGCACGACGGCGGGTTCCGCGGTGAGCCGCCCCAGGCCATGGGCGGTGTGCAGGCCGTCGGCCACCCGGTCGACGTCGGACCGGTGGTCGGTGAGGGTCGGCGGAGCGGTCTCCACCTCCCAGCCGCGCACCGCCGCCTCGACCGCGACGTCGCGGGCGACCCCGCCTATCTGCAGCCGTTGTCCGGTGACGAGGGACGCTCGCGGCACGTGCACCCGAGTGTCCACGGCGACGTGCGTACGGCAGGCCAGGCGCCGCCCGGCAGCCAGCTCATCCGGGGAGAGGTAACGGCGGTCGGCGTCCGCGGGCGCACCGGCGTCGCCGGCCAGGATGGCGACCCGGCAGCGTCCGCACCAGCCGTGCCCGCCGCAGACCGAGGCCAGCTCCACCCCGGCCCCGTGCGCGGCCTCCAGCAGGGTGGTCCCCGCCGGGACGTCGACCCGCATGCCGATCGGCTCGAAGTCGACTCGGCACAGCTCAACCGGCATGGTCTCTCCCTTGAGGCCGCGGTGAAACGGCCTCGTCCAAACCGACAATCCGCTGCCCCGCACCGGGCGGCCAGGGTCCTTGGCTCGCGTAATCCGTGACCTTCGGCCCCTTGGCCGGACGACCGGGGGACGGCGGACACTGGACGAGGCGGGGCGCGCTGGGCGGAAGGTGGCGTCGAGATGGCGACGACGCGGACGAAGATCATCGCCTGTCAGGTCTTCGTCGAGGAGCTGCGGTCGCTGCTGCCCGGCGGTGTCGCGATGGACACCCTGGAGATGAGCCTGCACGAACGACCGCGCTCGCTCCGGCGACTGCTGCAAGAACGCATCGACGCGTCGAGCGGGTACGACACGATCGTGCTCGGCTACGGGATGTGCGGTCAGGCGACCGTCGGGCTCCGTGCCACGCACAGCCGGCTGGTGCTGCCGCGCGTCGACGACTGCATCGGCATGTTCCTCGGCTCGCGTGCCGCCTACAAGGCACAGCGCGAGCGGGAGCCCGGCACCTACTTCCTCACCAAGGGCTGGGTCGGCTCAGGAGTGACGACGCCCTTTTCCGCCTACGACGCCGTCCGCGCGCGCTGGGGCCGAGACCGCGCCGACCGCCTGATGGACACGATGCTCAAGCACTACAAGCGCCTGGCGTTCGTACGGACCGGCCCCGATGACGACGAGCTGGCGCGCGCCCGCGCGCTGGCCCGCGCGACCGCGCGGCGCTTCGGCCTCGCCTACGAGGAGATCGAGGGCGACCGGGGGCTCGTGCACGGCCTGCTGTACGGGCCCTGGGACGAGCGCTACATCGTGGTGCCCGCGGGTGGCGTCGTCCGCATGGCGGAGTTCTTCGGCGGCGCCGCGCGCCGCCCGGCAGCCGGGCGACCGGGGTGACTCCCGCCAGGCAGGGGCTCCTACGGGATGCGAGCGGTCCACTCCGGGTCGGCGAACTTGGCGGCGGCCAAGTCCTCGGCGCGGCGGAGCTCGGCGGGGGACAGGGCGCCGTCGACCAGGCCGTAGCGCTTGCGGAAGTGGGCGATCATCCGCGCGATGACCTCCTCGCGCGGCAGGCCGGTCTGGCGGCGCAGCGGGTCGACGCGCTTGTTCGCGCTGGCGATGCCCTTGTCGGAGATCTTCTCCCGGCCGATGCGCAGCACATCGAGCATCTTCGCGGCGTCGATGTCGTAGGCCATCGTGACGTGGTGCAGCACCGCGCCGGCGCTGAGGCGTTTCTGCGCGGCCCCGGCGATCTTGCCGCCGTCCGAGGTGATGTCGTTCAGCGGCCGGTACCACGCGCGCACGCCGAGGTCCTCGTTGAGGGCGCCGAGCACCCAGTCGTCGAGGAAGGCGTAGGAGTCCGCGTACGACATGCCCTGGACGAGGGAGTGCGGAGCGTACAGCGAGTAGGTGATCGTGTTGCCCGGCTCGATGAACATCGCGCCGCCGCCGCTGATCCGCCGCACGATCGTCACGCCATGGCGCCGGGCCGCCGCCGCGTCGACCTCGTTGCGCAGCGACTGGAAGCTGCCGATCACGACGCTCGGCGCCGCCCACTCCCAGACGCGCAGCGTCGGCGGGCGGCGCCCGGCGGCGACGTCGTTCGCCAGGATCTCGTCGAGCGCCATGTGCAGGGCGGGCGGCTGCGGACCTTCGCGGATCAGGTGCCACTCGTGGTCGCGCCAGTCCGACGCCCGGGCGAGCGCGCGCCGCACGGCGACCGCGACGGCGTGCGCCGAGAAGCCCAGCATGACCACGTCGGGGCCGAGCGCCGCGGTGAGCCGTTCGGTCAGCCGCGCCGTGTCGAGGGCGGCCGGCAGCCCGGTCAGCGCCGCGTTCATCCGGTCCAACGCGTCGTCGGGCTCCAGGAAGAAGTCGCCGCTGATCCGGACGTCCCGCAGCACGCCGCCGGTGACCGTCACATCGGCGACGACGAGTTTGCCGCCGGGAACCTTGTACTCGCCGTGCACGTCCGGTCCAACCCCGGGGGCCCGGGGCGGATTCCCGCGGGTGCCCGGTCAGGCCGGCGTCAGGTCAGGCACCAGCCGCCGTCCACGTCGAGGTTGACGCCGTTCACCGACGGGTTGGTGAGCAGGAAGATCACGGCGTCGACGATGTCCTGCATCGTGGCGAGCCGGCCCGTCGGCGTGCGGGAGATCACGGCGTCGAGCGCCTTGCCGCTCCAATACGGGCTGTCGCCGACGATGCCGGGATGGATCGCGTTGACCCTGATCGGCGCCAGCTCGACGGCCAGCGTGTTGATCAGGCCCATCACGCCGCCGTTCACGGTCGAGACCGTCGTCGAGCCGGGGTAGGGCCGGTCCTTGGCGCGGCCGCCGAAGATGACGATCGAGGCGTCCTGGCTGAGCCGGGGCCGCAGCGCGTGCACCACCTCGGTGTAGCCGACCAGCTTCTGCGTCACCAGCCGGAGGCCGTCGGCGTAGGAGTAGTCGGTGCAGGTGTTCTGGTCGCGCTCGATGGCCGACAGCACGAGCCGATCGACGTCGTCGACGTCCGCCAGCGCGGGCCCGATCTCCTCCGGCCGGGAAAGATCGAAGGCGATCCCGCGGGTGTTGCCGCCGATCTCCTTGGCGACGCTCTCGGCCCTGGCGGGGTCGCGGCCGGTCAGCACGACGCTGTCGCCGGCCTTGGCGAAGAAGGCGGCGAGTTCGCGTCCGATGCCGGCCGTGCCGCCGACGATGACCACAGTCATGAGAGTTTCTCCTGCAGGTAGTCCCAATCACGGGCAAAACGGTAGGAGTGCCGCGACGGCGGCTGCGGCGCCTGCGTCTCCAGCCAGCGCACCGGGCCGTCCCCGGCGTTCGCGAACGAATGGACGCAGCCGACGCCCGCCCACGCGGCGTCCCCGGCCTCGAGGCGGTAGGTCTGCCCGTCGAACGTCGCGTCGGTGGCACCTTCGAGGATCAGATACGTCTCCTCGAGCGGATGATCGTGCGGCCCGGCCACGCCGTCGGGCTCGTACTGCACCATGAACATCGTCGACAGCCGGGCCCCGAGGTCGCTGTCCACCATCATCTTCACGGTGATCCCGCTGTAGACGAGCAGGGCCGTGCGCATGCTCGCCGACACCGCGAGCAGGTCCTGCGACTGCTTGCCGGGGTCCATGTTGTCCGGGCTGATGTGGCCGTAGGCCAGGGTGCGCGGGTCCCGTACGTCCGGCGGCGCCGCGTCGGACCGCCGCGTCGCGGGCACGGCGTAGGTGTCGTCGCCGTGTCCTGACCGCGGCTGGGGCGCCTGCATGTCGGCCCAGCGGGCCACTGTGTCGCCCGTGTTGCGCCAGGAGTGCGGCATGCCGGTCGGCACGAGGCCGTAGTCGCCCGCGCTCAGCAGCACCGAGCCGTCGGAGGTGTCGAGCACCGCCGCGCCTTCGAGCATGTGGAAACTCTGCTCGAACGAGTGCACGTGCGCGGGCAGCGACCCGCCGGGATCGAGCTCGCAGATCCCGAACCCGGTGTGCACGGCGCCCTCCGTCGAGTCGTCGACGATCGCCGCCCGCCGGAACCCCTTGGCGGCCCGCGCCCAGCCCGCCGGCGCGGCGAACGTACGGTCCGCCGCCCTGTTCACCAAATGCCGAGACGTCACGGCCGCCTCTCCTCCTCACTCACGCGACTCACGCGGAACTCATCGGGAAACCGCCGCGGATCATGGCGTGCGCACGCCATGATCCGCGGGGCGCATCATGCGGTGGCGGCCTGCCTGCGGGCGGCCTCGGCGACCAGGTGGTCGCGGGAGGTCTCGACGAGCTCGCGGGCGCGGGACTCGTCGGCGAGCAGCTTGCCGTCGCGCTTGCGGACGACGCCGTCGATGATGACGGTCTCGACGTTGGAGACGTCCGCGCTCAGCGTGACCGCCGCGACCGGGTCGATCACCGGCGCCATGTTGAGCGCGGTGGCGTCGATCACGACCACGTCGGCCTGCTTGCCCGGGGTCAGCGAGCCGGTGCGGCTCTCCAGCCCGGCCACGTACGCGCCGTTGATGGTGGCCATCTCGAGCATCTGCCTGGCGGTGAGCATGGTCTTGGGCGCCGGCTCGTTCTTCTCCCAGTACACCGCGTTGACCCGGGCGCGCTCGGCGCCGAACGCGGCACGGATCTGGGTGAACATGTCGCCAGGCACCGTGGTGACCACGTCGATGGACAGGCTGGGGCGCAGCCCGTACTCGACGGCCTTCAGCACCGGCGGCCAGCCGTGTCCCATCTGCACCTCGACCTGCGGGGCGATGGAGATCGTGTTGCCGGAGTCGGCGACCAGCTGCCATTCCTCGTCGCTGAAGTAGCAGCAGTGCACGAACGTCGTGGGCTGGTTCAGCAGGCCGAGGTCGTGCAGCGCCTTGACCATGCCGAACCGGCCGGCCATCCGGCCCATGCCCACGTGCACGGTGATGGGCAGGTCGAGGTCGCGCGCCATGCCCCATTCGCTGCGGACGACGTCGTCCACGCAGAACCCGGTGCCGCGGGTGGCCAGCGCCATGGTGAGCAGGCCCTGGTCGGAGGAGAAGTACGTCTCGCGCACGCGCTGCACGTCGTCGCGCGGGATGACGATCTTGCTCTCGAACCAGTAGTCGGCCAGCGAGGTGTTGGCGCTGCCGTAGGCGTACTGGGCGCGGATCCCGGCCTCCTGCAGGCCGCGGATACCGGCGTCGGGATGCTCGGGGGTGTTGTTGATGTGCGACCAGTCGACGAGCGTGGTGATGCCCGCGTTGACGCACTCCAGGGCGCCCGCGAGGTTGCTCGCGTACACGTCCTCGGGCCGGTAGAGCGGCGCGAACGTGTCGAGCACCTCGACGAAGTAGTCGTCGAGCGTCGAGTTGGGCGCACAGCCGCGGATCGCGGCCTCCCAGGTGTGCCGGTGGGTGTCGACGAAGCCCGGGATGACGATGCGGCCGGTGCAGTCGACGACCTCGGCGTCCGCCTCGATGTTGGGCCGGACGGCGGAGATCTTGTCGTCCTCGATGAGGACATCGGCGCTTTGCAGGTCGCCGAGCTGGGGGTCCATGGTGAGAACATGTCCACCCCGAAGAAGCATCTTGCTCATGGCATCGGACCTTTTCTTCGGTGTTCTGGCTGGTTCAGTACGCCGCGAGGGCGCGTACGGCCGCTGTCACCCCCGCGACCGTGGGAATAACCTGTTCCTCCAGCGCGTCGGCGAACGGCAGCGGGACGCACGCGGCGGCGACCCGCTTGATGGGGCCGTCGAGCAGCTCGAAGCCCTCGTCGGCGACGATCGACGCGACGGTGCCGCCCCATCCGCCCTGGTAGGGGTTCTCTTCGACGATGACGAGCCGGGACGTGCGGCGCAGCGAGCCGAGCACGGTGGTCATGTCGAGCGGCACCAGGCAGCGCAGGTCGATGACCTCGGCGCTCACCCCATCGCGGGCAAGCTCGTCGGCGGCGGCGAGCGCGGTGGGCACGGTCGAGGCCAGCGCGACGATCGTCACGTCGTCGCCGGGGCGCGTCACCGCCGCCCGGCCGAGCTCGATCACATGATCGGCGGGCGGCCGCTCGCCCTTGCTCGCGAGCAGGCCCTTGTGCTCGAAGAACACCACCGGGTCCGGGCTGCGGATCGCGGCGGCCATGAGCCCGACGACATCGGCCGGGTTGGAGGGCGCCACGATCTTCAGGCCGGGCACCGTGAGCGCCCAGTTCTCGACGGCCTGGGAGTGCTGGGCGCCGAAGCCGAGCCCGCCGCCGTTGGCCGTCCGCACCACCAGCGGCACCGTCACCTGGCCGCCGGTCATGTAGCGGACCTTCGGGATCTCGTTGGCGATGTAGTCCCAGCAACAGGCGAGGAAGTCGCTGAACATGATCTCGGCCACCGGGCGGAGGCCCGTCATCGCCGCGCCCATCGCGGCGCCGACGATGGCCTGCTCGGAGATCGGCGTGTCCCACACCCGCTGCGAGCCGAACTCCTTGTGCAGCCCGACCGTGGTCTTGAACACGCCCTCCGCCGCGCCGATGTCCTCGCCGAGGCAGACGACCGTCGGGTCACGGCGCATCTCCCGCGCGATCCCCTCGGCGACCGCCTCGCGGTAGGTGATCACGTTGGTCTCGGCCTTCGTGCCGGCATCAGCAGTCACGATCGTTTCCCCTCCCCATCGGCTGCGGGCTCCGCGTCAGGTACGCCATGCCGCGCCTCCGTCGGCCCACACGTCGGTCAGTGCCTGGGCGGGATCGGGGCCGGGCGCGTTCTTCGCCGCGTCGACGGCCGCCTCCACGACCTGGCCGGCCCGTTGGTCGGCGGCGGCGATGGCCTCGGACCCCACGCCGAGCTTCTCGAGCCGGGCGCGCGCGATGTTGAGCGGATCGCGCTTGAGCCACTCCTCGACCTCCTCGGCCGGCCGGTACTTGGCGGGGTCGGCCCGGCTGTGGCCGTACTGGCGGTAGGTGTGCGCCTCGATCACCGTCGGGCCCTCGCCCTCGCGGGCCCGCCACGCGGCCCTGGTCACCGCGTCGCGGACGACGAGCACGTCGTTGCCGTCGATGATCTCGCTGGGCAGCCCGTAGGCGACCGCACGGTCGGCGGCCGGGTTGGGCACGGCCGTGACCTCGCTGATCGGGGTGTACTCCATGTAGAAGTTGTTCTCGCAGACGAACAGCACCGGCAGCTTCCAGACCGCCGCGAGGTTGAGCGCCTCGTGGAACGCGCCGATGTTCGTGGCGCCGTCGCCGAAGAACGCCACCGCGACCTGCCCGGAGTCGCGCAGCTTGGCCGACCAGGCGGCGCCGACCGCCATGGGCAGGTGCGCGCCGACGATCGCGTACGACCCGAGCATCCCGGCCGACGCCTTGGTCAGGTGCATCGACCCGCCCTTGGCGCCGCACACGCCGGTCGCCTTGCTCATCAGCTCGGCGAGGCACTCCTCGGCGGTGGCGCCCCTGGCCATGGCGTGGTGGTGACCGCGGTACGTCGCGAACACGTAGTCGTCGGGCCGCAGCGCGGCGCTCGCGCCGACGGCCACGCCCTCCTGTCCGGCGGCCAGGTGCGTGGTGCCCTTGACCAGGCCCGTCATGAACAGGTCGTACGCCGCCTTCTCGGTGCGCCGGATGAGGACCATCCGCTCATACAGCGCGAGCAGTTCCTCGCCGTCGCTCATCGGCCTCCCCCATTCGCGTTGTTCGCTGCTTTCGAGCCGTTCGCGGTGTTGAGATGAGACTGGGAGTCGCGCAGCGTACTGAGCGCGCCGCCCGCGGTCCAGTACTTGCGTCCCGCGACGAGCAGTTCCTCGGCCGGGAACTTCGTGATCACTTCGCAGCCGGTCGGCGTGACCACGACCTCTTCTTCGATCCGCGCCGCGGACCAGCCGTCGGACCCGGGCCAGTACGTCTCGAGCGCGAACACCATGCCCACCTCGAGCGTCTCCGGATGGTCGAGCGAGACGAGCCGGCTGAAGATCGGCTTCTCCCAGATCGACAGCCCGACGCCATGGCCGTACTGCAGCGCGAACGCCGCCATCTCGTCGGGGAAGCCGAACTCCTCGGCGCGCGGCCAGACCGAGACGATGTCGGCCGTCGTCGCGCCGGGCTTCACCAGCGCGATCGCCTGGTCCATGTACTCGCGGCAGCGGACGTAGGCGTCGCGCATGGCGCGGGACGCGCTGCCCACCGCGAAACAGCGGTAGTAACAGGTGCGGTAGCCCAGATGGCTGTGCAGGATGTCGAAGAAGGCGGGATCTCCAGGGCGGATGATCCGGTCGCTGTAGACGTGCGGGTGCGGCGAGCACCGTTCGCCGGAGATCGCGTTGACGCCCTCGACATACTCGCTGCCCAGGTCGTACAGCACCTTGCTGACCAGGCCGACGGTCTCGTTCTCGCGCACGCCAGGCCGCAGGAAGTCATAGAGCTCCTCGTAGGCCGCGTCGACCATGGAGCAGGCCTGGGTGAGCAGCCCGATCTCGTCCGGCGTCTTGATGCGGCGCGCCTCGAGGAACAGTTGCTGCCCGTCGACGACGTCGATGCCCTCATCGCGCAGCGCCGCCAGTACGGGCATCTCCGCGACGTCGATGCCCAGCGGCCCGTCGGCGACGCCGTGCTCGTGCATCTCGGCGGCCACCTTGCGGGCCACGTCCGCGGCGATGCCCGCCTCGGGATGGAAGGCGCCGCGCAGCGTGGAGATCCCGGCCCGGGCGCGCTGTGTGCCGTCCAGCCAGGGGTTGTAGAGCTGGTGGTGCTTGGCCGCCGACCCGAAGTCCCAGACGATCGGCTCGCCGCCTCTGACCAGGAGCGCGAAGCGGATGAGCTTGTCCACCGCCCAGGTGCCGATGTGGGTGGCGGTCATGTACCGGATGTTCGAGAAGTCGAACGCGAGGACCGCGGCGAGCTCGGACCGGTCGAGCGCGTCCTTCAACCGGTTCAGCCGCTCACGGCGGAGGCGGTCGAGGTCGATCCGCTCCTCCCAGTCGACAGCGTTCGGTCCGTACGTACGGATAGCCATGGCTGACCACTCCTTCGGGGGGACCGCCATCGAGTTAAGTTTCTGACGAGTGTCCGCGTCAATACCTACTGAACACCAGGACGGTCAAATCTCGGGCAGTTCGGCACGAGCGTGTAGCAAAGGTTAACGTGCCGGGGTCGCCGGCCCGCACATCGCTAGTGCAGGCCGGCGGTCGAGTCGTCGACGAACCACACGCCGACCGCGGGCTGGTCGCCGTCGTTGTGGTAGCGATGCGGGGTGGTGGACGGGAAGGAGACCGCGTCGCCCGGCCGCAGCCGGTACTCGTCGAATCCCAAGGTCAACGTCAACTCGCCGGAGAGGAGGTAGCCGTACTCGACGCCCGAGTGCCGCATCAGCAGCCCGGTGCCCGACGACGTGCCGCCGGGCGCGTAGGTGACGAGCAGGAAGTCCACCGGCGTGCCAGGCACTCGGCCGAGCCGTTCCCAGGTCACCCCGGAGTCGAGTTCGAGCACCTCGCGGCGGTCCGCGCGCACGATCGGGCCCACCCTGCGTTCGGCGCCTTCCGTGCGGACCTCGGCGTCGGCCTCGGCTTCGGCGGCCGTTCCGGACGCCGCCGGCGTGCCGAACGTCGGTTCGGGGCTCGCGTCGCCCGCCGGATCAGGGGCGACGCCCTCGGTGCCCGCGGACGCCGCGGTCACCCGGGGAGCGGGCGGGCGCGCCGCCGCGGCGGCGTCCGCCGCCACCGCCTCCGCGGCGGGCGGCATGGTCGCGGCGGCGGGCAGCGCGCCGGTGCCGCCGTTGGTGTCGAAGACGTCCTCGACGGAGATGTCCAGCGCCTTGGTGATCGCGTACAGCGTGCTCACCGACGGCTGGCTCTTGCCCGTCTCGATCTGGGAGACGAGGCTGGCCGACACCCCCACCGCGCGGGCCAATCCGCGCAGAGTGAGGCCGCGTTGCAGCCTGACCTCCCGGATCCGCTGGCCGACCGGCGGGATAGAGGACACTCGCGCATCGTACAGTACGAGTGAACACGCTGCCGGTGACGGGGCTCGGCCCGCCCAAGTCCGTGGCCGCCTGCTGCCAATGGGGTACGGGCGCAATGTCACGGATGTAAGACTCGCGGTGACCACATGGGACGTCGGCATTCCCCGGAGAAATGACAGCGAACACCACCCTTCACAACCTCCCCGCCGAGCCCAATGACTTCATCGGCCGCGAACGCGATCTCGCCGAGCTGCGGCAGCTGCTCGGCGCGACGCGCGCGGTGACGCTGTGCGGCCCGGGCGGCATCGGCAAGACCCGGCTGGCGCTGCGCGTCGCGGCCACGCTCGCCGACGGCTGCCCGGACGGCGTGTGGTTCGCGGGCCTCGGGGAGCTCGCCCCCGAGGCGGGCGCCGAGGCGAACGGCACCGGCGGCCCCGCGGGCCCCGGGGGCCCCGGGGGCCAAGGCCGCGGCGCCGACTCCGACCTGGTCGTCCGCCGCGTCACCGCGGCACTGGGCATCACCGACGAGCCGGGGCGGTCGCTGTCCGACACGCTCGCCGGCGCGCTGCGCGGCCGGAACATGCTGCTGGTCCTCGACAACTGCGAGCATCTGATCGACGCCTGCGCGCGCTTTTGCCAGACGCTGCTCGCCGATTGCCCGCAGGTGCGGATCCTGGCCACCAGCCGTGAGCCGCTGCGGGTCCAGGGCGAGAACGTCTGGCGGGTGCCGCCGCTGGCCACCCCCGCCCGCGCGGGCGGGGCCGGCGCGCTCGCCCCGGTCGCCGACGGGCCAGGGCCGTCGAACGGGGTCCAGGCGTTGCGGCGCAACGAGGCGGTCCGGCTGTTCGTCGCCCGCGCCGCCTCGGCCCGGCCGTCCTTCGCACTCGACGCCGGCAACGCGGCGGCGGTGGGGGAGCTGTGCCGCGCCCTGGACGGGGTGCCGCTGGCGATCGAGCTCGCCGCCGCCCGGACGCGCGTGCTGTCGGTCGATGAGATCACCCGCTTGCTGCGCGACCGGTTCCGCCTGCTCAGCGTGGGTGACCGGACGGCTCCGGCCCGGCAGCGGACGCTGCGCGGCACGATCGACTGGAGCCACGATCTGTTGGACCGGCCGGAGCGGGTGCTGTTCCGGCGGTTGTCGGTCTTCGCCGGGGAGTGGACGCTCGACCAGGCCGAACGCGTCTGCGCCGACGCAGCGCCCGCGGACGGGGCCGGCGGCGGGCTGCCGGCCGATGACGTGCTCGACCTGCTCACGGCGCTGGTCGACAAGTCGCTGGTCGTCGTAGGCCCGGAGGTCGAGGGCGAGACCAGGTTCCGGATGCTGGACAGCATCCGGGCGTACGCGACCGGGCGGCTCGCGGACGCCGGCGAGGCCGACGATCTCGGCCGCCGGCACCGCGACGTCGTCCTCGCCACGGCCGAGGACGACGCCAAGGTCGCGCTGGCCGAGCGCCCGGCGTCGTGGGAGGCGCGGGTCGGGCTGTTCCGGCGCTACGACACCGAGCTCGACAACGTCCGGGCGGCGCTGGCGTGGTCGCTCGCGCACGGCGACGTCGACGCGGGCCTGCGGCTGTGCACGGCGCTGCGGACGTACTGCATCCCGCGCGGCTACTTCGCCGAGTGCGAGCACTGGACCGACCGGTTCCTGGCCCACGGCCGCGACGGCGTGCGGCCGGGGGTGTGGGGCGCCGCGCTGGTCGGCCGGGCGCAGCTCGCCGTCGGCCGCCGTGACTTCGAGAAGGCGGCGCGGTGCGCCGCCGAGGGGCTCGAGCCGTGCCGCGCCGCCGGCGACACCGTCATGACGGCGGCCGCGCTCGACCTGATCGGCCAGACGGAGCTGCGGGCGGGCCGGTTCGACTCGGCCGCCGCCCACTTCGACGAGGCGATCGCGATCGCGCGTGCCGGGGGCGACCGGTGGAACGAGGGGCTCGCGCTGATCAGCCGCGGTGCGCTGCGGGCGGTGCTGGGCAGGCTGCGGGAGGCGCAGCAGGCGTACGAGGCGGGCGTGCGGCTGATGCGCGAGGTCCGTCAGCTGTGGGGCGCCGGCCGGGGGCTCATCGGCCTCGGCCAGCTGGCCCGGCTGCGCGGCGACGGCGCGGCGGCCCGCACCTACTACGAGGAGGCGCTGCCGGGGCTGCGCATGATCGACGCCGGACCGGAGATCGCACGGTGCCTGAGCGGCATCGGCCGGGTGGCCCTCGATCAGGGCGACACGGTCCGGGCCCGCCGGGCGCTGACCGACAGCCTCCTGCGCAGCCGCGCCCACGGCATGCGCCTGGGCGTCGCCCGCGGCCTCGAGGCGTTCGCCGAGCTGCTCGCATTGGAGGGGGAGCCGCATACCGCCGTACGGCTGGGCGGCGCCGCGGCCGCGCTGCGCGAGAGCATCGGGCAGGCGCCGATCGCGGGCGCCCGCCAGGAGCGGATGCTGGCACCGATCCGGCGGAGGCTCGGCGAGCACGTCGTCGCCCAGCTGTGGGGCGACGGCCGCGAGACCCCGCCGGAGGCCGCCATCGCCCTGGCCCTGGCGCCGCCGGGCCCGGCGATCGTCCCGCCCCAGCGGCCCGCCGCCGACGATCGGATCGATCTGACGGCGCCGCCAGCACCGCCCGCGCCCGCGCCGCCGCGGGACGTCGTCGCGCCGGTCTCGGCGACGGCCGGCCCGGTGACCCCGCCGAGCACGCTGACGCCCCGGGAACGCGAGATCGCGGTGCTGATCGCACGCGGGCTGAGCAACAAGGGCATCGCCGACGAGCTCGTCATCAGCCCGGCCACCGTCGCCCGGCACGTGACCAACATCCTCACGAAGCTGGGATTCGTCTCGCGCGCCCAGATCGCCGCCTGGGCGGTCAACCAGGGCCCTGACCTCGGCTGAGCGGCGACCTCCGATTCGTAGGTGAGTTCACCGATATGTACGCCATGGGGGGCTTTCACCGAGCGTCATGATTACGACGTCGGCTGCATAAGTCGGCGCATGTGCGGCGGGCCGCCGCGCACCTAGCGTCGAGGCATGATCGAGCCGACCCGGGACGACGCGGCGCGGGTGCCGGCGACCACCGTCACCCAGATGGTGCTCGCCGACCGTCCGCGCGGCACGCGGGTGGCCCTGATCGACGCCACGTCCGGCCGCACCCTGTCGTACGCGGAGCTGGTCGAGGCCGTGTGGTCGGCCGCGTCCGGGCTGCGGCGCGCCGGCGTCGGCCGCGGCGACGTGGTAGGCGTGCACCTGCCCGACGTGCCCGAGATCGCGGTCGCGCTGCACGCGGTGATGGCCGCCGGCGCGGCGCCGACCCCGATCCGGCCGGCGACCTCCGCCGAGGCGATGGCCCGGCAGCTGTCCGAGTGCGGCGCCCGCTGGGTGATCACCTGGCCGGTGCTGCTCGACATCGCGCTGGCGGCCGCGCGGGACACCCAGGTGGAACGGATCGTGTGCTTCGGCGCCGAGCCGGACGCCGAGCCGTTCTCGCAGCTGCTCTCGGGGGACGGACGGCCCGTCGAGGCCGGGACCGACCCCCGTGCCGACGTGGCGCTGGTGCCCTACACCCTGGGCACGACCGGGCCGCCGAAGGGCGTCCGGCTCACCCACCAGAACCTGGTGACCGGCATCCTCCAGCTCGTCGGCGCCGGGCTGATCTCCGGAGCCGACACGGCGCTCTCGACGATCCCGCTGACCGACGTGACCGGCATGGTGACCGTGCTGCACGTCGGGCTGCACGCCGGCGCCGCGGTGGTGACCAGATCGGGAACGGGCCGGCTCGACCTGCTGCGCACGCTGCAGGACCTGCGGGTGAGCCTGCTGCTGTGCACTCCGGACATCGTCGAGATGCTCGCCCACGACCACGAAGTGGACCGCCACAACCTGCGGTCGCTGCGCTCGATCATCTCCACCGGTGCGCCGCTGCGCCCCGAGGCGGCCCGCGCCTGCGCGCGGCGGCTGGGCTGCCCGGTGCGGCAGGCGTACGGGCTGGCGGAGGCCGCCGGCATCACACACGTCAACCTGCGGGCGGCCCAGGAGGGGACGCTCGACTCCGTCGGGCGGGGCCTCCCGTGGGTTGACTGGCGCGTCATCGGTCCCGGCACCGGCGTCGAGCAGGCCGCCTACCAGCCGGGTGAGCTGCTGGTCCGCGGGCCCGCAGCGGCCCGGTCCCGCGCGGACGCCCGGCCGCTGCCGGAGTGGGTGCCGACGGGCGACGTCGCGTTCGGCGACGAGCACGGACGGCTCTACATCGTCGGCAGGATGCCGGCCCCGGGCACGCGGCCCGCCGGCGATCCGCAGGCGACGCCGGAGGCCCATCCGGCGGTGCGGGACGCCGCCGTGATCCCGATCCCCGGCCCCGCCTCCGACCGCGCGGCCCGGGCGGACTGAGGGGAGCGGAAATGGGAGCCATGGAGACCCGCGAACGCGACTACACATCGGCCTACACATTTCTTCGGATGTGGCGGCGGCGGCACCGGCCGTACGGTCGCGGCATGCAGCACGGAAGCCGCCAGCCGTTCGCCGGACCGGCCGCCGGGCCGGTCCCTGCCGGGTCGACGGTCACCGCGGCCGTCTTCGGCGCGGTCGCCGGCCACGCCGAGGGCGGCCCCGGGCGCGCCGACCGGCCCGCGCTGATCGACACCGCGGACGACCGGGCGCTCAGCTACGCCGAGTTCGCGGCGGTGGTGCCGGCCGCGGCGGCCGGGCTGGCCCGGCGCGGCGTGCGGACCGGCGACGTCGCCGCCGTGTACGTCTCCTGCACCCGGCAACTGGCGCTCGCCGTCCACGCGTTCACCGCCGCGGGCGCCGTGCCCATGCCGATACCGCGGGCGGGCATCACGTCCGCCGACGAGCTCGCCGCGGTGCTCACGGCCTACCAAGCCCGGATGCTCATCACCGCGCCGCCGCTGGGCGGGCTCGCGCTCGACGCCACCGACCGGTCGTATGTGCGCCAGGTCTTCGCCTTCGGCGACGTTCCGGGCGCGACGCCGTTCGGTGAGCTGTTGAGGGGCGGCGGGCCGGCGCCGCGCATCGACCCGGAGCGTGACCACGCCTTGATCCAACCGCGCCTGGCGTCCGGGAAGTCCGCGCGAGCCGCGGAATCCGGGGGGGCCGGCGGTGCCGCCGGCGATGCCGGCGGCACCGCCGAGGGCGCCGGGCGCGAGCGGCTCACGCACGCCGACCGGCTCGCCCACCTCGACCGGCTCGCCGCGGCGCTTCCGATCGAGCGCGGCGAGGTGCTGGTCGGCGTGTCGACCGGCTGTCCCACCGCGACGTGGGTCGGCCTCATCGACGTGGCGCTGCTGAGCGGCGCCACGTTCGTCGCGGTCACCCGGCCAGGCCCGGCGCGGTTGCCGCGGGCGATCGAGACCTACGACGCCGCGCTGGCCGTCGTGGCGCCGGTGACGCTGCGGGCGCTCGCGCGCGAGGAGGTCGGCCCGCCGCGGCCGGGCCGCCCGGCGCGCCTGCTGGTGACCGGCCCGGCGCCCGAGGACGTGGTCCTGGCCTGCCGCCGGCACGGCTGGAGTGTCGAGATCCTGGGCTGAGGGCCGGGGTGAGGGGCCCGTCGCCGCTCAGGCGAGGCAGGTGGGGAGCCGGCCGTCGTTGTAGGTGACCATCTCCAGCATGATCGCCAGGTTGTCCAGCGGGCCGCCCGGCGGCGTGCCCTGCTCCTCGGCGTAGGCGCGGTGCAGGTTGCCGACGATCCGCTCGCTGTCCAGCCAGTCGCCGAAGTAGCCGAGCTCCGCCTCCTTGGCCACCTGGAGCGGGGACAGGCCGGCGGCGATGCCGTGCCTGGCGACCTCCTGGATCCAGCCGAGGTAGGACTCGGTGACGTCGTACATCTCGGGGCCGCCGACCGGGCCGTGCCCGGGGACGATCGTCTCCGCGTCCAGCGCGCGCAGCCGCCGCAGCGCCGTCAGCGACCCGGAGACCGAGCCCATGAGCACGAACGGCGTGCCGCCGTTGAACACGATGTCGCCGGTGAACAGCACCCGGTGCTCGGGCACCCAGACGACCACGTCGTTCGTCGTGTGCGCCGGGCCGACATGGATGAGCTCGACGCGCAGCTCACCGACCCGCAGTCGCAGCCGCTCGGCGAAGGTCACGCTGGGCGGCACGATCTCGATGTCGCCCCAATCGACGTGCGGCCACAGATGGGTCAGCAGCAGGTCCTGATCGGCCATCTCCCCGGGGCAGTCGTCATGGCCGATGATCACCGCCTCGTGCGCGAAGACGCAGTTGCCGTACGTATGGTCGCCGTGGTGATGCGTGTTGACCAGGACGCGCGGCGCGAGCGCGGTCACCGAGGCGATCGCCGAGCGCAGCAGCCGGGCGCGCATCTCGGTGGCCGCCGTGTCGATCAGCGTCACCCCCGTCGGGCCGACCAGGAACCCCGCGTTGTTGAGGCACCAGCCGCCGTCGGGCTGGATGTAGGCGTAGATCCGGTCGGCGACCTCTTCCAGCCGCGGCTGGGGCGCCCTGTGCATCGGCGTCTCCGAGGGGACTTGGTGATCCGTTGGGGGCTTGGCGGCGTTTCTGAGACAGAAGTGTCCGCCATGCTGCCTATGCTGCCGCCCGATGAGACTGCTGCACACCTCCGATTGGCACCTCGGCCGCTCGTTCCACCGGGTCGATCTGCTCGATGCCCAGGCGGCGTTCGTCGATCACCTGGTCGAGACGGTCCGGGCCGAGCGCGTCGACGCGGTGCTGGTGTCGGGCGATGTCTACGATCGGGCGCTGCCGCCGGTCGACGCCGTCCGGCTGTGCGACGATGCGCTGCACCGGCTGGCCGAGCACACCAAGGTCGTGCTGATCGCCGGCAACCATGACTCCGCCCAGCGCCTCGGCTTCGGCGCCGGCCTGATGGGCGCGGCCGGCGTGCACGTGCGCGCCGACCACGCCGGCGTCGGCGAGCCGATCGTGCTCGGCGGCGCGGCGGGCCCGGGCGCGGCGGGCGGGGGCGACGCCGGCCCGATCGCGGTGTACGGCATCCCCTACCTCGAGCCTGAGCTGGTCCGCACCACCTGGGGGCTGGCCGAGCGTGGGCACGCCGCCGTGCTCACCGAGGCCGTGCGCCGGATCCGCGCCGACGCCGCGCGCCGGCCCGGCGTTCGCACGGTGGTGCTGGCCCACGCGTTCGTGACGGGCGGTGAGCCGTCCGACAGCGAGCGCGACATCTCGGTCGGCGGGGTGTCGCACGTGCCGGTGAGCGTGTTCGACGGCATCGACTACGTCGCCCTCGGTCACCTGCACGGCCGGCAGCGGCTGACCGAGCACGTGCGTTACTCGGGCTCGCCGCTGGCCTACTCCTTCTCCGAAGAGCACCACCGCAAGGGGTCGTGGCTGGTCGACATCGGCGAGGCGGGCGTCAAAGAGATCAACTTCATCGACGCGCCGGTGCCGCGTCCGCTGGCCAGGCTGCGCGGCCGTCTCGACGACCTGCTCACGGCCGCGGCTCATGAGCGCTACCGCGACCACTGGCTGCAGGTGACGCTCACCGACCCGGCGCGGCCCGCCGCCGCGATGGAGCGGCTGCGCCGCCGGTTCCCGCACACGCTCGTGCTCGGCTTCGAGCCCGCGGGCGCCGGGGCCGACCACGCGCGCGCGACGTGGGCCGAGCGGCTCAAGGAGCGCTCCGACCTCGACATCGCCCTCGACTTCGTCGGCGAGGTCGGCGGCGCCCCGGCCACCCCGGCCGAACGTGCGCTGCTGCGCGAGGCGTTCGAGTGCTGCCGGCGGTCCTTGTCGTGATCGGGAGGCGCGGGTGCGGCCGCATCGGCTGGAGGTGACGGCGTTCGGGCCGTTCGCCGAGACCGCCGACATCGACTTCGACGCGCTCACCGGAGCGGGGCTCTTCCTCATCCACGGGCAGACGGGGGCGGGCAAGTCGAGCGTGCTCGACGCGGTCTGCTTCGCGTTGTACGGCCAGGTCGCCGGGGCGCGAAACGCCGTCAAGCGGTTGCGCAGCGACCACGCGCCGGCCGCGGCCTGTCCCCAGGTCGTGCTGGAGGTGACGGTGCGCGGCCGCCGGCTGCGCATCACGCGCTCCCCGGCCTGGCAGCGGCCCAAGAAGCGCGGCACGGGCACCACACAAGAGCAGGCCAAGGTCGTGGTCGAAGAGTACGCCGCCGGCCGGTGGATCTGCCGGTCGACCCGGCTCGACGAGGCCGGCGACCTCATCGGCGGGCTGCTCGGCATGACCGCCGATCAGTTCTGTCAGGTGGCCCTGCTGCCGCAGGGCGAGTTCGCGGCGTTTCTGCGGGCGGGCGCGCAGGAGCGGCACAAGGTGCTGGAGCGGTTGTTCGCGACCGAGATCTTCACCCGCGTCGAGACGTGGCTCGTCGAACGTCGCGTGGCCGCCCGGCGCGCCGCCGACGATCTGCGCGCCGCGGCCGAGTCCATCGCCGACCGGGTCGCCGAGGCCGCCGGCACCGAGCGGCCGCCCGCCGACGGCGCATCCGGCGCATCCGGCGCGTCCGGCGCGGCCGGCCGGCCCGGCACGGGGGGCGCGGAGGGCGCGGCCGGCTGGGCCGACGCCGCGGACGACTCGGCGGGCGCGGACGCGGGCGACCTGCTGGTGGCCTGGGCGACCGAGCTGAGCGGGCAGCTCGCCGCCGCCTGCGAGGTGACCGGATCGCTGCTCGCGGAGGCGGCCGCGGCGCTCGAGAGCGCCCGCGACGCCGCGCGGCGCGCCCGTACGCTCGCCGAGCGGCAGGGCCGCCACGCCGATGCCGTTCGCCGCCGCGACGTCCTCGCCGCCAGGGCCGACGAACGGGCCGAGCTGGCCGCCACGCTCGAGGCGGCCGCCCGCGCCGACCGGGTCATGCCGCTGCTGCGCGCCGCCGACGATCGGGCGCGCACGGCCGAAGTCGCCGGGGGCCGGGCCGCCGCGGCCCGCGCGGCCGTCACCGGCCTGCTCCCCGCGGCGGCGGATGCCGCGGCGCTCGCCGCCGCCGAGCGCGCCCGGCGCGACGAGATGGCCGGGCTCGACCGGCTGCGCGATGACGCCGATCGGCTGCGTGCGGCCCGCGCCGAGATCAACCGGGCCCGGCACGAGGGGGAGCGGCTCGACGAACGCGAGGCCGAGCTCAGCGCCGTCCTCGCCGAGCTGCCCGGCCGGGTCGACGCGCTGCGGGCCGAGCTGGCGGCGGCCGACCGGCAGGCCGCGGCCCGCCCCGGCGCGGTCGCCGCCGTCGACGACGCCGGCCGGCGGCTGGCGGCCGCCGAGCGCCGTGAGGAGCTGCTCGGCGCGCTGGGGGCCGCCGAGGCGGCGCATCGCGCGGCCATCGACGCCGCCCAGGAGCTCCGCGATCAGGTGCAGGAGCTGCGCCAGGCCCGGCTCGACGGCATGGCCGCCGTGCTCGCCGGCAATCTCGCCGCGGGCGAGCCCTGCCGCGTGTGCGGCTCGCCCGACCACCCGACCCCGGCCGAGGCGCTCGGCGTCATCCCCACCGACGACGACGAAGAACGCCTACAGGATGCCTACGAGCAGGCGCAGGCCGAACGAGAGGACGCCGCGGCCCGCGTCGCCGAGCTGGGCGCCGAGCTCGACGCCGTCCGCGACCTGGCCGGCGACCGGGCGCTCGACGCACTGGCCGCCGAGCTCGCCGCGGCCGAGGCCGAGCTCGACGCGATCGACGCCGCGACCGCAGCCGCCGAGCGGCTGGCCGCCGAGCTCGACGCCGCCGAGGCCGCCCTGGCCGAGGCCCGCGACCGGCGCGAAGAGATCGTTCGCTGGCTGACCGAGAACAGCACCCGGGTGGCCGAGCTCGAGGCCGAGTCGCGGCGGCTGCGCGAGCGCCTCGACGAGGCCCGCGGCGACGACGCG
>DASTYC010000010.1:0-224762 GCA_035765195.1 Streptosporangiaceae bacterium
GGAGACAGCTACCGGCTCAAGAACCGAGACCTCGGCCGCCCACCCGCGGCCAAACACAACCACGAACAGTAACCAACAACAACATCAAGGGGTCACGGTTCAAACGTCCCCAGGGGGTCACGATTGGACCGCCGTTGACACACAACCGGACTCAACGCGGGACCTGCAACTTGGGCAGATGGCATTCGCGCAGGTGAGAGTCTTGTTACCTGGCCGGTTCGATTCCCGTCACCCGCTCCCAGCAGAAGGCCCAGGCCAGAGCCCCAACGCTCCGAACCTGGGCCTTGATCGTTTCGCTATCCGATGACCGTCGGGCAATTAGCGGGCAATTAGGCCACGGGTACCAGCTTCCCGGAAGCGCCGCCGTCATCGTCTTCGTTGTCCCGTCCGTGCTCCGCTTGTACGAGGGCGTCGAGTCCATCAGCGATCACGCGATCGGCCTTGGCGGACATGTTCTGGTAGCGCAGCGCGGCGACGACACGCTTCCAGTGGTGATCTTGTTGAAGCCGCCGCCATGGGTGAGCGGCGACGAGGTGTACGGTGCCGACCCCGGCCTGCGCGCCTGGCTGGAACAGACCGGCACCGGTTATGTGCTGGGCATCGCCAAAACGAGTCCGATCGCCTTCACCCGGGCCGGCACGGCCCGGGCGGATGAGGCGCTGAAGACGTTGATCGCTTCCGACTAGATCATCGCCTCCTGCGGGGCCGGTTCCAAAGGCGAACGCCGCTACGCCTGGGCCTGGCTCACCACCGCGCCAGGTGATTGCGGCCGTTGCGGGGTGATCATGGCTCCGGAGGTGGGATGGAACGGCTGGATCAGATCGAGTAACGGGTCGATATCGGGGGTTGGCGTGCCTGGTTGGATGGTCCACCCCCATTCGCGCTCAGCCGGGGTCCAGATCTCAGGCAAGTGCGGATAAGGACTGGTAAGACCGAGTTCCTCAGGTGGCGCAGGGACCTTGGCCGCCAGCCGCGGCGTAACCGTAACCATCCGACGTCGTGGACGTGGGACACCCACGCGACCGAGTTGCACGTCCCCGCAGAGCGGATCGAGGTGGCCCGGCGGCTGGTCGAGGCGATCACCGCGGCGATCGAGGAGCGCCAGCTGCCGTGGCAACCGGTCATGAACAAGGGCTACGTCGCGATCAGCGTGCCTATGACGCCGGGCACCCAGAGGTAGCTCTGATGATCTTGGCCGGAAAGGTGCGGGCGTATACCCGGTCCCCCAAGTCGAAGCCCGGCTGGCAGGTGTCCGACTACCGCAACCCTTATCCGCCCGGCACGGCAGCCGTGGTCCTAGTAGATGCCTACGCCAATGGCAAGCCTGATGGGTACTACGTCGTCCCTATCGCCGATATCCGCAAGATCATCATGGACGACCACAGCGCCGCGTTCCCGGACGGCGTCCGCCCGGTCAGCCCCGAGGCAACCCATGCGGTCGTCACCCCGGAATCCGTTGAGCAGTATCGCGATGCCTGGGACTTCTACCTGACGGATTAGCGAAACGGGATGCTCAGGCAGTCCTTCCGAAACGCCCTCATGGAGTCCCGCTAGATCACCAAATGATAAGGTCGCTAACACCATTGCATCTCGATGGTGATCTCAAATGTGAACATGATCATCGGTGTACCCGGTGGGTGCACGGCGCCCCGTCCAAGCCCGTAGAACTCCGCACAACCGGGACGTGCAAGCTGGGTAGATGGCGTTCGCGCAGGTGAGATCCTTGATACCTGGCCAGTTCGATTCGCGTCACCCGCTCCACACGCCCGGGCACCGGCTCCACGGCGGCATCGCTCTCATCGTCCAGGCCCGGTAGATCGCAGCTAGCCTTCCGTACGGAACGCCGACCTTCGCCGCGATATGGCTGCCCCGGCTCGGGAAGGCGCTGAATACCTCCCCGGGGCGCGAGAACGTCGGCGACGTGTGTTCGTATGCCGGGCATGACGGTGTTTAGCGGGTAGGGGGTTTGTGTCTCCGGTCGGGCGCGCCGGCGACGGAGATGGCGATCGTGGATACGGGGTGAGGGAGTCGTGGCTGGGCCGGTGAAGCGAGGGACGGCTGCGGTCGTCTCACCGCTGCGGGCGTTCCTGCACGCGGAGAGCGCGGGCGGGATCGTGCTCGTGGTTGCCGCGGCGGTGGCTCTGGTGTGGGCGAACAGCCCGATGGCCGACGGGTATGCCCAGTTTTGGCAGCGGAAGATCACTCTCGGCGGTGGGCAGGCGAGGGTCAGCCACGACCTGCGGCACTGGATCAACGACGGGCTGATGGTGTTGTTCTTCTTTGTCATCGGCTTGGAGATCAAGCGTGAGCTGGTGGTCGGCGAACTGCGTGACCGGCGGGCGGCGAGGTTGCCCGCTTTGGCCGCCGTGGGCGGAGTCGCGCTGCCGGCGCTGATCTATGTGGCCCTCGCGGGCGGAGGGGACGCGGGGCGCGGCTGGGGCATCCCGATGGCCACCGATATCGCCTTCGCCGTTGGCATCCTGGCGCTGCTGGGCCGGCATGCCTCCGGTGGCGCGAAGCTGTTCCTGCTCAGCGTCGCCATCGTCGATGACATCCTGGCCATCGGCGTGATCGCGATCTTCTATACCGCCCGCGTCGACCTGTGGTGGCTCGCCACCGCGGTGGCGGGGTTGGTGGCGGCCGCCGGGATGCGCAGGCTCGGAGTGAATTCACCCTGGGGGTACGTCCCGATCGGGTTGCTGGTCTGGTTCGCCACCTTGGAGTCCGGTGTGCATGCCACCCTTGCCGGGGTCGCGCTCGGGCTGCTCACCCCGGCGCGACCCGTAGCGGGGCGCGCCGTTCTCGACGACCTCGAACGTACCCTGCACCCGGTCAGCGCGTTCCTGGTCATTCCTGTCTTCGCCCTGGCCAACGCCGGGGTTGACGTGCGGGGTGGCGCGCTGGGCGATGCGTTCGGTCAACCGATGACCTGGGCCGTGATCGCCGGTCTCGTCGTCGGCAAGGTCGTCGGCATCGGCGGTGTCACCTACCTGGTGCGCCGGCTGCGCTGGGGCGCACTGCCCGCGGACATGCACTACCGCGAGATCCTCGGCGTCGCCGCGCTGGGCGGCATCGGGTTCACCGTCTCGCTGTTCATCACCGACCTGGCCTTCACCGATACCACTCTGATCGGCCAGGCCAAGGTGGGCATCCTCACCGCCTCCGCCCTCGCCGCCCTGGTCGGCGCGGTGTTGCTGCTCATGGCCCCAGCGGGCACCGGCGCCACATCAGCGCCCGAACGCAACGACGACCACTCCGGCAACTGAACTCCTCCGGCGGGCGATTACAGTTTGTTCAAAATGTCGCGTCCTCCTATCGCCATGGCAACGGCCACGCCAATGCCGGTGACGACGGTCATGACCAGGGCGATCGCGGCGACGGTCGGATAAGAGCCATTTCCCCAGTAGTCGAACAATATTGTTCCCATGACCTGAGTAGTGGGATTCCGTACCAGCAAGGAGGCGGAGAACTCGTGGGTCAGCAGGATGAACATCAGTGCCGCGGCGCCGCCCGCGCTCGTGCGGAGAAGAGGAAGCACTATCTTCACATTGGTCGTGAGGGCATTGGCTCCACTGACCCGTGAGGCCTCGAGATAGCTGTCGCCCAAGCTGATCATGCTGGACAGAAGCATTCGAGTGCCGAACGGGAGCATCAAGGTGACGTAGACCACGATGATCACCCAACGAGAGCCGTACAGGATCAACGGCGGATAGGAATACGTCAGCAAGAAGCCGGCGCCGAAGATGACCGCCGGTATGCCAAGGGGAAGAGCGACGACGAAGTCGAGCACGGTGCGCAACACCCTGAAGCGCCGGCCGCGCAGCAGCAGAGTTGCCGCGATGAAACCCACCGGCAAGACGATCGCCACCGCCACCGCCGAGGCCACGACGCTGTTGAGGATGGCATTGGTCGTGTCGGGCTGAGATAGTACGTTGATCACGTTATCCAACGTGAACTGGCCCGGGTCGATCGAGCTGCTCCAGAAGCGCGACAGCGACACCAGGACCAGTGCGGCAATCGGCAACACCATCGAGACCGTGCCGTACAGCAGGATGGCCAGCACGGCGAGCTTGGAGGAACGGTCCGACGGCTTAAAGGACCTGCCGCCGTGCGTCACGAAACGGGCCTGGTTTCCGAGGCCGATCTTCTGCAGGATCACTACGGCCAAGCCCAAGACCACCAGTGGTGATCCGAACGCGGCCGCGGCGCCGAAGTCCAACGGTGCTTCGGAGACGTAGCTGTACATCTCGGTGGTGATCACCTTGATGTCCAGGTTCGTGCCAAGGAGCAGTGGAGCGGTGAACTGCCCAAGGCCCAGCAGCAACACGATGCCGGCGCCATAGATCAGCGCAGGACGCAGCAGCGGAAGGACCACACGAAAGAACACACCGGCCGAAGAGGATCCGCTGATCTGTGCCGCGTCGAGGTGTTCTCGGTTGATGTTCCGCAGCCCCGCGTTCACGAAGAGGTAGACAAAGGACGTCAGCAGAAATCCGGTGATGATGATGATCCACGGAGCGGTATAGATGTCCACCGGCCCGCTTTCCAAATGGGACCACCACGGCAGCTCGCGCAAAACGGCGTTGAGGTATCCAGGACGCGGACTGAACAGAAACGTCCAGCCGACGACGCTGGCGACCGAGGGGATCACCAAGGGGATGACCGGCAACAGTTGAAGCATCCGGTAGCGCGGCGGCAGATGGAATGCCGCCCACGCCAGCAGTGTGCCGAGTGCCATGGCGGTCACCAGTGATCCCACGCCCAGGATCATGGTCGTCACCAGAGTCTTCCCGACGTCGTCTACCGCATAGGCGTTCTTGTATCCCAGGGCGCCGTTCTCGAAGGCGACGAACTGCAGGCGAAAAAGCGGCACCACGACGAGATAGGTAAGCACGCCCACGAGCGCGGCGACAGCGGTGACGGAGACCAGCCTTCGGCCCTGTTCGGCGAAGACCGGATCTGCCCGGCGCGCCAAGATGGCCACGGTTACGCCTCCGTCCCCTGCCCGGCATCTTCGTAGCACCGCGCGTCGTCCGTGCGAAAGCCGAGGCACACTTCGTGCCCCGGCCCCAGCTTCCGCACCCAGCTGTCCCAGCCGCCCGCGGGCACCCGCGCATGGAGCCGGCTGTTCCCCACGGACGCCACGACGTTGATGGATCGGCCGCCGTATTCCGCGTCCTCGACGCGGGCCATCAGCTGGGTCATCTTCGGGCCTGGGCTTTCTCCCGCCGGCGAGACATGCAGATCTTCCGGACGAATCCGAAGACGCGCGGCCTGTCCGCCGCCCGGCATCTCCAGCACCGGGGGATCCCCGGCGGCGGCTACTCCGTTGAAGAACCACGCCCCATCGCGTCGCTCGCAGAACAGCACATTGGACATGCCGACGAAGTCGGCGACGTACTCGGTGGCCGGCTGGTCGAAAATATGCTGGGGCGTATCGAACTGTTCGATGATGCCGTCGCGCATAATCGCGAGCCGGTCCCCGAGGGCAAGTGCCTCCGACTGGTCGTGGGTCACGAACACGGCGGTGAAACCTATCCGCGAATGCAGTTCGTGGAGCTGGGCACGCACCGAATCGCGCAACCGGGCGTCGAGATTGCTCAGTGGTTCGTCGAGCAGGATGAGATCGGGGCGGGCGACCAGGCCGCGGGCCAGCGCGATCCGCTGCTGCTGCCCACCGCTCAGTTGCGCGGGATATCTGTCCAGCAGGGGTTCGCAGTCCACCAGCCGAGCGGTCTCCTCCACCCAGCCCGCCTTGATTTTGTCCTTCATCCCGCGAGCGCGCAGCGGATATGCGATGTTCTTGCGGACCGTCATGTGCGGCCACAACGCATAGGACTGGAACACCATCCCGATACTTCGTTTGTCCGGGGAGAGGTTAACCCGGCGGGCCGCGTCGTACACCGTCTGTCCGCCCAGCGAGATCCGCCCGCTGGTCGGATTCTCGAGGCCGGCGAGACACCGCAGCATGGTCGTCTTACCGCAGCCGCTCGGGCCGAGGAGAACGATGAACTCCCCGTCCCGGACCTCCATGTTGAGATCCTTGATTACCGTCGTGGGCCGCTTTCCTGCGAAGGTCTTCGTCAGACCTTCAATATGTACGTGCGCCAATGCGGTTTCCTCGTTTCATCGGCACCTGGCGACCGCCGCCTACTGCCCGAACATCTTTCGGAATTCGGACCGGAACTCCCGCACCTTCTGCGGGGTCAGCTTCGCCGGGTCCTGCTGACGAATGTCCTTGGTGGTGCCGACTGCGGTGGAGACGTCCTCGAGAACGGATGCGGCATTGCGTGCGACTGCCTCCTGCCCTTCCTTGGTCACCATGAAGTCGGCGAGGACCAGGCCGGCGTTGGGATGGGGTCCCGCTTTGAGATTCACCGCGTAGAAACGGTTGCCCCAGGTCTTCCCGGAAAGGCCCCAGTCGACCGGGGCGCCAGATTTCTTCTCGTCCGTGAGCGGTTCCAGGAAGATCCCGGCGGCGATCTCACCCGAGGTCAGCGCGGCCGCGATCGGCTGTGTGCTGGGGTAGATCCGGGGCTTTTGCGCTGCCAGCCGCTGCAGGAAGCCTGGGCCATAGTTCTCTTCGAGAAAGTTGTAGAAGTCTACTCTGGTGGGGGTATCCGGGCTGATGACGCCGATCTTTCCGCCGCGTAGCTCTGGGACGAACAGCCCCTGCCAGTCTTTGATCCCAGCGGCATGCAGCTTGGTATTCCACCCGTAGGTGAACACCAGCGCGCTGATGACGTAGTAGTTCTTCTTCGCGATATTCTCCGCCCGGTTGTAGCCGGCGGCGTCGAACGCCGGTCCTCGTACGGGCGCGAATAGGTTGGAGTGCGTCTCCAGCCAGAACGCGCTCGGCGTCACCAGGATGTCGGCGATACCCCGTCCGGTACGGGCCTCCGCCTCTACCTTGGGGACCCCCGCGTCGCCCGCGCCACGGACATACTGGAGTTTGATTTTTGGATACTTCTTCTCGAACGCCACCTTCAGGGCTTGCAGCTGGTCGGTCACCTGGCTCGAGTAAATAGTGACCGCACCCTCCTTCTCTGCCGCCCTTATGACATCCGGCCATGGTCCGGTTACCGGTTTGTTTTCCTGACCACCCGAACTACCACACGCAGCGGTAGACGCGGCGACGAAGAGAGTGAGTCCGAGCAGAATGCTGCTCCGTACCCGTCCCAACTTTCGGTAATTCATGATCTGCGCTCCTCAACTGGCCGGACGGTTGAGGCGAGCCTGGTTGGCGCCGAACTCCTGCGCCGTTGCCACCATGCCCCCGATCTCGCCGTGGGTCTGCGTGGTGTGCCGGGCGCGATATCCCGGGCGATGCCAAAGTGCGGAGATCGATGCGCGCGACGTGTCCACTACGCCTCAGCGAGTCTCCTGCTGAAGCGCCGTATGACGGTGCGACGGGCGGACCCGAACCGCCTTCGGAGTAGACCGGGCCAGGTCTTCCGAGGCCAGGTCGAAGCTCCGCACTTGACGCCACCTCCTGATCTTTACTCTCTATAACCACATTTGTCGATATAAGCCTTGACGTACGCTGGCGGAAGACGCCAGCGCGTTTCTCCGATCGTGATGGCCGCGACGCTGGTGGACGATGTCGGTGGGAGGAGCCGCATTGAGCACGATCCACGACCTCCAGGCGCTGCGCGAGATCATCGGTGAACCGAGGCATGCCTCACAGCGGAAGGATCGCGACTGTCTCGACAAATACGACCGGCTCTTTCTGTCGATGTCGCCATTTGTCGCGCTGGCCACGGGCAGCGATGGGGAGGTCGATGTCAGTGTTCGGGGTGACCCGCCGGGGTTTGTGAAGGTCATCGACGACCGCACCGTGCTCATCCCGGAGCGCCCGGGTAACCGCCGTGCCGACTCCATGGGCAACCTGATGAAGGACCCGAAGATCGCGGTCATCGCGTTTGTCCCCGGAGTCGATGAGACGCTGCGGTTCCACGGCCGAGGCAGTGTGGTCACCGATCCCGAACTCCTCGCCGGAACCGAGGTTCGCGGCCGGCTCGCCCTGGTCGGCATCAAGATCGAGATCACACGGGTGTTCTTCCATTGCGGCAAAGCACTCATGCGCTCTGACCTCTGGGGCGGCAGATACAAGATCGAGCGATCGGAGTTCCCCTCGCTCGCCCAGATCCTGCATGACCAGAACTGGGACGGCACCCTGGAGACGATCCAGGAGCAGGTCAACGACTCCTACACCAACCGCTTGTACTGAACACCCCGCCACCCCACGGGTACGCCACGTTCGGCGTCAGAGGGGCACGCCAAGTTCGGTGCCGAGCTCGCGCAGGTCGGCGAGCAACCCGGCAGGAAGCGGGATGCCCTCCACCTGTCGTTGAGCCGCGATCCGCGCGCTCCGCTCGCCGGCGACCAGCGCGCGGCGGTCTGCCGCCGACATCTTGGTGCGATGAATCCGGTCGACAAGGTCGTCCACCCGTGAGGTGAAGACCTCATAGGGAAGCGACACGGTCGGGTCCACCGCGAGAAAGAACATGCTGACGGCCTGCGGCCGGTCGAGATCGTCCGGCCCGGTGACATCCGTCAGGAACCGCGTGCCGCCCGCCAGCACACCGGTCAGCACCTCCCACATCAGTGCGAGCCCGAACCCCCGATGGCCGGCCATCGGGAGCAGGATTCCCGCCAGTGCGGCCGCGGGATCGATCGTCGGTTCGCCTTGGCTGTCGAGTGCGACGCCCTCGGGCAGCGGCTCACCGCGCTCGGCGTAATCGTGGATGCGCGCAAGCGTGATGGCCGACGTCGCCATGTCGAGGACCAGCGGGCTGTGGCGACCGGCCGGGCAGGCGATGGCGAACGCCTGATTTCCTATGAGCTTCTCCACGCCGCCGGGCGCGGGCTGCAGCGGGAGCGCGTTGTTGATGGTCAGGCCGATCATCCGCTCATCGACCGCAAGCGAGGGGTAGTAGCCGAGTGCTCCGGCGGACGTCGTGTCGCGCACCACCGCACAGCCGACTCCCGAGGACCGCGCCCGCTCGATGACCAGCCGCATGGCGTGGTAGCCGACGATCTGCCCGAAGCCGTCCTGGCCGTCGAGGATCAGGAAACCGCCCCGTTCGCCCAGAAGCTTCGGGCGTCCGTGGGTCGTCGTGTGCCCCGCACGCAGCAGCGCCAGATACTGGGGGATCTTCCGCACCCCGAGCCACGCGATGCCGCGCAAGTCGGCCCAGACCAGATGGTCGGCGAGGATCTCCGCCTCCGCGCCGCCCAGGCCGGCGCGTTCGAAGACCAACCGGGTGAACCGCCGCAGGCGGGGAGCGTCGACGACCGTGCTCCCGCCCGTCGCGGAATGACCGTTCACGTAATCGTCCGCGCCTTCTGATAGCCCATCGGTGGTTATTGCCAGGAGAGTATTCCTGAATCATCAGTTGATGCCATGACCCGCGTCGCACCCCGTGGGCTGAACCACTCCCCAAATTGGCCACGAAAGATGATGCCCGGCGGTGGGCGGCATGTGAGGTCTCACCAGGGCGGCAGGGGGTCCTGAAAATGGGACCGCCTGAAAGCCGGCGATCGGGCCAGGCGGCTACGCGGAAGGCGACGCGCGCTCCAGACCTGGACCTTGATCGTTCACTGCCCGTCCGCCGACCTCGGCCCGGCACGGCCTTCACGCGGACAACTCGCCAATGTGAAGGCCCTCGTGAAGGAACCCTCCGTGGCGAGACGCAGACGCCCGGTCACCAGATAGGCGCATCATCCTCACCAGGAGACATGCCTCACCTCAGTACGCGACCGGTACTGGCCGGTTCGGTTTTGTATGAGTTGGAGGGCGGGCAATTGTGGCCGCCTCTGGTCGGGCGCGAATATCGATTGTCAAGATATATTCTCGATCGGGTGAATATTTAAGTTTTGTAATCGGGGTCATCTGGTGAGCGATCTGTTTGGGCGGCTGAAGAGTCGGCTGGATGTCAATGCGCGCCGGGCGATTGACGCTTACGCGCGGGAGTTTCCCGAATACCGTACGCTGGCTTCCGATAGCAGCGAACACGCCGCAATGATGGACTTCGCGATGTTGATGCGGCGCCGGGCGGCCGACTTGGCCGCTTCGGACGAGCCCTTGACCGACGACGATTTGGCCGCCATCGCGGCGGTAGGGGAGCAGCGTGCCGGTCAGGGAGTGTCGCCGGCCACCCACCGCCGGGTCTTTGGCCTGCAGTCCTCGCTCACGGTTCTGGAAGTCCGTGAGGCGGCCGAGGACGGGCACGTGAACGACCTCCTGCATATGCTCAGCTGGTTAGGCACGCAAGGTATCCCGGCCTCGGATGCCTATTTCAATGGCTACCTCGTTGCTCAACAACGGCTCGTGTCCGCCGTCACGCGCGTCCAACATCTCGCCAGGACCTTGCTCAACGAAGAGCCGGTGGAACAGAACCTGGCTCAGATGCTCGGCATGCGCCTATCGGAATATTACGCGGTAGCGGTCTTGCGGTTCGTTGGCAAACCGTCGCGGCCGGATCATGAGATACGCGACAAGCTCGTCGACATCCTCCTCGGCAAAGACCGGATCCCCATGACATGGCACGAGCCCGAAGAACTCGTGGCGCTGATTCCGACCAGCCGTACCGCCCCCGTTCACGCATCGACAGCTGCGCAGGAACGGGCGCTAGATCTGGCTCGCGGCCTGGCCGAAATGACGTCACAGGCGTGCGCGATCGGCATGGCCACCGGTCGCGTCGGCGGCTTGGCCGATTCACTCACACTGGCGCGCCAGGTCAGCCGGGCGGCGCCGGCCCAGATCACCCCAAGTCACGTCAGTACGGCGGCCGACGTCTTCGTCGAACTCGGCACCGCTCAGCAACGTCACATCGACCGGTGGTTGTGCGAGGTGGCCCAACAGCTTTCTCGTGGCTCCGGCCTCGTGGCCACGCTCGACGCCTACTACCGCAACAACATGAATCGGCTGCTCACCGCAGCGTGCCTGCGCATACATCCCCGGACCGTCGACTATCGGATCCAGCGGGTGCGCGATCTGACCGGCATCGACCCGACGACCACGCAAGGGATACGAACGCTCAGCGCCGTCGTCGGCCGTATCGTGGCCGGCACCTGGCCGGAGGCCAAATAACCACCGAGGCGCGTCCCGGAGACCCCGGCGGAAAGAATTATGTCGGCCGGTCCTGCGCCTCATATCCGATACTCATCCGCACCGGCCGGGTTCGTCCCGACGGAATACGGCTGTTGCGGAAAGGGTTAAATCGTCCCTGCCTCCGGGCGCAATACCCGCCCCACCACCGCTCGGCCAATTCCCCCGCCTGCGAGAGATAACAAGGTGATCTCCGTAAGGAACAGCCATTTTCTGGGATCTATCACGAAGACAGCGCCACAAGCATCTCGAAAAAATGTTGCCACCGGTTAATCCGGGCACCGCAACACGAGAGGAAAGAACTGATGAAGGCGCGAATCAAGATGGGGGTCGCCGCGCTGTCCGTCGCCGCGGCGATGGTCGTCGGGCTCGGCGGAAGCAGTTCGGCCGCGCCCCTCAGGCTGCAGGCGTTCGGGATCACGAGCGATGGCGGGCTGATGGCGGCGTTCAAGACCGACACCCCGCAGCAGCTCGACTGGGTCAGAGTCCCGACCGGCTTGGTTGGCGACACTTCGCTGATCGGGCTCGACTTCCGGGTGCAGAACAACACGCTGTACGCCGTCGGCAACCGCGGCGGCATCTACACGGTGTCGCTCAATGTGGGGTTCGAAGCGACGCTGACGAAGGTGTCCCAGCTCACCGTCGCGCTGTCGGGCTCGAACTTCGGGGTCGACTTCAACCCCGCGGCCGACCGGCTGCGCGTGATCAGCGACGCCGGCCAGAACCTGCGGCACGACCTCAACACCAACACCACCGTGATTGACGGCCCCTTGTCCGCCACGGGCGTATCGGCCGCCGCGTATACCAACAACGACCTCCACCCCGACACCGCGACCACGCTCTTCGACATCAACACGACCACCGACCAGGTCGTCATCCAGTCCCCGCCCAACAACGGCAGCCTGGCCGCGACCGGCTCCCTCGGCGTGGACGCCGGACCCAACGCCGGCTTCGACATCTTCAGCGACCTCAGCAATGGCAAGACGATCTCGAACACCGCTTTCGGCGCGTTCATCCCGTCGGGTGGGAGCGCCACCCTCTACACCGTCGAACTCCTCACGGGCGCTGCCACACGCGTAGGCACGTTCCCTCTGGCCATCACCGAGGTCGCCGTGTCACTCGACTCCAACTGAGATCCCCTTTCAGCCTGACTGCCACGATGGGCCCGCCCCGCCGGCGCGGAGCGGGCCCATCGCCTGCGTCATCGGCGATCCCGCGGGGCGATCCCGCGGGGCGGACTGACGGCGGCTCAGGCGTTGTCGATCGCCATGCGACATCTGTCGATGCGCGGGTGAACGGTGTTTTCGATGAGCCTCAGGTGCGGATGACGTGAGAGCACCGCGATCATCTCTGCCCGTGTGTTGACCCCGAGTTTGGTGAAGATGCGTCGCATATGCGCGGACACCGTGTAGGTGCTGATGTCGAGCTTGGACCCGATGGCGCGGTTGGTGTGACCGAGGGCGACCATCCCGGCGATCTCGTTCTCTCGCGGACTCAGCGACTCATGACCGCCGGGCCCGGTCGAGATTAGTACGCAACGAAGCCCCCGTTCTGTGTAGTCGAGCAGAGAACCGCCGCGAGCGTCTAGCGGCGGCTCAGTGAGCTCCGAGACCCGGCGCATGAGCGCACGAACCAGGTTTTGCACAATTTCATCCCCGTGGACCTCCGATGGTGTCGATGCCGCTCGCCCCGTACGAGCGTAAGTTAACTCCCCCTGGTTAACCTGCATCCCACGTTCCTTTCAGAACGACGTTGGGTTGAACCGCCCCCGAGTTACGCGGAGGCGAGGTTCGGATGTTGGGAGTTACTGTAACCTCTCATTTCGGCGCTGCGAACTGGGATTCTCCTGCCCCAGGTCAGAGCCCAGTTGAGGCCGGATCGCCATCGTGGTACGCAGGCGGCGGCGGCGCAATCCGCCGGCCGTGAATGCCGTTGTGATCGCATCTTCGCACCGCGCATAAACGTTCTTCGCCCGTTTCCTCGCCATGCCGGTCGGCATGCTTTCGAACGGCTCTCGCCATGTTTAGTTCCACACGGGTGGGGTGGATTCCGCCATTGATCTTCGAATCGTCACTTCGAGCGGCATGTTTGCCGGCTAGCTCACTTGATTGCGCCCTTGACTACCTCCGTTGAGTGACGACAAAACGTGCGACTACGCCAAGGGGCGGCCATGACGTCCCATTGACCACAGGTTTGAGCGGCTAGTCAGGAGGAAGCCATGAGCCGTCGCTATCCGGTCATCGAGGGGGAGCTGGAAGATGAGCTGGCCCAGGAGCTGGAGGACGAGTTCGAGGATGAGCTGGAAGCGCACCTCAGCGGAGAGCTAGAGGGCGAGTTCGAAGACGAGGACGAGAGCCTCGACGAGTTCGAGGACGAGCTCGAGGCCGCCCTCGGCGAGTTCGAGGGCGAGTTCGAAGACGAGGACTTCGCCGATCACGAGGACGAGTTCGAGGTGCTCGTGCGGGAACTGGAGGACGAGTTCGAGTTCGAGTTCGAGGGCGAAGACGAGGATGAGGACTTCGCCAACCCGGTGCGGCGCGTCTACTCCGACGCGGAGCTGATGGCGGAACTGGCCATGCGCGCCGAGAACGCCGAAACCGAGGAGGAGGCCGAGGCCTTCCTCGGGCTGGCGGCGCCCCTGGCCCTCCAGGCCGCCAAATGGGCGCTTCCGAAGATCATCAAGCATGGGCCGAAACTCATTCGCGGGGCGGTCAGCCTCGGCAGGAGGCTCTGGAGGAACCCGGCGACCCGCCACGCGGTGCGCCAGGTGCCGAAGATCGTCGCTCGCACCGCGGCCGACATGGGCCGGCGTTACGCTTCCGGGCAGCCGATCAGCGGTCGGCACATCTCCCGCAGCCTGGTCGGGCACACCGCCGATGCCGTCGCCGGCAGGAACGCGCGCCGCCGCGGCCGCACCGGCCGTCCCGGACGCCGGCACCCGGCCCAGCGTTCGGCATCCGCTCGCCGGACGGCGGCAAACCGGTCCACGCAGGCGGCGGCGCGTCGGCGCAGGGCCCGCCGCAACGGCGGCGCCCGCCGCAAGCAAGGCAAGGCTCGTGCACGCCGTCGTTGAGCCGGTCGCGTACAACGGATTCCCGGCACGCCGAAGGGCACCCCGGCGGGTCACGCAGGCACCCCGGCGGGACGCGCAGGCACCCCGGCGGGACGCGCAGGCACCATCGTCCGCGGACGACGCGGCCGCGCTGACCGCATGGGTGGCCGGCCAGGCCACGAACGTGGATCGGCACATGCGGGCGCTCCGGCCGTTTCGCTGGTCGGAGTTCGGCGATCCGGCCACCGGTCCCAGCCGGGCGCACCTGGCGGCGGTCAACGCGCTGATGGCCACCCTGCGCCGGCCGCTGTTGTCCGCGACCCGAGAGGTTCGGCGCGCGGCGGGCGTCGCGGCCGAGCGGCCAACCTCCGACCGGCTCGACGAGCTGTTGCATGCCAAGTCCCGGGCGCACCGTTGGGTGCGGACGACGGAACGGGTGTGGCAGTTCTATCTGGAGCTGTTCAACCAGCGACAGGGGCCGTTCGCCACGTGGCTGGTGGCATGTGACCGGATCGCGCTGGACTGCTACCAGTACGCCTACCTGGGGCTCGGGGAGTGGCGGTCGATCCCCACCCCGCCGCCGTTTTGCTACCTGGAGACCGAGACCGGGCCGGCCACCATGAGACGGGGGATTCCGCTGCGACGGCTGGCCAATCGGCTCAATCCGTTCCCGCTGATCCAGCTTCCCTACCACCGGTTGGTGAACCCGTGGACGTTGGGCGCGGTGCTGCACGAAGTCAGCCACAACCTGCAGAACGATCTCGGGCTGGCGCGGGCGATCCCGCTGCAGGTGGCGGCGCGCCTGATCGAGGCGGGCGTACCACGGCCGGTGGTGGCGACCTGGGTGCGGTGGAACCGGGAGACCTTCGCCGACCTGTCCGGCCTGCTGCTCGGCGGGCCCGCGATCGTCGGCTCTCTGTTCGACGTGATCGGGCGGACCGAACGGGAAACATGCACGTTCTCGGGGCGCGCCGTCCATCCCGTTCCGTACCTGCGAGCCAAGCTCTCGATCGAACTGCTGCGCCGGATGGGGTTCGCGCGCCACGCGGACGCCTACGACAGCGCGTGGCGGAAGCTCTATCCGCGGGCGAAACTCGTCAACGCGCCTGGCGCACTGCTCGGGACCGCGGACAAGGCGATCCCCACCGTCGTGGACGCCATGTGCTTCACGTCCTTCCCGTCGCTCGGGCACCGGTCGCTCGCCAAGGTCCTGCGCTTCGAGCAGAAGGAACAGGCGATGATCGAGGAGACGGCCGGGCGGCTGGCGCGGGGTGTGTCCCCGGGAGTGGTCCCCGAGCGATTCCTTATCGGCGCGGTGCGGTTCGCGCTCGAACACCGGATGGCCGAGCCCAGGCGGCTGTCCTATTACTTCATGGAAGAGCTGGGACGACGGTCACGATGATTCGGCCCGAGCGTGTGTCCGTTCGCGTGGAGCAATAAACCGAACGAGCAACTGATAGGCATACAAATGACGACGATAAATGAAGCAGATCGCGGCGCGGCATTGCCGCCGCCGAAAGAGATTGACAGTGCGTTTCCGCCGGTGGTGCCGGCCGGCCCACCGCCATCGGCCGCTGATCCCGGCGGGGTCGCCGCGCAGGCGATCAGCGACATACTCGGATGGAAATGGCGGACCGGCGACACCCAGGGCTTCCAGGCCGCGCTCACCGGAAGTTTCGAGCTGCGCAAAGTCGAAGGCCACACCGAGGCGACCTGGACGCCGCGGGGTTACGCGATCCAGGCCGACCTTGGGGCGGTCACGGGCGGCCAGGCCTCACTGGCCGCGCGGGCGCGAAGTGCGGTGAAGGATTCGCTGGCGCTGCTCAAGTCGCTGCGCACGCTGCGGACGACCGCGGACCCGGAGAACGCCGAAGGATTCCGGGCGCTGGTCCAGCACGAACTCGAGGAAATATTGAAAGAGCTGGAAAGCCCGATGATCCGGGTGCCGCGAGTCGACCAGCTCTTCCAGTTGCTCCTCGGTCCGCAGCAGCGCCCCGGCGCCATCGGCGGTCATCTCGGGCAATTGCGCGACGAGTTCGGCCTGGTCGGCGGCAACGTGAACACAATTGAGGAGGAGCGAATCCAGACTTCGTTCGTCACTCTCGCGGACTGGGTGGTGTCACTGCAACGGGGCTGGCAAGACGCTCGTGCCTCCATTGACCCGTTCGCGGTCCGCGGCGGGGAGCCTCCGTTCTTCGGGCCGGCCGTCCTGGCGCTTTCGCAGCTGCTGTCGGCGGTCGCGGCACAGGTCGACGAGGTCAAGACCGCACTTCGCTCGGTGGGCGTCCAGGACGAGGAAGTGGATGTGCTCCGGGTGCCGTTGCCCGAGCCCGACCGCGGCTCGATGTCGCTGGGCGGCCTGCTGGGCTGGGTGTCGAGTTTCGCCACGGACGAGGGCCGGTTGCTGATCGAATCGGCCGGCAAGGAGGGCGTGAGCACGGCGTTCTTCGCGGTCGCCACCCGCTTGAGCGGTTACGTCGGCAACCTGCCGAGGTCCGATCGCGCCTCGAGTCGGCCACGCGCGTCGCTTCCCGTCGGGTTCTTCAGCTTCCGGGTCCAGCGCGCGATCGACGAACTGCATGACCATCTCGAAGAGGTCGTACGGATCGCCGAGTCGATCCGGCAGCCCGACCCGGGTTCCGGCTCCCAGCCCGACCCGGGTTCCGGCCAGCCTCCCGGCGCGGGTTCCGGTTCCCAGCCTGGTCCGCCTCCCGGTTTCGAGCCTGGTCCGCCTCCCGGCTCCCGGCCAGGGATCCCGCCTAACTCGTCCGAGGTGCCGCCCGGGCCGGCTCAACCCGCGCCGCCCGCTTCGGATCCCGCGCCGGCCGAACCGCCGGCGGCAAGCGGGCAGAGTCCGGCGACGCCGGCGAAGGCACCGCCTACCACACCGCCGAAGACACGATCACGAGCGGCATCGCGTGAACGGCCGGGTGGCGGCACCGCCCCTTCGGCTGCCAAGTAGCGGAGGAAGGACAATGGCTACCGAGAAGGAATATCAGCAACTCCTCGAACGAGTCGCCGCCCTCCGCGGGCAGGTGGCCGACAAATTGTCGGACCAGCTGAACGGCGATCCTCGGCTCGGCGAGGCAATTCTCAAGCAGCTCAACGACATGCTCGACAAGGTCGAGACCGAGGAACGCGGCAAGCCGGGACCGCCGGACGGTGGGATCGGGCAGCTCGTGGGCATCGGCGACAACGCGGCGACCGAGCTCGGTCAGACCCGCATGCCGCCGGGGATCGAGGCCTATGACGAGTCGGTGGCATCGGAACGGCTGATCGCGGTCGCGGACCTGTACTACCTGTACCAGCACGAGCGGATCAAGGTATTCCAGGTCGTGCAGAAACTGCAGGAGCTGTTCCAGCAAGGTGCGATCCGGCTCGTCGATGGTCCGGGAGCGTTCGGGCTGTACCGATTCGACCGCCGCGATGTTCTGCGCTATACCCGCAAGGACCGAATCGCCGCCTACCGCAGAGTGCTCGGCTATGGTCGCGGCCTGGGGTCGGCGAACTCGCGCCCCAACACCGATTTCCATCAGCTTTTCACACAATTCAATAACCAGGTCGCGTTGTTCTGGCGGGACAAGCGAATTTCCGATGTGATCCGGGAACGCGCCAACGATCCGAGCTTCGGCAGCATCGCCGTCGTCCGCCGCAGCGGGCTGGACCTGCGCAACAACCTGAAGTTCACCTCTTACGGGCATCTCAACGTGCTGCGCGTCGAGGTCATGCAGTTGTTGACGGAGGCGTTCGAGATCCTCGGCGCGGAAGACGTACTCGACCTGTTCGGCTCGGACAATGCGTGGGACACCATCGACGAGGTGCTGATCCGCTATTTCAACCAGCGGTTGGTCACATCGCCTCGGCAACGGATGGCGGTGACCGGGCGAGCGGTTCTGCGCTGGCTGGCCGCTCCGCACATCCTGGAGACGACGCGCTCGGAGTTCGAGGCGCTGCTGCTGGAAATCGCCGAGCCCTCGGAGGAGTGGCTCACCTCGGCGCAGTCACTGCGACTGGCCGATCGCAGCTCCTCGAAACAGGTTCTGCCATTCGATCGGCACCGTCCTGTAGGCGTGGCCGCGTCATTGACTCCACGCGGCAGAAGAGAGGGATTCGCGCCAAGCCACCGGAACGGGCACCGTGGGAGAGCCGTGGCGCTGACCTAACGGCGATGGACAGCTTTGGCGGATGCCGTGAAGGACCCGTTACCGATCCATTCATCGGTAACGGTCCTTCCCGGCGGGCGCCACGGGCCAGGAGGCAGTGCGGCTGCGGGCGACCTGACGGCCGGTCCTTCTTCGCCCGGGCTCCGTGCCCCCGGCGACGTTGTTCTCACTGGTCAACGGCTATGTCGGAATAGCCCGATCGTTTCTGGGGACCTTTCCGGCGCACAGCACAGGGCAGCCGGAGGAGTGAGCGTGATGGGTCTGTTCAGCCGCTTGAAGCCGAGGGCTCGGACGAATCGCAAGCCGACCTGGCGGGAACGCCGTGCCGCCGAGCGCACCGCCCGGGCCGAGGCCAGCCTGCGGGAGACCGAAGAGAGGATTCACGAGATCGCGCGCGAGGTCAGATCCGACCTCCACAGATCCGCCTGATCTCGGCGAGGCCGGCGCCCTGGCTTCGTCAACGCGTCGGTACGGGCGAAGGCGTGGCGCTGGTCGTCGGGAGGGAGACATCGATGCAGCCCGGCGCCGTCCTGTAGTTCTTCGAGGCGCAGTCCGTGTCCACCGTGTCGACCGGCTGGTTGCCTCGTCCCTCGATCTGTATGCGGTCCTTCCCGCGATAGGCGCGGATGGCGAGGTTGTTCACCGTAGGCGCTATGGCCAAAGCGCTGATGCCGACGCCGAGCGTCGCCACGACGAGAATGCCGGCAATGATGAGCAGCCATCCCGCGTTCGTGGCATCGTCCAGCAAGTGTGGAATCCGATCACTGGTCAAGCCGAACGCGGCCAAGAGGCCGGTCAGCAGCGCCGTTGAGGTGAGCAGGGATCTCGCCGCGGCATCGAGCCTGTCCTTGGTCGCATCGCCATTGTCGCCGCTTTGGTCCTCGCCCATGAGAGCCCCCTGCGCCTGTGTATTCCCAGACATTCTGGGTGTCGTCCATGCGGGTGTGAAGCCAGGCGCATGGTTCGTCGTCGGCACGTCCTCATCTGGCCGGCACCGCCTGGTTCGTAATGGCGGCGGCCCGTTCGGGGCGGGCGCGACGGCGGTGCCCGCCCCGAACTCCGGCGTCGGGCTACGTGGCCAGCAGCTGCCGCATTTGTGTTATCTCGGCCGACTGGGACCGGATGATGCTCGCGGCCATGGACTTGGCTTCGGCGAAGGCGCCGGCCCGCTGCTCGGTCGTGGCCATGACGACGGCGCCCTGATGATGGTCGATCATCATCTTCAGGAACGCCTTGTCGAAGGCTCGGCCGGACAGTCCTTCCAGCTTGTGCATGTCGGCTTCGGGCATCATGCCGTGGCCCTCACCGTGGTCCATGCCCGCGTCGCCGGGCGGCTGGGCGCCCCAGGTGCGCAGCCATCCGGTCATCTTCTGGATCTCGGGATCCTGCGCGGCCTCGATGGCCTTGGCGAGCCGTTTGACCTCTGGCATGGAGGCCCGGGTGGGCGCCAGCTTTGACATCTCGATCGCCTGCCGATGATGCGGAATCATCATCTGGGCGAACATCACGTCCTGGTCGTTGTGGGACGCCGGCGCCGATGTCGCGCCGCCCGTCGGCTGGCCGCCCGTGGCGCCGGCGGGATCGCGGCCGTCGCCCGATTCGCCGCAGGCCGCCAGCGCGACGGCGAGGAGGGGAGTCGCGATCAGTGCGTACGCACGCTTCATGACAGCAAGAAAACCTTCCGTGATCGTGGTGTGACTGACAGAGAACAAGGTGCGCGTACGCTCCCTGTCACAGCCGCAGCACGGCCAACTGGAAGATCGAACGGGTAGGCGGCGACCGGCCGGGCGCGAACCGCCGAGGCCGGCGAGGCCGCGCGACACCGCGGCGCCCCGGGCGGAGGCCGAACGCGACGATCAGCAACATCAGCAGCCAGGTCGCCGCGAACAGCCCCAGGCACACCTCCCCGCCCGGATGCCGATGCACGGGCAGCCCGCCGGATGAGCCGTCGATGGTGGCGCCGACGCCGACGCCGACGCCGTTCGAAACGTGCGTGGGCACGACGTCCGGCATCGGGCCGCTGCGAGCCGTGTGCACGCCCGGCAGTCCGGAGGCGCTCAATGGCGACTGCGTGGACTGCAGGCCGTGCATCGCCAGCAGCCCCGTGAACAGCGCCGCGACCAGCAGGAGTCCGCCCATCCAGGAGGCAGGTCCGTCCGCTCGCCGGCCGTTCATGCTCCGAGCATAGGAGGATGCGGACGCCGCTCGAGAGGCAACACGACAGACGGGCACCGTCCCGTGACAGGGTCGGCGGAACGGGCGGTCGGCCCGGCGGCGCCGTTTCGTCCTGGTCCCGCGGCGGGGGTAGTGGTGGGACGCATGAGGACTGTCGCGGGCATGTGGTGGACTGTCCCGCATGGACTCCTCCCGATTCCTCGACTGCTTGGCGGCCGACTTCGCCCGGCTGCGGGCCGTTGCGCCGGTCGATCCCGCCGCGGCCGTGCCGAGTTGTCCTGGCTGGACCGTCGCCGATCTGACCCGTCATGTCGGTGCGGTGTACCTGCACAAGACCATGGCCATGCGCGAGGGAGCCGAGCCCGCGACCTGGCCGCCCGAGGGTGTCGCCGACGAGGAGCCGCTCGCGCTGCTCGATCGCGCGTACGCCGGGTTGCTCGATGAGTTCGCCGCCCGCGAGCCGGGCGACCCGACCGGCACCTGGTACGCACCGGATCAGACGGTCGGCTTCTGGATCCGGCGGATGGCCCAAGAGACGGTCATCCATCGCATCGACGCCGAGCTCGGCACCGGCCGGCCGGTCGCGCCGGTGCCCGACGACCTCGCCGTCGACGGCATCGACGAGTTGCTCAAGGTCTTCGTGGCCTACAGCGTCGCCGAGTGGGGCGACTACTTCACCGACATCTTGTCGGGCTCGCCGGGCCGGACCTATTCGGTGCGCACCGACGGCGCGGCCTGGCGGGTGCGGACCGGCCCCGGAACGTTCGAGGTCGATGACGATGCCGGCGGCGAGCCGGCCGACGTCACCATCAGCGGCCCGCCGATGGCGGTGCTGCGCTGGATGTGGAACCGCGAGAGCCCGGCCGAGCCCGGCGGCGTGACGGTCGAGGGTGCCGAGGAGGCGCTCGCCGAACTGCGGCGCTGCATCGTCACCGCCACCCAGTGAGCCGCGGCCCGGTGAGCCGCGGCCCGGTGAGTTGCGGCCCGGTGGCCGCGGGCCTTGGGCTTATCGGCGCGAGGATTTCGCGGGCAGCGATTTGGCGTAGTCGACGCCGCGGGTCACCCACTGCCGGAGCCGGGCCGAATCGCTCACGGTCGCCGCGTCGACGCGGAGCCACCCGCGCATCTCGCGGCCGCGCATCACCATCGGCCGCACCCCCTTGTCGTCGATCAGCGCCTCGGACTTCTCCGGGTCCATCCGGACCAGCAGGCCGCCCTGCCCGCTGGCGGCCACCGACAGGTTGCCGTTGATCAGAAATGCCAGGCCGCCGAACATCCGCTGCTCGGCGACGCCCGCCTCACGGGCGAGCAACTCGCGGACGCGGTCGGCCAAGTCCAGGTCATAGGCCATGGCCGGGATTATCCGCCGGCCCACCGACAGTTCCGGTCGCGCGCGGTCCGGCGGCCCGGCGGGCGAGTGGACGTCCGGCACGTGCGGCGGAACCTTTTGGTGCGCGGCGGTGTATCCATGGGTGCGAGCTCGCTCCACCCCTTTTAGCGCGAAAGACGGAATAGCAGGTAAAGAGGGGCATCATCGACGACGCCGAAGCGGTAGCTCGGTCCCTCGAAGGCGATCTGGACGCCTATGCGGTGCTGGTCGCCCGCTACACCGTGCCCGCGCACCGGGCCGCCTTCCTGCTCGGCGCCGGGGACGAAGCCGACGACGTCGTCCAGGAGGCTCTGGTGAAGGCGTTCCGGCACCTGTCCCGGTTCCGGGTCGGCGAGCCGTTCGGCCCGTGGCTGTTGCGCATCGTGGCCAACGAGACCAAGAACCTCACCAGGTCCCGTCGGCGGCGCGCCGAGCTGGCCGTACGGCTGTCCGCGCTCAAAGGCGACGCCGACTCGCGCGACGGCGGCCCCGGCCCGGTCGGCGCCGTGCTCGCGGGGGAGCGGCGCGGCGCGCTGCTGAAGGCGGTCGACGCGCTCTCCGACAAGGAGCGGCAGGCGGTGGTGTGCCGCTACTTCCTCGAGCTGTCGGAGGCGGAGACGGCACAGGTACTCGGGTGGCCGCGGGGTTCGGTCAAGTCGCGTACGTTTCGCGCGTTGACCAAGCTGCGCGGGCTGTTGGGGGAGGTGCCGGAAGCGGACGCCGCCGAGCCGGGGGCCGGCGGCGTCGAGCGCGGGCGCGAGACCGGCAGCGGGCGCGGCCGGGGGCGCGGCCGGGACCGGGGGCGGGACCGGGGGCAGGGAACCGGGTCCGGTAGGGAGGCGTCCGATGCCTGACCAGGCCGGCCGGCTGCCCGATCTCGAGGCCGAACTGCGGACGCTGGGCCGCGAACTCGACCTGCCCCCGGCCCCCGACCTCACCGCGGCCGTACGGCGGCGGCTCGAGGACGGCGGGGCGCCGGATCGGGGGGCGCACGGCCGCGGCATCACCTGGCCGGGGTGGCGGTCCGGGCGGCGGCGGGTGCGCGTCGGGTGGCGGGCAAGGTGGCGGGTGGCCGTGTGCGTCGTGCTGGCGCTGCTCGCCGTCCTGGCCGTCACCCCGAGCGGCCGAGCCGTGATCACCAACGTCTTCCGGTTCGCCGGCATCGAGCTGCGCGAAGAGCCCGGCCGGTCCGGCCCGGTGTCGCCGCCGGTGTCGCCGTCGGCGTCGGGGCCCGCGACCGGCCCGCCCACCGGCGAGCGCCCGATGTCCCTCGAACAGGCGCGGCGCCAGGTGAGGTTCCCGATCCTGGTGCCCGCGCCCTTCGGCGCGCCCGAGCAGGTCGTGGTGCGCGACGGGGGACGGGTGGCGTCTCTCGTCTACCGGCGGACGCCGTACGGCGAGGTGCGTGTCGATGAGTTCGAGGGTCGCCTGGACTCGATCTTCTTCACCAAGTTCGTGCAGGCCGAGGACGTGACCGAGGTGCGGGTGGCCGGCCGGAAGGCGCTGTGGGTCGCGGGCCCGCACGAGCTGGTCTACGTCCGGCCCGACGGCACCACGAACGTGGCCGACGCACGGCTCACCACCGGAAACACGCTGATCTGGGACACCGGCCGGGTCGCCTTGCGCCTGGAGGGCGCGTTCGGCAAGGAGCGGGCGATCGCCATCGCGACCGCCACCCGGCCCTGAGGCCGGAACCCGGGCGCCTCGACCGGTGTAGGAGCGGTGAGGCCACTTCCGGGGAGGCGCCATGTCACGACCGTCGGCTCGCTCGTTCCTCGTCGTCGCGTTGTCGCTGACGCTCCTGCTCGGCGGCGCGTGTGTCGCGCGCGACCCCCGGCCGGCGACGGAGCCGCCGCCGGCGTCGCTGACGGACACCCCCGCCGTCCAGCTCGATGATCAGCCGAGCGCCCCGCTGTACGGATTGGTGTGGCAGCCCGGGACGTCGGCTTCCTCGCTGAGCCGGCTCGACCCCCGCACGCTGCTGCCGGTCGCGGGCGGGCGGTCGTTGCCCGTGGATCGGATCGTGCAGTGGACGATGGCGCCGGATCATTCGATGGCGCTGTTCGGGCCCGGTAAGTCGGAGGATCTCGATCCGCCCGACTCGAACGTGTACGTCATCGACCTCGAGAACATGCGACAGACCGCCGTGATCAAGGCCAAGGCGGAGGTCGGGTTCCCGCGGGGCGCGCTGTGGCTCGACGCCGGCCGCGTCCTGCTGCTCGGTGTCGTGGACCACTACGAGAGCGTCGAGCGCGGCGGAGTGATCAGCGCCGTGTCCCGGCCTGTGCTGGTGGCGACGATCGTGGACGTCGAGAAGCGGCGGGTGGTCGCGCAACGCCGGTACTCGCCCGGCGGCGACGTGGCGGCCGTCGAGCCGTCGCGAGACGGTCTCGTCGTCATGTTCCAGCCCACGGACCACATCGGCACGGTGGAGGTCGGCCGTGTGGACACCCGGGGCGGGCTGCATCTGGTGCGGCTCGACCGAGTGACCGCCGGCTTCAAGGGCGCCCCGCATGGAGGAGATGTCGGCAGCCGCCAGAATGTCCCGGGTCTGACGGTCGACGCCCGAGGCGGGCGCGCCTACGTGGTCGCCGCCGGGTCGCCGGTCGCAGAGATCACCCTGCCCGGGCTGAGCGTGAGTTATCACTCGCTGACCGTGCCGGGACGGGCGCCGTCGGTGCTCGGCATGCTGGTGCGGATGCTCACCCCGGTCGCGCCCGCGGCCACGGCCAAGGCCCAGAGCGGACCGCAGCGGCAGGCGCTGTGGCTCGGCGGCGGCAAGCTGGCGGTGTGGGGAGCTGACATGGACTTCAAGGACGAAGACGGCGAGCTGACCGGTGGATCACGGCCTTCCGGCCTGCAGGTCATCGACACTCGCGACTGGTCCGTACGCATGCTCGACCCCGGCGTCGGCAGGGTCGTCCGCGCTGAGGGCAGGCTGGTCACGGCGGGGGTGACGGTACGCGACGCGGCCGACGTCGACCGGTCGATCACGGGGGACGGAGTGCGCATCCGCACCCCGGGGGCCCGCCGCACCGTCCACTTGTACGCGGGGCGCCCCTTCGAGTGGATCCAGGCGTACGGCCGGTACGCCTATGTCGACATCACCGATCCGAATGTGCCCACGCCAGGGCCAACGGGCTATGCGGTGATCGACACCCGTACCGGCGCCGTGCTGGGCGAACACAAGGGCCGTACGCTGCCCGACCTGCTGAGGTGACGCCGTCCCACGCAGGGAACGGCGTCACCCGGCGCCGGATCGCCGCTCAGCTGGTCGGTCGGTCAGCGGTAGACGACCGCGTGGGAGCTGCCCAACTCCGGCCTGATCGTGGCCGCGATCTGGCCCGTGTTGTTGAGGTCGGCGAAGTCGCCGTTGGCGCCGACGCCCCGCTTGGTCAGGTCGGTCAGCACGCCATGCCGCCACAAGGCGGGACGCTCGCTGCCGTCCGTGGCGTGCGAGACGGCGAGGATCTGCCCTCGATCGTTGATCGCCACGAGGTGAGTGAACGCGCCGCCGAGCGTGCCGACGTCGGTCGCGATCCGCTTCCGCCAGAGGGTGCCGCGCTCGCGCTGGTCCGCCGAGTACGTCCAGCCGATCACCCAGCCCCGAGCGTTGATGCCGTAGGTGTTGCTGCGGTCGAACGGACCCGCGCCGAGGTCGGTGACCTTGCCGCGGTACCAGACCGAGGCGTGATATCCGTCCGTGCCGTGTACGCGGCCGCCCGCGACCTGTCCACGGTTGTTGATGTCCGCCACGCTGTTCAGCGGCAACTCGCGCATGCGCCCCTTCGACCACAGGAATGACGCGTACCTGCTGTCGGCTGTATCGCTCATGCCGACGATCTGTCCACGGTCGTTGATGGCGGTCGGATAGCTGAACGCGCCGCCCAGCGTGCCCAGATCGGTCAGCTTGCCGGCACGCCACAGGTAGGCATTGTTGGCGTCGTCCCTGGTTCCGACGATCTGTCCCTTGTTGTTGATGTCCGTCGGCCGGAACGAGCCGAGGTCGGTCATCTTTCCGTTGCGCCATAGGAAGCCGTGGAAGATGTAATCGCCGGCCAGGGAGCTGCTTCCCACCACCGCGCCCCGGTCGTTCATGGCGGTGGCATAGCTGATACGGCCGCCCAGCGTGCCCAGATCGACGAGACGGTATCGCTTGGCCGATCCGAAAGCCGATCCGAAGGCCGATCCGTTCGTCGACAGATGGGTCGATCCTGCGACCGCTTTATGCACCCCGGCGCCGGCGGCGGGCGCCGCCGCCGGCGTGAGAGCGAGCGCAGCCAACGCCAATACCGAAATTGCCCCGATCGATGCCCGTCGCATCCCTGCGTCTCCTTGATGAGCGCGGTCGCACTTCGTGTTCGTGTGTGAACCAGGAGCAGGGGCGCCTTGATATCGGCCTGGAGGATCGTTGTGGAGGGCAGCGACCGCTTCGACCCTTCGCCTTCTTATTACTCTCGCCCGCTGGCCGGCATAGGGCCGAAAGACCCATTGGAGCCGGCCTAAAGGTCCCCGCCCGACGACGCCGCGGGACGCTCCGAAAAGGGCCCTTACCCGCGACGGCGGATCCGACAAGGCGGACGAGATAGGGCACGATCCGACACATCATGAAATCGCCCCGCGACCTGGGGCGAGCCCGCGACCGCGAACCCGGAGATCTCGCGACGGACCCCTCGGCGGGATTTCGATCGTGACCCGCTCGTAACGTTGTGTGCCTCTTGCGTGTCATGTGACGCAGAAGGATCCGCGATCGTGCGGCATGGTGTGATCGTCGTGGGTTGGCAACCATGCCGGAGCGTCCGGCGGTGCCCATTTGCGGGGCCGGCGTCGCGAGACATGGCCATCTCTCGCGCTTTCGCAGCCCCGTACCGTAAACAGCTTAGTGATGTCGACATCACCCAAGTCAACAAGCTCCGCCACAAAGCGATGCCCGGCGGTATGCGCAGAGCCGGATGGCTATTCCCAATCGCCGGGGCGCATGCGGCGCCACCTGCGAAAATCGATGCAAAGGCCGCCCCAAATAAAATCTCTCGGCGGCCCGGTGCGGCCTGTACCAAATACCGGCGGTTGCTCCACCATAACTGGCAGCATGTGCCACGACCATAGAAGTGCATGCCGGGGAATCGGCGAGGAAAGCGGCGGATAATGATCAATCAACTCCCGCAGGGTTCGGCGCGAGAAGACTTTCTCGAACAGTTGAACGATTTCTACGCCGCTTGTGGACGACCGCGCTATAAGGAGGTCGCCGAGATCTCCGAGCGGTTGGACGACCTGTATCCCCTGGAGGGCGACCGCAGGCGCGATCTGCCGACCCTGTCGCCCAGCGGGATATCCGAGGTGCTCGGCGGACGCCGCAAGAACCTTCCCTCCGCCGGCTGGCTCGCCGCTTTCGTGCTGTCGTGCCAGCGACGCGCCTGGGAGTTGGGCGCCCTCGACAAGGATCCCGGGGTCGCCACGCTGCCCGATTGGCAGCGCAGGTTGACGCAGGCGCTCGGACGAGGCAACTCGGCAGGGACCAAGCAGTCCGGCGGCCCGCCCCCGGCCGGTCAGCCGGTGATCAGTCAGCCGCCGACTCAGCCGTCGATCGGTCCGCCCCCGGCCGGTCCGCCGCCTCCGGACGCTTCCGCCACCCGCTCGCCGCGGCCCCGCCCAGACGACCGCGACACCGGCCAGGCCGACGACGAACCGCCCGAGCCGCCGCCAGGCCCCTCGGCGCGCCTCGATGCCGGCGGGGGCAACGTCCATCGCATCGGCGGCGGGGGCCGTGTCCGGGCCCGCGACGGTGCGGCGCCTGGGCGCGTGGCCGCTCGCACGGTAGGCCGCGGCGGCGGGGCGCAGCTGCGTTCGGTGGTGGGCCTGGCGGCGGTGAGTGTTCCCGCCGTCGACGAGGATGTCGCGAGGTCGGCGATTCCGGTGCGGTTGCCGGCCGCGCTACGCGAGTACGTCGCCGGGTACGGGACGTACGGCAGTGGGCTGCTCGCCGACGCGCAGGCCGGGGCGGTCGACGCCGTGTACCGCCTGGCGGTGTTGCTGCTGGGCGCCGAGTCGGTGGACGGCGACGCGGAGGCGCAGCGGTTGCTGATCTACGCGGGCGCCGGCGACCACCGCGAGGCGCTCCACCTGCTCGCCGCGAACCCCGTACGGCTGGACCGGCTCGACGCGGCGAGCCACGCGTACGAACTGGCCGAGGCCGAGGCCGAGGCCGCGGCGGCCGGTGGGCACTGGGCCGCCGCGCTGGCCTTTTACGAATGCGCGGCGCGGTGCGGGCTGCCCGCGGCCTCGGTCAAGCTCGCCGACCGGCTGTTGGTCCAGGGTGAGGACGGGCAGGCCGTACGGTGGCTGGAGATCGCGGCTCAGCAGGGCGACGTCAGAGCCGAGATCCGCCTGGAAAGGCTTCGGCGGGCGGCCGGTTGATCTCCGGCTGCGGTGCGCTTCGGGGTGGACCGGCGGCGGTCCCCGCGGTCGGCCCGGCTCGCCGCACGGCCTGAGGCGGTGAGCCGAGACATGACACCGCCTATGCCGGCCCGTCCGTGCGCTTCAGCTCGGCGTCGATGGCATCGAGCCAGTCTCCGGTGCCCCGCTCCCGCCAGTCCGGGTCTTCCCGGCCGTCGAGGAAGGTGCCCTGCTCCGTGAGCAGCAGCCGGGTGCCGCCGCCGTCGGCGCCGCTGAACTCCACCGTGGTGAGCGACACGGTCGCCACATCCTCGTCGGCGTACAGCGTCGAGGTGTAGACGATCCGCTCGCCCGGGACGATGTCGCGATACCACGACTCGCAGGTCAGGTCCGGGCCGTCCGCGCGCCGAGCGCGGATGACCTCGCGTCCGCCGACCCGGAAATCGAGCTCGTACTCGCCCTCCGGCGCGGCGAACCAGCGTGCCTTCGCCGCGGGGTCAGCCCACGCGGCGAACACGCGGGCGGGATCGACGGCGTAGTGACGTTCGAGGCCGAACGTGGCGTGCGTGACAGAGCGGTCGGTCATCATGTGGTCCCTTCCTCGGTGTCCTCGGTGATCCCGGGCTGTTCCGCCAGGTAGTCGCCGAGCCGGTCGAGTCGGCGCTCCCACGCCGTGCGCTGGGCGACGATCCAGCCTTCGGCCGCACGCAGCGCGTCCGGCTCGATGTGACAGGTCCGGACGCGGCCGGCCTTCTCCGACCGGACCAGCCCGCATGTCTCGAGCACCTGCAGGTGCTGCATCACCGCGGGCAATGACATGGTGAGCGGCCGGGCCAGCTCGCTGACCGACGCCGGCCCGCGCACGAGTCGCGCGACCATCTCGCGCCGCGTCTCGTCGGCCAGGGCCTGGAAGACCCGGTCCAGCGACCCGTCATACTTAGGCATGTACTTAACTATGAGGTTCAACCGTTCAATAGTCAAGTACTCGCTTAACTAACTCCGGCCGCGGCCGCCTGCCGTGCGGCCGCCGGAGGCGTGCAGAACCCGGGGGCCGCAGGGCCGATCGCATGATGAGAAACGAAGCGGCCGCGGCGACGGCGCTGTGCCGGCCGTCGCCGCGGCGCGCGGGGCTGGTGGTTCCGCGCCGTCAAGGCGCCCGCTCAGCCCTTGCCCGGCGCTTCGCTACCGCGTGGCGCAGATTGCGAAGGCGCGCACGTTCCAGTTCCGGGCGACGGCGCCGTTCTCGAATCCGGTGGCGGTGACGGTGGTGCCCGACGGAACTATCTCGTCGATGACCACGTCGCCGAGTCCGCCGTTGAGCAGTGCTCCGGCGCCGACCACGGCCTTGCCTGCCGGGCAGGTCGCGGTGATCGACTTGGCGTTGGAGTTGCTCGGGCTCGTCGCGGAGACGATCTGCAGTCCCGGCAGCGGGTTGGCGCAGATGGCGAAGGCGCGTACGTTCCAGTTGCGGGCGACGGCGCCGTTCTCGAATCCGGTGGCGGTGACGGTGGTCGCCGTCGGGCGCAGGTCGTCGATGACCACGTCGCCGAGCCCGCCGGTGAGTTGCGCTCCGGCGCCGACCACGGCCTTGCCGGCCGGGCAGGTGGCGGTGATCGACTTGGCGTTGGAGTTGGTGGGGCTCGTCGCGGAGACGATCTGCAGTCCGGGTACGGCGGCCGATGCCGGGCCGGCAAGTGCCGTGCTCGCGACGGCGAGGCCGAGTAGGCAGGAAGAGACACAAGCTATGCTGCGGCGCATGCAATGCTCCTGATGTATTCCGATGTGCCACGCCGCGCCGTGTCCTTGAGCAGTTCTCGAGGACCTCGTACGTGTACTACGGCCCGAGCCATTCGCTCGTCGAAGAAATCCCCGTACGCGAGCGTGGCAACTTTCCCTTCAGCGGAGCGTCGGCGACGCTCCATCGCCGCTTAGGCTAACACGCTTTGACACGTAGAGTTAGTAAATAACTACAGATAGTAACTAGTCCATTCGAGGCTTGACTCTCGGTTCCGGGTGATGCATGCCGCACCCCTCATACGGCAGTGCCATGCGGTCGAATACGGCATCAACCAGCCCGAACCGCCGCGCTGATGCGGCTGCCGCGTGCCCAAATCCGCGAGGCCAAAACCGCCGCGCGGCCTCCGAACGGTGGATGCCGATACGAGAATCCGCCCGCGGCACATTGGTTCTCACGCCGACAGAACTTCGATTCGTCGTACGACTTCATCCAGCGGCGCGGAGGCATCGATCTCGACAGTGGCCGACTTTCGCAACAACGGCTCGATCGTGACGAGATGGCGCACGATGAGGTCCCTCTCGTGCGGGGCCTTGCCATAGGAATTGGTGGTCCCGACAATCCCCGTGACCAACGCCGGTGAGCAAAACCCGACACAGTACGCCGACGAACGTCCGGCACCCTTCCTCATGGGCGTCAAAGAGCGGTCGTGGCGCGGCGGTAGCGCTCGGACAACTCGCCGACCAAGGCGCGCAGCTCAGGTGGGTCGTCGATGGTGAAGTCGATGCCGAGCAGGCCGACGTAGACGGCCATCGTTTCGAGAGCGTCGGCGCCCGTGTGCAGGACGCAGGTGCGCTCGTCGACCGCCTCGACCGTGCCGATCGAGGCGTTGATGCGTTCGGTGACCCGTTCGGCGGGCGCGTGCACGGTGATCCGGGCCCGGTATCGCCACCCGGCCGCCGAGACGCCCCGCATGATGTGGTCCGCCGCGTCGCCGGGCGGCTCACGCGGGGTGAAGCGCGGCCCGGCCGGGAGCCGCGGGGCGATCCGGTCGACCCGGAACGTGCGCCAGTCGGACCGATCGACGTCCCAGGCCAGCAGGTACCAGCGGCGGCCCCAGTTGACCAGCCGGTACGGCTCGACGACGCGCAGGCCCTCGGCGCCCTCGTGGGTGCGGTAGTCGAAACGCAGCCGCTCATGGTCGCGGCAGGCCCCGGCCAGCGTGGTGAGCACGCCGGGGTCGGCGAGCGGCCGCGGCCCGTCGCGGCCGACAGACACCGTATAGGTCTGCAGCGCCTGCACCCGGCGGCGCAGCCGTGCCGGCAGCACCTGTTCCAGCTTGGCCAGCGCGCGCAGCGAGGTCTCCTCGATCCCGGCGACGGTGCCGCCGGCCGCCGTGCGCAGCCCGAGCGCCACCGCGACCGCCTCCTCGTCGTCGAGCAGGAGCGGCGGCATGGCCGTGCCCGCGGCGAGCCGGTAACCCCCGGCCGACCCGCGGGTCGCCTGCACCGGGTAGCCGAGGTCGCGCAGCCGCTCGATGTCCTTGCGGACCGTACGGGTGCTCACGTCGAGGCGTTCGGCCAGCATGGCGCCGGTCCAGTCGCGGGGGGTCTGGAGCAGGGACAGCAGCCGCAGCAGCCGCGCCGAAGTTTCCAACACGCTGACGAGTATGCCGCTCCTTTAGGAACGATCTGGACCTAATGGCCGCCTAGTGTCGAGGCATCGGCAGCGAACATCCGCCGCTTTCGTACGACGAATTCACCGCAGACACATGCAAAGGACGAGGTGCCATGGACTGGAAGCTGGAACTGGTGGCCGTGCCCGTCTCGGACGTGGACCGCGCGAAGGACTTCTACACCAGGCAGGTCGGGTTCAACGCCGATCACGACCACACCATCAGCGAGGACCTGCGTTTCATTCAGCTCACGCCGCCGGGATCGGCATGCTCGATCGCACTGGGCAAGGGGATCGTGGAGGCGGAGCCCGGCTCGGTCAAGGGTCTGCAGATCGTCGTGGACGATGTGGCCGCCGCGCGAGCTCAGCTCATCGAGCGGGGCGTGGCGGCCAGCGAGGTCCAGGACTTCCCCTGGGGCCTGTTCGTCTTCTTCAACGATCCCGACGGCAACGGCTGGGCCCTCCAGCAGATGAAGCCGCAGAGCTGACCTCTTTGCCGGCCCGGACGGGGGCTCGCCCGCCCGGGCCGCAGCGGGGTTGGCAGGACGCCACCCGAGTGGAAGGCTCTTGAGGCCGTGAGGACGCCGACGACGGGGGCGACGCGGGCGAGGCCGGCCTGCCGCCTCCTGCTCCCGCTCCTGTTCGTGCTCGCGGTGCTGAGCGGATGCTCCGGCTCCGCGGACACCCCGGCCGTGCCGCCCACCTCGGCAGCGCCGGGCGCGTCCGGCGCGACGGCGAGGGCCGTCGCGCCGAGCACGGCGCCGGCCGCCAGCGGGTTCCTCGTCATCGGCGACTTCGGTACGGCGGATCGGGAGCAGCGATCCATCGCGCGTGCGATGACCGAGTGGGCCGCGGCGCCCGGGCATCGCACGGACGCGATCGTGACCACCGGCGACAACGTCTACCCCGATGGCGCGCCGGGGCTCTTCCGCGACGCCCTGGACGAGCCGTACTCCGCCTTGCGCCGGTCGGCGCCGATGTGGGCCACGCTCGGCAACCACGACGTGGCCGCCGGCCACGGATCGACCCAGCTGCGCCACCTCGGGCTGCCCTCGCTGCCGTACCGCAAGCGGCTGGCCGGGGCGGAACTGCTGTTCGTGGACGCCAACCGCGTCGACAGCGCGCAGGCGCGCTGGCTGGAGGAGCGGCTGGCGGCCCCGGGCCCGCCGCTGCGCGTCGTCGCCTTCCACCAGCCCGCGTGGTCGTGTTCGAGGCACGGCTCGACCCGCGCCGTGGACCGGCTGTGGGTGCCGATCTTCGAGCGCCATCGCGTCGCGCTCGTGCTGAACGGACACGATCACAACTACCAGCGCTTCGTCTCGGGCCGCGGCGTCACCTACGTCGTCACGGGCGGCGGCGGCGCCGACCTGTATCCCGTCAAGGACGGTTGCGCCGAAACGCCGGACCGGGCCGCCGCCATCAGCCGGCATCACTTCACCGCGGTCCAGATCGCCGGGCGCACGATGACCCTTACCGCGGTCGCCGCCAACGGAGCCGTCCTCGATCGCGCCGTCATCCGCCGCTGACCGGGAACGCCGCCGGGGAGCGGACCCGGCGGCGGCGGCCCGCCGCCGGGCGTGGACCGCCCGCCCCGGAGGACGATCAGTCGTAGCGCGATCAGTCGTAGCGGCGGATGAGGCGCACGTTGAGGATGACCATCACCACCCCGAGCACCGCCACGACGCCGAACCCGCGCCCCAGCGCGACCCAGTCGAAGTCGTGCAGGATCAGCGAACGCAACGCCTCCATCACGTACGTGACCGGATTGAAGGTCGCCGCGATCTCCATCGGCCGGGTCAGCAGATCGCGGGGCACGAAGTTGGGCGTCAGGAACAGCAGCGGGAAGAAGATGAGGCCCCCGGAGTTGGTCGCCGCGGCGCTGCGCGTCTTGAGCGCGATGAGCTGCATGAATCCGGAGAAGACCACCGCCCACGCCGAGGTCAGCGCGACCAGCAGCACGAGCCCGAGCGGCCCGCTCGCGATGGAGATGCCGAACGGCAGCGACAGCAGCACCAGCAACACGGTGATCGCCGCGCCCTTGACCGCCTCGGCGAGCAGCCGCCCGAACACGAGCGACGTGCGGGCGACCGGCGCCGCCCGCAGCTTGTCGAAGTAGCCGCCCTCGATGTCTTCGATGAGGAAGAGCGCGGCCGTGCCGAACGAGGCCGCCAGCAGCAGCGAGCTCGGCAGCTGGAACGCGGCGTAGCTCTGCCCGTTCAAGAACCCGGTCGAGTCGGATGGGAAGATCCGCCCCGCCTGGCCGAAGTTGACGATCAGGAAGAACATCGGAATGAACAACGTCGGCGCTATCGCCTCGGGGGTGCGCAGCGAATCTCGCAGCGCCCGCCCGCCGAGCACGTTGGCCTGCTGGACGACGGTCATACGGTCACCTCCTGGACCTCGCCGGCCGCCCGCTCGCGGGTGCGGCCGGTGGCGTCGAGGAAGACGTCGTCGAGGGTGGGCTCGGTGCCGAGCCCGAGGCGCTCGGTCAGGTCGGCCTTCAGCTGCTTGGGTGTGCCCTCACGCACGATCAGCCCGCCGTCGATGATGGCGATGCGATCGCACAGCTGGTCGGCCTCCTCGAGGTATTGGGTGGTGAGGAAGACCGTGGTGCCGAGCGCGTTGATGCGGCGCACCTCGTCCCACACGGTGACCCTGCTCCCCGGGTCGAGGCCCGTCGTCGGCTCGTCGAGGAACAGCACGTCGGGCTCGTGGACCAGCGCGGAGGCGAGGTCGAGGCGGCGCTTCATGCCGCCGGAATAGCCCTTGATGCGCCGGTCGCCGGCCTCGACCAGCCCCACCAGCTCGAGCAGCTCGGCGGCCCGGGCCTGGGCCTCCTGCTTAGCGACGCCGAACAGCCTCGCCTGCAGGACGAGCAGCTCACGCCCCGTCTGACGCGGATCGAGCCCGGCCTCTTGCAGCGCCACGCCGATGCGCCGGCGCACCGCCTGTGGCTCGGCCATCACATCGAGCCCGGCCACGCGCGCCATGCCCGCGGTGATGGACATCAGCGTCGTCAGCATTTTGATCGTCGTCGACTTGCCCGCCCCGTTGGGACCCAGGAACCCGAACACCTCACCGGCTTCGACGTTCAGATCCACCCCGCGCACGGCGTCGACCGTGCCCGCCCGGCCGCGATACTGCTTGACCAGGCCTCTAGCCTCCACTGCCAGCTTCATGCCCGGGACCCTAACTCGGGCCTCTGACCTTTTGCCCTCCGCCGAGGCTGTCACTGCGTCCACCCCAACTTGATCAATCCCTCCTGGTTTTCATGCTTCATCCCCGTTAGACCTGGCCGCCTCCGCAAAGTCATCGGTCGGCGATGCACTTTTTGACCGCATCCGGACCGCACTCGGCCATGAACTCCTAGTAATGAGGGGGCAGCCGTTTCCACCCGTGGCAGGATCGCTCGGGTGACGGGTAACGAGTCGGTGCCGGGCATCGACCCATGTCAGGCGGCACCGGGACGCATGTACGACTATTTGCTCGGCGGCAAGGACAACTTCGCAGCCGACCGCGAACTCGCCGAGCGCCTCGTCGCCGTCGCGCCGCACAGCCGCTGGATCGTCCGGCAGAACCGGGCGTTCGTCGAGCGCGCGGTCCGTTACTGCGCCGAGCGCGGGTTACGGCAGTTCCTCGACCTCGGCTGCGGCCTGCCCACGACGGACCCTGTGCACGAGATCGCACGACGGGTGGATCCCACGTGCCGCGTCGTCTATGTGGACAACGACCCCGTGATCGCGCGGCACGCGCAGGCGTTATTGGCCGCGAGCACCACCGGGGTCGCGGCGATCCGGAGGGACGTGCGCCGGCCCAAGGAGATCCTGTGCCATGACGACGTTCGCGCGCTCATCGACGTGACCCGGCCGGTGGCGGTGCTGCTGGCCGCGGTCCTGCACAACGTCACCGACGACGATGACCCGGCCGCGATCGTCGCGCACGCCATGGCGGATCTGGCTCCCGGCAGCCATCTCGTCCTGTCGCACCCCACCCACGACGTGCTGCCCGGGCAGGCGGCCCGGGCCAAGGAGCTCTACCGGTGTACGGGCGCGCCCCTGGTCACGCGATCGCGGCACGAGGTCGGCGCGTTGTTCGCCGGGCTGGAGCTGGTGGCGCCGGGACTGGTGTTCACCGCCGAGTGGCGTGCGGAACGGGAGATCGACCGTCCCGGGCTGTCGGGCATGTACGCGGCCGTCGCCCGCAAGCCGGACACGCCGGGGCCGGCCAGGCAGCCGGACAGACGGGCCGCCGGGTGAGCTAGTCGGGAGGTCGGTCGCTGGGAAGCAGGGTGCCGAGCGGGCCGAGATCGAGGTTGAGATCGCTCATGTCCAGGTCGAACCTCTCGCACAGCTCCTCCATGGCCTCCTCCAGCCGCATCAGCGTCGCGCCGATGGTCTCGATCTGCTCGTCGGACAGGTCGCCCTGCTCGGCGCGCCGGATGCTCTGCCGTTCCATCAGCTGCCGGACGAGCTCGACGATGGTAAGGACGAGCCGGGACAGGTCGCGGCGCACGTTTTCCGGATCGGTCTCGATACGCTGCCGGCCGGTCGGCCGCGGCGTATCGCGTGCTGGGCGGTCAGTCATGGCGGAGCGGCTGGAATACGTCCTGTCCGCTGACGGAGGTGATCAGGACCCGGAGCGAGATGGCGACCATGTCGACGTCCGCGATCGAAAGGGTGAGGTCTCCGGAGATGACGACGCCGCCGGCGAGCAGCCGGTCCAGGAGGTCCACGAGCGCGACGCGCGGTTCCGGGCCGATGTGCCGCCTGGCGGGCGAGGGCTCCGTGGCGGAGACGGGAACGCCCTCGATGACCCGCGGTTGGTCGCGCGCGTCGCCTTCGGACGTCATGTCGGCCCCCCGCCGGCGACGCGGGTGGCGTCGTCGTCCGAATCGGAGATCGTGAAGGAGTAGGGCGGCCAGGGTCCGGTGAGCTCGACCTCGAGGTCGTCCTCGCGTAGCTCGGCCGCCGCGGCGGCGAAGTCGCCCGCGAGGCCGTCGTCGACGAGATAGGCGCCGTTCAGCACCATCAGGTCGGCGCGGCCGGACAGCCGCGGATCCTGCGCGCGATGATGCCGGGTGGCCACCGCGAACCGAGACAGCACCGAGTCGATGTGCTCGGCCCGGTTCATCGCGCGCCGCCGCCTTTCCTCCTGGCCGCGCAGGCTCTCGCTGCGGCGTTTCAGGTACGCGGTGCCGGGACGTTCGGTCGCCGCGCCGGCTCGCCCCGCGCCGCCCTGCTCCGCGCCGGCTCGCTCCGCGCCGGCCCGCCGCGCGCGTGCCCGTCCCGCGCCGGCGGCCTGGGCCGGCTCGCCCTCCCCGACGGCGTAGACCTTGACCCCCCACTCCTTGCGCCCGCTCATGCGGACCAGCAGGTCGGCGAACTCGGCGGCCCGGTCCCGCAGCATGGCTCGTACGTGCTCGTCGCCGCGGTAGACGGTCACCAGCCGCACCGGCAGCATCGGCCCGGCCTCCATCAAGGAGGTCAGGACCTGGTGGTGCGCGCGGGCTACCGTCTCGAGCCAGGCCAGATCCTCGAGGTTGCGCCGCAGCGCCTCTTCGCCGAACTCCGTCAGCGGCACCGTCGAGACGTACGCGACGAGCTCCGAATCCGCCGGCGCCCGCTCGGCCAAGGCTCGCACCGGGGCTCCCAGCACCCCGTCCGGTGCCGGCCGCCCGGCGGCCGCCCACGGCTCGGCGTCGACGCCGGTGTTCGCGCCGATCGCGTACAGGTAGGTGCCCGTCTCTGCCGGTCCGGCGCCCTGCTCAGCCACGACGCCTGCTCGATTCGCTCGCGCGCCGGCGGATCGGGCGCGATTGTGATGCCGTTACCTCCCGTCGTCGGCCGGCACCGCCATCGTCGTCGCCCCCGGCTTCGAGTTCCGCGCCGCCGCGCGCCTCCTCGAGGTCGGCGATGCGTTCGCGCAGCCGGCGGTTCTCTTCTTCCAGCTCGCGTGGCTCGGCGGCGCTACCCGTCAGCCAGGGGTCGTGTTCCCACCAGTCGATGCCCAGTTCGCGGGCGGTTTCGACGGAGACGATCAGAAGTCGAAGTTTGATCGTGAGAAGCTCGATGTCGAGCAGGTTGACCCGGATGTCGCCGGCGATGACGATCCCCTTGTCGAGGACGCGTTCGAGGATGTCGCCGAGGTTCGCCGGCTCGCGTCCCGATCCCTGAGCGCCGCCGTAGGTGGGCGTCCCGACCGTCGCCTGGGCGGGCTGGCGTGACTCGCCGTTCATCTCAGCGCATCTCCCTTCCGCGGGCCCGCGAGTACATGGCGGTCCGCCGGTAGGACTTCAGCTCTCCCGAGGAGTCGATGTCGATCTCGTAGAGGGAGAGCGTGTCCGATGACGATGGGATGTGCCGCGCCTCCAGCAGTTCGATCTCGACGGTCCACCCGTCGTCGGCCGGGCGTACGGCCGTTATCCCTTCGACGTCCTTCGTGACGATGGCGGTGATATGCCGCATTCCGGCATCACCGGCCTCCGACGCGGACAGCCCGCCGCCCGGGCTCCGGCGCTCGTCCCGTTCGTTCTCTTCGTTCTCCCCGTTCTCTTGGTCTTCTTCGTAGTCTTCGTCGTCGTAGTCGCGGTCGTCGTCGTCGTTGTTCTCGTCGTATTCGCCGTAGTCGTTGTCGTTGTCCTCGTCGGTGCGTCGTCGCCGTGCGCCTGCCGGCGCCCGCTCGTGCTCGTCTTTGCGGATGGCTGACATCGCTGCCCTCCCCCCCAGGCGGTTAGCGTGTCTGTCTTACGGGCTGTGTCACTGCTGGATGTCACTGCTGGATCTGCGCGAGGACGTCCCGCTCCAGCCGGTCGGCCTCCTCGTCGGTGAGGTCGCCCTGCCGCCGCTGTTCATCGATCTCCTCCAGCCGGGCCCGGATCGCCTGCGGGCTGTAGAGCTCTTGTTCGGCCTGCCGCTGGATGATCTCCCCCACCGCCACCACTCCGCGGACCGGTGCGAACGGAAGGGTCAAGATGACGGTGATCAGTCCCATGTCAGCCCCCTCCGCCCGAGGTCACGACAAAGTCGTACGGGGCTAGCGGGCCGAGCAGCCGGACGTCCGCTCTCCCGCGCCAGGTCCGCACGAGGTCGGCGGCGGCCTCCTCGAACCGCCCCGCCTTCTCCGTCTCGACGAGGAACGCCACGTGCGCGGCGTCCTCGCGATGCGTCGGCTCACGCTCATTGGTCGCCACGGAATACGGCGCCAGAATCTCGACGGCCTCCCGCGTGTCCGCCGCGCGCTTGGCGGCGATGCCCTCGTTGATCATCTCGCCCAGCCGGATCTTGGCGTCCCGCGAAGTCTCCTCGGCCTCGCCGCGGATCTCCTCGCGCAGCCGCGCGGCCTCGGAGTTCTCCGACAGGATCTCCCCGAGGATCGTGCGCTCGACATAACGCGCCTTGAGGAGATACTCCACCCGGCCTTCCATCTGGTTGAGCGCGTCGCGGAACTCGTCGTGGTTGGCGGCCAGCAGTTCCTCGGCGACGTCATCGGCGTTGGCCAGCACCGCCCCGAACTTGATGGGCAGCACCGGCGCCGCCACCGCGGCGGCGTCGAGCAGCCGCTGGTGGGCGGCGAGGTCTTCGGGTGTGCCGAGAGGCGAATCCAGCGGCACCTCGCTGACCAGCGCGGCGATCTGACCGTGCCGGACGAGGCTGACGTCGCGGTCGCCGATGCCCCGGGAGTCAGGCGTCAGCTCCACGTCGTGCGGCAAGATGCCATACACATAGCAGCCCACCCGCTTCTCGGGCCGCCGCGTCTCCTGGGTTGCCGGCATGTCAGCTCTCCTCCCGGCGCCGCCGGCGCGACGGGCGCCGTTCCTCTTCATCGGAGTCATCGGAGTCGGCGAACTCGCGCAGCTTGTCGCCCGCAGCGTCCAACACGCCCTTGGTCTTGCTCTCGGCGCCGCCTTCCTGGAGGCCCTTCATCATCTCCGGCAGGCCCTTTTCCTTCGTCTCCGTAAGGTCGAGCCGGTTCACGGCTTCGGCGAATTGGAGATAGGTCTCCACGCTGGCGACGACGATGCGGGCGTCGATGGTCAGTACTTCGATGCCGACGAGCGACACCCGAACATAGGCGTCGATCACCAGCCCCTTGTCCAAGATCGTGTCGATGACGTCGGCCAGTCCGCTGCCGGACGGGCGGTCGAGTTCACCGCCGCCACCCGGCTGTACGGCCGTGGTCATGTTTCTTCCCCCCTTGGCCCTGGCCGGGGCCCGCGCCGCGCCCGATCAGGTGCGGCCGGCGCGGACGCCGCGCTTTCGGGGCCGTTGCCTGGGCTGTCGTGCTTCCTTCTCCGCGTCCCTCTCTTGCTCTTCCTCTTCCTCTTTCTCTGCGTCGTCGTCTTCTTCCTCGTAGTCCTCGTCGTCGTAGTCCTCGTCCTCGTATTCGTCGTAGTCTTCCTCGGGCCGGCCCTCGTCCTCGTTCTCCTTCTCGTCCTCGTCTTCGGAGTGAGGTTTGACGACCTCTTCGTCGCGGATTTCGCCGCGCCAGCCCTCGATTTCGTCGGGGTGCAAGATGGCCTGGGTGGTGATGTGGCGGGCGAAGTGTTTGAATTCCAGCCGCGCGCGGCGGCCTTGGGCGCGCCACAGGTTGCCCGTGTATTCGAAGAACCCTCGCGGGTGATATTCGAGGATCAGGGTGATGCGGGTGAGCTCGGGGGCGAGCTCATGGAAGGTGACGGCGCCGTCCACATATCCCTTGGCGCCTTTTGATCGCCACACGATGCGCTTGTCGGGGATCTGCTCGATGATCGTCGACTCCCACGTGCGGTGGGACCAAAGCACCTGGGCATGCCAGCTGAGCTGTTCGTCGGATTCCTGCTCGACCTTCTCGACCTTCTTGGTGAAGCTCGGGAAATCTTCGAACCGGGTCCACTGGTCGTAGGCCAGCCGGAGGGGCACGCCCACGTCGACGACCTCGACGATGTTGGTGACCTTCAGCTTGTTGCCCTTGCCGGCCCCGCCCCCGTTCCCGTCGCCGGAGCCGCCGCCCCCGCCGCCGAACGCCTTTCCGAGGCCCTCTTGCAGCTTGGTCTTGGCGAAGGCGGTGACCGCGTTGACCTTGGCCTTGTCCTTCAGGCCCGAACCGCCGCCCCCACCGCCGGTGACCGCGGAGAGCAGGCCCGATCCGCCGTTGTCGGTGTAGTCGGTGAGCCGACCAGACAGGCCGTCGACCTTGCCGATCAGCTTGGTCGCCGCCCGCGCACCCACCGCGGCGACCAGCTTCTCCAGCCCCTGCACCAGCCGGTCCCCGTGCGGATCCTTCATCGGATTGCCCTCACCGGCCTTGTTCTTGGTCTGTTCCGTTCGGTTTGTCACTGTTCTCGTCTCCGCGTCCGCCGCACCGGAGGCCGCCGGCTCGACGGCCTGGCAGACCGCCGCGGCCGCTCATCGGCGCGTTCGTCGTCTTCTTGCTCACCGGCGGGTTCAGCCCGCGGGGGGCGGCGCGTGGCGGTGCGCCGTGGCCGGCGCCTGGCCGCCCTTTCCGCTGACTCGTCCTCGTCGCGGTCCGCCGGTTCGCCGGCCCGCCCGCCGGCGTCCTTGCCGGTCTCTTCGGACTCTTCCGTCTCTTCGGACTCTTCGGCCCGTTCGGCCTTGCCGCGCGGCGGCGACGAGCCCAGCGCTCCGGTGCCTTCCTCGATCTTCGAGGTCAGCGTGTCCACCCGATTGCTCACCGCGGTCATGGCGGCGGCCTTGCCCGCCTCCGTGAGCCGGCCGCGCACCGTCTCGGTGAGCGCCTTGACCTCGGGGGAGGAGCCGAGTACCTGGGCCCCTTGTTTGACCAGCCCGGCGGGAGTCTTCCCGGCGCGCCCGGTCATTCCCACGCCGACGAGCATCAACGCCAGGCGCATCTTCCGAGTCCGACCCAACAGATAGCCAAGGCCGACGGCCGTGCCAATCCGGACCCCGTCCTTCATGATCATCCCCTTCGTCCCCGGACAGGGTCGACGAACAACGCCAACGGCACCCCCGGGGAATTTACGAATCCTTTGCCGGACGCCGTGCGGAACAAGCGATACAGCGCCTGACCCGCCATGCCCTACCCGGGCCGATCGCGCCAAAACCCCCATAACGGTCAATTGGCACCGCTGAGACGCACGTCCGAGCGCCAGAGGCGCTGCCCGGCGGTGGCTCGGGCGCGCCGCCAGACGGCCGGAAGACCGCCCGGACGGACATGCGGCTACGAGGACGCGCGGCGCTCCGTTCCGTAGCGCTCGGCCGCGCGGGCCCGTGCCTTGGCCGCCTCGACCTCGCGGTCGCGGGGCGGCGCCTTCGTGACCAGGCTATCGAGCAGGATGCGGGTCGCGTCGGCGACCGCGGCGACCGCGGCATCGAACGCCGCCGCGTTCGCGGCCGACGGCTGCGTGGTGCCGCTGATCTTGCGAACGTACTGCAGCGCGGAAGCGTGGATCTCGTCCGCGGTGGCCGGCGGATCGAAGTTATGGAGAACCCGTATGTTCCTGCACATACACCCATGATGACGGGCGGACGCAAGTAGCGTCGGAGTCATGACGAGTGCGCAACTGCTCGCCGACGCGTTCGAGCGGATCCAGGGAGTGGTCCACCGGGTCGTCGGCGGTCTCACTCAAGAACAACTCGCCTACCGCGTGGACGACACGGCCAATTCGATCGCCTGGCTGGTCTGGCACCTGACCCGCGTGCAGGACGACCACATCGCCGACGCCGCCGGCATCTCTCAGGTGTGGACCTCCGGCGGCTGGGCCGAGCGGTTCGCCCTGCCCTTCAGCGTCGCGGAGACGGGCTACGGCCACGGCGGCGAGCAGGTGGCGGCGGTCCGCGTGGAGTCGCCGGATCTGCTGACCGGATACCACGACGCCGTCTACGCACAGACCATCGACTATGTCGGCGCGCTGACCGACGAGGATCTCACCCGGATCGTGGACCGGGCGTGGGATCCGCCCGTCACCCTGGGCGTGCGGCTGATCAGCGTCATCTCCGACGACCTGCAGCACGCCGGACAGGCCGCCTTCGTCCGCGGTCTCATCGAGCGCCGCTGACGCGACGCCGCACCCCCCGCACCCCCCGGCACCCCGGGTCAGCCGGGGCGGACGTGTTCTGGGGCTTCCGTTGGCGCGGGTGAGTACGGGCCTGTACCCGAAGCGGGCGGACGATCGCCGTTGCGCCGCGCCGTATGCCGCAACCTTTGACGTCCGGTGACTTTAGCGACCCCGTATTGAGAACAGAGTCACTCCATGACTAACGGAAGTCGCTGGGCGGCGATGGGGCTCATCACCTTCGCCGCCGTGCTGATGATCATATCTGGGCTGTGGGCGGTCCTCGTCGGCATCTCCGCACTCGCGAAGGACAAGGTCTTCGTGATCGCGCCCGACTACACGTACAAGATCGACGTCACGGGCTGGGGATGGATCCACCTGATCCTCGGAATCGTCGTCGCGATCGGGGGTCTGTGCCTGTTGCTCGGTCAGATCTGGGCCCGCGTCCTGGTGATCGTCCTCGCGATCTGCAGCGCCATCGCGCAGTTCCTGTTCCTGCCCTACTACCCGCTGTGGTCCATCTTGATCATCGCGCTGGACGTCTTCGTGATCTGGGCGGTGCTGACCGGCGGCAACAGGAGAGCCGCGGCGACGTGATCGATCGCGGCCTCGGCCCGCCGGCCGAAGACCGACCGACCCACCGGAGGACCCCATGAGCGACCTGTTCGTCATCGCCTACGACAACCTCAAGACGGCCAACGAGGTGCGCGACAAGGTCTTCGAGCTGCAGCGCGAACGCGCCATCGAGCTCCAGGACGCGGTCGTCGTCGAACGCAAGAAGGACGGGAAGATCAAGTTGCATCAGTCCTCTCACGTCATCGGCGGCGCGGCGGCCGGCGGCGCGCTGTGGGGCGGCCTGATCGGGCTGATCTTCCTCATGCCGCTGCTCGGCATGGCCATCGGCGGCGCCGCGGGTGCCGCGGCCGGTGCCGCCGCCGACTACGGGGTGGACAGCTCGTTCATGCGCGAGCTCGGCGAGTACATGCAGCCAGGCACGGCCGCGCTGTTCCTCCTGGTCGGCAGGTCGACGCCGGACAAGGTGATCCCCGGGGTGGCCAAGTACGGCGGCCGGCTCATCCGCACCTCGCTGTCGAGCGAGCAGGAGGAGCACCTGCGCGAGGCCGCCCGCGCCGCGCAGCCCGCCTGACCCGGGCCGGGTCCGGGTCCGGTCCGGGTCCGCGGCCGGCTCAGCGTCTGGCGAGCAGCCGCCGCTTGGCGCCGCGCTCGGCGTCCGGAACGTCGTGCTGCTCCAAGACGGTGAAACCGGCGGGGAGCAGGGAGGCCGGCTCGCCGGGGCCCAGGCACCATGCGCCGGGCAGACCGGGCCGGACCGACCGCGCCGCCTCGGTGAACGCCTCCCAGCCCAGCAGGCCGCCGACCGTCACCGCGTGCGCGGCCGGCTCGAAGACCGAGCGTTGCCAGTATCCGGTGCACAGCACCAGCGCGTAGCGCTCCGGCTCCGGTCGCCATTCGTCCAGGTCGGCGTGGACGAGCGTGATCAGCTCACGCAGCCCGCGGCGGCGTGCCTCGCCCTCGAGCAGTCCGAGCGCGACGTCGGAGATGTCCACCGCGGTCACCCGGCGCCCGGCCGCGGCCGCGGCCAGCGCGGCGCCGGACGGACCGCACGCCAGATCGAGGACCGGGCCGTCGGGCAACGGCAGCGACAGGGCCCGCGCCGCCAGCGGGTGGACCTCGAACGAGGCGGCCGAACCAGCTCCGTATCTCGCGTTCCACCTGATCCGGTCCGGATGTTCGGATGACGCGAGCGGTCCCTCCCGCATGTCACGCACCCTACCCGCGCCGCCGCCGGGGTTCGTGGGGTGCCGCCGGGCCGCTCGTCATGACACGGTGTAGGTGAGTCATGCTCGCGATTGTGGATCGGAGGAGCGGCACGGTGCTGCACGCGTTCGTCTACAACGAGGTCGCGGTCCTCGTCCGGCATTGGTTCGAGATCGGCCGTAAGGACAGCCGTATGGAGCACGGCGCCCGCATCGAGGTGCGGCTGCGCGCGCCCCAGCCGCAGCGCGGGACCTATGCGGCCGCGCAGGTGATCGTGGCCGATCAGCCCCTGTGGCGCGCCGACCTGTTCGACCGGATCGGCGGCGTTCCCGGCGGGTTCGAGGCGGCGCACTTCCATCCGCGGTTCATCGGCGTGGAGCCATGCGAGCGCGCCTGGGCGGAGGAGGTCAAGCGGGCGCCGTGGGACTGGCTGCTGGGCAGGCTGTCCGACGTTCCCGGCATCGCCGCGGCGGCCGGAGCACAGCTGGCCGACCCTGACGCGGAGCGGGCGGAGGTGGCGGCCGACGCCGAGATGATCGTCGCGGCCGCGCGGCGCCGCGCGGGGAGCGAATGCCGTTCCACGCCGCAATGTCATGAGTGGACCCGCGACGCCGCCTCCGCCGTCCGGCTCATGGTCGACGACCTCGAACGCCCCGATCTCCTCGACCGCGACCGCGTCGCCCCCTGGCTCGCCGCCGCGTGACCACCCGGCCGCCGAGGTCGCCGCCGCGTGGTGGTCCGGTCGGCCGGACCCGCTTTGGTCCTTTTCGCCGTGGCGGTGACGCGGCAGGCTGAGGCCGTGCGTACATCGACCATGGGTTCCGGCCCTCTGCGGACCACGTCGCGAGGCGGTGCGTCGTGAGCATCGCGTTCTTGGTGACCACGCTCATCGTGGTCGCCACGCCCGGCACCGGCGTCATCTACACGCTGTCGGCCGCCCTTTCGCGCGGCCGCAGGGCCAGCGTCATCGCCGCGCTGGGCTGCACGCTCGGCATCGTGCCGCACATCCTGGCGACGATCACCGGGCTGGCGGCGCTGCTGCGCACGAGTTCGCTGGCCTTCCAGGTGCTGAAGTATCTGGGTGTGGCCTACCTGCTCTACATGGCGTGGGCCACGCTCAAGGACAAGGACGCGATCGTCGTCGACGGCGACACAGCTCACCGCTCGGCCCGGCAGGTGATCGTGTCCGCCGTGCTGATCAACCTGCTCAATCCGAAGCTGACCGTGTTCTTCTTCGCGTTCCTGCCGCAGTTCGTCAGTGCCGGCGAGTCCGGCTCGCTGATGCGGATGATCGGGCTGAGCGCCGTCTTCATGCTGATCACGTTCGTGGTCTTCAGCGCGTACGGCCTGTTCGCCGCGGCCGTACGGGACCACGCGACCTCGCGGCCCCGCGTGATGGCGTGGCTGCGGCGGGTCTTCGCTGGGTCGTTCGTCGCGCTCGGCGCCAAGCTGGCCCTCGCCGCCCGGTAGCCCGCCCGGCTCACAACGTGTCAGGTGAGCTTGACGTCAGGCTTACTTGACGGCAGACTTCGACCATGATGACGCCCGAGGGACTAGAGGGGCAGTTCACCCTGCTCACCGCCGCGGCCCGCTACGACGCGCTGCGCATCCGCGAGGCCCTTGCCGACGATGCCGACATACCTCCCCTTGGCGCCGAGGAGGCACTCGAGCTGCTGGCGCTCGGCGAGGTCATCGCGCGCAAGGCCGGCTATGGGCGCCAGCTCACTGTGCGTACCGCTCGGGCCGCGGGGGCCTCGTGGTCGCAGATCGGCGCGGCGCTGGGCATGAGCAAGCAGGCCGCGTGGGAGGCGCACAGCCGGTGGATCGACGACCAGGCGGAGCAGCACAGACGCGGCGGCTATGAGGGCCTGACCGGCGAGCAGGCGGCGAGCGCCCGAGCGCCGGCCGGGCAACCCGACCGTCCCCCCGCCCACGGCGCGCTCGGCGCGGACGGCGCGGACGGCGCCGGCGAAAGCTGAACGGTACGGGGTTGGCTGGCCGCTCGCGCGCCGCCGCCGTCAGCCCCCGTACGGCCGGGTGATGATCTCTAGGAAGTGGCCATTGGGGTCCTCCCAATACACGCCGCGGCCGCCGTCGTTGGTGTTGTACTCACCGGGCCGCTGTTTCATCGGATCGGCCCAGTAGGGCAGGTCGCGGGCGCGGATCCGGCCGAATATTTCGTCGAATTCGGCTTCGCCGACGAGAAACGCATAGTGCTGCGGCCGAACGGGGTCGGAACTGTCGGCGAAGTCGAGCGACACGTTGTTGTCGACCTCGACCACCATGAACGGGCCGAACTCGATAGGTGCCGGCAAACCGAGCAGATCCGCCAGGAACGCCGCCGATTCGTGCTTGTCCCTGGCATGCACGATCGTGTGGTTGAGCTGGACGGGCATCAGCACACTCCTTCCATGGCCGCGTCGTCGGCGTACCGCCGCCGGGCGGACGGGCGCACCGCCGGACTTGCCGGTGACCTGTTGACACACATCGCGCACAAGCGCACACGCGTGCAACATGTGCAACACATTCGGGCCGGCCGCCGCTTCCCGATCGCCCGGCGGCGCGGAAGACTTGAGGTTTACTCATAGCAGCATCCAGCCCACGTCGCGACCGGTCCATCGAGCGCGCGTACATCCGCGGCCCGCGCCATAACGTACGTCACCCCCGTGAACCCATCCCGCCATGAAACCCCATACGCGTGCCGCGTAGCTGGCTCTTGCCCGAAAACAAGGGAAACTGAAATGGATTTCTCCTGCTACCGGAGCACGATTAATGACCCCTCCGCCCGCGCTGAGAATTATGTCGGGATGATTCACGACTACTACAAAATGGTGACGCCGTTGTACCGTGAAGGGTGGGGTGATTCGTTCAATTTCCCGCCCTTTGCCGCGGGTCAAAGCCTCGATGAGGCCACCGCCGCGCAGGAACGCCACATCGCGGACGACGGCGGGTTCCGGCCCGGCTGGCGGGTGCTCGACGTGGGATGCGGCGTGGGAGGTCCGGCGCTCACCATCGCCGCCCACTCGGGCGCCGAGATCACCGGCGTCAACATCTCTCCGAACCAGCTGCCGATCGCCCGGCAGATAACGGCGCGGCGCGGCCTGTCCGGGCTGGTGCGGTTCATCGGGGGCGATGCCATGAGGCTGCCGTTCCAGCCGGAGTCGTTCGAGGGCGCGTACGTCATCCAGTCCATGTGTCACGCCCCCGACAAGCCGCGGGCCTATCGAGAGATCGCGCGTGTGGTGAAGCCGGCGGGCGTGTTCCTGGGGAACGACTGGCTGTGCCGCGACAACATCACGCGGGCCGAGTATGCCGATTACATCGAGCCGATCTGCCGCACCTGGGCGTTGCCCTCGCTCATCAGCCCGTCCGAGCTGGCCGGGCAGCTCGAGCAGGCGGGCTTCGTGGTCAAGGCCCTGGGCGACGTGGCCGAACGCGGTGACATGACCCCCAACTGGGAGATGTTCGAGACCAAGAGCCAATCGCTGGCCGCCCGGCGGCCGCAGTCGCCGGGCGTGCGGCTCATGCGCGAGGCGATCGCCGCCGTGGTGCGCGCGGCCCGCGCCGGAGTCTTCTTGGTGGGCTACTGGCACGCCGTCAAGGCGCTGCCGAGGCGGCGCCCGTGACCATGTTCCAAACGCTCGATCTCACCGCGGAAATCCGGGACCTCTGCACGCACCTCACGGCCGATCGGGTCGCGGTCGCCGCTCCGTCGGCGTACGAGACGGGACGTCTGGTGACGCTGGCGCCCTGGCTGGCCGGCCACGAACGGCGGATCGGGTTCCTCCTCGACGGGCAACGTCCGGACGGTAGCTGGGGCGGCGCCGATGGGTACGCCGTCGTCCCGACGCTGAGCGCGGTCGAGGCCCTCATGACCGTGCTGGAACGCGGCGACGTGGCCGGCGGGCACCATGACCCGGCGCACGAGCGGGCGGTGCGGGCGGCGATCGAACGCGGGCTGCGCGCGGCGGCGGGGCTGCTGGCCGACGTCGCAGCCACCGGGCCGCCGCCCACGGCGGGTGCGGCGATGGTCATCGCCGCGCTCACCGAGGCCGTCAACGACCGTGCCGGCGGGCGCCGCCCGCTGCGCGCGCCGGGCGGCGGCGCGGAGCAACTGGCGCGGCTGCGCGGCGGCGCCTGGCGGGTCCCGCTGCTGTCGCATTATCTGGAGCTGGCCGGGCCCGAGGTCGCCCGCGCCGCCGAGATCCGGCCGGTCGAAGGGGCGGTGTGCGGCTCCGCCGCCGCCACGGTGGCCTGGCTGGGGCCGGGCCCCGCGGGTCCATCCGACGACCCGTCCGACGACCCGGCCGCCGGCGCCGCCGTACGCATGCTCACCGAGTTGCAGGCCCGGTTCGGCGGCCCGGTGCCCGCGTTCACCTCCCAGGTCTTCGTGGCCAGGGCCTGGAGCCTGGCCCATCTCGCGCTCGCCGGAGTCGACCGGGCACTCCTGTCCGGCCCGCGGGACGCGCTGGCGGCCGCGCTGGGGACGGGCGCCGGCGGACTCCCGGGCGGTCCTGGGCTGCCCGCCGACTCCGACACCACCGCCGTCGCCCTGTTCGCGCTGGCGCGGCTGGGCGTGAGCCGCCCGCTCGACCATCTGTGGGAGTACGACACGGGGACGCACTTCGTCACCGTGCGGCCGGAGACCGAGGCGTCGACCAGCGTCAACGCCCACATCCTGATGGCGCTGGGCGACCACGCCGCCCGCGGCGGGCCCGCGTCCGCACGCTGCGCCGCGGCAGTCCCTCGGATCGCGGCCTGGCTCGCCGCCCGTCAGCGCGGCGACGGCGGCTGGCTGGACAAATGGCACGCCTCGCCGTTCTACGCCACCCGAAGCTGCGCCCTGGCCCTCCACCGCTACGGCGGGCCCGGCGCCGCCGCCCCGGTGGACCGGGCCGTCAGGTGGGTGCTCGGCGAGCAGCGCGCCGACGGGTCCTGGGGCCGCTGGGGGCCCACCGTCGAGGAGACGGCCTACGCGGTGCAGACCCTGATCCACGTCGGCGGACGCACTCCGGCCGGCCGACGCGCCGTGGCCCGCGGCTGCCGCTTCCTGCTGCGCCATCGCGGCCATGCCGTACGGGATCATCCGCCGCTCTTCCACGGCAAGGATCTCGTCACCATCCCCGATCTCGTCCGAGCCGCGGCGCTGGCCGCGCTCGAATCGGCCCGGCGCAGACCGGACCTCGCGGCCGTCCAGGACGCGGACGATCTGGATGATCTGGATGATGTGGACGATGGGTAAGGCCGCGCCACGTCCCTCAGCGCAACGGGTGCAGCGGCGCCAGCTCGGGCGGCGTCCGCCCGGTCGCGATGGCGTCGGCGAGCAGCAGCCCGGTCAGCGGGCCCAGCGCGATGCCCCACATCCCGTGACCGCCGCACACGTACACCCGAGGTGATCGGGTCGCACCGACGAGCGGCAGCCCGTCGGGCGTGCACGGGCGCGGGCCGGTCCACTCGTCGCCGCGCGAGGCCCAGTCGACGCCGCGCAGCAGCGGGCGGGCGGCGGCGACGATGGCGTCGATCCGACGGGGGTCGAGCGGCCGGTCCGGGCCGGTGAACTCCATGGTCCCGGCGATGCGGGTGGTGCTGTCGGTCAGCGGCGTGCACACGACCTTGCACGTGGGAAAGTACGTCGGGCCCGACGGCGGCGCCGTACCCGAGACGGTGAAGCTGTAGCCGCGCCCGCTCTGCACGGGGACGCGCACCCCGAAGCGACGGGCCAGCCGGCTCAGCCAGGCGCCGGTGGCGAGCACGACGACATCGGCCGTCAGCTCCGCGCCGGCTCCGGCCAGGTCGTTCGCGGTGGGCGCGGTGCGGACCCGTACGTGCCCGCCGCGATCGTCGACCGCCGTGACCTCGGCGTGCTCGATGATCGTGCCGCCGCGTGCGCGCACCGCGTCGGCGAGCGCCGTCACGTAGCGCCCGGGATGCAGGTAACGCTGCCCGTGCAGCCGGACGGCGGCCCCGATCCGGCCGGTCAGCGCCGGTTCGGCGGACCGCGCCTCGTCGCCGGTGAGCACGTCGTACCTGACCTCCTGGCCGGCGGCCCTGACCCGCTCCAGCTCCGCCACGACCGCCTGGTGTTCGGCCAAGGTGCACGTGGCGAGCAGGCACGGCTCAGACGGTTTGGTCGGCTCGGCGACGCCGCCCTCGGCGAGCAGGTCATAGGCGGCCAGCGCCCGCGGGTTGAGCGCGGCGAACGCCCGCATTCCGGCGCGCCAGCGGCGGGGAGTGCAGTTGAACGTGAACGCCAGCAAGAACGCGGCCAGGCGGGGATCGGCGCGGGGCGGGATGTAGAGCGGCGAGGTGGACTTCAGCAGGCCGCCGAGTCCGTGGCGGAGCGTGCCCGGCTCGTTCAGCGGAGCCGCGAAGGCCGGAGACAGCCAGCCCGCGTTCCCCCAGGAGGCCCCGGCGGCGACGTGCCGTCGTTCGACGACGGTGACCTCGACGCCGTGCCGCCGCAGGAACCAGGCCGTGGCCAGGCCGGCCATGCCGGCGCCGACGATGACGGCGCTGCGGGGACGGCGCCCACCGGGCCGATCGCGGGGCCCGGCGGCCTCGGACGGGCCGCTCGCGGGGCCGGGCGCTTCGTCGCTCATGGCCTCATCTCCCAGACCTCGACCTCGTCCGCCACAGTGTCACGCCCGCCGACAGGGGGTCCGGTCGCGGCGAGACGCATGACGTGGTCCACGTGGGCAGGATGACCATGACCGGCCCCGCGGCAGGGGTTGGTTGACGAATCAATCAAAGATCCGGATCGCACGGAGGTAAATGATGCAGATCGGAATAGGGCTGCCGTCCACGATCCCCGGCACCGAGGGCCAGGAAGTCGTGCGGTGGGCCCGGCGAGCGGAGGAGCGCGGCTTTTCCAGCCTCGGCGTCATCGACCGGATCGTCTACGACAACTACGAGCCGTTCATCGCGCTGGCCGGCGCCGCCGCGGTGACGGAACGGATCCGGCTCGCGACGACGATCCTGCTGGCTCCCTCCCGCGGCAGCGCGGCGCTGGTGGCCAAGCAGGCCGCTTCCCTCGACCGGCTGTCCGGCGGGCGGCTCACGCTCGGCATGGCCGTCGGGGGCCGCCCCGACGACTACGAGGCGGCCGGAGTGCCGATGGCCGACCGCGGGGCTCGTTTCGACGCCATGCTCGAGGAGATGGAGCGCGTCTGGGCGGGAGAAAGCCGCGGCACGGCGGGCGCGATCGGGCCCAGGCTCGCCAAGGGCGGCCCAGAAGTGATCATCGGGGGCGCGACCGACGCGTCGTTCCGGCGGGCCGCGCAGTACGGCTCGGGCTGGATCGCGGCCGGAGGCGATCCGCAGGGGTTCGCCGAACTCGCGGACCGCGTCAAGGCCGAATGGGCCCGGCAGGGCCGCGACGGCGACCCGCGTCTCATGGCGCTGGCGTACTACTCGCTCGGCCCGCGGGCGGTCGAGGACGCGCGCGGCTATCTGTCCGACTACTACGCCTTCGCCGGGGTCACGCCGGACATGGCCGGGGGAATGGCGATGACCGACCCCGGCGCCCTGAGTCAGGCCCTCGACGCGTACGCCGCCGCGGGGTGCGACGAGGTGGTGCTCTTCCCGTGCTCGCCCGAGCTGGACCAGGTGGACCGGCTCGCCGACGCGGCACTCGTATAAGCCGGACCGGGACGGACCGGGGCTGGGCGCAGGGCGGGCGCGGGGCCGCGCGCGACGCACGGCCCGGCGTCGTTCGTCCCATTTACCCTGCCTTGGCGTAGAACGCCGGACACGAGAGTGCGAGGTCGGCTTTACTCGGAGAATGGCCACCAAGGACCGATCTCGCCTGACGTATCAGGTCCGGTACGCCGTCCGCCGTCCCGGACGGATCCCGCCGTACCTGCGCCGGCTGCTGCGCGACGCGTACCTGCGCGCGAAGACACGCGACCACGTCAGCTACTACCGCGCCGTCATGAAGTCGGACACGGCCAAGAGCGCGGAGGGGGCGGTCGGCAGCGCCACTCACGAGCGGTGGCTGGCCCTGGGCAAGATGCAGTTCGATTACCTCGTCTCCCACGGACTGCGCCCCGGCGACCGCATGCTCGAGATCGGGTGCGGCAACCTGCGCGCGGGCTGGCGCTTCATCGACTACCTCGACACCGGCCACTACTACGGCATCGACATCTCGCCGGACATCTTGGTCGAGGCCCAGCGGACGCTCGCCGAGCGGGGGCTGCAGGCCAAGCTGCCGCACCTGACGCCGGTACGGGACCTGACGTTCGCGTTCCTGCCCGACGACGCGTTCACCGTGGTGCACGCGCACAGCGTCTTCTCCCACTCGCCGATCGAGGTCATCGACGAGTGCCTGGCGCACGTGGGCCGAATCCTCGCGCCCGGCGGGTTCTTCGACTTCACCTTCGACCGCACCGAGGGCGACGAGCACCACGTGCTCCACGAGGACTTCTACTACCGCACCGAGACCCTCATCGAGCTGGCCGAACGGCACGGGCTCGCGGCCAGGTTCATGGACGACTGGGAGCAGCTCCCGCATCGGCAGTCGAAGATCCGCGTCTCGTTCGCCGAGACCCGCGCCGAGACTCGCGCCGAGACTCGCGCCGAGACTCGCGCCGAGACCCCGGCCGACAAGTAGCGCCCCAGGCGCGGCACCCCGGAGGCGGAACGACGGCCGTGCGCCCGACACGCGACGGCCCTCGCCACGGGGGGGATCGTGGCGAGGGCCGCCGGCCGGCCGGCCGCGGGAGGCCTGGGTCGCGGGCGACCGGATCACCGACTCGACCGGATCACTGGATCACCGGTCGCCCATGGGGTTTACAGCGGAGGGAAGGCGTTCGCGACGAGCTGGCGGAACTGGGCGGGGAACCAGTGTCCCGACAGCGGCGCGTTCGGCAGCGCTCCGGTGGGGCTGTTGCCGTTACGCACGTTTCCGCCGTAGTTCGGGTCGCACATCTGGTCGAAGCCCTTGCCCTCGTCGTTGTCGATCGGCTGGCTCGCGCCGTCGGACTCGCCCGGCGGCTTGACCCAGACGTAGGCGTCGATCCCGGTGGCCGGGTTGGCCCGCGGCCGCTCGCCGATGCCCGCACCGCTCTGGTTGCACCAGTCACCGAGGTGTGGCCTGCGGTCGACGCGAGATTCGTTGATGAAGGTGTTGATGTCGGTCGACGTGCTCGCCTGGGTCGGCCGGTTGGGCCCGCCCCACCCGTTGCGGGAGGTGTCGATCAGCATGCCGATGTTCTGGCTGAAGCCGTTCTGGGTGATGAGCCGCTGCCGGAACGCCTGCGCGAACGAAAGCTCGTCGACGTAGCGGTTGAAGTCGATCCACCTGGACTGACGTGTCTGCTCGGTCACCGTGATGAACGGCTCCTGCAGCGCCGAGTAGTTGGCGGTGTTGGTGATGAAGCCGTCGACGCTGGCGAGGCCCGCGGTGGTGCCGCGGATGGTGCTGGCGAACAGGTCCGCCGACGCGCCGAAGTTGTCGTCCCAGCCGAGCCAGCCATGGTGCCCGGCGTCGACGTAGTTGTAGACGTTCGGAATCGCGTGCAGCTTGTTCAGGGCGTACTGCACGCCCCGCACGTAGTTGCCGTTCTGCAGCATGGTGTTGCAGGTATCGGTCTGGGTCGCCCTGCCGTTGGTGTTGGTGACGAGGTTCGGCAGCGAGTCGATCTCGACGATCGCGACGATCCTCAGGTCGCGGTAGCTCGCGTCCCCCATGATCGCGGCGATCGGGTCGATGTACTCGGTCTGGTACCGGCCGATCTCCGTGGGGCCGAGCTCGCCGTTGGAGGCCAGTGCGGAGCAGTCACGGCCCGGCAGGTTGTAGATGACGATCTGGATGTATGAGGCGCCCTGGTCCAGTGCCTCGTCCAGGTGGTCGCGCAGCCCCATACCGCCGTTGACGCCGTTGATGGCCGCGATGCGGTCCAGCCAGACGGCGGTCGGCTGGTTCGCGATCGCGGCGCCGCCGTCGGCCCTGGCGTTGGCGGCCCACTCGGGGTTCACATAGCCTCTGCCGCCCACGAACGGGTTGTCGACGTGCGTGCCCGCCGGCGGCGTGGTGGTCGGCGGCGTCGTCGTCGGGGTGGTCGGCGGCGTCGTCGGCGGAGTGGTCGTCGTGCTACCGGTGCACGCGGTTCCGTTCAACGAGAACGAGGTCGGCACCGGGTTGGCGCCGCTGTAGGTGCCGTTGAAGCCCGGCGGCGAGGACACCTGGGCGTTCGTGCCGACGCTGCCGTTGTACGAGGCGTTGGTGACAGTCACCCGCTGGCTGCCCGAGGCCTGGGTGAAGGTGCCGTTCCATCCTTGGGAGACGCGCTGGCCGGCGTTGGCGAAGTCCCACGTCAACGTCCAGCTGGTCAATGGGTCGCCGAGGTTGGTGATGCTGAGCGTGGCACCGAACCCGGTGTCCCATTGGTTGGTGATCGTGTAGGTAACGCGACAGCCTGTCGCGGCATTGGCCTGGTTGACCGCGATGCCGGCGACCCCTGCGCTCAGGACCAGGGCCGCGCCGGCGGCCAGGAGACCTCGAAGGAAGGGACGTCTGCGTCTGGCTCCGCGTATGAGAGTGGGTCTCATCCGGGGTCCTCCTTGGGGGCATAAGGGGATGGGGTGGTGATCTTGGGGCGCGGGGAGGCGTGCCCCAAGAGCGCGAAGGGGCCGGTGGGAGCGCTCCCACGCAACATAGAGACCGTCCTCTGACGTGTACAGATGCCGCCGTCGTCGGAGGATCGACGCGACGCGGTGCCGCGAACCGATTGGATCTCGGTGGGCGGGCGGTCAACAGGGCAAACTTCCCGGACCCCGGTTGTCCAGGGATCCGCATTACTTTAGGTAAAACACACGGTAAATGAGCGCCGGCGTGAAAGTTTCATGGCGCGGCCCGCCATCGCACGGCCTGGGACCCGCCGCGCCGCCCGGGACGACGCCCGCAGCTGGCGGGCTCATGACGCCCGGGCCGCCGCGTCGGCCCGACCGGATCACCTGGACTTCCGCGGCTCGTGCGCAGCCGACGCCGGCCCCGAACTGGACCCGTAGTGCCCGAGCGTCTCGCGACCACCACATGCTCGCCGCGTCGGGGGGCGTCGCATAGTAGTACTCGCCGACGTCCGATCCGCCACCGCGTAGCGCCGACCCGCGAACGTGTATCGCAGCGGTGTCAAGCCCCGCGCCGGCACGCCGGCGAGGCCGGGCTCATCGACTACGCCCCACGTCTTGCGCACGAGCAGGTGGTCGAGCAGGTTCGAGACATCACGCGTGATGGTGCCATCGTCTTCGAGGCCGGAGGCGGCGGCGACACGGGGTGGCGGCAGGTCTTCCCCGTGACATATGACATTCCCATCGACCGTCCAGCGGCCAGGCAGTTGAGCGGCTCCGTTGGAATTGAACAAGGCCGTTCGGAAGGAAACTTCCCTGCTGAAATGCGGTTGCCCGGTTTCTGTCGACCCGGCGTTCTGTATGAACAGGTAAGAATGGTTGCAGAACCATTACAACTAACCCTTACACCTTCCGCCGAGAGTCGGCGTCGGTCACCCTCGCCCCACAACGAGCATCATGTCGGGGCATAAGGGCAGGAAGGGAAGTCCGGCGCATGACGGAACTCGCGCGTCGTACCCGATGGGCGGCCGGGCTGGCGGCGCTGGCGCTCACCGCCGCGGCCTGCAGCGGCGACGGGGACAAGGACGACGGGGACGCGAAGGCCAAGACGTTCACCGTCGCCAACCAGGAGCCGGGGCACCTCGCGCCGGGCGCGGCGAACGACTCCTACGGCATCCGTGTGGTCAACGCGCTCTTCGACCGGCTGACCCGGCTCGACAAGTCGGGCATGGTCGTCAACGAGGATGCCGAGTCGATCACCAGCACCGACCAGAAGACCTGGACGATCAAGGTCAAGCCCGGGCGCACGTTCCACAACGGCGAGCCGGTCACCGCGCAGAGCTACGTGGACGCCTGGAACGCCGCCGCCTACGGCCCCAACGCCTGGGACAACAACTACTACTTCGGCAACATCGCGGGCTACGACGCGCTCAACCCCGAAGACCCCGACGGCGACGGGCCCCAGGACGCGCCCAAGCCCAAGACCGACAAGATGAGCGGGCTCAAGGTCCTCGACCGGCAGACGTTCACCGTCAAGCTGACCGACCCGTTCAGCCAGTTCCCGCTGACGCTGGCCTTCACCGGCTTCGCCCCCATGCCGAAGGCCGCGACCAAGGATCTCAAGGCGTTCGACCAGCGGCCCATCGGCAACGGGCCGTTCATGATCTCCGGCAGCGGGTGGCAGCACAACAAGCAGATCACCACGCAGAAGTTCGCCGGCTACCGGGGCAGCCGCCCCGCACACGCCGACGGCCTGGTCTTCAAGACCTACGCGAGCCGCGACGCCGCGTACACCGACCTGCTGGCCAACCGGGTCGACATCCTGGAGACGATCCCGCCGGCCAAGGTGCGGGAGGCGAGACGGCTGCTCGGCAACCGCTTCGTCACCACCCCCGGCGGCACCATGGACTACCTGGAATTCCCCCTGTACGACAAGCGGTTCCAAAACCGCGACCTGCGCTATGCGATCTCGCGGTCGATCAACCGGCAGGCCATCGTCGACGCCGTCTTCAACGGCGCGTTCCGGCCGACCGGCACGATCGTGGCCCCGATCGTGCCCGGCTACCGGCCGAACGCCTGCGGCCTGATCTGCATGTACGACTCGCGGCCGGCCAAGAAGTTCTTCGAGAAGGCCGGCGGCTTCAGCGGGACGCTCGAGCTGTGGTTCTCCAACGCCGACCCCTCGTACGAGCAGTGGATGACCGATGTGGCCAACCAGCTCAAGCAGAACCTCGGCATCAAGAACATCAGGTTCCGTAAGGTCCCGCAGGCCGACTACCTGTCCAACCTGACCGACCACAAGGCCACCGGGCCGTACCGGGCCAACTGGGTCATGGACTACCCGAGCGCGGAGAACTACCTGACGCCGCGCTGCGGTCCGTCCAACCGGCAGGGCTACGACGGCAAGGAGTGCATGGCGCTCATCAGGAAGGGCAACCGGGCCAAGTCGATCGCCGAGAGCGTGCGCTACTACCAGCGGGCCGAAACCGTCCTGCTCAAAGACCTGCCGGTCATCCCGCTGTGGAACTGGCAGGAGCAGGGCGGTTACTCCAAGAACATCGGCAACGTCAACTTCGACTCCTACGAGGCCGGCGGCGGCGTGCACTACGACCAGGTGACGGTCAAGTAACTGTGTGGCGCTATGCGGTACGGCGCGTACTGCAGATGGTGCCCGTCCTGCTCGGGACCACGCTGTTCATCTACGTGCTCGTGTTCGCGCTCCCCGGCGACCCCATCCGGGCGCTCGCCGGGGAGAAGCCACTGCCCGACTCGGTCTACCGGGCGCTGCGCGAGCATTACCACCTCGACGACCCGCTGCTCGTGCAGTACGGCCGGTACCTGTTCGGCGTGCTGTTTCGCGGCGACTTCGGCGAGACGTTCAACGGGCAGAGCGTCGGGCAGCTCATCGCGGACAGCTGGACGGTGACCGCCCAGCTCGCCGCCACCGCCTGGATCTTCGAGCTGGTCGTCGGCATGTCGCTCGGCGTGTGGGCCGGGCTGCGGCGGGGCGGGTTCGCCGACGCGGCCGTGCTGGGCGGCACCACGGTCGCGATCGCCATCCCGTCGTTTGTTCTCGCGTACTCGGCGCAGCTCGTGTTCGGGCTGAAGCTGGGCTGGTTCCCGACCGCCGGAACCGATGACGGCTGGCCGATGAGCTATCTGCTGCCCGGCATGGTGGTCGCGGCGGCGGAACTGGGCTACGTCGCGCGGCTGACGCGGACCAGCCTCGTGGAGAACATGCGGGCCGACTACGTGCGTACGGCGGTGGCGAAGGGCCTGCCACGCCGCCGCGTGGTCGTCCGCCATACGTTGCGCAACTCGCTCATCCCGGTGGTGACCTACCTCGGCACGCAGATCGGCTACTTCATGGCGGGCTCGATCATCGTGGAGGGGATCTTCAACCTGCCCGGCGTCGGCCACGAGCTCTGGCTGGCGCTGCAGATCAAGGAGGGCCCCACCATCGTGGGCATCGTGACCTTCCTGGTGCTGATCTACTTGTTCGCCAACCTTGTCGTCGACCTGTTGTACGGCGTGCTCGACCCGCGGATCCGGTATGACTGAGCAGCCGGGGACCCCCGCCGCGCCGCCCCCGCCCACCGCGGCGGCGCCCACGACCGCGGCGGCCACCGCCGTGGTGGGCGGGGACATCGGCGGCGGCGCGGGGGCGGCGGCGTCGCTGTGGCGGGACGCCTGGGGCGAGCTGCGGCGCCGGCCGACCTTCTGGATCTCGATGACGATCATGCTGGTGATGAGCGCGATGGCGGCCTTCCCCGGGCTGTTCACCGGCCGGGGCGCCAACGACCGGTGCGACGTGCGGGAGGCCAAGCGGGCGCCGGCGTCGTGGAACCCGTTCGCCGGCGGCGACCATCCGTTCGGCACGGACGCGCACGGGTGCGACTACTGGGCGCAGGTCGTGCACGGCACCCGCGCGCCGATCGTCATCGGATTCTCGGTGACCGCGATCTCCCTGCTCATCGCCGTCACGCTCGGCTCGCTGGCCGGGCACTACGGCGGCCGGCTCGACGCGCTGATCTCCCGGATCACGGACGTCTTCTTCGGCCTGCCGTTGCTGCTCGGCGCGCTCGTGGTGCTCACCGCGTTCCCCGCGCACGGCGTGGGGGCGGTCGTGCTGGCGCTCGGGCTGTTTTGGTGGACGAGCATGACGCGGCTGATGCGCGGGCAGGTGATCGCCGTACGGGACGCCGACTATGTGCAGGCCGCGCGCATGCTCGGCGCCGGCGACGTGCGCATCATGGTGCGGCACATCCTGCCGAACGCGATCGCCCCGGTGTTCGTGTTCGCGACGCTCAACGTCGGGGTCGTGATCGGCAGCGAGGCGACGCTGGACTTCCTCGGCGTCGGTCTGCAGTATCCGTCGGTCTCGTGGGGCCTGCAGCTGCGGGAGGCCCAGGACATCTTCGTCGACCAGCCGTACCTGCTCGCCTACCCCGCGATCTTCCTGACCGCGACCGTGCTGAGCTTCCTGCTGCTCGGCGACGCCGTGCGCGACGCGCTCGACCCCAGGCTGCGGTGACGCGATGCCCCCGACGACCCAGACGACCCCGAACGCGCCGCTGCTCGCGGTCGAGGACCTGTACGTCGAGTTCCGGCCGCGCGGCCGCACGGTACACGCCGTGAACGGCCTGTCGTACGAGCTGCGCGCCGGCGAGACGCTGGCGATCCTCGGCGAGTCCGGATCGGGCAAGAGCGTGAGCGCGCAGGCGGTGATGGGCATCCTGGACACCCCGCCGGCGTACGTCACCAAGGGCGCGGTGCGGTTCCAGGGGACCGACCTCCTCGCGCTGCCGGAACGGCGGCGCCGGGCCTACCGCGGCGCCAAGATCGCGATGATCTTCCAGGACGCGCTGTCCGCGCTCAACCCGGTTCACCGGGTGGGCGACCAGGTCGCCGAGATGCTGCGCGTGCATCGCGGCATGAGCCGGTCGGCGGCGCGCGGGCGCGCGGTCGAGTTGCTCGAGCGGGTGCGCATCCCGTCGGCGGCCGCGCGGGCCGGCGACTACCCGCACCAGTTCTCCGGCGGCATGAGACAGCGTGTGATGATCGCCATGGCGCTCGCCCTCGACCCCGACGTGCTGATCGCCGACGAGCCCACCACCGCGCTGGACGTCACCGTGCAGGCGCAGATCATGCGGTTGCTCGCCGACCTGCGGGACGAGCTGGGGATGGGGCTGATCCTGATCACCCACGACCTCGGCGTGGTCGCCGACGTGGCCGACCGGATCGTGGTGATGTACGCGGGCCGCGCGGTCGAGGAGGCGGACGTCCAGGACCTGTACGCCCGGCCGGCCCACCCGTACACCGAGGGCTTGCTGGCCTCGGTGCCGCGGGTCGACCGGCGCAGCGCGACGCTGATCCCGATTCCGGGCGCGCCGCCCGACCTGACCGCGATTCCGCCGGGCTGCCCGTTCCACCCGCGCTGCCCGCGGGCCCGCGACCGCTGCGCGACCGAGGTCCCGCCGCCGCGCCCGGTGGGGAACGGCGGGGCGGCCGGGGACGGCGGGCGGCGCAGCGCCTGCCACTACGCCGAGGAGGTGCTGCTCGGTGCCGGCTGAGCCGATCCTCGAGGTGCGGAACCTCGTCAAACACTTCCCGTTGACTCGGGGCATCGTGGTCAAACAGCGGATCGGTGCGGTCAAGGCCGTCGACGGCGTGTCGTTCGAGCTGGCCAAGGGTGCCACGCTGGGCCTCGTGGGGGAGTCGGGGTGCGGGAAGACCACGCTCGCCAAGCTGCTGATGGCGGTGGAGCGGCCCACGTCGGGCACCGTGCTCTTCGAAGGCCGCGACATCTTCGGGCTGCGGCGGGCCGAGCTGCGCCGGCTGCGCCGCCGCGTCCAGATGGTGCTGCAGGACCCGTACACCTCGCTCAACCCGCGGATGACGGTGGGCGACATCGTCGGGGAGCCGTTCGCCGTCCACCGCGACGTCGCGCCGCGCGGCGACCGGCGGGCCAAGGTGCGCGAGCTGCTGGAGGTCGTCGGCCTCGACCCCGCCCACGAGCGCCGCTACCCGCACCAGTTCTCCGGCGGGCAGCGGCAGCGGATCGGCATCGCGCGGGCGCTCGCGCTGCGGCCGGACGTCATCATCTGCGACGAGCCCGTCTCCGCCCTCGACGTCTCCGTCCGGGCCCAGGTGATGAACCTGCTCGCCGACCTGCAGCGCGAGTTCGGGCTGTCGTACGTCTTCATCGCCCACGACCTGGCGGTGGTGCGGCACATCTCGGACCGGGTCGCGGTGATGTATCTCGGCAAGATCGTCGAGACCGGGACCGAGGACGAGATCTACGACCACCCGACCCACCCGTACACCCAGGCGCTGCTGTCGGCCGTGCCCGTGCCGTCCCCGCCGCCGCGGCGCGAGCGCGGCGGCGCCCGCCGAGACGGCGCCCCCGGAGACGGCCAAGATGGCCACGGGCGGCGGGCGCGGTTCGTCCTGGAGGGCGACGTGCCGAGCCCGATCAGCCCGCCGTCCGGCTGCCGGTTCCGCACCCGCTGCTGGAAGGCCGCCGACCGCTGCGCCGCCGACGAGCCCGCGCTGGAGGTCCGGGAGGGCTCCGCGCACCCCAGCGCCTGCCACTACGCCTCCGAAAACGTCACCAACCCCGCCTAACAGGCATGCAGGAGGAAAGCCATGAGAAGACGCCTCCCGGCGATGGTCGCCGTCGCCGTCGGCACCGCACTGACGCTGACCGTCGCGCCCTCCGCGCGGGCCCAGCCCGCCGGCCACCCCGCGGCCGCCGAGCGTACCGCCGCCGCGCCGCGGGCCGCGGCGCCGATCGAGTTCCACCGTTGGCGGAGCTTCGCGCGCGGCCGCCACGAGGGGACGGCGGGCGGCGCCACGCTGCGCTTCGCGCGCGCCGCGGGCACGCAGGACTACACCGATCCGTTCGGCGGCGGCACCAAGACCTGGGAGTACGCCCGGTGGACCTCCCCGGTCCACTCGATCGGGTTCGGCGCGACTCAGCTGGTCGCCTCGTGGACCGCCGCCGCGCCCGCGGGCACCTGGCTGCAGGTGGAGATGCGGGCGCACACCAGCACCGGCCACAACACCAAGTGGTACGTCATGGGCCGCTGGGCGGAAGGCGACGGCGACATCCACCGCACGTCGGTCAACGGCCAGCGCGACGCCGACGGCACGGTGTTCACCGACACGTTCGTGCCCACCGCCGGCACGTCGATCAGCTCCTACCAGCTGCGCGTGACCCTCTACCGGCTGCCCGGCTCGGCCGCCCGGACGTCGGCGCGCTCGCTCGGCGCGCTCGCGTCCGCCGTCCCGGAGCGCACGGAGTTCCCGGTCAGCCCGCCGGGCGGAGCGTGGGGGATCGAGCTCAAGGTGCCGCGGTACTCGCAGAACATCCACGTGGGCGAGTACCCGCAGTGGGACGGCGGCGGCGAGGCGTGGTGCAGCCCGACCTCGACGTCGATGGTCGTCGCCTCGTACGGGCGCGGCCCGAGCCCGGCCGACTACGCGTGGGTGGACCCGTCCTACGCCGACCCGTGGGTCGACTACGCGGCCAGGAACACCTACGACTACGCCTACGAGGGCGCCGGGAACTGGCCGTTCAACACCGCCTACGCCGGTCGGTTCGGGCTCGACGGCTTCGTCACCCAGTTGCGTTCTCTGACCGAGCTCGAACGGTTCATCCGCGCCGGCATCCCGATCGTCACGTCGCAGTCGTTCGAGGCCGAGGAACTCCCGGGCGCCGGCTACAGCACCAACGGCCACCTGATGGTCATCATCGGCTTCACCCGCACCGGCGACGTCATCGCCAACGACCCGGCATCCCCGTCCAACGACGCCGTCCGCCGCGTCTACCCGCGGGCCGCGTTCGAGAAGGTATGGCAGCGCAGCACCGGCGGCGTCGTCTACGTCATCCATCCGAAGTCGCGTCCGCTGCCCCCGCACCTGCCCGGTCGCACCCCCAACTGGTGACGAGCGCGGCGCCCGCGCCGGGCACCCGCACCCCGCACCCGCGGCCCGAGCGCCGGCGCTCGGGCCGCGGGCGAGCGCGGCCGCGGGGGCGCACGTTCACATCCGGGTCGGGTCGGCGTGGAGCACGTAGGCGATCGATCGGGCCTTGTCGGTGAGCGTCGAGCCGATGATCTCCTGACCCCACGACCACAGGTAGGCGACGGTGCCGCCGGTCCGCCCGGCCTGGCACGTGATGGTCTCCTTCATCCCGGCGGCCTGTTTGGAAACGACCCACAGGTAGGCCGGCCCGTCTCCCCGCAGGACGATCCGGCTGTCGAGCAGGTCGTAGGAGACGAGTTCTCGGGCGAGTAGCTCGAGGTGGTCGGCGGCGTGCGCTGCTGTGTCGGCCATGATCTGGGTTCCTCGGCGGCGTCGGGGGAGCGCTTCTCTGGCTAAGTAACCATGCGACTACTAAGTGAAAACATGGTGAGTTAGAGTCATTCACGGTTCATTCACGCATTCACGGCCTACAGGGTTGTCAACGGATGAGTAGTACCGAAGCCGCCGGATTCGGCGAGGTGCTCAGCCAATGGCGCGGACGACGCCGGTTGACCAAGCAGGCGCTGGCCACCGCCATGGGCTTCGACCGGTCGTACATCTCTCACGTCGAGCGGGGACGGCATCCCGCGTCGGCCGACTTCGCCCGCAAGGCCGAGACCGCGCTGAACGCGGGCGGGGAGATCTGGCGGGCATGGCAGGCGGCCGGCGGCGCGTCGGGCGGGCACACCGCCGCCGTTTCGGGGCGCAGGCCGGGCGGGCTCGTCGTCGAGCACGACGACGCGGAGCTGCGCTACGACGGCCGCGTGTTCACGGCGACCATGCGCCGCCGGATCCTGAACGCCGGGCCCGAGCCGGTCACCCGCTACCTGGTGCGGGTGTCCGTCGACCGGCACCCGGGCAATCCCGACGCGTCCAACCGGCTCTACCGGCAGCGCCCGCTCACGTTCGAGGAACTGGGGCTGACCGCCCGCTGCCGGGGCGAGCCGATGACGTGGAAGGTCAAGCTGGACCGCGACTCGTTCAAGGAGGTCTGGCTCTGCTTCGAAAACTCTCGCGGCCGCTACCCCCTCTATCCCGGGGAGCGCACCGATGTGGAGTACACCTACATGGTCGCCGACGAGAAGTGGGGGCCGTGGTTCCAGCGGGCCGTGCGCCTGCCCACCGTCCAGCTGTCGGTGCGCTTAGTCTTCCCCGCCGAGCTGGCGGCCACCGTGTGGGGCACCTACACCTCGGCCACCGCCGAGGCGACGCCCCTTCCGACGCCCATCACGCGCCGCCCCGACGGAGACACCGACGTGTTCGACTGGTCGACCGTCGATCCGCCGCTCAACGCCCGCTATCGGCTCGAATGGCGGTTCCGGGGCCGGGACGAGCCCGGTGCCGGCCGGTCGGACCTGCGGCTCGCCAGTGATCGGATGAAGGCGGCCGGGATCGTGCAGCAAGGCGCCCCGGTGTTGTCGGCGGTGGCGGAGCCGTTCGATCTGCCGGCGCGGTCCGAGGAGGCCGGCCGGCTGGTCGACGAACTGCTGGCGGCCATGCAGCGCGTCCGTGAGCACCACGTGTTCGGCAAGGGCGTGGGGCTCGCCGCGCCGCAGATCGGAGTGAACCGGGCCGTGGCCATCGTGCAGCCGCCCGGCGACGACGCGGAACCGATCGTCCTCCTCAATCCGCGCGTCATCGACGAGTCCGAGGAGTCGGACGAGAAGTACGAGGGATGTCTGTCGTTCTTCGACGTGCGGGGCCTGGTCCGCCGGCCGCTGCGGCTGGAGATCGAACACGTCACCTTCGCCGGTGAGCCGGTCATCAGCGTGTTCTCCGACGGGCTCGCGCGCCTCGTCGCGCACGAGGTCGATCACCTGTACGGACGGCTCTACCTCGACCGGATGCGCCCCGGGGTGAAGCCGATCAGCGTCAGGGAGTACAAGGGCATCGGCCGGCCCTGGGCCTACGGCCCCTCCGACTGACCGCACCCGCCGCCGTTCGCGCCGGCCACCGTCACGCCCCGGCGGTCGCGCTCCCGGCGCCGCCGCGTCCTTGATTGCCGGCGACACGGCCGGGCACGGGCAGGAGCGGAGAGCGGAGACCGGAGATTGTGGTAGACACGCGAGCGGATCTCGACGACGGAGGTGGGTCGTGGAGCAGGGCATCGGGGCGGCCGATGAGGTGGGGCGGATTTGCAGCGACCTGATCCGGTTCGACACCACGAACCGGGGCGGCGGGGACAGCGCCGGCGAACGGCCGGCGGCCGAGTACGTCGCCGGGTTGCTGAGCGAGGCCGGGATCGAGCCGCACGTCGTGGAGTCGGCGCCGGGACGTACGTCCGTGCTGGCCAGGGTGGCGGGGACGGATTCGGGACGGGACGCGCTGCTGGTCCACGGGCACATCGACGTCGTGCCGGCCGATCCGGTGGAGTGGAAGATCCATCCGTTCTCGGGGGAGGTGGCCGACGACGGGTGCGTGTGGGGCCGGGGCGCGGTCGACATGAAGGGGACGTGCGCGATGACGCTCGCCGTCGTCCGCGACTGGGCGCGGCGCGGGGTGCGGCCATCGCGCGACATCGTGCTGGCGTTCCTCGCCGATGAGGAGGCGACCGGCTCCCTGGGCTCGAAGTATGTCGTCGACGCGCACCGCGAGTACTTCGCCGGGTGCACCGAGGCGATCAGCGAGTCGGGCGGGTTCAGCGTGACCGCGGAGGACGGCACCAGGATCTATCCGGTGGCGACGGGCGAGCGCGGCACCGCGTGGATGCGGCTGACGGCCCACGGCGTCGCGGGCCACGGGTCGAAGCCGGCCAAGGACAACCCCGTTGCGGAGCTTTGTCATGCTTTGTCGAGGCTTGCGAGCTATGAGTGGCCGGTGCGGCTGACCCCGCCCGTGCGGGCCCAGCTCGACGGGATCGCGGCGGCGTTGGGCACCACCATCGACCACGACCGGCTGGACGCGGAGGTGGCCCGGCTGGGCCGGGTGGGCGCCCTGTTCGCCGGCACGATCCGCAACTCGGCCAACCCGACGATGCTCGATGCCGGCTACAAGGTCAATGTCATCCCGGGGACGGCGACGGCCCAGGTGGACGGCCGGACCTTGCCCGGGCTCGGCGAGGAGTTCCTGGAGACGGTCGACCGGCTGCTCGGCCCGAAGGTGACGCGCGAGTTCACCAACTACGAGGAGGCGATCGCGGCGGACGCCGAAGGGCCGACCTTCGCCGCCCTGTGCGCCGCGCTGCGGGCCGAGGACCCGGGGGCGCACCCGGTGCCGTACGTCATGTCGGGCGGCACCGATGCCAAGGCGTTCGCGAAGATCGGCATTCGGAGTTTCGGTTTCGCGCCGCTGCGGCTCGACCCGGAGCTCGACTACTTCGGGATGTTCCACGGCGTCGACGAGCGGGTGCCGCTGGAGGGGCTGGCCTTCGGGGTGCGGGTGCTCGACCGGCTGTTCCTCGGCGGTTCCGCTCAATAGCGACGTCTGAGTGACCAACGGGTGTACATCGACCGAAACACCATGCGACGGGAGTGACGACAGCGTCTCTCGTGGTAACAAAGTCTGCCATGGACACCAGGCTCACCGTCATCGGCACCGGCTATCTCGGGGCGACGCACGCGATCTGCATGGCCGTCCTCGGCTACGAGGTGCTCGGGGTCGACGTCGACGCCGCGAAGATCGCCAGATTGCGCGACGGTGAGCTCCCCTTCTTCGAGCCCGGGCTGCCGGAACTGCTCACCAAGGCGCTGGAGTCGGGCCGGCTGCGCTTCGGCACCTCCTTCGCCGACGCGGCGGAGTTCGGCGACGTCCATTTCATCTGCGTCGGCACGCCGCAGCAGGCCGAGTCGGACGCCGCCGACCTGTCGTACGTGGACGCCGCCGTCCGCGCGCTGGCGCCGCACCTTTCGCGCCGCGCCCTGGTCGTCGGCAAGTCGACGGTCCCCGTGGGCACCGCGGCCCGCCTCACCGAGCTGCTGCACGAGCTCGCGCCCGCAGGGCCCGAGGTCGAGCTGGCCTGGAATCCGGAGTTCCTGCGCGAGGGCTTCGCCGTCGACGACACGATGCGGCCCGATCGGCTGGTCTTCGGGGTCACGTCCGGATGGGCGCGCGAGCGCCTGCACGAGGCGTTCCGGCCGATCATCGACGGCGGCGCGCCGGTCGTGGTCACCGATCCGGCGACGGCGGAGCTGGTGAAGGTGGCGGCCAACTCCTTCCTGGCGACCAAGATTTCCTACATCAACGCGATGGCGGAGATCTGTGAGGTCACCGGGGCCGACGTCCAGGACCTGGCCGCCGCGCTGGCCTACGACGATCGCATCGGCGGGCGGTTCCTGCAGCCCGGCCTGGGCTTCGGCGGCGGCTGCCTGCCCAAGGACATCCGGGCGTTCGCGCACCGCGCCGAGGAGATCGGGGTCGGGCAGGCGGTGGCGTTCCTGCGCGAGGTGGACGCGATCAACCGTCGCCGCCGGGCGCGCACGGTGGAGCTGGTGCGCGAGCTGCTCGGCGGTGAGCTGGCCGGGTTCGAGATCGCCGTGCTGGGCGCCGCGTTCAAGCCCAACTCCGACGACATCCGCGACGCGCCCGCGCTCGACGTGGCCCGGACGATGCACGGGCAGGGCGCCCGGGTGCGGGTCTACGACCCGGCGGCGATGCCCAACGCCCGCCGGGCCTATCCCGAGCTGCGGTACGGCGCCAGCGCGTTCGACGTGGCGGGCGGCGCCGACGTGGTGGTGCTGCTGACCGAGTGGGCGGAGTTCCGTGAGATCGACCCCGAGGCGATGGGCAGGGTCGTCCGGCAGCGGCGCATCTTCGATGGCCGGCACGCGCTGGACGCCGACTGGTGGCGCGCCGCCGGCTGGGAGTATCGCGCGCTCGGCCGAGCCTGACGTCCTGGTCGCCTCTTGATCACCGTCTGATGGCGGCAGGCGGCCCGCCCTGTCGCTCCCGCCGCCAACCCTGTTACCGCCCCGTAGATTGGCCCGATGTGGCCGGGCCCATGACGGTAACGGCCTGTTGACGATCGCCCTGCCGTCATGGCTGCATAGTGCGTGGACAGGCGTGCGGATAGATCAAGGCAGGGGGCATCCCAGGTAGCCGCGTCATCGACAGCGACAATGGGCGATTTACTGCGCGCGCTGCGCGAACCTCCGGCCGTGCGGGGGAGTCTCATACCGATAGGTCTATTGTCGCACGCCGGGAGCAAACCACCGAACGGGGGCGGAGTTTGGTCAACAAGGGGAAGTCGGTCAGCCACTATGGTCAAGGTCCTTGTCATAGATGAGAATCCGGTCCTCGGCCTGGGAGTCTTCTCATTACTGGCCGACAATTCAGAGATCGAGCTGGTCGACGGCCCACTCAATTTTCGCCCAAATGTGGGCGATCTGGGTCGCTACGGGGCAGATGTCATCGTGTTCGGGGCGTCCCCACCTTCGATCGAACATATACGCGCACTCGCCAGAAACAACTTCGGCGCTCGGCTGGCGGTCCTCACCTCGACCACGGATCCGGGCATGCTGCTGCGGGTGCTTACTGCCGGGGCACACAGTTGTGTCGTGCACGGATATTTCGAGCCACGGGCGCTTCCGGCGGCGGTATTGGCGACCGCGCGCGGCGAGTCGGTGCTGTCGCCGCCCGCGGTGACGGCGCTCGTCGCCTGGCTGCATCGGGGTGGCTCAGCGGCCGAACAGCCCAAATACGGTCCACGGCTGACCACCCGCGAAGTCGAGATCATGGAGTTGATCTCCGCCGGCCTGAACAACCGTCGCATCGCCGACCGCCTCGTCATCTCTGAAAAGACCGTGAAAAACCATGTGCACAGCATCTATAAGCGGCTCGGCGCGAGCGGCCGCGATCATGCTGTACAGCGCTGGCGAAGACTGAACTCCGGAGAAGGCGCAGCTGACGAAACCGCGGCTATCGACTGAACCATTATCGGCGCCCCTTCGGTCCTAGGACCGGGACTCACCCCAAGATGGGACCAAAAGTCGCGACTTGGGACTTTGGTCCTCTTTACCGGCCGCACGCGCATACAGCATTCTTCGTAATTGCGTCCGTGAACTCCCGCCGTCCATGGGCCAAGAAGTGCGTATCGCCGTTCTTCGTGGTCGCTCAAAATGTCGACCGCTGTCAACGGCGCAGTCAAGGAGGGGTTAGATGTCAAGAGCGCGCCGGGTGGCGGGGGTATTGTTCGTCGCCGCGTTCACATTGCTGGCGGTCCAGCTCCCCGCTGGGTCCGCGCGGGCCGCGGGAGCCCGCATAGATCTCAGGGTGCTCGTCGTCACCGACGGCGCCGCCCCCGTCTCCGCCATCGAGAACCAGCTCACCATCGAGGGCGTCCCGCACACGATCGTCGACCTCAACGACCCGAGCCGGCCCACGATCACCACCGCCTTCCTCCAGGACTCCGTCAACGGCTCGCCGCGGGCGAAGTTCCAGGGTGTGGTGCTGCCCAACGCCAACCCGTTCACCGACCAGGCCGAGATGACCGCGCTCGCCGCGTTCGAGCGCGCGTTCGGCATCCGGCAGGTCGACGCGTACGTCTATCCGAACCCGTCCGTGGGGCTGAACTGGCCCGGCTTCGCCGGCACGCTCGACGGCGCGACGGCGAACGTCACCTCGACCGGACTGTCCGGTGCGTTCCGTTATCTCAAGGGCCCGGTGCGGTTCGAGGACAACTCGCCGAGCGTCTGGGAGAGCTACGGCTACCTCGCCACCCCGCTGCCCGACGACCCGGCGCAGGGGGCGAGCTACGTCCCGTACCTCACGGCGACGGCCGAGGGGCAGACCGGCAACCCGGGCGGCGTCTACACCCACGACGGCGGCCGCCGCGAACTGGTGCTGACGTTCGCCTACAACTCCGAGCAGTGGCAGTTCCGCACGCTCGGGCACGGGATCATCAGCTGGCTCACCAAGGGCGTGCACCTCGGCTACGACCGCAGCTACTTCTCCGTCCACATCGACGATGTGTTCCTGCCCGACGAGCGGTGGAGCACCGCGGGCAACTGCACGCCGGGCGAGGACTGCGTGTCGGGTGAGACCACGACGCCGATCCGGATGACGCCCGACGACGTCACCCAGGCGGTGAACTGGCAGACCCAGAACAGCTTCACCTTCGACATGTACTTCAACGGGTTCGGGAGCGTGGACGCGATCGAGCAGAGCGGCTCCGACGCGCTCACCTCCTCGCTGGTGTCCAACCGAGGGAGGTTCCGCTGGGCCAACCACACCTACGAGCATCCGTACCTCGGCTGCCAGCAGGACCTGACGGTGGTGCCGTGGCGGTGCCTGACCGACGCGTCGGGCAACACGCTGTGGGTGAGCAAGGCGACGATCAAAGACCAGATCACGCGGAACCGGACCTGGGCGAGCGGCAAGGGCATCAGCACCCAGGCCAACGAACTGGTCACGGGCGAGCACTCCGGGCTGAAGATCCTGCCGCAGCAGCCGGCGGACAACCCCAACCTCGCGGCCGCCCTGAACGAGGTCGGCGTCCGGTGGATCGGCGGCGACGCCTCACGTGACCGCAACCAGCGCGCGGTAGGGAACGCGCTGACCGTGCCGCGTTACCCGATGAGCAACTACTTCAACGTCGGGACCAAGGCCGAAATGGTCGACGAGTACAACTGGATCTACACCAGCCGGGCCAACGGCGGCAGCGGCATCTGCGAGGACAATCCCGCCACCGTCACCTGCATCCAGCCCCTCGACACCGCCACCGGCTACGACGGCTACATCATCCCCGTCGACTCCCGCATCACCGAATCCCACATCCTGGCCAACGACCCGCGCCCGCACTACGTGCACCAGTCCAACCTCGCCGAAGACCGCATCCTCTACCCGATGCTCAACAAGATCCTCGGCGACTACCGCGCGGCCTTCGCGGCCAACGCGCCCCTCGTCAACGACCGCATGGCCGACCTCGGCGCCGAACTGCGGCGCCAAGGCGCCTGGCGAGCCGCCCTCAACAACGTCACGGCCTACGTCCAGGACGGCAAGGTCACCATCCGGCCGCCGAGCGGCGTGGCGTTCTCCGCCACGGTGCCCGAAGGCACCCGCGACACCACGGGACTGCTCGGCGGGCTGCTCGGCGGACCCTACGGCGACCAGTACGCGGGAGAGCGATCCGGATACAAGACAGGCAACACCACGCTGACCCTCCCTTCCGGAGCCATGTCGTAACCGAGCCGGCGCCGTCGAACACCTCAGCTCGACGCACCGCGCCGCCAACGGAGCCGACGCGACCAATGCGACACGCCGCCCCCGACCGGACCGTCCGAGCCGCCACGCCGCGGCTCGGCGGCCGGCGGGGACGAGAGGAAGCGAGCCGATGGAGATCACCCTGGTCACCGAGGGCACTTACCCCCATGCCTATGGCGGGGTCAGTGTCTGGTGCGACCAACTTGTCCGAGGCATGCCGGACCATGCCTTCCACGTCATAGCGCTGACCGGGACCGGCGCGGAGAAGGCGGCCTGGGAGCTGCCCCCGCACGTGACCGTCGAATCCGTACCGCTATGGGGGCCGCCTGCCGGCGGGCGCCCCCCGGCGGGACGGGCAGCCCATCAGTTCGAGCGGCTCTATCGGGCCATGATCGAGCTGATCCTCGCCCCCTCCGACGACGAAGCGGAGAGGCTGTTTCCCTGCGTGCTCGGCGGGTTCTTCGAACTGGCCGAGCGCTACGACATCCGGGCCGCGCTGAGCGGTGAGGGGCCGGTGCGCTGGTTGCTCGACGCGTGGTCGGCGCGGCGCGCCCAGTACGCCCGGATGGACGTGCACCCGACCGTGCACGACGCGCTGACCGCGGTCGATCTGCTGGAGCACTCGCTGCGCCCGCTGTCGGCGCGCGTGCCGCGCGGCGCCGTCACCCACGCGGTGTCCAACGGTGTCGCCATCCTGCCCGGACTGGCCGCCAAGTGGGCGTACGGAACGCCGTTGTGCCTGACCGAGCACGGCATCTATTTGAGAGAGCGCTATCTCGGCTTCCGCCGCTCGCCGTACGCGTGGCCGGTCAAGGCCTTCATGCTGGGCTTCCTGCGGCTGCTGAGCGCGACCGGCTACCGGGCGGCCGACCTCGTGACCCCGGGAAACCGCTACAACCAGCGCTGGGAGACGCGGTGCGGGGCGCGCGCCGACCGGATCCAGACCGTCTACAACGGCATCGATCCGGCCGACTTCAACGCCGCCGGCGCCGAGCCGGCCACGCCCACGATCAGCTGGGCCGGCCGGGTCGATCCCATCAAGGACCTCGAGACGCTCATCCGGGCGTTCGCGCTGGTGCACGCCGAACTGCCGGACGTACGGCTGCGGATGTTCGGCGGCCCGCCGCACGGAGACACGCACTACCTCAACCGATGCCAGGCCCTCATCGACGAGCTGGGCCTGACGGAGGCGGCCACGTTCGAAGGCCGGGTCGAGGACATCAGGGACGCCTACGTGGCCGGCACGGTCGTGGTGCTGTCGAGCATCTCCGAGGGGTTCCCCTACACGCTCATCGAGGCCATGACCTGCGGGCGGGCCACGGTGGCCACCAACGTGGGCGGGGTGTCCGAGGCCGTCGCCGACACCGGCATCGTCGTTCCGCCCCGGGACCCGGAGGCGATGGCCCAGGCCTGCCTGCGGCTGCTGCGCGACGACGTGACGCGCCACCGGCTCGGGCACGCGGCGCGCGAGCGGGCGCTGGAGTACTTCACCGTCGACCACGCGGTCGGCTCGTTCCGGGCGATCTACGAGGACCTCGCCCGCGAGCGGTTCCCGGGCGCGGCGAGCACGACGAGGACCGCATGAGCGCCGACAGCGCCGCGTTCCCGGCAGGGCTGCACGGGCTGCCCGGCGGCAACGGCGGGCGCGGCGGCGCGCCGGGCGGGCCGGGCGGACCGGGCGATTCGGGGGACGGCGGAGCGGACACCATCGAAGCGCTGCTCGCGCGCACCGAGGAGTTGCGGGCCGGGGCGGTCGACACCTTGGAGATCGTGGCCGGCCTCGAGGCCGACGGCCTCAACGACGAGGGCGCCGGACGGTACGGCTACGCGGATGTCTTCGCGCTGGCCGACGACCTGTACGACCGGACACGGCGGCGGCCGCCGCACGTCCCGCCGGCGGCGAACCCCTGGCGCGCGCAGGCCTGGCGGCACCTGCTGCGCGGGCTGCTGTTCGGTCTGCCCGGACTGTGCTACGCGATCGCCACCCCCGTGCTCACCCGGGCCGGCACCGGCTACCTGCTGATCGTGTCGCTGCTGCTGTCGTGGTCGGTGAGCCAAGGCGTCGCCTACCTGGCGTATCTGCGGCTGGGGCGGGGAGACGCGGCGGCCGGCAAGCGGGCGCTGCGCTGCGGCCTGGTCGCCGGCGTGCTCGTCCTCACCCCCGTCATCGTGGTGACCGGCGGCCTGCTGGACGTGGGCGGGAAGAGCACATCGCTCGCCGTCGGGCAGAGCGTCTATCTGCTCGCGGCGACGGCGGCGCTGGTCGGCGGCGCGGAGCCGTGGCTGCTGGCGGCGCTGTTGCCCGGCACGGGCGCGAGCGTGATCCAGCTGGCGGTGGGCGGGCCCGTCCATCCGCTCGTCTGGGTCGCCTGGGCCGCCACCATCGCCGCCACCATCGGCGTCGCGGTCGTGCACACCCGGACGACGCAGGGGGGCGGCGACGGACGGCGGGCCTGGCGGGCGTTGCCGCGCGCCGGCCGCGATGTGCTGGCGGCGCTGCCCTACGCGATGTTCGGTCTGCTCGCGGGCGGGCTGCTGACGTTCGGCACCGTGTCGACCCTGCTGAAGCTGTCGAACCCGTCCCGGGCGACGACCGTGGCGGTGCTGGCGCTGTCGCTGTCGATGGGCCCGGCGGAGTGGATCTTGTTCTCGTACCGGCGGCGCGTCCACGGGCTGCTGGTCACCCGGACCAGCATGGCGCGCTTCGCGTGGGCGGCCCGGACCGTCCTGCTGGTCGCGGTGGCCCTGTACGCGGCGGCGCTGCTCGCGCTGGCCGCCGTCATCGTCGCGGCGGCGGCGGGGATCGGCGGTGTGCTCGATGGCGACCTGCTGGCCGGCATGGCGGGGGCGGCGGCGACGCCCTGGGTCGCCGGCGCCAACCTGGGGCTCGGCTGCGCCTTCTTCGTCGCGCTGCTGCTCCAGTCCTGCGGCCGCATCCGGCCGGTGGTGGTCGCCTGCGCCGCGGCCTTGGCGGCCGAGGCCGGGGTCGCCGTCGCGTTGGGTCCGGGTTCGGCGCAACTCGCGGTTCAGTTCACGGCGAGCACTGGTCTTTGCACGGTGTTGCTGGCCTATGCCCTGGTCGTGCTGGGCAGGGCCACGTCCTATCGGTAACGCTCATGGATTTTCATACAGATTTCACGCAATCTCGCAACTGATGGAAAGGCAACAACATGGCAGGGCTGGTAGCGGTCACGGGGGCCGAGGGGTTCATCGGATCTCACCTCGTCGAAGCCTTGGTGGACCGGGGGCACCGCGTCCGCGCGATGGCGCAGTACAACTCCTTCGACAGCCGGGGCTGGCTGGACACGCTCCCCGCCGACGTGCTCGACCACGTCGAGGTGATCCTCGGTGACGTACGCGACCCCGCGTCGGTGCGCGACCTGATGGATCGGGCCGAGGTGGTCTATCACCTGGCGGCGTTAATCGCGATCCCGTACTCCTACCGGGCACCGCGCTCCTATGTCGAGACGAACGTGCTCGGCACCTTGAACGTGCTGGAAGCCGCCCGGAGCCTGGGCACCGCGCGACTCGTGCACACCTCGACCAGCGAGACCTACGGCACCGCCCGGACGGTCCCCATTCCCGAATCCCACCCGCTGCAGACCCAATCTCCGTACGCGGCGTCGAAGGCCGCCGCCGACAAGCTCGCCGAGAGCTACTACGACAGCTTCGACCTGCCCGTCGTCACGCTCCGTCCGTTCAACACCTTCGGCCCGCGCCAGTCGGCCCGCGCCTTCATCCCGACGGTGGCCAGCCAGATCGCGGCCGGCGCCGACGAGATCACCGTCGGCTCGCTCGACCCGACCCGTGACTTCACCTTCGTCAAGGACACGGCGGCGGCGTTCGTCGCGGCCGGCAGCGCGCCCGCCGCCGACGTCGTGGGGCACGTGCTCAACGCGGGTTCCGGCAAGGAGATCTCGATGGGCAGGCTGGCCGGTGAGATCGCGGCGCTGATGGGGCGCGACGTCACCTTCCGCTCCGACCCGGCCCGGCACCGCCCGGCCAAGTCAGAGGTCATGCGGCTGGTCTGCGACAGCGCCGAACTGCGCCGGCGCACCGGCTGGCACCCCCGATACACCCTGCAGGAAGGGCTAAAGATCACGATCGAGTGGTTCCTGGATCCCGCCAACCTGAGCCGCTACCGGCCATCCGACTACACCGTCTGACCTGGGGGAGTTCGACATGCATGCAGTGATCCTCGCGGGCGGCAAAGGCGTTCGGCTGCGTCCCTACACCACGACGCTGCCGAAGCCGCTCGTGCCCATCGGCGACCAGTACTCGATCCTCGAGATCGTTCTGCACCAGCTGGCCCGATACGGGTACCGGACCGCGACCATCGCGATCGGGCACCTCGGCCACCTGATCCGCTCGTACGTCGGCGACGGCAGCCGGTGGGGACTCACGATCGACTACGCGGTGGAGCACTCGCCGCTCGGCACGATCGGCCCGCTGCTCACGCTGCGCGACCGGCTGCCCGACGACTTCCTCGTCATGAACGGCGACGTCCTCACCGACCTCGACTTCGGCGATCTGCTGGCCGCGCACCTGCGCGGGGGAGCGGGGCTCACGGTCGCCACGTACCCGCGCCAGGTCAACATCGACTTCGGCGTGCTGAAGACACAAGACGGGCAGGTCGTCGAGTTCGCCGAGAAGCCCACGATCGACTATCGGGTGAGCATGGGCATCTACGGCGTGTCCAAGCGGGTCCTCGACCGGTACCAGCCGGGCCTGCCGCTGGGCTTCGACGAGCTCGTCCTGGACGAGCTCACCCATGGCAGCCGCCCGCGCGAGTACGCCTTCGAGGGCTACTGGCTCGACATCGGGCGGCCCGACGACTACGACAGGGCGAACGCTGAATTCGGCGCGCTGCGGTCCGTTCTGCTGCAGGACGTGGACGCGTGAGCCTGCCGACACAGCCAAGACTGCCGACACTGAGGAGGACGCGCGTATGAGGCTCTTACTTTTCGGGGCCACCGGGTTCATCGGACGGCACGTCCAGGAGCGGGCGACGGGCGCGGAGACGGTGACGGTCTCGCGCCGCCCCGGAGCCGGCGACGTGTGCCTCGATCTGGCGTCCGCCGCGCCGGTCGACGTGTCCATGCTGCTCGACGACGTGGCGCCCGACGCGGTGGTCAACTGCTTCGGCGCGACCCGCGGTGACGCGGCGGACATGGTGGCCGGCAACGTCGTCTCGGTCACCAATCTGGTCAGGGGACTGGCCGCGGCCCGGCGCGGCGGCATCCGGCTGGTGCACCTCGGGTCGGCGGCCGAGTACGGCGCGGTCCCGATGGGCAGAGTGATCAACGAGGCGGCGCGGCCCAACCCCGTCGGCCCGTACGGCATGACCAAGCTGGCCGGGACGGAGATCATCCGGACGTCCTGGCTCGACGCGGTCGTGCTGCGTGTGTTCAACCCGGTCGGCCCGGGGCTGCCCGCCTCGACCCTGCCGGGCCGGGTGGTGGCCGAGCTGCGCGGGCCGGGCGACACGGTACGGGTGGGTTCGCTGGCCGCCTACCGCGACTTCGTCGACGTGCGGGACGTGGCGGACGCCGCGTTCGCCGCCGCCTGCGTGCCGGGCCCGCTGCCCCGCCTGCTCAACGTCGGCAGCGGCCAGCCCACGTTGTTGCGCGAACTCGTGCACACCTTGGTGCGGATCTCGGGCAGCGACCGTCAGGTCGTCGAGTCGAACGACTCCGGTGCCGGCGGCTCCGCCCGGTCGGCGGGCGTGCGCTGGCAGCAGGCCCACATCGGGTCGATCGGCCGCGCGCTCGGCTGGCGCCCGGCCACCGGGCTCGAAACATCCCTGCGCGACCTCTGGAAGGAGGCGGCATGTCTGGCATAGCCGGAAGCACCGCCAACTCAGGAAACGAACCGTCCGAAGACGAGCTGGGCCCGGCGGACCTTGCGGGGGGTCCGCCAGGCCCGTCAGCGCGGCCGGGCGGCGCTATCGACCGGTCGGGCCGGTTGGGCCGGTTGGGCGCGGCGCGGCCGCCGACGTCGCGCCGCGAGGTGCTGCGCGACATCGGCAGCGTCCTGTCGGCCGCAGCGATCATGCCGGTGATGTCCTCCGCCGATCCCGCCCGCCGTCTCACCGACGGCAGCGCCGGCGGCGACGGGCATGGCGGCGGCATCGGCTCGATGCTGGTGCCGGCCTACTTCCATCCCGTGCACGCGCCCGCCGCGTGGGCGACGCTGACCGATCCGCGGCTGCTCGCGGTGGTGCTCAACATCAACGACGGGCCGGGCGACGCCCGCGAGCCGGAGTTCGTCACGGCCGTATCGGCCATCGAGGCCGCGGGCGGCACCATCACGGGCTACGTGGACGCGGGATTCGGCGCCAGGTCGGTCGCGGACATGGAGACGGCGGCGCGCCGCTACCGTGACTGGTACGGCGTCGCGGACGTCTTCCTCGACCAGGTGCCCGCCGGGGCCGCGACGCTGGAGACCTACCGGACCATCAGCGGTCGGCTGCGGGTCAAAGGTGCGGAGTTCATCGTGTTCAACCACGGCGTTTACCCGGATCCGGGATACGCTGCGATTGCCGACCTGCTGGTCACCTTCGAGGGCCCGTGGCCGGCATATCAGCTGATGGACGCCCCGCCGGCGTGGGCCACCGCGCTACCCGCCTGGCGGTTTTGCCATCTCGTGTACGGCGCGCCGACGGGGGCGCTCGACGAGGCGGTGCGGCTGGCCGGCGAGCGCGGCGTGGGCGTCCTCTACGTCACCGACGGACAAGGCGTGAACCCGTGGAATGGACTGCCCGGCTACTTCGATCGGGAGGTCTCCCTTGTCTGCGGCGGATGAGCGCGCCAGAACGGCGGATGACCGCGCCAAGGCGGCGAGCGCCTAGACGGCGGCCGCTCTCGCGTGCACTCGTCGCGGCCGTCCTGGCCGCCCCGCTCACGCTCGGTTGTACGGCCGCGGCCACCTCGCGGTCCGAGGCGCCGGCGCGGCCCTGGGTGCCGGCGGTGGGCACCGCCTGGCAGTGGCAGCTGACGGTGCCGGTCGATCTGCGGGTCAACGTGCCGGTCTATGACATCGACGGGTTCGGCAACAGTGCCGCCGTCGTACGCAGGCTGCACCAACTCGGGCGCCGGGCCATCTGCTACATCAACGTCGGCGCGGCCGAGAACTACCGGCCCGACTACAGGCGGTTCCCGTCATATGTCTTGGGGCGGCCCAACGGCTGGCCGGGCGAGCGCTGGCTCGACATCCGCCGCGTCGACATACTCCGGCCGATCATGGCCGCCCGCTTCGACATGTGCCGGGCCAAGGGCTTCGACGCCGTGGAGCCCGACCTCGTGGAGAACTACACCGAGGTCACCGGATTCCCGATCACCGCGACGCATCAGCTGACCTACAACCGGCTCATCGCCCGCATGGCACATGAGCGCGGGATGTCGGTGGCCCTGAAGAACGACATCCACCAGATCGGCGCGTTGCAGCGGGACTTCGACTTCGCCATCAACGAGGAATGCGTGCAGTTTCGAGAGTGCGGCGCGATGACGCCGTTCATCCGGGCCGGCAAAGCGGTACTTCATGTCGAATATCGGCTCTCTACAGCTACGTTTTGCCCGTTGACCAGGCCACTCCGCTTTAGTTCCATGCGCAAACGGCTTACGCTCGACGCCTGGCGCCAGCCCTGCTGAACGCCGCGTCGAGCGCCCTTCCGGGCGCCCCCTGCCATTCGCAGGACCGTATCCGGCCGCTGAACCGGTCCACCGGACTCGATCGAACGAAGTGCGTGTCAATATCGCTCGACTGGTTGTAGTACTACGAGACGTAGTATTACGGTTGGGGACCTGGACTTCATCAGCTGCTCGGAGGCTTGTGTGGCCACCCCCATCTGTGCGGCTCCGCCTGCGTTGCCGCATTTCTCGGCTGCCGACGCACTGCGCCGGCGCTGCGATGTGGTCATCAGCGGCGAGCTGGCGCGCCTCGCCCGCCGCTCGCCGACGCTCGGCGATCGCGAGCTCGAAGTGGTGTCGGCATCGATTCATCGGGTGGTCGAACGCCTCTTGCTGGAGCGATTGCGGGAGCGGCCGTCCGACCATCTGGCGGCGCTGTTCGATCTCGAGGAGACGACTTGAACCACAGTGATGACGACCACTGGACCAGCTATGCCGCCTGTCGCGGTCAGGATCCCGAGCTGTTCTACCCGGTGAGCTTCGCCGGACCGGCCTTGCAGGACATCGCCCGCGCTAAAGCGATCTGCGGGCGCTGCGACGTCCGGAACGACTGCCTGTCGTGGGCGCTGCGCGCCGGGGAGCCGGACGGCGTGTGGGGCGGCACCACTCCTGAAGAGCGGCGATATCTCAGGCACGCCACTGTCCACGGATAGGCGAGACATTCGAGTGCGACATTCGGCGCAGATAGTTCGTTTAGTTCGTTGCACGAGAAAGGACAACGCACGCCGAGAGGACATACGGTGGCAGGCATGACCGACGACTTCCCGGCCCGCCGGGCGACGCAGAGCGAGGGTCTTGCGACGCATGCGACGCGGGCGGCGTCCGCCGTGGTAGTGGTCGGTTTCGTGCTCGCGGTCATGTGGGTGCTCGAGATCGTCGCCTACATGACCGACGGCTACATCCCGCGGACGTTCGGCATCCATGCGCACGACATCACCGACCTGCCGCACGTCTTCACTGCGCCCTTCCTGCACGCCGGCTTCGACCACCTGGCCTCCAACACCGTGCCGTTCGCGATCCTCGGGTTCCTCGCCGGGCTGCGCGGCATCACCAAGTTCCTCGCCATGAACGTGATCGTCATGGTGGTCGGCGGACTCGGCGTCTGGATCCTGGGTCCGGAGACCGTGCCTACGGTCGGCGCCAGCATCCTCATCTTCGGCTACTTCGGCTACCTCGCCGGGCGGGGACTGTTCGAGCGGCGGCTCATCGACATCCTCATCGCGGTCGTGGTGGGCGTGCTGTACGGCACGGCCATCGCCGCCAGCCTGCTGCCCAACAATCACGAGATCTCTTGGCAGGGCCACCTGTTCGGGCTGATCGGCGGCCTGCTGGCGGCCTGGACCCTGCGGCGCCGCGACGCCACGGGTTTCTCCTTCTCGCTCTGACCATGTGGACCGTTCGGGCGGCCCGCTACCGCGCCGGGTCGTCCCTGCCGAGTAGCGCCGCGAGAGCCCGCGCCTCCTCGGCGTCGAGGCCCAGCACCACGCGGGGCCTGCCCCACGGGTGATCGATCGAGTGGGCCACGTAGCTGGCGACCGACTCCGACACCTGCTCGGCGAGTCCGCGCGTGTGCCGCCACCGCGTCCACGCGCGCTCCAACTCATGCGCCGCGCGCTGTGCGCACGACACCAACTCCGGATCACGCACGTTGAGTCCCTCCTGGGTGGTGTCCGAGACCAATTAACCCCGGTCGCCTCCCGCTCCGCGGCCCGATCGCGACAGGCTTGACCGGCCACGAGGAGAAGACATACGGAGTCGGGGACGACGATCGACCTCGGCTCGACCGACCCGACCACCCAACCAAAAGCGGCCGAGATCGGTCAAAGATCCGGTGCGGGACCGGTGGTGGCACGGGTCACCAGATGCGGCACCACGAGGGTCTGCCGCGGCTCCCGCAACTCGTCGTCGATGCGCGCGCACAGCAACTCGGCGGCCACCCGTCCCATGTCGCGGCGAGGCTGGTCCACCGTGGTCAGGGAGATGTGGCGGATCGCGGCGAGGTGCGTGTTGTCGTATCCGACGACGGACAGGTCGTCGGGGACGCGCAGGCCGAGCTCGTCGGCCGCGGACAGCGCTCCGATCGCGACGAGGTCGTTCGGCGCGAAGATCGCGGTCGGCCGCGGGCGGCGCGTCAGCAGCGCTCGGGTGGCCCGGTAGCCGCCCTCCTCGGTGAAGTCGCCCGGCTCGACCACGATGTGACCGGACAGCCCGTACTGGGACATCGCCTGCTCATAGCCGGCGCGCCGGTAGCGAGCCGTCGTGGACGGCGACCCCTCGATGTGAGCGATGCGCTGATGCCCGAGCTCCACGAGGTGGTCCACCGCCAGCCGCGCCCCCAGTTCGTCGTCGTCGACGACGATGTCGACGCCGCTCACGTCCCGCTCACCCACGATCACCACCGGGACGCTGGCCGCCGCTTCGTTGAGGGAGTCCGGGACGACGCTGAGCAGGACGAGGCCGTCGACCCGCATCTCCAAGAACGCCTCCACCGCTTCGGCCTCGAACAGCGGATCCCATCGGCCGCTGCCGACGATCATGCGAAGGTTCGCGCCGTGCAGGCTCTCTTGCAGCCCGTCGAGGAACTCCGCGAAGAACGGGTTGTGCAGATCGGCGACGAGCGCGCCGATGAGCCGTGTGCGGCCCTCGACCAGGCTGCGGGCGACCGCGTTGGGCCGATAGCCGAGCTCCCTGGCCGCCTTCAACACGGCCTGCCGGCGGCGCTCGCTGACGTGCGGAGACCCGCGCATGACGAGCGACACCAGCGACTTCGACACACCGGCACGCTCGGCCACGTTGCGAATGGTGGGCTTGCCCCCCGAAATCCCGGTGGCCCGCCGCGTCCCTATGGTGGCGGAACGGGTGGGTTGAGACGCGTCTTCGTCAACTGACATGGCTCTCCCACAGTGGAGGAGATCCATGATGCCCCGCACATGCCGCAAAGTGCTTGTCCAGGCCAATAACGGCCTGCCCTGTGTGGGCTTTGGTTACTGCGTCGAAGACCAAAAGATCACGAAATAGGGTGATCGTAAAGGACCTCGGATACCCTGCCAGCGTGGGCGATCGGACAGTCGCGGCGAAAGAGCCCGGCGTGCCGCGCGGCGGCCAAGCCGGCCCGACCGGCCAGAGCGCCGCCGGCGGCCAAGCCCCCACATCCGGTCGAAATCGCCGCGAAGACCGTGCCGGTCACCAGAGCCGAACGCGTGAAAAGAATCAAGCGGATAAACACGGCAAAGCCGGGCAGCAGAGCCGAGCTGCCGGGTGGAACCGACCGCGTGAAAAGGATCAAGCGGACGAACTTGGCCTAGCGGACGAACAGGGTCAAGCTGCTGGGCAGAGCCGACCGAGCGGACGGGGCAGCGCCGCCGGGCAGAGCAAGGCGGCGGAACGGGGACGGGCGGCCGGTCAGGGCCGGTCTGTCGGACAGAAGCACGCGGGCGAGGCGGGCGAGAACAACCAAGTGGGCGAACAAGGCCGAGCTGATCGAGACCGCCGAGCGGGTCGAGTCGGCGGCGACAGCCAACAGGACTCCGGCGCCGGCGGGCCCCGGCCGGCCCGGCGAAACCGGCGTCGGCTCAGCGTCGGCGAGCGACGCGACGAACTGATCGCCGCGGCGCTCGAGCTGTTCAGCACCAGGCCGCCCGAGAGCGTCTCCATCGACGACGTCGCCGCGGCCGCCGGTGCGTCGCGGGCCCTGGTCTATCACTACTTCGGCGGCAAGCACGAGCTTTACGTGGCGGCGCTGCGGAGCGCGGCTAGCCAGTTGAGCGGCCTGCTCGAACCGCCCGCCGAGGGCAGGCCGCTGGAACGGCTGGCGCTGTCGCTGCACCGCTACTTCGACTTCGTCGAAGATCACGCCGCGGGCTACGTCGCGCTGCTGCGCGGCGGCCCGGCCAACCGTTCGGGTGAGATCGGCGAGATCGTGGACGGGATCCGGCGGCTGCTGCTCACGCGGATCCTGCAGGCGATGGGCGTCACCGAGCCCGGTCCGGTGCTGCGGCTGACGATGCGGTCGTGGCTGGCCTCGGTCGAGACGGCCGGACTGGACTGGCTGGAGCGGCGCGACCTGCCTCGCGACAAGCTCGAACGGTTGCTGGTCGACCAGCAGGTCGTGCTGTTGCGGGTGGCCGGTCGCCACGACACCCAGGTGGCGGTGTTGTTCGATCGGCTGATGGCGGAAGAGCTCGCCTGAGCTGCGATGTGGCCACGACGTCGTGGCCGGCGAAACCTCGGAGATGCCGGGCAGACCCGAGACCGGAGCCCCGTCCATGTCCGTATCCGTCTGGAAGCGGCCACGGACGAGGCGCCCGAGCTTTTCCCCCCTCTCAGGGCCGTGCCCTGATCTTTCACGCCCTCATCTCGGGCGTCCCCTCACTTGCGCCGGCGATCGAGCCGCCGGTTACTCCGCCCGCTGTTGCGGGATCCCCGCGAGCAGCGCGCGGACCTCGGCTTCGCGGTAGCGACGGTGTCCCCCAAGCGTCCGGATGGACGTCAACTTGCCCGCCTTCGCCCACCGGGTGACGGTCTTGGGGTCGACGCGGAACATCGTCGCCACCTCTGCCGGCGTCAGCAGGGGCTCGGCCTCTGGCGTACGTGCTGACATGTGTGCGGCCTCTCCTCCGTGGACCGATGACAGCGATCCTGCGATTGATCCTCACGCGGTCACTGATGTCCCCTATGGCCCGAAAGAGCCACTATGACATCACAAGATGTAACCTTGCCACCACTCAGCGCAACAAGCAAGTCAGTGGGCGAGTCAACAAGAAAGTCCCTGACCGAAGTTGCGCTTCATGGATGACTGCGTCACGCTGCGTGATTCTAGCGACACGTATGGTCGCATCGCGCGCAGATTCGGGAAGTATGTTCAATTCGCGTTCGCCAGCGCCTGTACGGAGCGCCATCGGCTTCGCAATCTTTCGTACATCGCGCGGGCCACGACGGGATCCCGCATCATGCCGTCCAGCATCGCCGCCGCCTCGGCCACGGACTCGTCGGCCCGCAACGCCTCATCGTCGATCAGGTGCACCAAGCCGCCGTAGTCGAGCTCGACGAGCGCGCCCGGGTGAAACCCCTCGAGCCAGCGGCCGAGGGCCTCGGCGTCCCCGACCCCGAGGCCTGTGCCCGGCTCGCCGGCCGCCCCGCGCAGGGCGCCGACGGCCGCGCCCACCCGGCGCCGGGCCTGGATCATGGACGTGACGTAGAGGAGCGTACGGGCGGGGATCGCCGTGGCCTGTGGGCCGGCCGTACCGGGCCAGGCGGTTGACCCGGCACATGACCCGCTCGCTGACCCGATGCCCGACTCCTCGGTCGACCCGGTGGTCGATCTGCCGTGCGACCGGCCTCCGGAACGGGCATCGCGCTCCGGCCCGGCCGATGGGCCCAGCGCCAGACAGCGTTCGTCCGCACTGAACGGGATAAACCAGGCAAATGGCACATGCCACGTGTTCGACAGGATGTACGACCTCAGCGTGTCGCCCCGCCGCTTCCACCGCTCGAAGTCGGCTTCGACCCGCTCTGCCTCGCTCCTGGGCGCGAAGGAGTCGGCCACCACCCGGGGCAGGGTCGCGCGGAACGACGAGAACGCCGTCCAGGACCGCAACCTGGTCTGCCAGGGGCAGACGAACGTCATGTCCGTCGTCCGGCGTACGTACGCGTCCGTGCTCTCGTCGGCCGGGGCCACGACCTGCGGCCGCGCCACCAGCCGATGGATCGCCGCGTCGTGTTCGGCCGCGAGCGCGGCGATGCGGCGGGGACGGTCGGGGGAGTCCGCATAGCGCGCCCAGGCCGATCGATCGGGTTCGGGGAAGGCGCTCAGCGGCTCGTACACCCGCAGGTACGCGGCGTAGGGCAGCACCGTCGAATCGTGACATGACGCGGGCCGTCCCAGCGCGCCGTCACGCCCGCTGAGACCGCTGTGTTATCTGGGCGTTCGCGGGTCCGCCCGCCCCGTGGCCCGAGAGCGAGGCGCGGGCCGAGCCGCGGGTGTCGGGGGGATCCCGGGTGGCGCCGGGGAGCTTCCGATCTACGCTTGCTCTGGAGGGCGACGAACCATCCAGCCGCGCCCTCCATCGACGGGCAGCGCGCCCGCTGACACGGAAAGGGGGGAACGGCCCGGGAGTCGCCGCGACCCGGTGGCCCGGCCGTGAACCACATGGCACACGTCTTCGGGACGCCTCACAAGGGCACTCCATCCCCCGAGCAGGTCGTCTTCTGCCAGGACGCGACGACCGGCCTGCGCGCGATCATCGCGATCCACTCCACCGCGCTGGGCCCCTCGCTCGGCGGCACCCGCTTCTACCCCTACCACGACGAGGGAGAGGCGCTGGCCGACGTGCTCAACCTGGCACGCGCCATGGCGTACAAGAACGCAATGGCCGGGCTCGACCACGGCGGGGGCAAAGCGGTGATCATCGGAGATCCCGCGACGGACAAGTCCGAGGCGCTGCTGCGGGCATACGGCCGGTTCGTCCAGTCGCTGGGCGGTCGCTACTACACCGCCTGCGACGTCGGCACCTACAGCGAAGACATGGACGTGATCGCGCAGGAGAGCGCGTACGTCACCGGGCGTACCGTCGAGCACGGCGGCGCCGGCGACTCGTCGGTCCTGACGGCGTACGGCGTCTTCCAGGGCATCAAGGCGGCCGCCGAGTCTTTGTGGGGCATCGCGTCGGCGCGCGGCCGGCGGGTCGGCGTGGAGGGCGTCGGCAAGGTCGGCCGCAGGCTCGTTGATCACCTGCGCGAAGACGGCGCCGACGTCGTCATCTGCGACGTCGACGAGCGCGCGATCGAGCGGGTCCGCGCGGCCCACCCCGAGGTCGAGGTCGTCGCCGACAACGCCGCCCTGGTCCGCTCCGACATCGACGTGTACGCGCCCTGCGCGCTCGGCGGCGCCCTCGACGACGAGACGGCCGAGGTGCTGCGGGCGAAGATCGTATGCGGCGGGGCCAACAACCAACTGGCCCACCCGGGCATCGAAAAGCAGCTCGCCGAGCGCGGCGTGCTCTACGCCCCCGACTACGTGGTGAACTCCGGCGGCGTCATCCAGGTGGCCGACGAGATCGGCGGCTTCGACTTCGAACGCGCCAAGGCACGGGCAACCAAGATCTTCGAGACGACCAAGCGGATCTTCGCGCTCGCCGCCGAGGAGGGCGTCCCACCTGCCGTGGCCGCCGACAGGCTGGCGGAGCGACGGATGTCCGATATCGGTCGACTTCGAGGTATATGGCTTCCGTAGCTTCGGCTAGTAATAGTGATCTGGCTCTCAAAAAGCGGGGTCTCGCTTCTTTGCCGCAGCCAGAACTACGGCGTGAATCCATCGTCTGCCGTGCCGCAGGTCAGATGGTCACGGAACACCCTCTACACTTGGCCGAGAGAGGTTCCAGGCGCTGCGCCACCGCCTATACGGCGTACCGAGCCGGGCGCAAAACGGGTACGGTTGTATCCGGGGTTGACGCCGACCACGCGCGTCAACTGGTTAGGCGTACGCGAGCGTTGATGGGGCCATGAGGGTCCTGACCATCGAGGGGGTCGAGCCAATGGGGCGCGGCCGAGCCAAGGCCAAGCAGGTGAAGGTTGCCCGCCGTCTGAAGTACAACAGCGGCGGCACGGATCTCGACCGCCTGAAGGAGGAGCTGGGAGTCGCGGAGTCTACTGACAACGACGCCTATGACGACTCCGACTACGACGAACTCGCCGACAAGTACTCCGACTACGCCGAGGATTACGGCGACGGCAAGGACGGCAAGCCGGCGGGCTGACCGTCCTTTCGGGCCATGGGGGTCGTGTGGTCGCGAGCGAGAGCTCGCTCCCCACGGCCCCTCGTTGTGCCTGCCGGGGGGCGACCCCCCGGACCCCCCGGAAGTGCCACGGGGGTCGTGTGGTCGCGAGCGAGAGCTCGCTCCCCACGGCCTCTCGTTGTGCCTGCCGGGGGCGACCCGCGGTGCGCGTGGGAGGACGGCCTCAGGGGTGGGTGCCGGTCAGGCGGGTGGTGCCGGTGCCGGAGGTGATCTCGCCGATGATCCAGCTCGGGAGCCCTCGATCGGCCAGCAGGCGGACCGCGGCGTCGGCGGCGTCCGGGGCCACGATCGCGGCCATGCCGACCCCCATGTTGAAGGTCTTGTCCATCTCTTCCATGGGGATCCGGCCGTACGACCGCAGCACCGCGAAGATCGCCGGCGGGGTCCAGGAGTCGCGGCGCAGCACGGCGTCGACGGTGTCCGGCAGCGAGCGGGCCAGGTTGGCCGCCAGCCCGCCGCCCGTGATGTGCGCGAAGGCCCGTACAGAGCCGGTCGCGGCGAGCGCGAGGCAGTCTCGGGCATAGATCCGGGTCGGGGTGAGCAGCTCCTCACTGAGCGGCCGGGTGAGCTCGGGCAGCGCGGCGTCCAGCCCCAGCTTCGACTCGCGCAGCACGTGCCGTACCAGAGAAAAGCCGTTGGAGTGCACCCCCGAGGAGGCCAGCCCGAGCACGACGTCGCCGGGACGGACCCGCTGCGGGCCGAGCACCTCGTCGGCCTCCACCACGCCGGTGGCCGCCCCGGCCAGGTCGTATTCGTCGGCGGCGACCATGCCCGGGTGCTCGGCGGTCTCGCCGCCGACGAGCGCGCATCCGGCCTGGCGGCAGCCTTCGGCTATGCCGGCCACGATCGCCGCGATCCGCTCCGGGACCACCTTGCCGCACGCGATGTAGTCGGTCATGAACAGCGGCTCGGCCCCGCACACCACGAGATCGTCGGCGACCATGGCGACCAGATCGATGCCCACGGTGTCATGGCGGTCCAGCCGCTGGGCCAGCATGACCTTCGTGCCCACGCCGTCGGTCGAGGTCGCCAGCAGCGGCCGCCGGTAGCCCTTCAACGCCGAGGCGTCGAACAGCCCGGCGAAGCCGCTCGCGTCATCGACGACCTCGGGGCGCCGGGCGCGGGCCAGCGACGCCCTCATCAGCTCGACGGCCCTGTCTCCCGCCGCGATGTCGACCCCGGCAGCCTCGTACGTGCTCATCGCCGGCTCCGGCGCACGAAGATCATGGGGCCTTGGTGGCCGACTCGAGGAGGTACTTGCCGCGCGCGGACTCCTCGACCGGGATCGGGTACTCGCCGTCGAAGCAGGCCCGGCACAGGCGGTCTTTGCTCTGGTGGGTCGCCGCGATGAGCTCGTCGAGCGAGATGTAGCCGAGTGAGTCGGCGCCCAGCGAGGCGCGGATCTCCTCTACCGACAGGTTGCCGCCGATCAGCTCGGCCCGGGTGGGGAAGTCGATGCCGTAGAAGCACGGCCACACCAGCGGCGGGCTGGAGATCCGTACGTGCACCTCGGCGGCGCCGGCCTCGCGCAGCATCCGGACGATCGCGCGCTGGGTGTTGCCGCGCACGATCGAGTCGTCGACCACGACCAGCCGCTTGCCCTCGATGTTCTCGCGCAGCGGGTTCAGCTTGAGGCGGATGCCGAGCTGCCTGATGGTCTGCGACGGCTGGATGAACGTGCGGCCGACGTAGGAGTTCTTGACCAGCCCCTGGCCGTAGGGGATGCCGGAGGCCTCGGCGTAGCCGATCGCCGCCGGGGTGCCCGACTCGGGCGTCGGGATCACCAGGTCGGCCTCCACCGGGTGCTCCTTGGCCAGCCGGCGGCCCACCTCGACCCGGGTCGCCTGCACGCTGCGGCCGGAGATCGTGGTGTCGGGCCGGGCCAGGTAGACGTACTCGAACAGGCAGCCCTTCGGGTGGGCGGGGGCGAAGCGCCGCGACCGCACCCCGTCGGCGTCGATCGTGACCAGCTCGCCGGGCTCGATCTCGCGGACGAAGGTGGCCCCCACGATGTCGAGCGCCGCCGTCTCGGACGCGACCGCCCAGCCGCTCTCCAGCCGGCCGAGCACGAGCGGGCGCACCCCCTCGGGGTCGCGGGCGGCGTACAGCGCGCGCTCGGTCATGAAGACCAGCGAGTACGCGCCGCGCACGTCGGGCAGCACGCTCGCCGCGGTCGCCTCGAGGTCGTAGCCGTCGTCGCCCCCCGAGCCGGCCAGCAGCGCGGTCAGCACCTCGGTGTCGCTGCTGCCGCTCAGCTGCCCGGGGCCGAGCCGTCGCGCCAGCTCAGGGGTGTTGATGAGGTTGCCGTTGTGGCCGAGCGCCAGCCCGCCATGCTCGTTGGACTGGAACGTCGGCTGGGCGTTCTCCCAGGTGGGGGAGCCGGTCGTCGAGTAGCGGCAGTGCCCGATCGCGATGTGCCCGCGCAGCGTGTTGAGCACTGACTCGTCGAAGACCTGGGCGACGAGGCCCATGTCCTTGAAGACGACGATGCGGGCGCCGTCGCTCACCGCGATGCCCGCCGACTCCTGGCCGCGGTGCTGCAGCGCGTAGAGGCCGTAGTAGGCGAGCTTGCTCACCTCCATCGTCGCCGCCGCGCTGGGTGGCACCCATACGCCGAAGACGCCGCAGGCATCCCGCGGTGCGCGCTCGACGTCGAGGTCGAGGCTCAGCCGTCCATCACCACGCTTGGCCACGTGGTCAGTCTAGGCGCCGGTTGGCCGTGCTCGGGCGAAGGCCTTAACCGACTTTTGCCTGGCCGGGCGACGGCCATGCACGGCACGCGGGAACTCTTGAGGCAGCACTCGGGAGGTTGGGGGAGGTTCGGCATGACGCTGCCCGGTTACCGGCCGTACCCCGCGCTGGCGGCACCGCGGCGCGGCCTGGGCGTCACCGCGCTCGTGCTCGGCATTCTCGCGGTCCCCATGCTCGTGCTGTGCGGGATGGGACTGGTGGTCGCGCTCGCCGGCCTGGTGGTCGGCGGCATCGCCCTCAACCGCCGGAACGGCCGGGCGCTCGCGATCACCGGCATCACGATCTCGGCGTTGACGCTGGTCCTCGGCGGCCTCGGGGCGTCGTGGTTCCTTGCCCAGGCCCGCGAGTGCGCCGACCCGGCGAAATATCCGGACGCCAACGCCCGGGAACGGTGCGTTCAGGACAGGTTCCCGTTCATCCGCGAGACCGGCGCCCCGGCCCCCTGAGCTTCCCGCAGGGATACAAGAAGCTCACATCAAGATCGGCGAGGGGAAGGTTAGGCGAGGGGCAGCAGGGCGGACAGGTCGGCCCTGGACCCGCTGGCCCGCACCAGCCCGTCGGAGACGGCGGCGGCCCAGGCGAGGCGGCCCGTGGCCAGCCGCACCCAGGTGACGGCGTCCATCTCGATCAGGTTGGGCGGCGTCCCGCGGGTGTGCCGCGGCCCGTCGACGCACTGTACGGCCGCGTACGGCGGGATACGCACCTCCACCGACTTGCCCGGCGCGCGGGCGGCGAGCCGGTCCAGCAGGAAGCGCACGGCGCCGCGGACCACCGGCTTGGCGGGCTCGGCCCCGGCGTCGCAGGCGGCCAGCATCACCTCCAGGCAGGCGCGCCGCAGGTCGGCCGGCGTGTCCGGGCCGGTGTACGGGCCGCGGCCGACGGCGGTGAGTTGCTCGTCGAGCATGGCTCGGGTCAGCTGCGCGCGGGACGACACATCTCGACGCTACCGCGCGCCCCCGGGCGGGGTGACGGACGAAGGAACGGGCCGACCATGATCGCCCTATCCGCCGGTCATGATCGAGAACACCTGTCCCAGCAGGCCCACAGAACACAAAATTCGTGGTAGATGAAGATGACCGCTCGCCCGAGTGCCCCGGGTCCGTTACGTCCCGGAGATCCGTTCTGACGAATCATGAGGAGGTGCGTGTGCGGACCTCGACACGGAGGTTGTCGCTCGCCGTCGCGGTAGCGGCCGCGCTGACCGTGACGACCGCCGGGCCGGCCGGCGCCGGCCTCCAATCCGGCCCGGAGCCCCTGCCGCGACCGCCCGTACGGGTCGAGTACGTGACCGACGGCACCGGGATTCAGGGCCAGTTCATCGTCACCTTGCGCAGCGGCGCCCGGACCGCCGCCAAGTCCGGCGGCTACAGGTGGCTGCGCCGCTACGACCACGCGCTCCACGGGTTCGCCGCCCGGTTGTCGCCCCTCGAGTTGAACCGGCTGCGCGGCGACGCCGACGTCGTGGCGATCGAGCAGGACCGGATCCTCCGCGCGACCACGACCCAGACCAACCCGACGTACGGCCTGGACCGCATCGACCAGCGCTCGCTGCCGCTGAACAAGAAGTACACGTACAGGAGCACGGGCACGGGCGTGAACGCCTACGTCATCGACACCGGGATCAAGACCACGCACCCGCAGTTCGGCGGGCGGGCCGACGTGGTCTACGACGGCATCAGCGACGGGATGAACGGCCAGGACTGCAACGGCCACGGCACGCACGTCGCGGGCATCATCGGCTCCCGGACCTACGGCGTGGCCAAGAACGTCCGGCTGCACGCGGTCCGGGTGCTCGACTGCGATGGCACCGGCACGCTGTCGGGCGTCATCGACGGCGTCAACTGGGTCAAGGCGAACAAGGCCGCCAAGGCGGTGGCCAACATGTCGCTGGGCGGCCGCAAGTCCACCGCGCTGAACAACGCGGTCACCGCGCTGTCGAGGGCGGGGGTCTTCTTGACGGTCGCGGCGGGCAACGACGGCTCGGACGCGTGCAACACCTCGCCGGCGAGCGCCGGCTACGTGGAGGCGACCGGCGCCACCAACTCCAAGGACGCCCGTATGAGCTGGTCGAACTACGGGAGTTGCGTGGACATCTACGCCCCGGGCAGCAACATCTGGTCGACCTACACCGACGACGACAGGGCGATGCTCAGCGGCACCTCCATGGCCGCTCCCTTCGTGACCGGCGTGGCGGCGCTGTACAAGGCGGCGAGGGGCGACGCGTCCTTTTCCACGGTGCAGCACTGGTTGCACGTCAACGCGGGCGCGAAAGTGAGGAACTTTCCCTCCGGTTCCAAGTCCCACAACCGCCTGCTCTTCAAGAGCACTCTCTAGCGGGCGCGGACGCTGAAATCCCCGTAGGATCACGGCATTCCGGGCAGTCGTCACCATGGTGGTTCTGGGGCGATGAAGGGCCGTTGAGGCCTGTGATGTCGTCGTTTACTTTCGGTGGCTCTGTGAGATCTGCGGCAGAGCGGGGCAGAGCGGTCTATTCTCTATGCGGATCCGGGTCGAGAGAGGAGAGCGTGTGCAGACCCCGAGCACGACCGTACGACTCCGCTTCTGCTCGATCATCGCTGCCGTGGCGACCGCGGCGGCGATCATGCTGACCCAGACCGGCGCGGGCGCCGCCGCGTCGCCGCCCACCGCGGTCCCCGAGAGTCCCGCCGACACCTATGACAAGCTCTCGGCGCAGATCGGCAAGCTGGAAAAGCAGTACGGCGGTGAGCTCGCCAAGCTGCGCGACGCCCAGTACGGCCTCAAACGCGCCTTCCTCAAGGCCGGCAGGCTGAAGGCCGAGCTCGCCGGCGCGCAGGAGCTGGTCGCGCAGATGGCCGCCTCCCGTTACATGAACAGCGGCGTGGAGCCCGAGGTCGCCATCCTGGCCAGCGGCGACCCCAATACCGTGATCGACGGCGCCGCGCTGGCCACTCATCTGTCGCAGTCCAAGGCCGCGCGCGTCCAGCAGATCCAGTCGCTGATCGAGCAGCAGAAGGAGGCGGAGGAGCACGCCCAGGAGAAGGTGGCGGCGTTCAAGCGCACGGTCAGCAAGCTGCAGAGCCAGAAAGCTCGCGTACGCAAGCTGCTCCAGAAGTTCAAGCCGTCATCGCAGGTGATCGGGGCCGGCGGCCTGACCGCCCGGATGGTCAAGGTGCGCACAGAGGTCGATGTGCGCTTCGGTCCGTTCCCGGTGATCGGCTGCCTGCGGCCGGGCGACCCGCAGGACCACGGCTCCGGCCGGGCCTGCGACTTCATGGAGAGCACCGGCGGCGCCATGCCGTCGGCCGACCGGCAGCGGCACGGCGACCAGGTGGCGGAGTGGGCGATCGCCAACGCCTCGCGGCTCGGCATCAAGTACGTCATCTGGCGGCAGCGCATCTACGACATGCGCAGCCCCGGCTGGGACCCGATGGAAAACCGCGGCAGCGTCACGGCCAACCATTACGACCACGTCCACATCTCCGTCTTCTGAGGCGGCGTCCGCGGGTCGCCTCGCGGTCGGCCGCCTTGGAGATCAGCTGGAGATCAGCTGGAGATCAGCCCATGTAGTTGGGAAGCGTGACCTGGTGGGCCTGACGCAGCTCGGCCAGCGGGACGGAAAAGAAGTTCTCGAGTTCGAGCGCGTCGCCGCCGACCACGCCGATGCGGCGGACCGGCACGCCGGCGGCCTCGCACAGCGCCGCCAGCCGGCCCTCGGCGCCGGGCCGTACGGCGACGACCGCACGCGCCACCGACTCGCTGAACAGCTCGACGAACGGGTCGCCGGGCAGTGAGATCCGGCAGCCGAGGCCGCCGCGCAGGCACGACTCGACCAGCGCCTGGGACAGCCCTCCGTCGGACAGGTCGTGGGCCGCGGCCAGGATGCCCTCGCGGGCTCCGGTGACCAGCACGGACGCCAGCGCCTGCTCGGCGGCGAGATCCACCAGCGGCGGCAGGCCGCCCAGGTGGCCGTAGACGACGTGCGCCCACTCCGACCCGCCGAACTCCTCGCGGGTCTCGCCGAGCAGCATGAGCGACGCCCCCTCGGTGATGAAGGCCATCGACAGGCGCCGCCGTACGTCGTCGTGCACGCCGAGCACTCCGATGACCGGCGTGGGGTTGATCGCCGTGCTGCCGGTCTGGTTGTAGAAGCTCACGTTGCCGCCCGTCACCGGCGTGCCGAGCGCCTGGCAGGCGTCGGCCAGCCCCTCGACCGCGCGGGCGAACTGCCACATGACGCCGGGGTCCTCGGGGGAGCCGAAGTTGAGGCAGTTGGTCACGGCCAGCGGGCGGGCGCCGGTGGCGGCCACGTTGCGATAGGCCTCGCTGAGCGCGAGCTGGGCCCCCGCGTACGGGTCGAGCCGGGCATAGCGGCCGTTGCCGTCGAGCGACAGCGCGATGCCCAGCCCGCCCTGTCCCGGCTGGCCGTCTTGGTCGTCGGCGGGGGGCGGCACGTCGTCGACGCGCAGCAGGCCCGCGTCCTCCGGCATGGCCAGCACCGTGTTGCCGAGCACGTATCTGTCGTACTGCGAGGTCAGCCACGACTTGTCGGCCAGGTTGGGGGACGCGGCGAGCCACAGCACGGTCTTGCGCAGTTCGTCGGCATCGCCCGGCCGCGGCAGCCGGCCGGCCCCGTCGGCCTGCAGGCTCGGCAGGTCGGCCGGCGGCTCGTAGGGCCGTTCGTAGACCGGGCCCTCGTCGGCGGCGGTGCCGGGCGGAATGTCGACGATCACCTGCCCACGCCACGTCATCACCAGCGACGTGCCGTCGGTGACCTCGCCGATGACGGTCGCCGGTACCTCCCACTTGGCGCAGATTTCGAGGAACCGCTCGACGTCGCGGGGCGCGACGACGGCCATCATGCGTTCCTGCGACTCGCTCATGAGGATTTCCTCGGGCCGCAGCGTGGGGTCGCGCAGCGGCACGTCGTCGAGCGTCACCCGCATGCCGCCGGTGCCGGCGGCGGCCAGCTCGGTGGTGGCGCAGGAGATGCCGGCGGCGCCGAGGTCCTGGATGCCGACGACCAGACCCTCGCGGAACAGCTCCAGGCTGCACTCGACCAGCAGCTTCTCCATGAACGGGTCGCCGACCTGGACCGACGGCCGCTTTCGCGCGGACTCCTCGTCGAAGGTCGCCGAGGCGAGCACGGAGGCGCCGCCGATGCCGTCGGGTCCGGTGCCGCTGCCGTACAAGATCACCTTGTTGCCCGGGCCTGGCGCGGCCGCCCGCTGGATGTCGGCGTGCCGCAGCACGCCCACGCACAGCGCGTTGACCAGCGGGTTTTGCGCGTAGCAGGGGTCGAAGACGAGCTCACCGCCGATGTTGGGCAGGCCGAGGCAGTTGCCGTAACCGCCGATGCCCGCGACCACGCCGGGCAGCACTCGCCGGGTGTCGCGGGCGTCGGCCGGGCCGAAGCGGAGCGAGTCCATAACGGCGACGGGCCGGGCGCCCATCGCGATGATGTCGCGCACGATGCCGCCGACGCCGGTGGCCGCGCCCTGGTAGGGCTCGACGTACGACGGGTGGTTGTGCGACTCGACCTTGAACGTGACCGCCCAGCCCTGGCCGATGTCGACCACTCCGGCGTTCTCGCCCATGCCGACCAGCAGCGCGCCGCTGCGCGGCGCCTTGGCGGCGAACTGCCGCAGGTGGACCTTCGAGCTCTTGTACGAGCAGTGCTCGCTCCACATGACGGAATAGATCGCCAGCTCGGCGGAGGTCGGGCGGCGGCCGAGGATCGCGCGGATCCGGTCGTACTCGTCGTCGGCGAGGCCCAGCTCGGCGTAGGGCTGCGGTCGTCCGGGATCGTTTCGCGCGATCTCGACCGTGTCCACCGCGCCGGGCGCCTCGACCATGTCGTCGGCGTCGGCGTCGGCGTCGGCCCGGCCGGACCCGGGCGGCTCGCCGGCGGCCGCGGCCGCCTCGGTCGTGGCCGTGTAGGTGGTGGCCGTGTAGGTGGTGGTCGTCTCGGTGGTCGGCGCCGCCGCCTCGGTCGCGGGGGGCTCGGTCGCGGGGGGTTCGGTCGCGTTGGGTTCGGTCGCGTTGGGTTCGGTCGCGGCGGGCTCGGTCACGTTGGGCTCGGCGCCGGCCGGGCCGGGGCCGGATGGTCTGGTGGGGTCGTCGCCGGGTGGCCGCTCGCCGATCATGACGCCGCCACCAGGTCGCCGGCGAGCCACGCGCCGATCGAGGCGAAGAAGCCGAGCCCGTCGGTGGTCGGACCGGTCAGCGTCTCGACCGCGTGCTCGGGGTGCGGCATCAGGCCCACGACGTTGCCGGCCTCGTTGCACACGCCGGCGATGTCGTGCAGCGAGCCGTTGGGGTTGACGTCGACGTAGCGGGCCACGATGCGGCCGCCGGTCTCCAGCTCGGCGAGCGTCTCCTCGGTCGCGTTGTAGCAGCCGTCGATGTTCTTGATCGGGATGACGAGTTCCTGTCCGGCGGCGTACTCGCGGGTCCAGGCCGTCTCGGTGTTCTCGATGCGGATGCGCTGGTCGCGGCAGACGAAGTGGAGCCCGGTGTTGCGGGTCAGCGCGCCGGGCAGCAGGTGCGACTCGCACAGGATCTGGAAGCCGTTGCAGATGCCGAGCACCGGCAGCCCGTCCTCGGCCGCCGGCACCAGGCTCTCCATGATCGGCGCGAACCGGGCGATGGCCCCGCAGCGCAGATAGTCGCCGTAGGAGAAGCCGCCGGGCAGCACCACGGCGTCGACCCCCTGCAGGTCGCGATCGCCGTGCCACAGCGGCACCGGCTCGGCGTCCGCCAGCCGTACGGCGCGCGCCGCGTCACGATCGTCGAGCGAACCGGGAAACGTGACGATGCCAACCCGAGAACTCATGCGCTGCCCCTGCCATGACGGTGTCGGAGATCTCCGGTGGTCCGTCCGCGACCTTCGGCGATCTTTGGTGCTCTTTGGGGGTCGCGGGGCGGTCTCCGACGGTGAAGACCCCCGCGCGGCCTGCCCAACTTAGTTGCCGCTATGCACCAAATCGTATTCGAGGCGGCGGAGCAGCGCCTCGTCGCGCCAGGTCAGACGCTTTTGGAGGTAGACGATCGTGCCGCTGTCAGACGCGGTGTCGAAGGTGACGTCGTCGACCAGCGCTCGCATGATGTTGATGCCGCGCCCGGACTCGGCCTCCAGCCGCGACTGTGTCTCCCTGCGGTGCCGGCCGCGGGGGAATCCTTCGGGGAGGAGGGGCAGCCGGTCAGGGTACTCAGGGCGCTGCGGCCCGCGGCCCGTCTCGACGATCTTCAACACACATTTCTCGTCATCGACGCTGGCCAGGACCTCATAGCAGGCGGTGGCACGGGCATGCTTCACGACATTCGTGCACGCCTCGCAGGTGGCGAGCAAGATGTCGGAGACGCAGTCTTCCGAAACGCCCAGCCCACGCAGCGCGTCGCCCAGGACTCGGCGGATCACGGGGATGCTCAACGCCTCGCGCGGCAGCGCCAGCGAGAACTTCATGTCCACGGCCACCTCTTGTCCGACAACCCCCGTCGCCCGGGTGCCGCCCAGCTACACCTCGTTTCTCGACGAAAGTAAGGCTTCCCCGGAAAATCGTCCGTAACCGCTAGACTGCCCGGTCTTTATGCGATTGAGAGCGACTCCCGTGGCCCGTGATGCCGGCTCATCACCGCCTATTCGACTCGCATGTCGAAAGTTTCGATAACCGGATTGGCGAGCAGCGTTTCGGCGATCTTGCGGACCTGCTCGAGCGCCTCCTCGTCGGCCGGCCCGTCGAGTTCGACTTCGAAGCGCTTGCCCTGCCGCACGCCGGTGATCCCGGCGAACCCCAGTTGAGGCAGCTTCCTGGCGATGGTCTGGCCCTGGGAGTCGAGGATCTCGGGCTTGAGCATGACGTCCACGACGACACGCGCCACGGCGGCCCCCTTCGTCCGTGCCGAACAGCGAGCCGCTGATCAGCGATTTCTCGTACGGCTGGAAGCGTACGTCACCCGACCGCGCGAGATCGCGGACAGGGCGCATACGGACCGCTATCAAGATCGGTCAGTGATCTTGTACTCGGTCACGTACCCGCCGATCTTCGTCAGGTCCGCGATACATTTCAATTCGCGCTTTCCCGGATCGCTCACCCCCAGGAGCCGCCTATGCGCGTCGCGGAGCTGTCGCCTACGGAACGCGCCCTGTGGGACGCGTTCCCGCGCGGCGACTCGGTGGACCTGACCACCGGGCACCGCGGCGAGGACGAGCCGGCCATGAGCGATCGGTGGGGCGCCGACCGCCTGGTCCGCGCCGAGGTGATCGTCGCGCTGTTGCTCGGCGCCTGCGAGCCGGAGTCCGGCCAGGTGGCGGCCGTGCGGCTGACCGGCGCCCGGATCACCGGCACGTTCAACCTCGGGCACGCCGAGGTGCCCGTGCCGCTGGCGCTGAACGGCTGCTCCTTCGACGAGCAACCGCATCTCTACTGGGCCCGCATGCAAAGCGTGCATCTGCTGCGCTGCCGGATGCCCGGGCTCGTCGCCTCCGGCATGCGGGTCGACGGCCACCTGTGGCTCGAGGGCAGCCGGATCGACGGCGGGGTCTGGCTCGACAACGCGCACATCGCCGGCATCCTCAACCTGAGCGGCGTCCAGCTGGCCAACCCGGGCGGCGAGGCGCTGCTCGCCGACCGGCTGACCGTCGACGCCAACGTCTACTGCGACCGCGGCTTCGCCGCCGACGGCGAGGTGCGGCTGCCCGGCGCGCGCGTCGGCGGCCAGCTCATCTTGCGCGGCGCCCGGCTCGGCAATCAGCGCGGCGACGCGCTGTACGCGAGCCGCCTCACGGTCGCCGCCAACATGTTCTGCGACGAGGGCTTCACCGCCCAGGGCGCGGTACGGCTGCGCGGCGCCCGGGTCGGCGGCTACCTGTCGCTGCAGGGCGCCACGCTGATCCATCCGGGCCGGATCGCCCTCAATGCCGGCGACCTGGCCGTGGAGACCGACGTCTACTGCTCCGAGGGGTTCCAGGCCAGGGGCGAGGTCAGCTTCGCCGGCGCCCGGATCGGCGGCCAGCTGAACCTGATCGGCGCGCGGCTGCACAATCCCGACGGCCGCGCGCTCGGCTGCCAGCGCATGCAGGCGGCCGAGGTCGACCTGCGGCCCGCCGAGCCCATCGGCGGTCTCGCCGACCTGTCGTACGCCAAGGTCGGCAGGCTCCGCGACGACCAGGCCACCTGGCCCACGGGACTCCAGCTCGACGGGTTCGTCTACGAGACGCTGAACCCGCCGCTGACCGCCAAGGAGCGGTTGCAGTGGCTGCGCCGCGACACCGACGGCTACCAGCCGCAGCCCTACGAACGGCTGGCGGCTAGCTACCGCGCGATCGGCCTCGACGCGGAGGGCCGCTCGGTGCTGCTGGCCAAGCAGCGCGACCGGCGCACGACCATGTCGGTCCCGCGCAAGCTCTGGGGGCTCGTGCAGGACGTGCTCGTCGGGTACGGCTACCGGCCGTTCCGCGCGGCGGCGTGGCTGATCACGCTGCTGGCGATCGGCAGCGTGGTGTTCTACCTGCGCCCGCCCGTTCGCCTCGACAACGGGCAGCACCCGCACTTCAACGCGTTCCTCTACACGCTCGATCTGCTGTTGCCGGTCGGCTCGCTGGGACAGGAGTCGCTGTTCGCGCCGGGCGGCGTCTATCTGTGGATCGCCGACCTCCTGGTCGCCGCCGGCTTCGTCCTCGGCCTGACCGTCGCCGCCGGCGCCACCCGCGTGCTGTCCCGCGACTGACGCGCCTGCCACGACGCCGGCCGGGGCACGCCCCGCTACGGCCGGCACGCCCCGCTAGGTGGGGCGCAGGACGCGGGTAACGCCGGCGATCAAAGCGGAGGCGAGAAGCCAGCCGGCGCCGATGAGCGCGTAGGCGAGCCACTGCGTCCAGCCGACCGGGTCCCAGGCGTCGCGCTGGCCGAACGCGCTGATCGGCACGAGCAGGTCGAGCGTGTAGGCGAACGCGTTGAAGTGCGGCCGCTCATCGGGCGGTGTGATCGTACGCGGGTGCTCGACGGCGAACACCACCGTGCCGATCGCCAGCAGCAGCGCGAACCACATCGCCGCCCGCGTGGGCCGGTAGCCGTACCCGACCGTCAGATCCAGCAGGTGGCTCCACACCCGCGCCGTCCGGCCCAGGGTGGCGCGGCGCGCCCGCAGCTTGGCCAGTTGCGCCCGGCGCGCCAGGATCTCGTGGCCGCCACCCCGGTACCAGGTCGCCAGCTGCTCGTACGGCTGCGCGTGGAACCCGCGGGGGTCACGGTTCACCCAGTCGAGGCGGTCGGCGGCCTCGCTGCCGCGCAGCGACTCGTAGGTCAGGCCGTTCAGCCGCAGCTCGGCGGCCCAGTGCCGCGGGCCGTCGAGCAGCACCCCCACCCGCGAATAGACCAGCGACACCTCCCCGACCACCTCGGTCAAGCCGAGGATGAGCTCGTCGACCTGCATGTGGCTCAGCTGCATGGCCCGGCGCTGCGGCGCGCGCACGGTCGCCAGATCGAAGGACATCGTGCCGGTGACCTTGGCGCCGCGCAGCCGGACGGTGCCGTGCGCGGTGAAGCCGCGGCTGCACTCCAACGCGTCCTCGACGATCATGTTCTGGCCGTCGAGCGCGACCTTGCCCGGCGCGAGCAGCGTCGCGCCGTAGAGGAAGAATCCGCCGCCCATCCGCGCGCCGGTGAGCCGGGCGCCGCCGGTGATCCGCGCGTGCCGCCAGTACGTGCCGGCCTCCACGCTGAGCGCCCCGGCGAACAGGCCCCAGTCGTCGACGTTCGTGATCTCGGTGCCGTTCATGCGGAACCCGCCGGTGAGCCGGGCCCGCACCAGCTTCACCTGGCCGTTGATGACGGACCCGGACAGGCTGAGGTAGCCCTCGGTACGCAGCCCGCCGCCGTCGAACCCGGGCAGGACGCAGTCGGACAGCCGCACCTGGCGGGCCTGCGCGTTGGAGAAGTCGGGTACCTCCGCGAGTTCGCAGCGTTCCAGGCGCAGCTCGCAGCCGACGGTGCCGCCCGAGACGTCGAGACAGCCGGTGATCTGGGCGCCGCGCAGCCGTACGGCGGGCACGCACCCGGGGCGGGGCGCGCGGGCGCCGAGCAGCAACCGGGCGATCACCTCGGCCCGTACGGTGGGCTCGGCGGTGGCCGCGGCGTCGACCCACCCGCCCGTGGGGTAGGCCGCCCACAGCAGGCGTTCGGGCTCGGTCAGCTCGAGATCCGGCGGCCCGGAGGAGTCGGGGGCGGCGGCCGGGCCGGACGACTCGGGTGGCGGTGCGCCGGGACCATCGGGCGGCGCGACGAACCAGGGCTGATCGGTGAGCCAGGCGACCAGCCGTCCCCACGTGTCGGCGCCGTCCGCCACTGCCCCGCACCCCTTCGACGATCGAGATCGCGTCATCGACCGCGGTCATCGTAGGACCCGGATCGCCCGGGCGTAAGGGGATTCGGGCGGTCCGGCCGTCAACCGCGCGGGCGGTCGGCGCGGCCGGGCCACCACAAGGTCATGGCGGGACGATCGCGGGTGCCGGGGAGGTAGGGCTCGGCGGGATCGGCGTCGAGCGAGCGCAACGCGGCCGCCACGTCGGGGGCGCGGGCGGCCGGCAGGCACAGCCGGGTGCGGACCACCTCGACGAGATCGTCGAAGGTGCCGTACGGACCGTGGGTCGTGCGGGTCCAGCGCACGGACTTCGGCCGCAGCCCCATGGCGGCGGCGATGGCGTACGCGTCGCCGGCCACCGGCCGGTCGGGGCGCCGCAGCCCGTGCAGGTCGAGCCACAGCGGGTTCAGCGGCGCCAGCGGGTGGCGCTCGGTGAGCTCGACGACGACGCGGTGCCGCGCGTGGTCGGTGAGCGCGGCGAAGAAGGCGGGCAGTTCGGGCACGTTGTAGATCACGTCCTTGCACACGGCCACGTCGGCGGTGCAGGGGGGACCGGCCACTTCCGGCCAGCGCCCTCGCACGCAGTGTGACCGTACGCCGAGCGCCGCCGCGCGGTCGGCGAGCTCGTCGAGCATGTCGGCGGACAGGTCGACGGCGATCAGCGAGCCGCGGCGCGCCGCGGCCAACGGCAGCCCGGCCGCACCGGCGCCGGCCCCGACGTCGAGGACCGCCCCGCCGGGCGGCAGCGCCTCGAGCGCGCGCTCGTGCGACGGGCCGCGCGGTGCGTGCAGCGCGGCGTCGGCGCGGTGGGCGAACAACGCGGCCGACTGCGTCCAGGGCGAGACGCTGACCGCGGACAGGATGTGATCGGGGATGGCCCAGGCCGCGAGATCGTCCCGCCACCGGCCGGCGAGTTCGGCGAGTTCCGAGCGGGCGGTCACGCGTCCAGTCTCACACCGGTCGGCGGGCTCGGCGGCCGGGCTTCAGGGGCTCGTCATGCCGCCCGCCTCGGGACCCGTTTGGCCTGATTTGAGCGGGCCTGGGGCGGTTGTCGCAACGATGGGTGATCAGAGCAGTACGCTGAGTTGGCGACAATGTGGCTACTGGCGGGTAGAATGCCCTATGTTACTTACCAGTAGGAAACAAAGGGTCGCCTCTATGGGCCATTACAAGAGCAATCTCCGGGACATCGAGTTCAACCTCTTCGAGATGTTCGAGCGCCAGCACGTCCTCGGCACCGGGCCGTACACCGAGCTCGACGCCGACACGGCGCGCAGCGTCCTCGACGAGGTCGACAGGCTGGCGACGGGCGTGCTCGCGGACTCGTTCGAGGACGCCGACCGCCACCCGCCCGCCTTCGATGCGGACACGCACGAGGTCACGATCCCGGAGAGCTTCAAGCGGTCGTTCGCGGCCTTCTACGACGAGGCGGAGTGGTGGCGGCTCGAACTGCCCGCCGAGCTGGGCGGCATGAACGCGCCGCGCACGCTGCACTGGGCGGTCGCCGAGCTGATACTCGGCGCCAACCCGGCGGTCTGGATGTACGGGGACGGACCGGCGTTCTCGCGGCTGCTGTGGGAGATCGGCACCCCGGAGCAGCGGCGGCTGGCCGAGCTCGCGATCGAGCGCCGGTGGGGCGCCACCATGGTGCTGACCGAGCCGGACGCCGGCTCCGACGTGGGCGCCGGCCGCGCCAAGGCGGTGCGCCGGCCCGACGGCGCCTGGCACATCGAGGGTGTCAAGCGCTTCATCACCAGCGCCGAGCACGACATGACCGAGAACATCCTCCACTTCGTGCTGGCCCGCCCGGAAGGCCACGGCCCGGGGACCAAGGGCCTGTCCATGTTCGTCGTGCCGAAGTATCTGGTGGACGTCGAGACCGGCAAGCTGGGCGAGCGCAACGGCGTCTACGTCACGAACGTGGAAAAGAAGATGGGCCTCAAGGTCTCCACGACCTGTGAGCTGACCTTCGGCGCCGAGCCCGGGCGGCCGGCGGTCGGCTACCTCGTCGGCGAGGTGCACGAGGGCATCAAACAGATGTTCATGATCATCGAGCAGGCGCGGATGATGGTCGGCACCAAGGCGATCTCGACGCTGTCGACCGGCTACCTCAACGCGCTCGCGTACGCCAAGGAACGCGTGCAGGGCGCCGACCTGACCCGGCTGACCGACAAGACCGCGCCGCGCGTCACGATCACCCACCACCCCGACGTGCGCCGCCTGCTCATGCTGCAAAAGTCGTACGCCGAGGGGATGCGGGCGCTCGTCCACCTGACCGCCTCCTACCAGGACGCCATCGAGATCGCGCGGCACGAGGGGCGGACGGACGAGACGGCGGAGAAGGTCAACGAGCTGCTGTTGCCGATCGTCAAGGGTTTCGGCTCGGAGCGTGCGTACGAGATGCTCACCTACGCGCTGCAGACCCTCGGCGGCTCGGGGTTCCTCCAGGACTATCCGATCGAGCAGTACATCAGAGACGCCAAGATCGACTCGTTGTACGAGGGCACCACCGCGATCCAGGGCCTCGATCTGTTCTTCCGCAAGATCCTGCGGGACAACGGCGCGGGGCTGCGGCACCTCGGCGAGGAGATCAAGGCGTTCGCCGAGAGCGAGGCGGGCAACGGCCGGCTCAAGACCGAGCGAGGACTGCTCGCCGCCGCGCTCGATGACGTGCACGCGATCGTCACGTCGATGACCGGATGGGCGCTGGGCTCCATGGAGCGGCCCGCCGAGATCTACAAGGCCGGCCTCAACTCCAACAGGCTGCTGCTGGCGCTCGGCGACCTGGTCGTCGGCTGGCTGCTGTGCCGGCAGGCCGAGATCGCGCTGGCCAAGCTGGCCGACGACGACGTTTCAGCCGCCGACCAGGCCTTCTACACCGGCAAGGTGGCCGCGGCGCGGTTCTTCTGCACCGAGGTGCTGCCTCGCCTGGGCGCCGAACGGAAGATCGCCGAGGCGACGACCGGCGACCTGATGGACGTCCCTGAGGCGGCGTTCTAAGGCCCGAGGCGATGTAGTGGCCGGGTCGTCGTCCGCTCCCTGACCGGGGTCCGCGACGGTGTAACGCATGATCATGACCGGAGATGCGGACTAGTGTTACCGCTTGGGTACGCGTTTACTTGAAAGCGGCATGGGCTTGACGTCCCGGGAGGGGGCACACGTATGGGTGTAGGGGTCAGCGTCTTCCTGCTCATACTGGGCGCGATCTTCAGATTCGCGATCGAGGAAGACCTCATCGGCAAGTCCGTAGACCTGCACGTGATCGGCGTCATCCTCATGATCGCCGGGGGCGCGACCTTCCTCCTGCAGATCCTCATGGTGAACCGCGGCGCCGGTGGGCAGCGACCGCAGAACGAGCGCCTCTACAACGGAGACAACAACCCGCCGAACGTTTGAGCGGAGCCGATCCGCCGCCGTCCGCCGCCGTCCGCCGCGGCCGTTGCCGTCCGTCATCGGAGCGTCAGCGGACCGTCATCGCCCGTCCCGTCATGACCGGCCGGCGTCGACGAGTTCGCCGCCGGCGGCCCGGTAGATCAACATCCGGCCCGGCCGAGGGATGACCCGCAAGGTGGCGCCGGGCTCCGGCTCCCGTCCTTCCAGCACCGTCACCTGGACGTTCGGGCCCGCGGTCGCCAACGTCACCAGCGATGAGGTGCCCAGGTTCTCGACGATCGAGACGCGTCCCTCGATGCCCTGCTGATCGCCGTTCGCCTCCGCGAGGTACTCCGGCCGGATCCCGACGATCACCTCGTCGCCGGTCGCGACCAGTCCGGTCGCGGTCTCGGGCACGGGCAGCCGTACCCCGCCGACGTCGATCGCGTCACCCGCGCACCGGCCGGGGAGCAGATTCATCGGAGTGGAGCCGATGAAGCCCGCCACGAAGACGTTCGCCGGCCGCTGGAAGACCTCGCGCGCGGTGCCGACCTGCTCGATCCCGCCGTCGGCCATGACCGCGATCCTGTCGGCGAGCGCGAGCGCCTCGGCCTGGTCATGCGTGACGAACACCGTGGTGACGCCGAGGTCGTGCTGGAGCTTCTTCAGGAACGTACGGGCCTCGAGGCGCAACCGGGCGTCGAGGTTGGACAGCGGCTCGTCGAGCAGGAACACCGTCGGCTGCGCCGCCATCGCGCGCGCCAGCGCGACGCGCTGCTGCTGGCCGCCGGACAATTGGGCCGGACGGCGCCGCATGTACTCGGCCAGGGACAGGCCGGCGCCGGTCTCCGCGGCCCTGGCCCGCCGTTCCGTCCGGCCCACCTTCTTGATCCGCAGCGGGTAGGCGATGTTGTCGGCCACGGTCATGTGCGGGAACAACGCGTAGTCCTGGAAGACCATGGCCACGTCGCGCTTGCCGGGTTCGAGCCGCGTCACGTCGCGGTCGCCGATGAAGATCCGTCCGCTCGTCGCCGTCTCCAGTCCCGCGATGGTGCGCAGCAGCGTGGTCTTGCCGCACCCGGACGGCCCGAGCAGCGCGAAGAACTCGCCGTCGGCGATGTCCAGCGACAGCCCGTCGAGGGCGCGGACGCCGCCCTCGAAGACCTTCGTGATCTCCTCAACCACGACCTTCACGCCTTGACACCTCCGTGGAAGCGGAAGCCGTACCGGCGGCTGACGAACAAGAACATGATCACCACCGGGACCGAATAGAGCAGCGAGAACGTGGAGATCAGCGCCAGGTCGGGCTGGCCGCCCTGGGTGTAGAACGTGTTGAGGGTGACCGCAGCCGGCTGCTTTTCCGGCGAGCGGTACAGCAGGAACGGCATGAGGAAGTTCCCCCACACCTGGACGACGGCCCACACGGCGATCGTGGCCAGGCCGGGCCGTACGTTCGGCAGCACCACGTTGCCCAGCACCCGCAGCGGCCCGGCGCCGAAGACCCGCGCCGACTCCTCCTGCGACCGCGGCATGCCGTCCATGAAGTCCTTCAGGATGAAGATCGCGGCCGGCAGCAGCCCGCCGGTCAGCACCAGGACCACGCCGACGTCCTTGTCGAGCAGGTGCAACGTGAACATGAGCTGGAAGATCGGCACCATGGCCGCCGTCCCCGTGATCACCGAGGACAACAGCAGGAGCAGGTAGAGCAGTCCGTCCCTGCCGGGGATCCGCACGCGGCTCAGCGCGTACGCGGCCAGCGCGGCGGCGATGACGGTGACGGCCATCGTCCACAGCGACAGCACCGCGGAGTTGTACAGCGACGGCAGCGCGTCGGTGCTCTCGGTCAGCGACCTGAAGTTGGCCAGCGTGAAGTCGGGCCAGTCGACGCTGAAGCCGGGCCGGGCGGAGAACGGCGCGGTGACCAGCCACAGCATCGGCAGCGCGAAGAACGTCGTGACCAGTCCGACCAGGACGTAGAACCCGATCCGGCGTACGACGGCGCGGGGGCTCGGGGTCGGCGGTCTCGGCGGTGCCGGCGGGGTCGGGGCCGGCGGTGTCGGCGGGCTCGTCATGCGGACCTCCGGCGCAGCACGCCGACGTAGACCAGCGCCAGGACCAGATTGATCAGCAGCATGATCAGCGAGATGGCGCTGGCGAAGCCGAGCCGCTCACCCGGCAGCGCGGTCAGATAGATGTAGACGGGCAGCACCGCGGAGGCGCCGTGCGGCTCGCCCTTGGTGATGAGGTAGGGCGTGAAGTCGTTGAACGTCCACAGGCTGATCAGCAGGGTGTTCGTCAGAAGGTGCCCGCGGATGGCGGGGAACACCACGTCGCGCAACTGCTGCGGGCCCGACGCCCCGGCCAGCCGCGCCGACTCCAGCTGGCTCGGCGGCACGCTCGACAGCGCCGCGCCGAACAGCATCATCGAAAACGCCGTGCCCCGCCAGATGTTGAAGACGATCAGCGCCCCCATCGGATGGTCGAACCACCAGTCGCTGCCCGGCGTGTGCAAGATCGCGTTCAGCGTGCCGCCCTGGTCGTCGAGGAACGCGATCCACAGCCACGCCACCACCGCCCCGGGCAGGATCCACGCCATCAGCACGAGCGTCTCGACGGTGCCGCGCACCCAGCGCCGGGCCGAGCGCAGCGACCAGGCGAGCGCGAAGCCGAGCAGGTTCTGGCCGATGATCGCCGAGCCGAAGACGAACAGCAGCGTACGGCCGAGCGCGTCGTGGAACTCCCGGTCCCGAAGCGCGTTCGTGTAGTTGTCGGCGCCGATGAACCGCGGGTGGGCCGCCTCGAGGCCGGTCAGCCGGTAGTTGGTCAGCCCGAGGTACAGCGTCCACAGCGCGGGCAGGATCAAGAAGACCGCGATCAGCAGCAGCGCGGGGGCGACGAAGGTCAGCGCCCGGCGCCGGCCGAGCCCGGAGGCGTCGGCCGGTGTCGCCGCTCCCGCGGCCGCCGCCGCGTCGCGGATCGCGGCGGCCTCAGCCGGTGCTGACGTTGGCCGCACCGCCGACCGCCCGCTCCAGGTTCCGTTCGTAGGCTCGCGCTGCCCGGTCGACGCTCTCGCCCGCCACGACGTCGCCGGTCGCCTTCTGCAGCGCCGTGGACACCTGTGGGTAGGCCGCCAGCCCCGGGCGTACGGCGGTGATCGGCAGCACCTTGGTGGCGATGAACCTCAGCAGCGGGTCGCCGGTCAGGGTCTCGGCGTTGACGTCGTCGCGCGGGCTGATGCCGACCGCGGTGCGCCGCACCTCGTCCTTGACGGCGTCGTGGCTCTGCATGAACGTGAGCAGTTCCCACGCCAGCGCGGCGTTCTTCGTGCGCGGGTTCAGCACCCAGCCGACGCCGCCGGACATGCTCACCTGGCTCTGCCCGCGGATGCCGCCGCCCGGCCGCATCGCCGGGATCAGCGTGTATCCCACCGTCTGGTCGCGGTCCTTCATCGGCGCCACCTCGGCGTTCGGCCCGACCACCTCCCGCCAGAAGTAGTCGCTCTCCAGGAGGATCCCGACCTTGTCGTCCGCGAAGCGGGCGAACGACTCGTCGCGGCCCTGCGGGCTCTGTTGCAGCTTGGGGTCGCCCAGCCCGGTCGAGTAGATCTCGCGGTAGAGGTCGAGCACCTGGCGCAGTCGCGGGGTGTCGCCCTGCCACTTGCCGTTCGAGTAGATCTCCTGCCCGGTGCCGGCGAGCAGCGGGAGCACGCCCTGCATGGTCGTCGCCTCGGTCATCGCCGTGCCGGCGTTGAGCTGGATCGGGGTGACGCCCTCGAGCGTCTTGAGTCTCCGCCCGGCGGCGATGATGTCGTCCCAGCTCTTCGGCTGCCAGTCGGCGGGCAGGCCGGCCTGAGCGAAGAGCTTCTTGTTGTAGAAGAGCACGCGGCCGTCGGTGCCGGTCGGCAGCCCGTAGCGGCGCCCGTTGAACGACATGATGGCCTGGACCGGCGCGGGGATCTGCCGCCAGCCGTCCCATTGGCCCGCGCTCGCGCCGACGGTCTGGTCGAGCGGCTTGATGTAACCGGCCTGCGCGAACTCGCCGACCCAGATGCCGTCGATCTCGATCAGGTCGGCCGCGGTGCCGGTCTTGAGGTCGAGCGCGGCCTTCTGCTTGAAGGGGGCGTCGTCGACGCCGGTGCCCTCGAACCTGACGTCGACCTTCTTGCCCTTGCTCCGCTCGAACTCCTTGAACTTCGGGATGACGTAGTCGCTGATCCACTCGGCCTTGGCGGTGTTCTTACCGCCCTCGATCGAGTTGGCGCTGATCCTTAGGGTGGTCGTTCCGCCGCCGCTCGCGGCGCCGGAGCATCCGGACAGGGCGAGGCCGGTCGCCATGATCAGTGCCGTCACTCGCGTGATCTTCATGCGCGCTCCCGGGGGTGTTGTCCCACGCATGTGTACGTTGAGTGACGACAGACTCTCACGCGCGCCCTGACCGATCGCGCGGCACTCAGATCACGATTCGGGCTCGTCTCCATCGGCCGTGCGTGCGGCCGTCGCGACCGCGTTCTCGCCGTTATCCCCAGAACGCCGTTCCACTGTGCCCGCTCCGCCGCTCCGCCGATTCTCGATGGCGTCCGTCACGGAAACGAACCCACGCGATCACAGGGAGTGGAGCTAACATGCTCGTCCGAAACAACGGCTTCGAGGCGCGCCTTTCCGCCCTCGAGGCGTACATCGGCATGACGAAGGAGCGCCGCGGCATGACCCTCACCGGCCGGATCGACGCCCAGCACGACCTGCTCACCGCACTCAGCGAGACTCTGAGCGAGACCACCCGCCGGGTGACCGGCCTCGAAGAACGTGTCACCCGCCTCGAAGACCGCGTCACCCGGCTCGAAGACCGCGTCGCCCGCGTTGAGGACCGTCTCACCGCCGTGGAGAACCGTCTGACGTCGGTCGAGAGCCTGCTGGCCGTGTTGGTGCGGGACGTGGCGACGATCAAAAGGTTCCTCATGCCGCCCGACGATCCACCGGATGGCCCGCCGCTCAACGGGTCGCCGCTCCCACGCCGGTGATCACTTGGTGATGCCGATCGGGGGCGGCGACCCGGGCGAGCGCTCTAGGACCCGCGCGAGCGCTAGGGCTGGAGGGTGACGAGGCGGTGCTCGGTCATCTCCTCGATGGCGTAGGCCGGGCCCTCGCGGGTGTTACCGGAGTCCTTGACGCCGCCGTAGGGCTGCTGGTCGGCGCGGAAGGTCGGCACGTCGTTGACGATCACGCCGCCGTACTCCAGGGTCTTGGCCGCTTTCAGGGCCTTGCCGAGGTCTGAGGTGAAGACGCCGGCCTGCAGGCCATAGCGCGAGTCGTTGGCCATGGCGAGCGCCTCGTCGAAGTCCTCATAGCGCGTGACGGTGACGACCGGCCCGAACACCTCCTGGCACTGGACCTTGGCGGTCGCCGGAGCGTTCTCGATGACGGTCGGCCGAAGCACGCCGTCGCCCCCGATGTCGCCGCCGGCCAGCACCTTGGCGCCGGCGGCGACGGCTTCGTCGATCCACTCCTTGACCCGGTCGGTGTCGCCCTTGGAGATCAGCGCGGACACGTCGGTCTTCTCGTCCGCCGGGTCGCCGACGACGAGGCCCTCGACCTTGCGGACCAGGGTGTCGACGAAATGGTCGGCGATGTCGGTGTGGACGTAGACGCGCTGCGTCGAGATGCACGACTGCCCGGCGTGCGAGAAGCCCGCCACGGCGACCTTGGCGGCGGCCGTCGACCAGTCGCTCGGCGCGTCGACGATGAGCGGGGCGTTCGAGCCGAGTTCGAGCCGCACCTTCTTGCGTGCCGCCTTGGCGGCCATGGCCCAGCCCACCTCGGCCGAGCCGGTGAAGGTGATATATGCCACATCGTCGTGATTGGCGAGTGCCTCGCCGACGACGGACCCCGAGCCGGTCACGACGTTCAGCCAGCCGGTGGGCACGCCGAGACCGTGGAGCAACTCGGCCAGCAGCAGCGACGACACCGGGGTCTGCGAGGCGGGCTTGAGCACCACCGGGCAGCCGGCGGCGATCGCCGGCGCCAGCTTGTGGACGACCAGGTTGAGCGGGAAGTTGAAGGGCGAGATCGCGGCGACCACCCCCACCGGCACCCGCAGCGTGAAGCTCGTCTTGCCGGCGCCGGCCGCGGTCGCGTCCATCGGCACCATGTCACCGGCGAACGTGCGGGCCTCCGCCGCGGCGAACGCGAAGGTCTCCACGGCCCGAGCAGCCTCGACGCGCGCGGTCTTGAGCGGCTTGGCCGACTCGTGCGCGATGGCCTTGGCGAAATGCTCCTGGCGATCGTGCAGTGCGGCCGCCGCCTGCTCGAGCACGCGGACACGGTCCGTCCGCGGAAAGTCGTCGCGGCGCAGCGCCGCGGCGGCCGCCGCGACCGCCCTGTCGACATCGCGCGGACCCGCGGCCGGAACCTGGGCGACCAGCGCGTCGTCGTACGGGCTTCGCACTTCCATCAGGCCGTTCTCGCCAGACGGAACCCACTCGCCATCGATCAACATGCCGGGGACAGAGAACAAGGACTGGCTCATTTCGGGTACCTCCCTCCCAAACGTATGCCCTCAAAAGACTTAGTGGCACGCCACAACGATCGGGGTAGGGATCCTGTGAGGGACCGGGCTTGCGCCCATACGCGTGGCGTCTGCCACCATGACACAACAGCCTCCCGCCCCTGTGAAACCCGCGGGGGTCAGGGTAGATGTTGGGACTTATCCGCCCAAATAGCGGGTAAACCGACATTTCGCTCTGACTGGGCGGCGCGACGCAGGTCAGTCGCGGCGACCCCGCGCACTGGCCCCGAACGCACGAGGAGTACACGTGACCGTCGACGCCTCACGCGGTGCCCCACCGGGCACAGTGCGGAACTCATCCGCCGAGCTGGTCCAGTTGCTCACCCCCGAGGGCGAGCGGGTCGAACACCCCGACTACCCCCTGGATCTGACCGCCGAAGAGATCCGCGATCTCTACCGTGATCTCGTCATCGTCCGGCGCATCGACTTCGAGGCCGTGGCCCTGACCCGGCAAGGCGAACTCGGCATCTGGGCCTCCCTCCTCGGCCAGGAGGCGGCGCAGATCGGCTCCGGGCGCGCGCTGCGCGACCAGGACATGGTCTTCCCCACCTACCGCGAGCACGGCGTGGCCTGGTGCCGCGGAGTCGAGCCCGTCAAGCTGCTCGGGCTCTTCCGCGGGGTGAACCACGCCGGCTGGGACCCCAAAGATCACAACTTTCACCTGTACACGATCGTCATCGGCGCCCAGACGCTGCACGCCGCCGGCTACGCCATGGGCATCCAGCGCGACGGCGCGGTCGGCACCGAAAGCGGCGCCGCCGCCATCGCCTACTTCGGCGACGGCGCGACCTCGCAGGGCGACGTCAACGAGTCGTTCGTCTGGGCCTCGGTCTTCAACGCCCCGGTCGTGTTCTTCTGCCAGAACAACCAGTGGGCGATCTCCGAGCCGCTCGAAAAGCAGTCACGGATCCCGCTGTACCGGCGGGCGCAGGGCTTCGGCTTCCCGGGCATCCAGGTCGACGGCAACGACGTCTTCGCCTGCCTCGCCGTCACCCGCAAGGCCCTCGACAACGCGCGCGACGGCCAGGGCCCGACGCTCATCGAGGCATACACCTACCGCATGGGCGCGCACACCACGACCGACGACCCGACCCGCTACCGGCTGGAAGCCGAACTCGAGGCGTGGAAGCTCAAGGACCCGATCGAGCGGGTCAAGGCGTACCTGGTCAAGAACGAGATGGCCGACGCGGCCTTCTTCGACGAGGTCGACGCCGAGGCCAAGCAGGTCGGCGTCGAGGTGCGCAAGCAGTGCCTCGAGCTGACCGACCCGCAGCCGCTGAGCATCTTCGACCACGTGTACGCGGAGCCGCACGTACTGGTCAGCGAGGAACAGGAGCAGTTCGCCGCCTACCTCGCGGGCTTCGCCGACGAGGAAGGGGATGCGCGATGACCGAGACGTTCACCTTGGCCAAGGCGCTGGGTGCCGGACTGCGCAAGGCCATGGAAGACGACCCCAAGGTCCTCATCATGGGCGAGGACGTCGGCAAGCTCGGCGGCGTGTTCCGGGTGACCGACGGCCTGCAAAAGGACTTCGGCGAAAGCCGGGTCATCGACACCCCGCTCGCCGAGTCCGGGATCATCGGCACGGCCGTCGGCCTCGCGCTGCGCGGCTACCGTCCGGTGTGCGAGATCCAGTTCGACGGGTTCGTCTTCCCGGCCGTCGACCAGATCATCTCTCAGCTGGCGAAGATGCACATGCGCTCGCTGGGCGCCGTACAGCTCCCCGTGGTCGTCCGGATCCCGTGCGGCGGCGGCATCGGCGCGGTGGAGCACCACAGCGAGTCGCCCGAGGCGCACTTCACGCACACCGCGGGCCTGCGCGTCGTGGCGTGCTCCAACCCGGCCGATGCGTACTCGATGATCCAGCAGGCGATCCGGTCCGCCGATCCGGTGATCTTCTTCGAGCCCAAGCGGCGCTACTGGGACAAGGCCTCCGTGGAGCTCGACCTGGCCGCCGCGCCGCCGCTGCACCAGGCGATCGTCGCGCGCCCCGGCGACGACGTGACGCTGCTCGCGTACGGGCCGATGGTGAAGACCTGCCTGGAGGCCGCGGCCGCCGATGAGGAGAGGTCGCTCGAGGTCATCGACCTGCGCTCGCTCAGCCCGCTCGACATCGACACGATCACCGAGTCGGTGCGCAAGACGGGCCGGTGTGTGGTCGCCCACGAGGCGCCGGTGTTCGGCGGATTCGGCGGCGAACTGGCCGCCCGCATCACCGAGCGCTGCTTCTACCACCTGGAGGCTCCGGTGCTGCGGGTGGGCGGTTTCTCCACGCCGTACCCGCCGTCACGGGTGGAGGAGCAGTACCTGCCCAACATCGACCGCATCCTCGACGCCGTCGACCGTACGTTCGGGTGGTGACGCACATGCCGGAGCTCAAACAGTTCAAGCTGCCGGACGTGGGCGAGGGCCTCACCGAGGCGGACATCGTCAAATGGCACGTCCACCCCGGCGACAGCGTCGAGGTCAACCAGACGATCGTCGAGATCGAGACCGCCAAGGCCGTGGTCGAGCTGCCCTGCCCGTTCGAGGGCGTCGTCGCCGAGCTGCTCGTCGACGAGGGCCAGACCGTGGACGTCGGCGTACCGATCATCACCGTCGACGTCGCGCCCGGTGACGAGACGACGGTGGTCGGCGGCGACCAGGACCCCGAGTCGTACCAGAACCTCGCCCAGCCCGAGACGCCGGCCGATCCGGAGGCCGCCGCCGAGCCCCCGCAGGCCGAAAAGCGCCAGCCGGTCCTGGTCGGCTACGGCGTGAAGCCGGGCGCGACCAAGCGACGCCCGCGCAAGCGGGGTTCGGCGTCGGCCGCGCCGGCGGCCTCGACCGCGCAGCCCGTGGCCGCGCAGCCCGTGGCCGCGGAACCTGTGGCCGCGGAGCCTGTGGCCGCGGAGCCTGTGGCCGAAGCGCCGGCGCCCGGTCGCGTCGCCGTGCTGGCGAAACCGCCCGTACGCAAGCTGGCCAAGGATCTCGGCGTGGACCTGACCGCGCTCACCGGCAGCGGTCCCCAGGGCTCGATCACGCGCGAGGACGTCCAGGCCGCCGCCGCGTCCGTCGCCTCCGTTGCGCCGGTCGCGGGCGCGCCCGCGACGCAACCTGCGGTACGACGGGTCGCGCCGGCCGGGGGTGAGGAGCGCGTCGCGATCAAGGGCGTGCGCAAGCACATGGCGGCCGCCATGGTGCGGTCGGCCTTCACCGCGCCGCACGTCACCGAGTTCCTCCAGATCGACATGACCGAGACGATGGAGGCCGTGCGGCGGCTGCGGTCGGTGCCCGACTTCGCCGAGGTCAAGGTGTCGCCGCTGTTGCTGGTGGCGCGCGCGTTGCTGACGGCCGTACGCCGGTACCCGATGATCAACGCCACCTGGGACGACCAGACTCAGGAGATCGTGGTCAAGCACTACGTCAACCTCGGCATCGCGGCGGCCACCGACCGCGGTCTGATCGTGCCGAACGTCAAGGACGCGCACGCGATGTCGCTGGTCGAGCTGGCCGCCGCGCTGCGGCAGCTCACGGAGACCGCGCGGGCCGGCAAGTCGCAGCCCGCCGACTTGTCCGGCGGCACGATCACGATCACCAACGTGGGGGTCTTCGGCGTCGACACCGGCACCCCGATCCTGACCCCGGGCGAGGTGGCCATCCTCGCATTCGGCCAGGTGAGGGACATGCCGTGGGTGCACGAGGGTGAGATCAAGGTACGAAAGGTGACCACGCTGGCCCTGTCGTTCGACCACCGGGTCATCGACGGTGAGCTCGGCTCGGCCGCCCTTCGCGACATCGGTGCGATGCTCGAAGATCCCGTCCGCATGATCGCCTGGACCTGAACGCATACGGCCGGCGGACCCCGGGAAACGGTTTTCCAGACCTGTTCCCGGGGATCGCCACTGGCCACGGCCGGTTTGACGTACGGTCACGACCGTGCAGACTGGCAAGGTCGGTAAGCAGCTCAGCAGCGGGGGACGGGTCGTGAGGTTCAAGCGGCGAGGTCGCGCCACGGGCGGCATCGGCGGCATCGGCGGCATCGTGCTGACGATGGCCGCCGTGGCGCTCGCCGCGTGCGGCGGGCCGGCGTCCAACGAGGCGGCGCCGCCGGGCGGCGCGGCCGCCCGGCCGACGGCCCCGAGCTCCGGCGCCGCCGCCGGCGACACGACCGGCGGCGGCGCGTCGGAACAGCCCGCGGCACCACGTGACGACGCGCTGGCCGGCAAGGTCATCGTGCTCGACCCGGGGCATAACGGCGGCGACGCGGACCATCCCGAGATCGCCAACAAGCTCGTCGACGTCATCACCAAGCGCAAGCCCTGCGACTCGACCGGCACCGAGACTCCGTCTGGCTACCCCGAGCACGCCTTCACCTGGGACGTCGCCAACCGGTTGGCGAAGCTGCTGCGGGCCAAGGGCGCCAAGGTGTTCCTCACCCGGACCAGCGACACCGGTGTCGGGCCCTGCGTCACCGAGCGGGCCGCCATCGGCAACCGGCACAAGGCCGACGCCGCCCTGTCGATCCACGCCGACGGCGCGGGCAAGAAGGACCACGGCTTCCACATCATCGAGCCGGCGCCGCTCAAGGGCCACAACGAGCACATCGTGCCCGACTCCAAGGAACTGGGCCGCGCGATCCGCGACGCCTACCGCGAGGGCACGGGCATCCCGTACTCCACCTACCGGGGCACCGACGCCATCGATGTGCGCGACGACCTCGGCGGACTCAACCTGTCGAAGCGTCCCAAGGTCTTCATCGAGTGCGGAAACATGAAGCACGCCGGCGACAGGGCCAAGCTCGAAAGCGCGTCGTTCCGCGAGCGCATCGCCCGCTCCCTCGCCGACGGCTTCGCCGCATACTTCTCCTCCTGACCCCCGTCCCCAGCGGCTCGATACGGCGGGGCCGGCTACGGCGGGGGGTCAGCCGCCGCGCAGGCGGCGGGCGAGGTCGCGGTGGATCTTGTACGGCCACAGCGGCCCGCCGTAGATCAGACCGGTGTACGCCTGGACCAGGGTGGCGCCGGACCGCAGGCGCTCCCAGGCGTCGTCCGCCGTCTCGATGCCGCCGACCGAGATGAGGACGAGCCGGTCGCCGACCCGGCCGTGCAGGCGTTTCAGCACGTCGAGGGAGCGCTGCTTGAGCGGCGCGCCGGACAGCCCGCCGGCTTCGGCCGCCAGCCTCGGGTCGCTGACGAGGCCGTCTCTGGCGATCGTGCTGTTGGTGGCGACGATGCCGTCGAGGCCGAGTTCGAGGGCGAGATCGGCCACGGCGTCGATGTCGTCGTCGGCCAGATCCGGTGCGATCTTCACCAGCAGCGGCACCCGCCGGTCGGCCGTCCGGTCGGCCGTCCGGTCGGCCGCCTCCCGAACCGCGAGCAGCAACGGCCGCAGCCGCCGCACCGCCTGCAGGTCCCGCAAGCCGGGGGTGTTCGGCGAGCTGACGTTGACGACCAGGAAGTCGGCGCATGCGGCGAGCCGTTCGGTGCTCGCGACGTAGTCGGCGATGGCCATATCGTCCGGGACGGCCTTGGTCTTGCCGATGTTGACGCCCACGACCGGCCGCCGCCGCGCCGGCGCCCGGTCGCGGCGGCGCAGTCGCCCGGCCACGCGAGCAGACCCCTGACTGTTGAAGCCCATCCGGTTCACGAGGGCACGATCGGCGGGCAGCCGGAACAAGCGGGGCCGCGGGTTGCCCGGCTGCGGTTCGGCGGTGACGGTCCCGACCTCGATGAAGCCGAAACCGAACGCGGCAAGGGCGCCGGGCGCCTCGGCGTCCTTGTCGAAGCCGGCCGCCAACCCGAGCGGCCCGGGGAACTCCAGGCCGAGCGCCCGTACGGTCAGCGCCGGGTCGTTCGGGCCCAGCAGGCGGCGCAGCAGCCAGGTCAGCCCGGGGACCGCGGCGATCGCGCGCAGCCCCGCCATGCTGGCGCGATGCGCCGTCTCCGCGGGCAGCCTGCGGAGGATCAGGGAGAACACCAAGGCGTACATCGCGCCTCATTCTCCTTGAGCGGCACCGGCAGACCGCGGAGCGGGTAGGGATCATCACAAGGGGACCATCGTTCGCCCACCGAAATGGGGCGAACCGGGAGCTATGGGGGCCGATCGTGCAGACCTTCTTGCCGTACGCGGACTTTGGTGCCACGGCCCGGGTCCTCGATCACCGGCGGCTGGGCAAGCAGCGTGTCGAGGCGCTCCAGGTGCTCCGAGCGCTGACGACTCCCGGGTACGGCTGGCGCCATCACCCCGCTGCTCGGATGTGGAGGGGCTACGAGGAGGCGTTGACGCGTTACGGGCTGGAGATCTGCCGTCACTGGTCCGGCCTCGGCCACCGAGACACCTGTGCCATGTCACTGCTCGCCGAGTTGCGCGCCGCGACCTCCATCGTCAGGCCACGCGCCCAAGACGGGCTCGCGCGGGCCGGAGAGCTGCCGCCGTGGCTGGGCGATGAGGATTTCCACCGCAGCCACCGATCCGCCCTGCTCCGCAAGGATCCATCCCACTACAAGGGGTTTTTCCCCGACGTCCCCGAAGACCTGCCGTACGAATGGCCCCTCTCCGACCGCGCGCGTTCAGACGACTCCTTCGCCTCGGAGTAGCGGGCAGCGGCAGCCGCCCTTGGCCGCAGGGAACTCGGCATCGTCCTTGCGCCCGCTACGCCGTTCGGGTGGCCCTTTCCGGAAGCAGGATCGCCCCTATAGCGTGACGTCGATGACGGGCCACGTGCGTGCGGAGGGACCTGGTGCCGGCTGATCCACCGCGATTTCCGGAAGGCACGGCCCTGCACGACCGCTATACCCCCATCGAAGAGATCGGAGCGGGCGGTCTTGGCAGAGTATGGCGCGCATATGACCGCGACCTCGACCGGATGGTGGCGATCAAGGAGCTGACGCCGTCCGCGGCGCTGCCCGCGGTGGAGCGCGACAGCCTCTACGCCCGATTGATGCGAGAGGCCCGCGCGACGGCTCGGTTGCACCACCCCAACGTGGTGGGTCTGTACGACATCCTGTCTGATGACGAGCGCCTGTGGATCGTCATGCAGTACGTCCCGGGCAGATCGCTCCAGGACGTCATTTCCCACGAGGGGCGGATCTCTTTCCGGAGCGCGGCGCGGATCGGCTCTCAGTTGCTGGACGCGCTGTCGGCCGCTCACCGCGCAGGCATCCTGCACCGCGACGTCAAGCCGAGCAACGTCCTCATAACCGAAGAAGGCCAGGCCGTGCTCAGCGACTTCGGCATCGCCACGATCGAGGGCGACTCGCGGCTGACCCAGGCCGGCATGATCATCGGAACGCCCTCCTATATCGCGCCCGAGCGGGCGCAGGGGGAGCAGGCGACGCCGGCATCCGACCTGTGGTCGCTGGGCGCGACGCTATATGCCGCCGTCGAGGGACATCCGCCCTTTCAAAGATCAGATGCGATGGCATCGCTGGCGGCGGTGCTCACCGAGCCGGTGCCGTCGCCGGCGAACGCGGGGCCCCTCGCACCGGTCTTGGCGGGGCTGCTGGAGCGGGACCCGGCCCGGCGGATGTCCGCGGAGGAGGCGGCACGGCGCCTCGCGGCCATCGCCGACGGGGCGGGCTTCGAGCCACCCCTTCCGAACCGGTCCAAGTCTCCTTATGACACCGATCCCGGCTTCGACGCCCCCTCCTTCCCCGACGTAGAGGAGCCGCCACCGGCGACACCGGCCGCTCTGGGCTCCGCCGGTCCGCCGCTCCCTCAGGGCTCCGCGGGTCCGCCGCCCGCATGGCGAGGCCTCGACGAAACCAGAACGGTCGAACGGCCGCTCCCTCCAGCGTCGATGCCGGCGGAGCCCAACCTGGCTGGAGGCGGGTCACCGCAGCCTCCACCACCGCCGCCCGCACCACCGTCGCCCGCACCACCGTCGCCCGCACCCCCGGCCCCGCGGCCCCAAGGGCCGGACAGCTCCGTGACCGAGAACATCCCGCTTCCCCGGTCCGCCGCGCCCTCGCGGGTCGGTCGCCGTCGGTGGGTCGTTCGCGGGCTGTTCCGGCGCCTCCGGCGATTGGTAAGGAGACCGGCTCCCGCGCGGCCGGCGGCCGGGCGACAGCTGTGGGCGGACGGCTCGCGGGCCGACCACCTGGCCGACTCCTCCTCGGCGCTGTACTCCCCGCTGCGGGAGAGTTTCCGCTACGTTCACGAACCCCTGCCGGTCGACGAGCCGGCCATCCCACTGTTGGGCAACGAGCGGCTGATTCGGGAGCTCAAGGAACGACTGACCAACTCCTACGGCGGCACCTTCCTCATCGCCGGCTTTCGCGGGGTGGGCAAGACGACCTTGATCGAGCGCGCGTTGGCGGAACTGGCGGCCGAACGCCCCCACGGCCGACGGGTGGTCCCGGTCGTGCTGAGCGTCGCGCGGCCGATGGCCACGGAAAGGCTGCTGTTCGCCATCGTCCGCAGGGTTTTCGAAGAGCTGACCGAGGCGGGTGTGCTGGAGGCTCTTCCCCCGGCCACCCGCCAGTCTCTGCTGCTGGCGTACATGCGGACGTCGCTGTCGTTCAAGGAGACGCGGTCCGACGCGTGGGAGCGCGCCGCGAACGTCGAAATGGATCCGGCCAAGCTCGGGGGCGGCGTGCTCAAGCCCCTCGGGCTGACGATCCCCAAGGCCGGTATCTCCACCAAGCGCAGCCGTTCGCTCGCCACCGAGGCGGCCTTCCTCGCCTATTCGGAGACAGACGTCGAGCACGACATGATGCGCATCGTCAGGATGCTCACGTCGGCCGCCGCGCAGCGCCCGCGCGGCCGGCGCCGGCTGGTCCGCCGGCGCCGGCGAGCCCCGTTCGAGCTGAAGCTCGTCGTCGTGCTCGACGAGATGGACAAGCTGACCGCGCTGAGAGACGGCCTCGTCGAGGTGGAACGGTTGCTCGGCGGGCTCAAGAACGTGGTCACCATGCGCGGGGCGCATTACATCGTGGTCGCCGGTCCGGATCTGCACGACCACGTGTTAATGGACTCGGGGCGCGGAAACAGCATTTACGAAAGCATTTTCGCCTGGCGGCTCTACGTGCCGTGCAGCTGGACCGCGCCGACCCGGCTGCTGGAGCACGTTCTGCTCAATCCGCCTGATGGGCAGGCCAACGGAATCATCCACGAGTTCGAGCGATACCTCCGGTTCAAGTCCCGGGGGATACCCCGCAGACTGCTGCAGGAGCTGAACTCGTTCGTGGTCTGGGAGGACGCGGGAAAGCCATATCTGCGCATCGGTTCCCAGTCCTATGAGGCGATCTCGTTCTACGCGCTCATCGAACGCTCGCTCGACGACTTCTTCGTGGCGACGGCGCGGGAAGTGCTGCCGACCCCGATTGATCAGGATCGTTGGCGGCTGGGGGCCTACTACCTGATGGATTGGATCTTGCGCAGCGAGGGGCGCCCGTTCACCCTCGCGGACGTGACCCAGAGGGCCGAGGGCGGCGAGTTCGACCCGGTCCTGCGCGTCGGCAGGGTGGGCGTCGAGATGCTGCTGGAGCACCTCGCAGGTCAGCAGATCCTCGACGTGCTGCGCCGCCCGGCGCCGGAGACGGCGACGTACATCGAAGACGTGGCCGGTGCCCAGCTCCCGTCCTACAAGCTCACCGACGTGCTGCTCGCCAAGCTGCTCGGGATCGTGGTGCACGACGAGGAAGAGCGAGCGGAGCTCGACTACTCCGGCACGGTGCTGGCCGCCGGGATGAAGGCCGGTGCCATGCCGCTGCAAAGCATCGGCCGCCGGTATGAGTTGCTCAGGCTCATCGGCGAGGGCGGCACCAGCTCGGTGTACGAGGGCAGGGACGTGCTGCTGCGCCGCCCGGTGGCGATCAAGATGCTGCGCTCGTCCCTCAGCGTGGATCAGCGTGCCCGGGTGCGTTTCCTGCGCGAGGCGCGCATCGCCGCGGGCGTACATCACCCCAACGTCGTGGACGTGTACGAGGTCGTGACGCTGGACGGCCGAGCGGAGGACGATGACGCGCGGTTCGCGATCGTCATGGAGTACCTCGCGTCGCCGACGCTCCAGCAGCTCATCGACAATGGGGGTCCGCTGCCCGCCCGGCGGGTGGCGCTCGCCGCCACCGCCCTGGCCGGTGCCCTCGAGTATCTGGCCGACAAGGGCCTTGCGCGGCTCGACCTCAAGCCGCACAACATCGTGATGATCCCGGAGCGCGGCCCTGTGATCATCGACCTCGGGATCGCCAAAATAGTCAAGAACTCCCAGATCTGGCTGCTCGACTCCGACATCCCCGAGGACCAGGACCCGGTGACACGCACCGGCGTCATCATCGGCACTCCTGCGTATCTTTCGCCCGAGCAGATCCGCAGCAACGACGTGGACATCCGGTCGGACATCTACGCGCTGGGCCTTGTCATGTACACATGTCTGGCGGGGCGTCACCCGTATGAAGGAATGGAATTCCCAGCCATGCTGGCGGCCATGACGAAGGAGCTGGACACCGCCAAGCTGCCAGGCTCAAGTGAGCTACGCGCGGTGATCGCGCGTGCGACGGCCCGCGATCCGGCACAGCGGTATCAAAGCCCGGCCGAACTGCTCGCCGCGCTCCGCGACATCCCCGACGTACGTGAAGAGGCGTGATGAGACCGCGAATCGGACCACCGCCCAGGGCGGCCTTGTAGTCGCGTACGTCCCTCCCGCAGCCCGTGCGGCAGCGTCATTGGTGGAGCGACGACGCGCCCTCGCGTCAGGTCGGCTACTTGTCGTAGTTTCCCCGCTTGACTGCTGCCAAGAATTCCCGGAATTCGTGCGTGTTGAACCGCAGCATGCCGTCATTTGGCGCCTTGGAGTCGCGGGTGGCGATGTCTCCGTTCGAGGTGCGCGCCAGCTCGACGCATTCAAGTCCGCCGTTGCCGCTGTAGGAGGATTTGCGCCAGGTCATGCTTTCCATCGTTCCGCTGCCTTTGCTATGAGCTCGATCGATTGCCGGCCGGGAAGTGCTTCGTTGTGCAAGGTTACCCAGATTCGCTTGATAAGGGCCACATCGTCGGGCTGGTCCAAAACCTCCCCTCTGAACGCATCTTCCACATAGGCGTACTCATGTCCATCCGTGGCCGCGATGCCAAAGATTCCGGACAGGCCGGGATGACCGCCCACCTCGATGGGGACGACCTGGACGATGATGTTCGGCTGCTCGATTAGCGCCAGCAGCCTGCAGAGTTGCTCGTGCAAAACCTTCGGACCGCCCAGCGGCCGGTACAGCACACCCTCGTCGATGATGGCTCCGACCATGACCCCGTCGTTGGGCTCCAGGATGTGCTGCCTGTCTATCCGTGCCTGGACCTGTTCCTCGAGGTTGTCGACCAGCCGACCCGAGGTCGTGATGACCGCGCGGGCATAGTCGGGCGTCTGGAAGATCCCGGGGATCAGCAGCGGATGAAACCACCACAGCGTGTTGGCGTAGCGCTCGATCTCCAGCCACCTGTCCACCCATTCGGGTGCCGGGTCGTTGGTGATCAGCTCTTCGCGCAGCCGGGAGAGGACGCCTCTCGTGCTCTCCGGGCCGACGAAGTCTTCCACCTTCTTGAGGTGGTCGGGCTGGATTAAGCGGGTGGCGCGCTCCCAGCCGCGCACGAGCGAGTCGCTCACGAAGAGGATTTTGGCGAGAGTTTCCCGGCTTACCCCTTTTGCCTCGCGGGCACGCTTGAGCTCTCTGGCGAGGAACTTACGCGGGGAGTTCTGGGTTCGAGATGTCATGGGGGCACATCCTCGGACGGTTCGGTTGGCGGGCCGTGTGCGGGCAGTGGGCCCATATTTTGGCTTTCAAGGGTACGTCGTCACCGCCAGTCTGTAGGGGCGAAAGCTCCGGGTGAATGGCCGGACGAGTGGAGGCGATGTGGAAATGGTACCGGTCGATAAGCGTGACTCGTTGCGTGCCCCGATGGCGAAAGTAGCAATTGGGGCAAAGGGGTACGGAAAAAATGGCTGCCAAACGGCACGCCAGAGAGGTGGCAATCGTGCGGCGCGTTCGACGAGCCGCTGGGCTGCCGCTCGTTCCGCCGCCCGCAACGCGCCGAGGTGGCGCCGAGGTGGCGGGTACCAACGGCGAAGCGGCGGCAGCCTGATCCGGCGGGTGGTTCGTGCCGGCGCTTTGGACGGTGGCCGCTGTCGCGGGACATGCTCCGGGAGCGCGACCGGGAAATCACCTGCCGCGGCGGAGCGCGCGCCCTGGCGGACGTTGTCGACGTGAGAAGCGGCCGCTCACATGGTTGACAACACGATTCCCGGCGAGGCGCGGCTCGCCCTCTATATGTCCGGGCGTTATCTCCAGGAGCTGGAAACAGCCTTGCGGCTGGCCGGCGTTTCGGCCCGCTACGAGCGCCCGGGAATCGACGGGGTCATCGTGCCGCGGCTGTTCGTGGAGCTTCCCGGCCATGGCGACCCGAACGAGGTCATCTGCACGATTCCGCGAGAGTTCGACGGGCGGCCCCGGGGCCGGGACATGCCCGACCCGCCTTGGTGGTTCATGTGGTGGTCGCGCCGCGGAGGGACGCGTGCGCCCATCTGCCCGGCCGTGGACATGAACGAGGCGGCGCGCGTCATCGCCGCGCGGCTGCGCGAGGAAACCCGGTAAGCGGCCCCGCGAACGCGCCGGTCAACGAACCCATTTCTTCATCCCGAACTCGAACGAAAGCGAGATAGCCATGCCGGTAAACGGAACCGAGGACCGCGATACCGCCGGAAACGAGGGCATGGGCGCGGCGGGAGAGCACCTGCTGTGCGTGCGCGAGGCGGTGGCCGGCTATGCCGAGTACGCGGGCTTGACCATGGCCGAGATATTGCTGCCGTCCATGTCGGCACAGACGAGGCGCCATGCGTCCGGGCAGGCCCTGATGGAGCTGCTGAGGGCGCTCGACCCGCCGGGCGGGACCGCGCGGAACGGCGAGAACGGGTCGGCGAATCGGGCGCCCGTGCCGTTTCTCGTCTGCGCGCTGGAGCATCCGCCGACCGGACTTCGGGTCGCCCTGCTGGCGGCGGCGGTCTCGGCCACGTAGCGACGCCGTCATCTCACCTTTGTTCGGCCCGCGCGAATCAGAAAGGTCGGATTGCCGCACATGGACGGCTGGCCCGTGCACAGTTCATTGGCGCTGACGGCGTTGTCGAGCGCCGCATTCTGGGCGCGGCGGCATACCGAGGAAGTGCTGCGGCACTGGGGACCGCCGGCCGAGATGGTGGAGTCCGCCGTCCTGGTGGTCTCCGAGCTTGTGGCGAACGCGGTGAAAGCCACCGCCGATGGGCTGGACGAACGGGAACAGCGGCTCTATGACCACAGGCCGGCCGCGCTGCCGTATGTCCGACTGGCGGCACTTGGCGTGGTCCGGCTCACGCTGTGCAGCGACTACCGGCGGGTGCTGGTCGAGGTTTGGGATCACGGGCCGGGCATCCCCGTGCTGGGCGACCCCGCCGACGACGCGTTGTCCGGGCGGGGGCTGATGCTGGTGGACTCGCTGTGCGGGCGCTGGGGCTGGTATCCGGTGGGGAACGGGGCTCCCGGCCCGACCCAACCCCAACCCCAACCCCAACCCCAACCCCAAGACCAACCTCAGGACCAGCTCCGACGCCGGGGCAAGGTGGTGTGGGGGTTGCTCTGCCACAGCGGTCCGGACGGCACGCGCGCTTGATCGGCGCTCCGTCGTTCTTACGTCGCCCGTGCCCTTCATCCACAGAACGCCGTTCCAGTTCCGTCGCCTATTGGAGTCGCTCATGCTCGCAGAGTCATCGCCGAACAGGCTCACGATCAAGAAGGGCGGCGTTACGATGCGTGTTCCCCACAGCGATATCGAAGCGCGGGTTTCCGCGCTGGAGGCATACGTGGACATACCGACTGAGCACAACGGCACGACGGTCACCGGCAGGCTCGGAGCCCAGCACAAGCTGCTGGTCGCCCTCCGCACCGAGCTCACCGAGTTCCGCGCCGACTACACGGCCTTCCGCGCCGAGTTCAACGCTTTCCGCGAGGAGACCAACCGGCGGCTCACCGCCCTCGAGGGCATGCTGGGCCAGGTCCTCCATGGGATGACCGAGATCAAGCGGCTGCTGTCTCCGCAAGCAGACTCACCATAGATCTCAGCCTCAGCCCGTAGCGGTCATCGCGACTCTTGCCGACCTTGGGCTGATATCGGTGATCCAGAAGGACAGGTGGACGTCGCCGACCGAAGGCACGGTCCCTTCCCATCCCGCCCGTCACGAGCACCCGGCTACCCCACTCCATGCATCCCCGGGGTGGGGCGCCGGCCGAGCCGACACCCGCGGCGCGACAAGGGTCAAGCGCGGACGACGGTGTTGTCCCGTCCGACGGGGCACGGCCGCGCCGCCAACACCGGCTTTGCCCCGCGGGGCCGCATCTCCGAAATCCCGACGCCGAGGTCGCCGGAACATTGACGACTTCGATGTGGATGCGTGTGGCCATGACGAATACTCTTGCCAGGGCTTCGCCGCCTCCATTCAGAACGAAAGGAAATCCATTTGGTCATCCGATCGGCTATGGAAAGAGGGAGTCATGGCGATCGAGCCCGGATCTCCATGGATCCACGATGAGGTCGGCACCGCCGGTCGCGGTGGCGCTCGACGCTTGGGGTCCGCATGAGATCGGCACGGTCCATCCGTAGTCGTATCGGGACGAAGAGTAATGACATCCCGACATTTGTGCGGGTAGACGCCTTTTGGTGATGTAGGCGCCGGTCTTCGTCCTTCCGTCCTCCGAGACCGGCGTCCCACTGGGGTACGAAAACGGGGGCCGGGTCGCAGAGGTTGTCGCTCCTGGTCCCGCGTGCCACGGCAAACGTGTTACGGTCGCGGTCGCGCTGTTAGCCCGGCTACGATCGGGAGCGTACTCCCGAGTAGGAGGAGGACGTGCGATGCCGGAATCGGGTCCGCCAGATCCGGTGAATGCCAGGTACCCAAATAGTGCTCGTATTTGGAACTATCACCTCGGCGGCAAGGATAATTACGCGGTCGACCGAGAGGCGGCTGAGGCCGCCAATGCCATCGCACGGGAAATCGGAACGCCGACCGGTCCAGAGGCCGCACGTGAGGGCCGGCACCTGCTGCAGCGGATGGTCGACTTCATGGCGAGTCAAGGGGTTCGCCAGTTCCTTGATCTCGGGTCTGGATTTCCGAATATGGCGAACACCCACCAGATCGCCCACCGGGCCGATCCGGATGCACGGGTGATCTATGTCGATCTCGACCCTGTGGTGTCGAATCATCAAACGGCGCTCATGGCCGGCCCGAACGTCCTCACCCTCCACGCGGACCTACGGGAGCCCGAGCAGGTCCTGGCCGATGAACGCGTTCATGAGCTGCTCGATTTCGACCAGCCCGTGGGGATCCTGTTCATCTGCATGCTGCACTGCCTCTGGGACAAGGAAGACCCCTGGGGGATCGTTCGTCAGTTCCGGGACGCTGTCGCGCCGGGAAGCTATGTCGCCATCAGTCACCTCATCAACGAGGGCGACCATCGCAGGGCCGCCGATGCCCTCTTCGAAATGAGTCAGAACTGGAGCGCGCCGCTCATCTCGCGGAGCCGAGCGGACATCATGCGATTCTTCGACGGATTCGCGCTGGTGAACCCCGGCCTGGTGACGCCCGTTCGGTGGCGACCCGAACTGCATAACCCACTCCGCATCGCCACCCCCGGCAACCGCGAAGGCAGACCTGTCGTCGGCAACGTTCCGGTCGAGCCGCTGACCGTCGTCGGAACCGTCGAGTCGCACCTGTGCGGCGTCGGAAGGAAGCTCGGCTAGGTTCACGAAAACCCGTGGGCCGCCTGCCGCTGGACCCGCCACTTCCGGACGGAAGCGCCACAGCATCCAACAGACCGGAACGATCCCTCCCCGCGTGGCTGCGGATTTCCTGAAGCATCGATCAGTACAGTCGATCACCGTATGACCAGGAACGACGGCTGATCCGGGGGGCGAAATGAGGCGTTCGCGCGCACGGGGGTATTTTATGGATCGCCCCTGGGCTCACCTTGGCATCGGGCTTTTCGGCAATACCACTTTTGTGGTGGGCAGCGTCATGTTTCTGAACGAACGTCTTCAACAGGCGGGAATATGGCTGTTCATTGTGGGGTCCTCGGGAATGCTGCTGGGAAGCGTGGGCGAAGTGCTGGCCCGGGTGGAGCGGCAAGTCCGGCGCCGGGAAGGCGGTGAGAGCCCGAGCCGGGCGTAGCCTCGCGGGCGGGAAATCGGTCGCCGTGGCCGGCCGGTGCCGCTAGCTTGCGGCCGTGGATCTCTTCTCACGCTCTTGGTCGGCATTGCGCAGCGCGGTCGCCGAACTTTCGGACGAGGACTTCGCACGGCCTTCCGGCTGTAGCGGCTGGCTCGTGCGTGACCTGGTGTGCCACCTGGTCATCGACGCTCAGGATGTCCTGATCACCCTTGTGACCCCCGCCGAGACGGAACCGACCCGCGACGCGGTGACGTACTGGAACGTCTCCGAAACGCCGCCGACCGGCGACGATCCGCTCGACGCGCTGATCGTCCGGCTGGCCGCCGCGTACGAGGAGCCGTGGCTGCTGAAGTTCCACCTCGACGACGTCGGCTCCGCCGCCGGCCGCGCCGCCGAACTCGCCGACCCGGGCCTGTGGGTCAGCACACGCGACGAGGTCCTCACCGCCGGCGACTACCTGTCCGCGTACGTCCTCGAGTGGACGCTGCACCACCTCGACCTGATCGCGCAGCTGCCGAACGCGGCCGGGCCGCCCGCGGAGGGCCTGGCTCGGTCGCGCGAGCTGCTCGAGAAGATCGCAGGGGCCGCGTTCCCCACGTCGTTCTCCGACAAGGACGCGCTGCTGGTCGGCACCGGGCGGCGTACCCCGACCGACGCGGAGAAGGCCGAGCTGGGCGGGCTGGCCGCGAGGCTCCCGCTCGTTCTCGGCTGATCGCCCGGCCGGACGGATCCGGCGGCTACTCGAGCACGAGCACGTTGTAAAAGTCGAGCCGGTCGACCGTCACGCTGAGCGTGCCTCGGTCGCATGTGAAGGCCGCTTCTTTGGACCCCGCGAAGTCAGGAGAGACCACGGTGACCCGGGTCGGGCAGGACGCCAGATCGGCTTCCACGGTAAATCCGGTTCGCGGAAGGATCTGCTGGTTGTAGTTGTGGTTGACGAGATGAATAGCCTGCGCTCCGGTGCCGCGCCGGGTGAGAAGGCTCGCGGAAACGTTGTCGGCGCCGACGCGCACGGCTGCGGTCCCGTACGCGGTGTCGCGGTAGAGGGACCGGTGTTCCTTGTAGAACTGGCTGTAGGTCTGGAGGAAACCCAGCATGCCGTACTCTTCCGCCGGCGGGTTGAGCGTGTCCTTCAGATGGAATGACGGAAAGAGGCCATTGGCGTACGCCTCGGCGCCGAAGATCCGCCAGTAGTCCTGTTTCTCGGACAGCGGCAGGTTCAGGTAGGCGGTCATCATGTCGGTCGGCCAGTCGATGAACACCGCGACCGGGACGTCACCGGCGATCTCGGCACTTTTCTCTTTGAGGTAGCGGTAGTTGGCCTGCAGTGACTTGGCGCCGTTCAGGTGGCCGCCGGTCACCGGCACGTAGTCGGCACCTTTGCCGTCGGGTGTCTTCTCGTCCGGATTCCACGTGTACATCCCGACAGTGGTGATGTCCACGTACGGGAAGAGCCCGTTGGAGGTGATCAGGATCTGCCGGTGGGCCGTGTTCCTGGCGTAGGCCCGCAGCTCGTCCACCATCTTCTTCCAGTAGTGCCGCAGGTAGGTCGCGGTGAACGACGTGTCATCGGCGTACAGCCGGTTGTCGGTCACGTCGCCCCACTCGCGCGCCAGCGGATTGGCGGAGGTCAGCGGGTCGCGGTTCCAGCCGTGGGCCTGCAGATACGTCCGGTAGTTGAAGTTGCGGGTCAGGTCGCCTGCCGGAACGTCACGGCGGATGAGGTTGTCGTCGGTCATTCCGAAGCGGGACTTCCAGTCGGCGGCCGCAAAGGCGGGGTACTTCCTCAGCAGGTACCGGTTGAACTCGGCGATGGTGTAGTCGTCGAAGCCCTCGTTGCCGTTGAAGCCGTACTTCTGCCCGCCGCTGAACCCCGAGATCACTTCGTCGAAGAAGAGCCCGTCCACGCCGCCGTCGATCTGAATCTTGGCCCAATCGAGCAGATACTGGCGGTACTTCGGGTTGAACATGTTGCCCCGGCGCGGACCCCCGGGCACCCCGATTTCGTCGTGCGGCACCGGCAGGTTGTCGGCGTCACGCGTAGACATGTCGTCAAAGATCTCAGGGGTGGCGAAGTCCTCCGGGAAAATGACGCTGACCGTGCCGCCACCCACGAATGCGATGCCCTTTTCGTGGTAACGCCTGACCTGGGCGAAATTGTAATCGGCGGCCTCGTCCCCCCAGATGGACCATTTTTGAATGGCCCGAATGTTGATGTCGGGCGCGAACTGGTAGACCTGAGGATCTTCCCCGTCCACATTGGATTGACTGAAGCCGAAGACCGCGAGGTCAGCCGGCCGGACGCTGTTCGCGGGCGAGACGTCCGCGGCCGCAGGCGGCGCGAAGACCGCGAGCGCGAGTACGAGGGCGTGAAGCGACCGGAACCGCCGCGGCATCGCATCCTCCTTGTGCCCCTGGGCCACGAGGGGATGGTGTCACGTCCCTCCCTGACCAGATAGCCGACCGCGCCCGGCCCGTCCCGAGCCCCCGGTCAGCGCCGCCGACCGGCCGCCATCGCGTGAAACTTGCACGCCGCGCATCGGAAGACCCCAGTACATCGGGCTCCGGGCCGGGACACTATTCCCGACCACGCTCATCCAGGCCCACAATGACGCGCGAATCCCGTTCCGAAGGGAGCTGACCCATGAAGACGCTCCGAGTCTCGGCCGGACTGGTCAGCGCGATCATCGGCGGCAGCCTCGCGTTGATTCCGGCACAGGCCGACGCCGCCATCCAGCGGCCCTTCCAGGCGGACTCCGGTGACGCCTGCCTGTATGGCGCGACCGAAGGTGTCCTGGCCTGGCAGTACGGCTTTCGCACCTCTCCGCTGCCGCTGAGGGCCGTCGATGTCAAGGGGACCGTAACGGACCACCCCGTCACGGACGATCCGGGCTTCGCCTGCCGCGACGACGGCTACTCCACCACCGCGAGCTTCACCGCCTACTCGGGCCTCGCGATCGTGGCCGAGAAGAGCGCCACCGCCAACAATGCCGTGGTCGACTTCGCGTTTACCTTCACATCAACCACGAACACCGGCCAAATCACCCGGATCGTCGTGCGGGTCTGCCGGAACCCCCTCGTCACCCTTCCGCCGAGCTACTGCGGCAAGCCCGCGGAATACAACGCCCCACCAGTGGCCGGCCCGTAGCCGTAACGCAGCGCCCGTAACGGTGGTCGCCAGAGTGTTCACGCGCTATCAGGGCGTCCAGGCCGAGGCCGGGGGATGACCGACGGGAGCATGTGCGAGCCTCTGAAAGGTGTCGTTGTCGTCAGCGGTCGGTGTCCTTGGGATGTCGGGGAGACGCGTAGATGATCCACACCGTTCGGTCTTCGTCGTTGATCACGTATCGCACGCGGCCTCCGCTGGTGACCTCATACTCCCACTGTTCGAGGTCGCGGCCGCTATGTCGGTGTGTTGAGAGGTCTCCGCGAAGACGATGCTGTCGCTCGTGGTGAGATCGAGAACGCGGTTCGGTGCGGAGAGCGTCCAGGCATCGGCGGGCGTTCGACAACGCAAGGCGGCACAGTTCTTCCCAACCTCTTACCGCTTCGCCGGTGCCGAACCGCACGTCCCACTCGGCATCTGGTGGCGGGACGGTAACCCTGTCCCCTCGCTTGGGGCTCAAGGCGTGACCTCGACCGCTCCGAAGTCGCCGGTGGTCGCTCGGAGCGCCTCCTCGTATTGGACGCGGTCCGCCTTGATCCGCGCGCTGGCGCGCCAGCCGGTAATGACCTCTTGCGCGTTCGTGTCGAGATCGAGTTCGGCGGCGTCGGACAGCGCGTCGACCAACTCGACGGTGAAGGTACGAACCTCCTCGGTGCTCAAGTGGCGTACCCACGGGAAGACGTCCGGCATCGCGAGCAGGAGTGCCCGCGCGCTGGCGTCGTGCTTCATGAGCGCCAGGAAGATTCGAGAAGCGGTCGTCAGGGTCTCGTCGCGCTGCTCTTCGCGGTCGGCGGCCGTGAGGTAGAAGTCGGGCGCATCGCGATGGGTGACCCGCAACCGGCCGAGGCGCGAGGCGCGCTCGGCTACGGACTTTGGGTTGCGCGACAGGTCGGAGAAGGTCACTGCGTCCGCGGTGTTGCTCATGCCCCCAGTATATTCAGATCACGTTCTGAAGTTCGGTGGACGTCATGGCGGTGCCGGCGTGGGGGCCGGGACCGCCTGTGCTCGGGACAGGCCCGCTTCGCCTGCGCCATCTCAAGAAGGCGACGTACCGCTTTCCAGCGCGCGCAGCGGGGGATCGTCCGGGGTGCGAAGACGCATGACGGTAGTGTCGCTGTCTCGGTAGTGCGCCAGCGACCCTATTTGGTCGTCGACGGAGCCACGGCTCAGAGGGAACCTCAGGTGCATCGGAAGAGGTGGGCAGGGGCGGGATCGAACCGCCGACCTTCCGCTTTTCAGGCGGACGCTCATACCGACTGAGCTACCTGCCCGCGGGTGCGGTGCGGGCCCAGCGGTCCTGACGGGATTTGAACCCGCGGCCTCCACCTTGACAGGGTGGCGAGCACTCCTAGCTGCTCCACAGGACCTTGCGACTCGGGGCTTGGGTGCTCCCGATCAAGTGCCTTAGACGAAGGCAACGACCGAAAGCATAGGCGATGGCCGCGACATGCGCCAACTGGCCCGCCTATCCAGGATAGCCGGGTCGAGCGGGTGTCGGCGGCGGCGAGTCCGGGTGGGGGCGTTGGGCGAGGTAGAGGGCGATGAGGTAGTGCTCGGTGACCTTGCCGTCGCGGGCGTGCTCAGTGGCTAGTGCCTCGATGTCGGCCAGGAGGTCGTCACGCGACGGGTGTTCGGCGATGTTGGGGAAGGTCGCGAAGAGACCTGTCAGCTCGGCGGGGGTGAAGCGCGGGGACCAGGGGAGTTGGTCGGTCTCCACGTGCGTGAACCAGCCGCCGGAGGTCAGCTCGGCGACGCGCGCGTCGGTCCGCAGGGCGCGGGGCACCAGGTGGCTCTCGGGCGGGCCCGGCAGCCGTTCGTCGAGCATGGGAAGCAGACGTTCGCGGAAGGGGGTGGACGGCCGGGATGGGTCGCCGAATACGGTCCACCACGCGGCCAGCCAGCCGCCGGGCCGGAGCGCTCGGGCGATCTTGGGTACGGCGGTGGCCGCGTCCAGCCAGTGCATTGAGGTGGCGCACACGGCGAGGTCGAACGACGCGTCGGGGAGGGATGCGGTGGTGAAGTCGGCGTTGATGACCGTGAGGTCGGGGAACTCGGCGCGCAGCCGTTGGGCCATGTTGCCGCCGAGTTCGACGGTCACCAGCCGGGCGCCGCGGGCCAGCAGCTCACGGGTGGCCTGTCCGGTCCCAGGGCCGATTTCCAGTACGGCCGAGCCCGGGCCGAGCCCGCAGATCCGTTCGAGAATCGCATAGAGCCGGTCGGGATAGCCGGGCCGCCACCGGGCGTACGCCTCCGCGTCCCGGTCGAAGCACCACCTGCGTGCCGAGTCCACATCGGCCACGTTATCGGGGGGCGGATGCTGAAATTTCCGCAAAAAGGGGTGAGGAGGCCGTTGGAGGAGTGGCCCCGGGAACGATGGAGGGATATGGGGCCACGGGCGGAGATGCGACCCGATCCCGGGCCGGCGCTGCTCGAGCTCTATGACGAGGCGCTGCCCGAGGTGTACGGGTACCTGCTGTCCCGGTGCGGCCAGCGGGCCCTCGCCGAGGATCTGACGGCCGAGACGTTCCTCGCCGCCGTGGAGGCGGTACGCGGCCGGCCGCCGCGCGAGCTGACCACGGCGTGGCTGGTCGGGGTGGCCAGGCACAAGCTGGTCGACCACTGGCGGCGGACCGAGCGCGAGGTTCGCGGTTTGCGTCTGGTCGGGGAGGAGCGGCCGGACGACGACCCCTGGGACGAACGGCTGGACGCGCTGCTGGCCCGCGAGGTGCTCATGACGCTCGGCGCGAACCATCGTGCCGTGTTGACGCTGCGCTACCTGGACGGGTTGTCCGTCCCCGATGTGGCCGAGCACCTGGGACGCACCGTGCACGCCACCGAGGCGCTGCTGATGCGGGCCAAGGCCGCGTTCCGACAGGCCTACCACAGGAAGGAGGGCCCGCGATGACCGATCCGTTCGAGGCCCTCCGCGAGCCGGCGCGGCCCGTCGCCCCCGATCCACGTTTCGCCGCGCGGCTGCGCGCCCGCCTGGAGCGCGCGCTGCTCGCACCGGAAGGAGCGACCATGACCACAACGACCACCGCCACCGAAATGCCGCTGCGCAGCCTGACCCCGTACCTCACGGTCGACGACGGGCGCCGGGCGCTCGAATGGTATGTCCGCGCGCTCGGCGCCCGGAGCAGGGGCGAGCCGATCGTGATGGACGACGACCGCATCGGGCATGCCGAACTCGCCTTCGGCGACTCGGTCCTCATGCTCGCCGACGAGTTCGCCGAGCTCGGGCTGCTAGCGCCGAAGGCGCGCGGCGGCGTCAGCCAGTCGCTGCGCCTCGAGGTCGCGGACGTGGACGGCACCGTGCGTCGCGCCGTCGAGCTGGGCGCGAGGCTGGAACGGCCGGTCGCCGACCAGGGCTACGGCCGCAACGGCGTGATCGTCGACCCCTTCGGGCACCGCTGGCTGGTCTCCGCCCAGACCGCGGCCACGCCGGCGCGGCCGGAGCAGCTGGTGCGGCTCCGACACGGCGACGTCGTCTACTCGTCGCTGTGGGCGCCGGACGTCGAGCGCGCGGCGGCGTTCTTCGGCGCGGTGCTGGGCTGGAGGTACGTGCAAGTCGGCGAGCCGCGCGCCCGCGAGGTCGAGGGGCTCGGCCATCGCCTCGGGCTGTGGGGCGGCGAGGAGCACGGCACGATGTTGCTCTGCTTCGCCGTGGACGACATGGCGGTCGCGGTCGAACGCGTGCGCGCCGCGGGCGGGCGGGCCGACGAGCCGACCAGGGAGCCGCACGGTTTGATCGCGAACTGCGTCGACGACCAGGGCATGCCCTTCGCCCTCTACGAGCTGGTCCCGGGGGAGGAGGCGCCCGGCGTCCCGGCTCGATCCCGGCATGGCGAGATCTGCTACCTGACGATCGAGGTGCCCGACTCGGCGCGCTTCCGCGCGTTCTACGGCGCCGTGCTCGGGTGGGAGTTCGTCCCCGGCCAGGCCGAGGACGGCTGGTCCGCACGCAACCGCGGCGAGGAGGTCCACTTCATGACCGGCATGCAGGGCGGCCACGCCCGATCGACGGTCGTGCCGATGTTCGTCGTCGACGACATCGTGTCCGCGGTCGAACGCGTGCGGGCCGCCGGCGGCACCGCCACCGAGCCTGACCGGAAGCCGTACGGCGTCATGGCTGAGTGCGCCGACGACCAGGGCACCCGCTTCTACCTGGGCGAGCTGTCCTGACGACCCCCGGGCCGAGCGGCCCGGGAAACCCGCCGCGACCCCGGCGAGCTATCCAGCGCCGCAGTGCTCGCCGGGGTATCACTGAGGGTCGTGGATCAGACACCCGACGAGACCGTCCGTGCCGAACGGGCCGAGGTCGACCTCCTCGCGGCCGAGCGGCTGACGTTCTTCTCCGACGCCGTCGTCGCCATCGCGATCACGTTGCTCGCCCTGGGCCTGCCCGTCCCGCGGGGGGCGACCAACGCCGAACTGCTGCGCGCCGCGGGCGACTACCTGGACGACTATCTGGCCTTTCTGATCAGCTTCGCGGTCATCGGCAGCCACTGGTTCGCCCACCACCGGACGTTTCGCTACGTGACGAGACTGGACGGGCGCCTGGGCAAATGGAACATGCTCTGGCTGCTCATGATCATCACGACGCCGTTCGCAACGCGGGTGCTGACCTCCGAGGGAGCCTTCGAGAGCAGGTTCATCTTCTACGCGGCCGTGCAGGTGCTCGCCGGGTTGTTCTCCCTCCTCATGATCCGCGAGATCGCGCGGCACGGACTGCTGCGCGCCAGCGCCCCGCCCGACCTGATCCGCGTCTATCGCGGGCGGGCCGCGGCCGTCATGGGCGCCTTCGCGATCTCCATCCCCATCGCGCTCGTCACCAGATGGGCGTATCTGTGCTGGGCGGCGCTTCCCGTCTTCATGTCGGTCGTCCACCATCTCGCCACACGTCGCCAGGCTCGGCGCCGCCCCGCGTAACCGGCCGCGCGTAACCGGCCGCGCGTAACCGGCCCGCGTAACCGGCCCCGCCTACGGCGCTGCGCAGCTGAGGCGGGCGTCGGCCCAGTCGCCGTGGTCGGTTCCGTTGCCGTTGCCGCCGTCACCGATGACGAGGTCGAGCTGCTGGACGCCGGAGACGTCGACGTCGATCTCGGCCGACGTCGACGACCCGGTGAGCGTCGGCGTGGTGGCGAGCGTGGCGCCGTCGCCCACCACGCTGAACGTCACCGAGCCGGACGAGCCGACCTCGTCGTCGACGCCCGCGACCGCGGTGAACCGGCCGCAGTTGCCGCCCAGGAAGACCGAGACGTCGCCGACGGCGTGCACGCCGAGCCCCTTGGCGTAGGTGGTGCCGTTCAGCGTGATGGTGCGCCCGTCGCCGGCCGCGTTCTCGCCGTTGGAGGTGTCCCGCTCGACCGGGCCCCAGCCGTTGGTCGAGGTGAACGGGATGTCGCTCACGAACACCGATCCGGTCGGCGGCGGCGGAGGCACGCGGACCACCGCCGCGCCGTCCGCCGCGTCGCCGCGACCGCCCTGGCTGTAGGAGGCCGTGGACGAGAACACCGCCGCGCCCGGCTGGTCGCCGGCCGGGCCGGTGACCTTCCAGGCGGCCGACGTCGACGCGCCCGGCCGTACCGTGCCGAGCCGTACGGCACCGGCCGGCGTCACGGTCCAGCCGTCCGGCGCGCGCAGCCGCACGGTCACGTCGCGCGCCGCCGGCCGGCCGGCCGGATCGGCGAACGTCGCGGTCACCGTGCCCGTGCCGCCCCGCTCGATGATGTCGGGGCCGGTCACCGACAGCGCGGCGGTGGAGGCGGGTGTCCGGTAGACCCGCGGGTCGTACGGCGGGCTCGGCACGTTCGACACCCTCAGGCCGGTGGCCAGGTTGGCGTACTGGTCGAGCGTGACCGCGCCGAGGCCGCCGGTGTCGCCGTCCTCGTTCCACACGGCGATGGCCAGCGTGTTGGCGCCGTTCGTTCGCAAGATCCCGGGCGGCACGGGGAACGTCCGCTGCGGCCCGACGTGGTTGATGTAGCGCCCGAGCTGCCAGCCGTTCACGAACAGCAGCGCCCGGTAGCGCCGGGCCGGGTCGTCGGTGATCCGTACGCCCATGGGCACGTCCTGGTCCCTGGGCAGGTCGAGATCGAAGGTCGTGCGGTACCACGCCACGCCGGGCCTGGTGTCGGAACGCGGCAGCGTCACCCGGCTCCACGCGGCGTCGGGGAAGCCGGGCAGGTGCCAGCCGCCGCGCTCGCCGAACAGGCCGCCGACGTTCATCGGCCCGCGCGCCGGGTCGACGAGGTCCTCGCCGCCGAGACTCCCCTGGATCCGCCAGCCGAGCTGGGCGGTGGAGCCGAGGATCGTCGCCCCGGTCAGCCCGCGCGGCTCCTTGTGGGAGTCGTCGGCGTTGAAGTCCTCGTTGTGGCCCATGTTCTCCACCAGCACGGACAGCACGTTGTCGCGCCCTGGCCGCAGGCTCCCGGCCGGGAAGTCGAAGCGGTGCGCGCGGTCGCCCGTACTGCCGAGGAACGTGCCGTTGAGCCAGGCCGAGTAGGTGCCGGCCCGCCCGGTGATGGCCGACAGGCTCACGCCGGTCTCTTCGCCGTGCGCGGTGAAGTGGCCGCGGTACCACACGTCGCCGTGATGGAAGCCGTACTCGTCGGCGTAGAGCACCGGCGGTGCCGACGGCTGCGTCGGGTTGTTCGTGGTCGCCTTGTCGGCGAGCCGCCAGCGCCCGTCGTCGAACTCGGGCCGCGCCTCCGGCGACTCCTGCCGGAAGCGCCAGTCGGTGAGCGCGGGCGGCGTCACCGGCCGCGGCCCGGCCAGCCGCCCGGTGAGCGCGCCGTCGTCGCCGCGCCGCGGCGTGGGCACCCGCGCGCCGTTCCAGGTGATCGTGCGTACGGTCTGCGCCGCGTACACCTCGATGTCGGTCGCCGCGGTCGTGTCGCCGCGCAGCGCGAGCACCCCGGCGGCATGCGACGCCGACCGGACCAGCTTGGGCCCGCGGACCAGCACCGGCCCGGCCGCGGTGTCCTGGCGCCAGAATTGCGCTGCGACCTCGTCGGTGCCGATGAGCAGCAGCAAGGGTGCCGCGTCATCGCCTGCCGCGCCGCCCGTCGGCGTGACGAGGACACGGGCGAGCCCGCCGTGCGTGTAGTTCAGCCGCAGGTCGCGGCGAGCGGCGTCCCACGTGTGCTGGACCGACCCGGACAGCACGGTGACGGACGGCTCGGCGGCGTAGCGCAGCACGGTCTCGCCGTCCTGCCCGGACCGCCCGTACAGCAGCGCCACGTCGCGGCCGGCGATGTGGCCGTGCGTCATCAGCTCCGAGGTGGAGTACTGCAGCCGCTGGGAGTCCATGTCGTACCCGGCGATGATGAGCTTGGAGTCTCGTCCGGCCAGGGTGATGTCCGTGCCCGGCTGCTGCGGCACCGACGGGTAGACGTCCTCGGCGCCGGAGCCCGCGCCGGCCGGCACGTCGATCGCGTCGACCACGACGAACGTCCCGGACGCCGCCGGGTTGGCGGTTCCGGTCGCGACGATCCGCAGCGTGTGCGGGCCGTCGGCGAGCCCGCTCGCCGCGTAGAACACCTGCTGGAACTGCTTGGACGCGCCGTAGCCGTCCACCGTCGCCACCTTGGTGCCGTCGAGGAAGACGTCGGCGATGCCGTGGTTGGCGTCGTAGGAGGAGATCCACCGTACGGCTGTGCCGGTGAACGTGACGGTCACGCTGTCGCCCGCCTGGTCGCTGAACGACTCGGTGTTCTTGTAGTCGCCGCTGGTGAAGCTCTCGTTCGCGACGTGGCTCCAGCCGGCGCCCGCGTAGGCCAGCGCGCCGTCCGGGTCGTCGTGGGTATAGACCGGCTTCGCCGACAGGTCGACGGCGATGTGCGTGCGGTCGGTCGTCGTGGCCGTGCTGTCCCGGTGCCGTACGACGTAGAGGTGTGTGTTGTCGTCGGGATTGGCCCGCCCGTCCACGCGCACCGCCGGGCTGGTGGGCGCCTGCGACGCGATCGGATCGGTCTTGGTGAGCGGCCCGAACGACTGGGTGAGGTAGCCGAGGCGCTTGGTCTCGTCGTACTTGGCGGTGAGCTCGCGGTCCTCCTTGATCGCGGCGCCGTAGTCGTAGGAGGTGTAGACCTGGGCCGGGTCGGCCAGCCAGCCCCACGACGTGCCGCCGTAGGTCATGTAGAAGTTCTGCAGGGTGGCGCCGGCGGCGATGTTGTTCTTGTAGAACACCTTCTCGAAGTCGGGGCCGGTGAGCGTGCGACAGTTGTCGTAGCCCGGGCCGCCCCAGGGGTCGAACGAACCGCCCTGGAACTCAGGCGTGAAGATCGGCGCGTCGTCGCGGAACCGCGGCAGCGTGCTGACGCCGTTCCAGCGGTCCGGCGTCGAGCAGTTGAAGCCCTGCGGGTAGCTGTCTCGGCCCGGGATGTCGACGGAGCCGGGTCCGGTCGCCCAGGTGGACGGGCCGCAGCAGTGGTTGTGGGTGAGCGGCACGGTGATGCCGTCCGCGCGTACCTGCGCCTGCTGGTCCTGCATGTACTGCGCGTCGGTGTTGTTTCCGTACTCATTCTCGATCTGGTAGAGGATCACCGGGCCGCCGCCGTCCGTGATCTGGTGCCGGGCGATGATCCGGTCGACCCGGCGCAGCCAGTCGCGGTAGGCGGCGGTGAAGTCGGGCGCGCTGGAGCGGGCCCGGCCGCGCTGCGTGACGAGCCAGCCGGGGAAGCCGCCGCTGTCGGTCTCGGCGTTGATGTACGGGCCGGGCCGGGCGATGACGTAGATGCCGACCTCTTCGGCGATGTCGAGCAGCCGGTCGATGTCGCGTACGCCGGTGAAGTCGTAGACCCCCGGCGCCGGCGAGTGGTAGCCCCAGTCGAAGTAGATCGAGGTGGCGTTGTAGCCGGCCGCCTTCAGCTTCTCGAGCACGTCGCGCCACAGGTCGGGGCTGGGCAGCCGCCAGTAGTGGAACTCCGCCGACCAGAGGTAGAGCCGGTGCCCGTCGATCGTCAGCGAGTAATGGTCGAACCCGACGGTGTGCGCCGCCGCTCGGGCCGGCTGCGCGCCTGGGGCCGGCGCCGCCGCTCGGGCCGGCTGCGCGGGCGCGCCGGCGGTCGCCGCCGCCCCGCTCGATCCGGGGACGCCGGTCAGGCCGGTCAATCCGGTGGTGGCGAGCACCAGCGCGACGGCCAGGGACACCCATCTCGGCAAGCGCTTGCCAGGTCGGCGAAACGGTCGGCGCATGGGTCCTCCCTGATCGGCCGATGGGCCCCGTTGTCCGAGATCACGAACGTCGTCCGAATCGTGCCGAAGTGACTGTCTCCCAGATCGGGTGCCGCGTCAACGGCCGGTCGTCACCGCCTGCGCCGCGTCCGTTCGGGACGGCGGCAGTAGACGAACAACTGCACCTCGGGCGGCATCTCGGGCTCGGCCGGGGCGTACGACAGATGGCGCAGGTCGAGCACCTCGAAGCCCGCCTCGCTGACCAGCGCCCGCAGCTCGGCGCCCGGATAGCCGGTGACCCGCATGGGGCAGTCGTGCAGGTTGATCGGCACGTCGTCGAGGTCGGCCTCGACCATGCTCAACAGGAAGTACCCGCCCGGCTCGAGCAGGTCGTGCAGCCGGCGCAGGGTCGCGGGGATCTCCGTACGCGGCAGCATCAGCAACGAGAAGAACGCGACGATGGCGTCGAACCCGCCCCGCGAAGGACCCACGTCGGGCACGTCGGCGATGTCGAGACGGAGGAAGGCCGCTCCGGGGACCTCGCGCCTGGCCAGCTCAAGCATCCCCTCCGAAACGTCGATGCCGGTGACGTCACAGCCGGCGTCGGCGAGCTGACGCGCCGTCGGGACGCCCGTGCCGCATCCCACGTCGAGTACCCGCGCCCCGGGCCGCAGGCGTTCGATGAGCCACTCGCCGGCGGCGAGCTGCCCCTCCCTGTGCGCCAACGTCTCGTCGTGCGCCAACGTCTTGTCGCGGGCCGCGCCGCTATGATCGATCGCCGTGGCCCCCGCGGGCTTGCCGTAGGCGCGGGCATGCGTCGAGTGTGGTCCTGGGGTCATCGCACCATCCTCCGTTCCGCCCCTCCAAGCATCCGGGGGTGCTGCAACCACGAGGATCCCATTCAACACGGAAATCGCTCTCGCGGCTAAGAAAGCATTGACTCCATATTGTGACTTGATGTCATGTAGGCATTGCGGAACGGGAGAAATGCCAGGTAAGTGCCCCCATGGCCGCAGTGAAGAGAAAACGCTTCTCGGTTGTACTTTGCAATATTACGGAGGGGAACCTTCCGGATGGCGTTTGTCGCCACCGGGATCATCCACAGTGGGCGATTCCGGGTGGGCGGTGCCGTTGACCAGGAGAAACCGGGCCGATCTGACGAATCGACGCGGTCACGAGAACTGGATGAACGCCGCGCCGCCGAGCAGGGCGAGCACGCCCAGCAGGCGGGCCGTCCCGACGGGACGGCGCCGCAGCCGCAGCAGGCCGTAGTGGTCGACCGCCGCGGAGGCGAGTTGCTGTCCAGCCACGGTGACCGCGACCGTCGCCGCGGCGCCGATGAGCGGGATGGCGAGGAGGCTCACCGTCACGTAGACGGCGGCCGCCGCGCCGCCCAGCCAGCCCCACCACGGCATCGCGGGCGTACGATCCAGCCTCGGCGCCGTACCGCGCCGGGCGGCGATCAAGATCAGCAGGACCAGCGCGGCGACCGTCGTCGCCACGGCGAAGCTCAGCGCGGCGGCGGTCAACGGCGCGTCCAGTTCGGCGCGCAACCGCGCGTTGATCGCGGCCTGCACCGGCAGGCCGCCCCCGGCGACAAGCCCAAGGACCACCCACCAGAACCTGCCGCCCGCGACCGCGCCACCGTCGCGCGTCGCGCCGCGGGCTGTCGAGCCGCCGCCCTCGGGGCTTCGCTGCGCTCGGACGATCGCCGCGGTGCCGCCCACCACGGCCAGCGCGCCGATCAGTGCACCCACGGTCAGTCCCTCACGCCGGACGCCGAGCACCCCGAAGCCGTCGATGACGAGCGAGGCCAGCAGTTGACCGGCGATGAACAGGCCCACGCTGGTCAGCGCGCCGAGCCGGGGAAACAGCAGCATGCCGGCGGTGATGTAGAGCGGGCTGGCAAGGCCGCCCAGCAGCTGCCACGGGGGAACGTCGCCGAGCCCGGTGACCGCGCTGAGCGTGCCGACGCCCGCGGCCACGACGAACAGCAGTGCCGCCGCGATGCCGAGTTGCAGCGGCGACGCGGCGATGGGCCCGCCCACCGCCGTGCTCAGCTGAAGGTTCGCCGCGGCCTGGACGGCCAGCAGCCCGCCCGCGACGAGCGCGAGGACAAGGATCAAGAGCTCCACGGACCCTCCTCGATAATTAAGCGGACGCATCGTCCGCTTACTGAGTCAGGAGAGTATAAGTGGACGCTGGGTCCGGATATTCCCTAGCCTGAGGTTGTGGCCGACACCGCACCCAGGCGCGAGCGCGCCGACGCGGCGCGCAACCGGGCCCGGGTGCTCGCCGCCGCGGAGCAGCTGTTCGCGGCCGGCGACCCGGCGCGGGTGACCATGGAGGACATCGCCAGGGCCGCCGGCGTCGGCAAGGGCACCCTGTACCGCCGCTTTCCCGACCGTGCGTCGATCGCCGAGGCCCTGCTAGACGAGCACGAACGGGACCTCCAGGACAGGTTGCTGCGCGGGCCCGGGCCGCTGGGCCCGGGGGAGCCCCCGGGCGCGCCGCCCGCCGAACGCCTCGCCGCCTTCTACGCGGCAATGGCCGACCTGCTGGAACGGCACATGCACCTGGCGCTCGGCGCCGAAACCGGTGCCCGGCGCTTCGCGACCGGGGCGTACGGCTTCTGGCGGGCACACGTGCGAGCGCTGCTCGCCGAAGCGGAGGTCCCCGATCGCGACGCGCTCGCCGACATGCTGCTCGCGCCGCTCGCCCCCGAGCTCTACGCCTTCCAGCGGCGTCGGCTGACCCCCGAGCAGATCACCGCCGGACTCCACCGGCTCGCGCACGCGATCGCCGGCTGACGAGCCGGTCGGCCGGATCAGCCGCCGTACCGGGCGGCCACGATCGACGGGGTGTCGACCGGCCGGCCCGCGTCGATCGACAGGGCGAGCCGGACGTACTGCGCCTCGGCCCAGGCCAACGGTGCCGCCGAACCGGTGGCCTCGCCGAACGTGAAGCCGTACTGGTTCGCCCGGTCCCAGACCTGCTCGGGGATCAGATATCCGGCGTTGCCGGCGGCGGCCATCGCCCGCAGTTGAGCGGTCGCGGTGCGGCCGGCGGCCAGTTCGTACTCGCCGCGCTCGCCCGACAGCAGCGGCCAGGCCCGCCCGGTGAGCTGGCCGTGGCCGGCCGGCCAGCCGGTGCCGTCGGCCTGGCTCTCGCCGTAGGAGTCGTGGTTGTACCGGTGCCAGTAGACGTCACCGCTCGGCGTGGTGACCGAGTCGACAGCGTCGAGTTCCGGCAGCGAGGCCGTGACGTTCGGGTGCGACGCGGGCCGGATGCCGAGCCGCACCAGGTCGAGGAAGCCGCCGTCGACGATGTCGCGCTCCCACCAGGTCCCGTCGGCGAAACCGCGGGCGAAGGTGTCGTTGGGGTTGGTGTCGTGCTCGATCCGTTCGTAGTACCGGTGATCGCCGAAGAAGCCCGTGGTCGTGAAGGTCCAGCCGTCCAGCCCGTTCCGCCAGGAATCGGCCGTGGCCTCGTACGTGGCCGCGCTCGCGGTGTCCCCGTTGCGGCGGGCGGTGTCGGCGGCGCAGACCAGCCCGGCGATCTCGGCGGCGACGGTGGACGGCGAGACGCCGGCCTGCTCCTCCCATCGCTCGCCGGGCGTCGCGGGGCCGAAGTCGACGATGTGATCAGCCGTAAGTTTGATCTTGCTCCACGTGGCCGCGTCGGTCAGCCCGGTCTGCCAGGCGAGCACGATCGCGAAGGCGTCCTGGTCGAGCTGCTCGCAGCAGCCGAGTTGCTGCGGCGTCGCGCCGCTCACCCCGCCGACCGGCGAGTAGCGCGGGAAGGAGCCCGGGCCGTACCAGACGCCGTCGCCCTGCGTCCACGCCGTGATCTGCTGGCGGTTCCACAGCCATTGGGCCATGCGTCTCGCCTGGGCCGCGTCGCCGGCCGCGAGCAGCGCCGTGCCCTGCTGATAGAGGTCGCGTCCCCACACCCGGTGGTAGCCGTCGCCCAGCGCAGCCCCGTTGACGAAGCCGCCCCACGGCGTGGCGAGGCCGGCGACGTTGGCGCCCGGGAACGTCTTGTCCTCCATGGCGTGCAGGCTCATCAGGCCCACCCGGTACGTCCGGCGCCGCACCGTGTCGCCGGAGACGCTCGCCGGCACGGGCTTGCCGGCGAGATAGCCCGCCCAGCCGGAGCGGTACGACGACTCGGCCGCGCCGAAGCCGGCGGACAGCGAGGCGTTGGCGGCGGCGACCGCCCCGCCGCGGTCGGCACCGAAGCCCAGCGCGAGCGTGAACGTCGAGTCGGCGCCGACGGGAACCTGGCCGATCTGCACGATGTTGCCGCCGCTGCTCGCGGTGTCGTACTGGTTGGTGAGCTCGCGATCCGCCGCGAGATCGGTGTAGCCGTCGCTCGATGTGCCGCTGTATCCCGTCGAGTGCGCGGAGAAGGCGACGGACGACTTGAGCGCGGAGGCCACGGTCGCGCCGAACACCGGCTGCCCGTCGCTCGCGACCAGCGCGCCGTTGGCCCCGTCCCACGCGCCGGTGTCGTTGCCGCCACCGCCGGCCAGCGACGGGTTGTACAGGACGTACAGCTTGTACGCGCCGCCGTCCAGTGACTGGAAACGGGTCCTGATCAGCACGGTGGCCCGGGCCGGATCGGTGACGTAGGTAGTGGTCAGCCGATACCGCCCGCTGGTGGCCGTGTTCGTCACCGTGTACTCGAGCGCCTGCTCATCCGGAATCGAGACCGCGTGCGTGGTCGCGTCGCGCTCCAGCTCGACGAACGTCGAGCCGTCGCTCACGATGTACTGCAGGTCCTGGACGTTCGGCACGTCGGCGCGCGGATAGAAGACCTCCGACATGACGCCCTTGGCCACGGTGAACCAGACCTTCGACGTCGCATTCGCGGACGTGCCGATGGCCATCTTCTCGCCGGTCGTCCATGACGAGCCGCCGCCGGGTGCGCCCGGCGCCTCGCCCGCGGCATGCGCCGTACTCGCCGGCACCGCCGCCGGTGCGGCGCAGCCGATCACCACCGCCGCGATTCCGGTTACCCAACGCCGACCGCGCATGCCGTACGGGCGCATGCCACGCTCCTCGGTGCTCCGACGGACTCCCGCCCGCACCATAATCACGTTCGGTCGCCCGGCTCCCCGTCGGCTCCCGGCCGAATGCGGCCACCCCCACCCCGGCGGTCGGATGGGGGCAGGCACCCGGTGACCGGACTAGTACACGCTGACGCCGAAGACGCTGAGCGGCTCGGTCACGGGCTGGAAGAACGTCGTGCCGCCGGTCCGGCAGTCGCCGTTGCCGCCCGACGTCAACCCGAGCGCGGTGTTGCCGGCGAACAACGAGCCGCCGCTGTCACCGGGCTCGGCGCACACGGTGGTCCTGATCAGCCCGCGTACGGTGCCCTCGGGGTAGTTCACGGTCGCGTTCACCGCCGTCACCCGGCCGCTGTGCACGCCCGTGGTGCTGCCGCTGCGCCGCACCGACTGCCCGACCACCGCGTTCGCGGCCCGCGTGATGTCCTGAGTGCTGCCGCCGCCGAGGCTGACCGTCCCGGGGTGGGCGACGCCCGCGTCGTAGCGAACGATGGCGAAGTCGTTGCCGGGGAAGCTGCTGCGCGCCGTCGTGCCGAGCCGCGACCTTCCCGCCGAGTCGGCGAACCAGGCGTTGGCGATGTTGCCGCAGTGGCCGGCGGTCAGGAAGAAGAACTGGCTGCCGCTCCGCACGTTGAATCCCAGCGAGCACCGGGAGCCGCCGCCGAAGATCGCGTCACCGCCGCGCGCCAGCGTGGTGAGCCGGCCCGAGATCCGCTCCACCCGAGCCATGTCGCCGAGCCGTGCGGTCGCGGCGCGGACGGCGGTCAGGCGGGCGCCGCCGATGGACCGGTCGGCCCAGACCACGACCTGGTTGGTCGCCGGGTCGACGGCCCATCCGGTGCCCGGCGTGGTCACCATGTTCCCCAGGGCGGTCGTCGCCTTCGTCAGGTCCGCGCCACTGTAGGAGACCATCTTGGGGGTGCCGCCCGCGGCCCGTACGGTGCGCGCGTCGGCGGCGTTGGTGACCGTGGTGACGATGCCTCCCGTCGCGCGGTCGACGTACGAACCCGCGGTCCGTGCGCCCAGCCGCCGGCTCAGCGTGGCGGCGACCGAGCCGGGGTCGGCGGCGGGGCCGTCGGTGCGGTCGGTCACCGCGACCTGACGTCCCTGCTGCTGTTGTCCGTGGAAGGTACCGGGCAGGGCGTAGACCGCCGCGCCGACGAGACCGAGCGCCGCGCCGATCGCGCCGCCCTTCCAGCCGACCTTGCTCGCGCCGCTCCGTGGGCGGGCCCTGGTGCCTTTGTTTCTCATCTGCGCCTCCGGGGGTGGGCCTCGACGAGATCACCGAAATCTCCCGGGGAGGTACGGGGCCCGGGACGGGGCGGTTCATCCGTCGGTGCGAGGATCGGTGTCGTGACAGACGACAGGCGATCTTCGCACGGGACGCGGCTGGAGCACATCCGGGCCGGTGAGTTGAGCGCGGACACCGCGCAGACGCCGGGTATGCGCAGGTTCGCGGCCATCTCCGGCACAACCGCGGGCTCGCGGCGGTTGTGGATGGGTCGTACGCACGTCGCGCCGGGCGGCAACTCGGGGGATCATCATCACGGCGAGTCGGAGACGGCGATCTACGTGGTGTCGGGCCATCCGGTGTTCGTGTTCGCCGACGGCCGCGACGAAGTGCGCATCGAGACGGCGCCCGGCGACTACGTGTTCGTTCCCCCGTACGTGCCGCATCGCGAAGAGAACCCCTCGCCCGACGAGGAGGCCGTCGTCGTGATCGCGCGCAGCACCCAGGAGGCCATCGTGGTCAACCTCCCCAGCCTCTGGGTCGCTGAGTCCTGACGTGACAACGGCCGGCCGCCGCCCGGACGGACGAGAGGGCGACGGACGGGATGGCGACGGACGGGATGGCGATGGACGGGGTGGCGATGGACGGAATGGCGACAAGACGCGGACGAATCGCTATGTAAGAGCGGAAGGGCGGCAGAACGCCGGAAAGCTGCGGAATCGTTAGCAGCACATGGCCACCACATCCAATTGGATTTAGAGTGTGACGGCGCGCGCAGGCCCGGGTCAGCTTTCGCGAGGAGGACGCCCCCAATGACGGTCGCGGCAGCACCGGGGGCAGACGTAGCGCAGGACTACGAGCAGGAACGACCCGCGCGGCAACTCGCCGGCATACCCAAGGGACTCGTCTGGGCCGCGGCCGGTCTGCTGTCGTGCTACGCGCTGCTGGTGGTGTTCCGCCCGGTCGCGGTCCTGCAGTACCGCATGACGTTCCTCGCGGTGGCGCTGCCGCTCACCTTCCTCGTCTACCGATCCGGCTTTGATCTCGCCCGGTTGCGCCGGCTGCGCGGGCTGCGGGGGTCGCGCCGGTCGCGTGGGCGGCGGCGGTCCGGCGAGCCGGGGGAAGGGGAGGGCGAGCCGGACCGGGAAGCGGCCACCGCCGAGTCCGGCGGGCCCGCCGCACCGGAAGTGTCAGCGGGGCCCGCCACATCGGAAGGGTCTATCGCGCCCGAACGGCGCAACGCGCCCGAACGGCCCGCCGTCGCCGACTGGCTGCTCGCCGCCGTGTCGGTGGCGGTGCTGGTGTACCCGCTGCTCGACTTCGACGCGTTCGTCACCCGGGGCACCGATCCCACCGGCACCGACATGGTGCTGGGGATCGCCCTGACGGTGCTGGTCCTGGAGGCCACCCGCCGCACGGTCGGCTGGGTGCTGCCCGCGATCTGCGTCGCCTTCCTCGTGTACGCCTACTACGGCGACTACATTCCGCTGGGCTGGGAGATCGGACACCGCGGCTTCGACGTGCCGAGCCTGGTCGACCACCTCTACATGGGCACCGAGGGCTTCTTCGGCGTCCCGCTCGACGTCGCGGCCACCTACATCGTGCTGTTCACGATCTACGGCGCCGTGCTCGACCTGTCCGGGGCGAGCCGGTTCTTCATCGACATCAGCTTCGCGGCCTTCCGGCGTTCGCGCACCGCGCCGGGCCGTACGGTGACCACGGCCGGATTCCTGCTCGGCACGGTGTCCGGGTCCGGGGTCGCCACCACGGTGAGCCTCGGGTCGGTGTCGTGGCCGATCCTGCGCCGGGCCGGATACCCGCCCGAGCAGGCCGGCGGGGTCATGGCGGCCGGGGGCATCGGCGCCATCTTGTCGCCGCCCACGCTCGGCGCCGCCGCGTTCATCATCGCCGAGCTGCTGCGGATCAGCTATCTGAAGGTCCTGCTGTACGCCCTGGTGCCCACGATTCTCTACTACGTCGGGGTGTTCCTCGCCATCGAGATCGACGCGCGCCGCCTGCGCACGCGGGCCGTGCCGGTGGACGCGCCGTCGCTCGGCCGGCTGCTGCTGCGGTTCGGCTACCACTTCAGCTCGCTGGGGCTGATCGTCTTGCTGATGGCGATCGGCCGCTCGCCGTTCCAGGCCGTGGTCATCGCCACAGTCGTGGCGTTCGCGCTGTCGTTCCTGGACCGTTCGCACTGGCTGACCCCGCGCCGGCTGTGGGTGGCGCTGGTCCAGGGAACGCTGGGCGTGCTGCCGGTGACCGCGGTCTGCGCGGCCGCCGGGATCATCGTCGGGGTCGTCACGCTGACCGGGCTCGGGCTGAAGCTGAGCGACATCGTGGTGGACCTGTCCGGCGGCCATCTGGCCCTCACCGCGCTGTTCGCGGGCGTCGCGATCTGGGTCCTCGGTCTGGCCGTGCCGGTCACCGCGTCGTTCGTCATCGCGGCGGTGATCATCGCGCCCGCCCTCACCGGCCTCGGCGTCGCCGCGCCGGAGGCGTACATGTTCGTCTTCTACTACGCGGTGCTGTCGGAGGTGAGCCCGCCCACCGCGCTCGCGGCCGTCGCCGCGTCGGCGATCACCGGCGGCGACGCGTTCCGGACGATGATGATGACCTGGCGCTATACGTTGCCGGCGTTCTTGGTGCCGTTCGCGTTCGTCCTCACCGACAACGGCGCGGCCCTGCTCGGGCTGAAGCCGTGGCCGGACGTCCTGCTCGCCACCGCCGTGTCCATCGTGGCGATCGCCGCGCTGGCCGCGGTCACCGGCGCCTGGCTGCTCGGCCCCGCCCGGTGGCCCGAGCGCGCGCTGTGCGCGCTCGCGGCGGTGCTGCTGCTCTACCTCGAGGCCGCCCCGGTGCTGGCCGGGCTCGGCGCGCTCGGCGCTGCGGTCGTCGTCCACCTCGCGCTGAGGAGATCCCGCTCACCCCAAGGAGAACCCCGCACATGAAACGAATCATGATCATGCTGTCCGCGGCGGTGCTGGCGGCCTCCGCCCTGGCCGGCTGCTCGAAGCAGGGGACCCGGCTGTCGATCGCCACCGGCGGGACGACCGGCGTCTACTACGTCTATGGCGGCGGCTACGCCAAGCTCATCACGGCCAATCTGGACGGCGTCGAGGCGACCGCGTCGGCGACCTCGGCGTCCGTGGACAACATCAAGCTGGTGACCTCGGGCCGCGCCGATGTGGCGTTCAGCCTGGCCGACACCGCGGCGGACGCCGTACAGGGTCGCGAGTCGTTCTCCTCGCCGCAGCCGGTCCGCGCGCTCGCCCGGATCTATGACAACTACACCCAGCTCGCCGCCACCGGCGGCTCCGGAGTCACCAAGGTCGCCGACCTGAAGGGCAAGCGGGTGAGCATCGGCGCCCCCAACTCGGGCACCCTGGTGATCGCGCGGCGCATGCTGGCCGCCGCCGGCATCGACCCGTCCAGCGACATCAGGGCCCAGCAGCTCGGCATCAACGAGTCGGTGCAGGCGATGAAGGACGGCACGATCGACGCGTTCTTCTGGTCCGGCGGCGTGCCGACCGCCGGGATCACCGACCTGACGAGCACGAAGAAGGACGTCACGCTGGTCGACACCACCGACCTGCTGGGCGCGCTGCGGCAGCGGTACGGCGACGTCTACCGCGAGATCACCATCGCCGGTTCGGCGTACGGCCTGCGCGGTGACGTCAAGACCGTGGGGGTCGCCAACTACCTGCTGGTGAGCGACAAGATGAGCGACGACCTCGCCTTCGACCTCACCAAGCTGCTGTTCGACAGGAAGGCCGACCTGGTCCGCATCCACCCCGAGGCGAAGAACCTCGACAGGCAGATCGCGCGGCAGGTCACGCCGGTACAGCTGCACCCGGGAGCCCAGCGATACCTCTCCGGCGGATAGGCGGCGGCCGCGGCGTGCCTGCCGGGGCCGCGTCTGCGGGGGGCGTGCCTGCGAGGCTGGTGCCTGCCGCGGCGGTGCTGGCCGCCGCGGCGCTGTCCCTTGGCGGCGCGGCCCCGCCCGGCCCCGGCGCCTGGTCGGTCGTGGCGCTCGACGCGGCGACCGGACGCCCCGTGGCGGCCCGCCCGCTGCCGGCGTCCGGCGCGTTCGCGCTGGCCTATGTGCACTCCGCCTACCGGGCGCCCACGGCCGAGCTGTTCGCCGCCGCCGGACGTCGCTTCACCATGTACGCGGTCGCCTCGCCCAACGAGGCCGTCCTCGACTACTACGCGGTGCCCGGGGCACGCGCTCGCCGGATGGGGTGGTGGGTGCTTCGGCTCGACCGGCCAGTGCTCCTCGACGAGCTGTCGCTGATCGGGACCCCGGTCGGCCGCCGGACGCTCGTGACCGCGGCGGGCTGCGTACCGCTGTACCCGCGTTTCGGTGCGTACGACCTGCGCATCCGGGTGATGGCGGGGCACCGTGCCGGCGCCCCGGTGCCGTGTCCGCCCGGCCCGCGCCGTGTCATCGCCGCCCCCTGGCCGGCGGGCGGCGGCGGCGGTGCTGTAATTCGGGAGGGAAGATCGGTCGGTCCATCCGACCCATCTGATCCATCCGTTCTATCCGAGAGTCGAGGGACGGCATGAAGGCGATCGTCTATACGCGCACCGGCGGCCCTGAGGTCCTGCAACTGGTCGAACGCCCCGTACCGGAGCCCGGGCCCGGGGAGGTGCGGGTCAAGGTCCACGTGTCCGGCGTCAACCCCACCGATTGGAAGTCCCGCGGCGGCTCGGCGACGGCGGGCGGCGGCTTCCCCGAGCAGGTGCCCAACCAAGACGGGTCCGGCGTGATCGACGCGGTCGGCGACGGCGTGGACTCCGGGCGGGTCGGTGAGCGGGTCTGGCTGTGGGAGGCGGCCCACCAGCGGCCCGGCGGCACGGCCCAGGAGTATGTGGTCCTGCCGGAGCGGCAGGCGGTGCCCCTGCCCGACGGCGCCTCCTTCGACCTCGGCGCGAGCATCGGCATCCCGGCCATCACCGCGCACCGCTGCCTCACCGTCGCCGACGGCGGGCCTGACCGGCTTGCTCCCGGCGCGCTGTCGGGCCGTACCGTGCTCGTGGCCGGCGGCGCGGGCGCGGTCGGCAACGCGGCGATCCAGCTGGCGCGCTGGGCGGGCGCGACGGTCGTGACGACGGTGAGCAGCCCGGAGAAGGCGCGGCTGGCGACCGCGGCCGGCGCCCATCACACGGTCAACTACCGCACCGAGGACGCCGCGGCGGCGATCCGGGGCGCCGCGCCCGACGGCGTCGACATCGTCGTCGAGGTGTCGCCGGCGGTGAACGTCGACGTGGACGGCGCGGTCATCGCCCCGAACGGCGTCGTCGCGGCCTATGCCACCGACGGCGGCGCCGAGGTGGTGCTGCCCATCCGCAAGTTCTTCGTGCCCAACACCCGCTGGCAGTTCGTGCTGGTCTACACCATGCCGGACGTGGCCAAGGAGCACGCGATCGCCGACGTGACGGCCGCCGTCACCGCCGGCGCGCTGCGGGCGGGGGAGGACGCCGGCCTGCCCCTGCACCACTTCCCGCTGGCCGAGACCGCCAAGGCGCACGCGGCCGTCGAGGACCACGTCGTCGGCAAGGTCTTGATCGACGTCATCGCCGGCACGTCCTGAGGCAGGGGCGGTCAGGGCTCGTGGTGGACCGGGATGCGGAGCACGAAGCGGGCGCCGACGGAGCTGTCCTCGATGGTCAGCGTGCCGCCGTGGGCCTTGGCGATCTCGCGGGCGATGGGGAGTCCAAGGCCGGTGCCGTTGACATCTTTGTGCCGGGCGGCCTCCAGCCGGGCGAACCGCTGGAAGACGATCTCGCGATGCTCGGGCGCGATGCCGGTGCCGTCGTCGCATACCTCGAGAACGGCGACATCGTGCTCGGCCCGGACGCTGACCGAGATCTGCGACCTGGCGTGCCGCTCTGCGTTGTCGAGCAGGTTGGTGAGCAGCCGGTTGAGCCGGAGGCGATCGCCGACCACGGTCACCTTGGGCTGCAGGTCGATCCGCACCTGCTTCGTCCGCTGGCTGCGTTTGACCTCGGCGGAGACCAGGCCGGGCAGGTCGATGGTGTCGACGTCGCGCGGGACCCCCGCGTCGAGCCGGGCCAGTGTCAGCAGGTCGGTGACGATGGCCTGCAACCGGTCCAGGCTCTCGAGCACCCTGTGGGCGGTGTCCGGCCAGTCCGCCTCCTCGGGGTCCAGCATCGCCGCCTCGATGCGCGCTCTAATGGCGGTGATCGGGCTGCGCAGGTCGTGTGAGGCGTCCGAGGTGAAGCGCTGGAGCTGCTTGACCGACCCTTCGAGCCGGTCCAGCGTGGCGTTCACCGTCTCGGCCATTGCCCTGATCTCGTCGTCGGTTTCCGGAACGGAAACCCGCCGGCCGGTGTCCGTGGCGGTGATGTCCGCGAGCTCGCCGCGGATCGCCCGCACCGGCGCGAGCGTCCTGTTGACCATCCGGGAGGTCCCGAACATGGTCAGTGCCACGAGCAGCACGGACGCGGCGACGCACACGCCGACGAGGGTGGGATCGACGTACCACGCCACCGTGTCGTTGGCCACGTAGATCAACCAGTCCCCACCCTGATCGAACACCCTGTACGAGACGACGACCATGCAGCCCTCCAGGCCGCGCGGCGGGCAGCGGACCTGCTGCGTGCGGACGGTGTCCGGGGCGGGGCGAAAGGTGGCCATGGGCGGCTTGCCGGCCAATTGCGCGGTGGAGGAGACCAGCCGGCCGCGCGCGTCGAGCACCTGGATGGCCTGCGCGTGGTCGGCGGGCAGCACCCGGGGCAGCGAGCCGCGCTTGATCAGCGGGATGACGCGGCGGGCGGTGGCGGCGGCCTCGACCGTCCGGTCGTCGCTCGCCTTGCTGTGGAATCCGGTCAGCAGCAAGACGCTCACAGCGAGGCACACCAGCGCCACGAGGCTGCTGGTCAGCACCATCAACCGGGCCCTGAGGGGCCATGCCCGCCTTTTGAACAACTGACCTCCACGGGGTGAGGAGATCACCCCCAAGAGGCATTTGATCCATACATCGGCAGGTCGAACCCATGGAAGGGTAAAGATCCACGCGAACGCTATGGGACGGCTTTTCCCGAGATTTACGAAGAGTGCCGGGAAGACCGACCTGTCAGGCGTCCCAGGCCACGATGAACTCGATCAAGTTGATCTTGCCGTCGCCGTCGCTGTCGGCGTGTTCGAAGATCGAGTCGATCTCGTCGCCGGCGATCTCCTCGCGGCGCGCCGTCATGGCCAGCTTGAACTCCACCGCTGTGATGTACCCGTCGCCGTCTTGATCGAATTCCTTGAACGTCTGGCTGAGCTCTTCGTTGAGAGACATTATCCCCGAGCCTCCTGATGCGTGGGTTCGCGTCTGAGGCAGCATGAAAGCACACAAACCGGCGATCTCGTCGGACGTGGATCCGAGCGGGGCCCGCCTACCCGCGCTTGTCGGGATCGGGCGCGGGGTGCAGGGCGACGATGAGACGGTGGTCGCGCCCGCCCGGAGCGGTCTCGTCGTGGTACTGGGAGACGAGCCGAGTGATCGCGGTGGTGAGCTCCTGGGCGAAGGCGGCCCGGTCGGCGGCGCTCGCGAAGCGGACGTTCGCGTCGATCGCGTACGTGGCGAGACGCTTGTTGGCCTTGGCGGCGCCGGTGATGAGGGCGCCGACCTCGCGGACGAGCCGCGCCGCGACGGCGAGCAGCCAGCGGGCGGACAACTGGTCGGGGGCGCGGGTGGGGTCGGGTTCGACGGGGGCGAGCGCGGCGGGCGAGATGACGTAGGAGGCCGCGGTGGCCCGCATGAGCCGCTCGGTGACGTTGCCCTTGCGGCGTTCCTCGACGAGCTCGACAAGGCCGTGCCGCTCGAGGGCGCGCAGATGGTAGTTGACCTTCTGGCGAGCCAGCCCGACCTTGGCCGCGAGCATCGTGGCGGAGCTGGGCTCGGCGAGTTCGGCGAGTAGCCGGGCGCGGACGGGATCGAGCGATACCTCCGCGGCGGCGGGATCCTCGATCACGGCGACGTCGAACATCTCTCCACGCTGCCACCGACAATAGTTATTGTCAAAGCGTCAGGAGCTGCCGGTCAGAAGCGCCGCCCGCCTGCTCCGTCGGTGATGGCGGCCGTTGGCGCCTGGAGACGGGCGGCGAGGCGCCTGGAGACGGGCGGCGACGGGCGGCGCGGTTGGCGACGGGCGGCGCGGTTGGCGTGCGGCTGCTCCCAACGGCGGCAGGCGCCGACGCCGCGACGGCCCCATGTCTTGCCGCCGCAGGCGCCGGCGCCTACGTCCAGGTCCGGCCGGTGGTTACCGGCAGGACGCGCCGTTGAGCGTGAACAGAGCGGGCGCCGCGGTGGTCCCGCTCGCGGTCGTGGCGGTGATGCCGAAGGTGGCCGAGCGACCCGGCTTGATCACCTTGTTGGCCGCCACGTTGGTGGCGGTGACCGTGGCACCGGACTGCGACACCCTCGCGAACCGGCTCTGGGTCACCTTCTGGTCACCGGTCCACGCCCAGCGCAGCGACCAGCCGTTGATCGCCGACGAGCCGGTGTTGGTGATGGTCACATCGGCCGAGAACCCGCCCGACGACGCGCTCCTCACCGCGTACCCGATCTTGCAGGTGCCGGCCGCCGGGACCCGCCCGTCGCCCTGGTCGGCGAGGAAGGACGAGATCCACCCGAGCGCCGAGTTCCAGTTGACGGCGACCTCGTTCGTCGAGAACGAGTTGATGTCGTCGACGAAGCAGAACTGCGGTGCGCATCCGGCCAGCAGGTTCGCCGCGAACGGGTCGTCGAGGTTCGCGTTCGCGCCGCCGGAGATCGATCCGGCGGGCGGGTTCGGCAGGCTGGCGTCCAGCTGGTGGGCGAAGATCCGGGAGTGCTGGTTCTGCGAGCTCACGTCGCCCCAGCCCGTGACGTAGGAGTGGTTGAGCGCGTTGCGGCCCAGGATGTAGTCCATCCCCTGCACCGCCCCGGCCTGGTACCTCTGGTCGCGGGTGAGGTCATATGCCGTCGCGAGCACGATCAGGTTGTTGATGATGTTGCTGTTCGCGCCCCAGAAGTAGTTGTCCCTGGAGCCCGGCATCGGCAGGCCGTACGCCTCGTCCGTCAGTGTCGCGAGGTAGGTGTCGGCGGCGGCGACCACCGACTGCTGTACCCGCTGCTTGTCGGCTGCCGGCAGGGCGCTGGGCACGGTGGCCAGGTCGAGGCGGCCGAGCGCCGCCGTGGCCGGCCAGTTGAACCCGGTCGCCGTGAACACGTCGCCGGTGTGGTGCGGCGACGCCGTCACGTCGGCGAGATATTGCTGCTCGGACGTGGTCAGGTAGAGCTCGGCGGCGGCCCAGTAGAACTCGTCGCTGACGTCGCGGTCGCCGTAGGCGCCGCCGCCGTTGCTGTCGGCGTCGCTGGCGAAGCGGTCCGGGTTCGCCTTCGCGGCGGCGTACGCGGTCCGCGCCGCCGTCAGGCACTTGGCCGCGAACGCCGCGTCGTACGGCGCGTACAGCCTGGCGCACTGCGCCGCGGTGGCGGCGAGGTTGAGCGTGGCGGCCGTGGACGGCGGGTGCAGCTCACGCAGCTGCGGGTCGTCCTCAGGCTGGAGCGGCAGCCCGGTCCAGTTCTGGTCGTGGATCTTGTGGTGCGCCATGCCCGCCAGCGGCTGACCGGCCGGGACCTGCATGCGCATCATGAACTCGAGCTCCCAGCGCGCCTCGTCGAGGATGTCGGGCACGTTGTTGCCGCGCTCGGGTACCCGCAGCGTGCCGTCGCCGAGTGCCGCGCCGCCGCCCGCGCTGAACGCCGTCTTCGTCCGCTCGAAGGTGTTCAGCAGCTGATAGGTGGCGATGCCGCCGTTGACGACGTACTTGCCGTGGTCGCCCGCGTCGTACCAGCCGCCACGGACGTCCAGCCGGTAGTCGCAGACCCCGGGCTGGCACGGCACGTCGGTGTCGCCCTGGTTGGGGGCCACGCCCACGTGCCCGGCCGGCCGGGCGTACTGGTCGCCGACCAGCGAGCCGTCGATCGCGATGCCGCTGCGCTGGATGTAGAAGAACTGCAGCGAGTCGGAGCGCAGCTGCTTGTAGATCGTGCCGGAGATGTCGAACGGGTGACTGGTCTCGCCGTCCGCGCGCAGCGTGAAGCCGGTGCCGGAGCCGGTGAAGGAGCTGAAGTCGATGGTGTGGACGTTCTGGGCGGAGGCCGCGTCCACGCCGCGCGGTGTCGAGTTGCCGCTCGCCACCACATCACCGGCGGCGTTGTTCAGGGACCACGCCAGGGGGTCGGTCGCGTCGGTCACGAGCGTCGCGTTCTTGGGGCCGTGCGGCAGGTAGCCGACCTGGTTCACCCGTACCCGCGGCCCGGTGTCCGGCTCGAACGGTTCCGGCGCCTCGCCGCCGCGCAGCGACACGTTGTCGACACAGAGGCGGTAGCCGGCCGCGTTCGCGCCGACGTGGAAGACCATCTGCGCCGCGGTCGAGTCGGCGGTCGCGGTGAAGGTGAACTCGAAGTGCTGGGCGTCCGCCGTCAGCGGGATGTCCCGGGAGAAGAAGGAGGTGAACGGGTCTACGCCGAGCTGGACGTTCGCGCGGAACGTCGACCCGGGGTCGGCGGACGCGTCGAACGACAGGGTGTAGGACGAGCCGTTCACGAGCGGGACGTCGTTTTGTCCGACGCCGGCGTCCCACGGGTTGGCCAGGCCGCCGGGCACGGTCGTGCACAGCCGCCCGTCTCCGGCGCCCACGTCGGTGGTGCCGTAGGTGAACCAGCCCGCGGTGCCGTTGTCGAAGCCGCCGTTCTTCAGCTGCTCGGGGGGATCGTCGGCGTGGGCGGCGGAGCCGATGATCGACTGACTGGCGAGGACGAGGATGGCGGCGGCGCAACCGGCGATCAACGCGCGGGCCCGCCGGCCAGTTGTTCTGGTCACGAGGTCCTCCGGTAGGGCGCCATCTCTTTGGGAGCGCTCCCACCGGACCATACGCCAGCGCGCATGCCGCGCAAAGAATGTTGAAAGCAGCGTGAAAACGCCCAGTTCGTGCGTGATAAGAGCGACCACCCTAAACGGGCAGGGCCTTTTCCCGCGCCTTGCCTGCCGGCGCTACTGGTGGCCCGGTGCCGGGCGGTCCGTCGAGTCGACGCTGATCTGCCAGCCGCCCTCCGGCCGCTCGGCGACCCGGACGTGCCGGCGCATCTCCTCGATCGGCCCGGAGATCGTGATCTGGCCGGCCTGGTAGGTCTCCTTCACGGTGCGCGCCGTGTCGAGCCGGGCGACCGGGCGGGGCGCCGTCTCCAGCCGTTCGGCGATGTCGGCCCGCAGCGTCGCGGTCAGTCCGGGGACCTTGTGGCCCAGTTCGGCGAGGACCTCGCGCGGCGTTCCCGGCCGAACGGCCGGCCAGGCGGCGGCCACCTCGGAAATGAGCGATCCGGCGCATTCTTCGACGGCATCGAAGAATGCTCTCGCCGCGACGCTCGGCCGACAGTAGATCTGAATGTCGAACGCCTCGGGAAAATACCGGGCCATGTGCGCGACGCGGTCGCCGCAAAGGACTTGGCCGGCCGGCAATGCGGAGGTGACGAGCGCGCCCTTTTGCAGATCTCCGGGACTGTCGAGCAGATCTTTGACGGCGGTGAGTACGATTTCTCCTGAATCGAGTGCCCGCAGCACCGCCGCGTTCGGCGCGACAACCTGCAGTTTGAGCACGCCGGCCACGCGCCCTGTGCCATCCGCCGTCTCGGCGCGCAGGCAGACAAGCAGCCCCTCCGCCGTGGCCCGGTTCATCCGCGCGATCAGCCGCTTGGTGAGCACGTCGGCGGCGGCGAGGAATTCGGCATCCGAGCCTGTGTGCAGCGCGCGGAACAGCCGTTGTGCGTCGTGCCGGGCGAATCTGCCGGGAGGGGTCGCGTCCGGCGTGTTGGCCATCGCGAACAAGGAATTGACATGGTCACCGAGAAAGCCCATGACGCCGTCCTCGACGGGACGGAAGTGGGGAAAGCGCGGCATCGCGTCGGCGGCGACCCGCGCGTACGTCATGTGAGTGATGTCCAAGAACGCTCCCCGTTCTGTCAGACCGACCAAATAGCATTATCGGCGACGACACCGACAAAAACCGTGCGTTCTCCGAGGCTGGGGTCGATGCCCGAATACGACTTCCGGACGCTGTCCCCGACCGACTTCGAGTACCTGGTCGGCGACGTACTCAACGCCGACCTCGGCCTGCGCCTGCACAGCTACCCCGAAGGTCGCGACCAGGGCATCGACCTGCGGCAGGTCACGGCGGACGGGCACACGACGATCGTCCAGTGCAAGCACTACCGCAAATCCAGCCCGGCCACGTTCCTCACCGCCGTACGGAAGGAGGCGGGCAAGCCGGCGGTGCGCCTCGCCGACCGCTACGTGTTCGTCACCTCGCATGATCTGTCGGCCGCGCGGGAGGACGAGGTGGCGCGCATCCTCGGCATCCCCCACGACGACGTCTGGGGGCCGCGCGCCCTCAACGACGCGCTCGGCCGCAACCCCGACGTCGAACGACGGCATTTCAAGCTGTGGCTCTCCTCGACCGCCGCGCTCGACGCTATCCTGCACGCGGGCCGGTGGCGCCGCGGCGACGCGCTCTTGGCGGAGGCCGCGCACCGCGCCAGGTATTGGGTGGCGACCCCCGCGTACGAGGCGGTGCGCGACATCCTCGACGCGGAGGGCGTCTGCCTGGTCACCGGCGCTCCCGGTGCGGGCAAGACCTTCCTGGCGGACATGATCACGCTCGCCGCGGCGCGCGACGGCTGGCAGATCGTCGACCTGTCGGCGGGCATCGAGGACGGCTGGGCGGCAGCGCACCCCACCACTCGGCAGCTCTTCTACTGCGACGATTTCCTCGGCCAGGCCACGCTGGAGTTGTCCGGCGCCGCGGCCGCCGACCTCGTCCGATTCATCTCCTACGTCCGCCGCAACGCCGGAGACAAGCGGCTCATCCTGACCAGTCGAGAGCAGGTCCTGCGGCAGGCATCGATCGCGATCAGCGACCGGCTCCGCCAACTGGCCGCCGACCCCGGCCGCTACACGATCTCGCTCGAGACCTATGAGCCCGCTGGTCGGGCCGAGATCCTCCTCAACCATCTGCACTTTTCCGATCTGCCCGAGGGCGAGCGCGACCGGCTGACGCCCGACAACCGGATGACCGCCATCGCGCGGCACCCCTCGTACAACCCCCGGCTCATCGAGACGATCACCGCCCGCCGCCTCTCGGCGGCGACGGCCGACCAGGTGCTCGACGAGATCCTGGGCGCACTGGACAACCCCGAGCTGGTCTGGTCGGTCAGCTTCGACGCCCTCGGCCCGCTGGCGCAGGACATCGCGCTGACCTTGGCCACGCACCCGGCCCGGCCCGTCCCGCTGGCCGAACTCCGGCCGCTCGCGCCCGATCTCCGGGATTGGCGGACGGCCATCACGTCGCTGGAACCTGCCTGGATCCGGTTGACCGACGACCGTTCCGTGACGTTCGCCCACCCTGGCTGCCGCGACTACCTCATCGGCCGCCTCGACGACGCGGACCTGGCCGACGAATGGGTCGGCCGCCTGCACCGTCTCCACCAGGTCCGCTCGCTGACCCGCTCGGCCGGCCTGCTGCCCGCCGAGCCCGGCACGCCGCCCGCGGCCGAGCGCCCGGCCCTCGCCCGGGCGCTTCTCGCCCGCCGAGCCGACTTGGCCGCCCTCGTCGAACGATGCGTCGCCGCGGAACCCCCCGCCTCAGTTAGCACCCTGCGCGACGCCGCCGCCCTCCTGTCCGTGTTCGGCACCCCGGAGACCTCGGAGCGCCTCATCGAACGGGTCGCGGCCCTGATCGCGACGGACCACCCTCTCCCCGTTTCGTCGAGCCTCCTGCTCGCCGCCTGGCTCCACCACCTGCCCACCGCACGTGACGGCCTCATCCAGAACCTGATCGAGTCCACCCTCACCTATGTGCGTACGTCCCGCGACCTGGACGCCTACGAGGCGCTCCCCGTCGCGCTCAGGACGCCCCCGATCCACGACCTCGCCCGCCGCCGGGCGATCGCCATCATCGACGCCGAACTCGCCGCGCTGGCCGCCGAGCCCGACCCGACCGTGATCCGCGAGACCGCCCTCGACCTCGCCGAGCGAGCCCGCTGGTACGGCCACGGCGTGTACATCAACCCCCTCCTCGACCTCGCCGACCAAGCCGGGTCATAAGTCAGCTTCCGCCCATCGACCTCGACGACCCACCATCTCGATCCCGCGCGCTGGCGCCGCGCCCATGTCCGCTGCCCAGCGCCCAATATCGTCCTACGTCGCACGGCTTACTGATCACGGCAAGCCGAGATCCGATCGTCTCTTGATGGCTGGGAGGACTTCACCTATGTCCCCTCCTCCCAGCCGAGTGGGATGAGTCGCGTGACGATGGGCCGTCTGCATTTCGACAAGATCCGTAGTCATTCACCTACACTCCGGATACAGTGCAGCTCCATGGAGTCGCGCACCCTCGCTGAAGCCGTAAAGTCGATCATGCAAGCACGCGGCTGGTCGCAATCCCAACTGGCCCGCGAACTTGGCGTACCTCGCGACTGGATATCGAAGATCAAGCGCGGCGATCGCGACCCGTCGATCGGCAGGTTGTCCCGGCTGCTGGCAGGCATAGGATGGGAAGTGGTCATACGCCCCAAAAGGGAGAAAACCCCCGTGAAACGCAGAGAATTTGTAACTGCGGCGGCTTCCGTGATGTTCGTCCCATCTCCCAAGGTCGGACCCTATGAGGATCCAACGAATGTGCGGGAACTGACTCGACGAATCACTCAGGCGGTGCATGAACACGGCGGGGGAACGATTGCCGCCACCGCCATGAACCATGTTCGGCGAATAGCGCCGACGGTGACGAGCCGGGACAGGCAGCTTCAGGAAGCGGCGGCGGAGCTTGCCGCAGAAGCCGTCTGGATACTGAATGATGCGCGTCGTTTCGATGCGGGGGAAAATGTCGGTCGGCTCGCCTTGGAGTTGGCTAAGCGCAGCAAGAGTCCTGACGCACAGTCCCGTGCCTTCAGCGCGCTTACGGGTATCAACATGGAACGTGGAATCGCCGATAGGGCCTTAATGTATGCCAGAGACGGCTCGCGACTTCCCGATGTCCCGGAAGCCCAGCATGCATGGATGCAGCTAAGAAGGGCGCGAACCTTGGCATTGGTGCGCGGCCAGGAGCACGCTGCGCGCGACGAACTGGCACGCATCCAGGCACCACTTCAGGAGCAAGGATTCACGGGTCAACCATCATTCGATGTCGCCGACATGATGGTCAGCGTAGGCATAGTGCTGAACAGCCTAGCGCTGCATACGGAGGCATACAGTACGTTCAACGAGGCGATCACCTTGCTGGGGGACTCATCGCCACTTCTCCAAAGCCGTTGCTTGGCGCAGCAGGTGCTCGCCGCATTGGGGATGTCTCAGCCATCGCTCGCGGCCGATCGCATGGTGGGCCTCGCCCACGTTGCCCCCCTCGTCAACTCCCGGAGGCTGGACGGTTATCTAAAGGAGGTGCTCGCCGCGTCGTCCCGATGGATGACAGTGCCGGAGATCCGCGACGCCCGCGGTCACCTCAAGCACCTGGCCATGCTCCAATAGCTCAGTGCTGCACTCAATAGTGCATTGCCGGGACAGTCTGGCCTTCTCTACAACAGGGTGTCTGCCATGGAGATTGTGAGGACGCGCGACGGTCAGACTATCGAGTTGCGGCCGTGCCCGCGATGGTGCACTCAAGACCACCAGTTTGGCTCTGAAGCGACAACACATTCCAGCGATGGATTCCATCACCATGGCGGGCGAGTCCGAGTCGAGACGTCGGATACGGGCGCAATGGGAAGATCTGCTGCCGTCGAGATAGGCCTCGTATCCTGGACATGTCCGCTGGATGCGGATCCGGGACCCACTAAGATCAGCATGGACATCGTTTTCGGTGACAGCAGGCTGGATCTTACGCGTGCCGAAGCCCGACGTATCGCCGAGGTGCTAACTACCTTCTGCGACGGAATCGCACACGAAGCGGACGACGTCGCGACGTGATCTCAGATTCGAGCGGCGATGGGAGAGTCCGGAACCCAGCCATGTTGTCATTGACGAGCACCTAGTCGAGGAGATTCGGCTCGTTCTTGACATAGAACGTCCCGTCCTGTGAGCCGGCGACGGGCCACATGAGGTTCCAGGCGAGCCCTGTCGCCTCCGATCAGTCGAGTCCTACTCGGACGGGACCAACGCTGGCAGCGTGACCAACTCGGGGGTCGGAGAGATCGAACAGCACGGTGCTCGGCTCGATTCGCCATGGCGACAGTTGGCCGCATCCCAGGCGGCGTTTTCCAGCACGTCCAGGTGGAAGTGAACGGTACAACTCCGGACCATACAGAAATCCCTCCGCATGGACATGATCTAGCTAGTATGCACCGTTGAGGTGTAAAACGGCTCTTATGGTCAGTCAGCTGACAGACGAACTTGATCAACGGGTGCGGGCAGCAGCCATGGTGTGGCTCGACAGGCGGTGCACGGCCGATAACCCGCTCGTGCGTCGCGACGAACTCATGGCCTTCCAGTTCGAGGGCAGACGACTTGGACTGATCGACCAGAATCGAGGGATACGTAAGCCGCGCGCCCTGCTCGCTGCGCTGTCCATCCTGACGACTTACACGCCGGCTCGAAGACGAGTCCCCTATGAAGACGCACCAGGCCCCGATGGTTTGCTGCGCTATAAGTACCGTGGTACCGACCCTAGCCAACCCGACAATGTCGCGCTCCGGCGCGCCTATGAGTTGCGGGTCCCACTGATCTGGTTCTATGGAATTGAAGCGGGTTTGTATCTCCCGCGCTATCCCGTCTGGCTTGTCGCTGACGAACCGGAGCAGCTCCAGTTCGTTGTCGCCCTGAATGAGACGCAGCTTCATATCGCGCACTCAAGTCGTCTCGGCGACCTGGTTCAGCGCCGCTACGCCGAGCAGCTCACACGGCAGCGACTTCACCAACCGGTATTCCGGGAACGTGTAATCCAGGCGTATGGGATGAGCTGTGCGATGTGCCGCCTGAGGCATGTCGCTCTCCTGGACGCTGCGCACATCCTTGCGGATAAGCATCCGCAAGGAATCCCGGCAGTCTCCAACGGTCTGGCACTTTGCAAAATCCATCACGCCGCATACGATCAGAACTTTCTCGGCATAAGACCAGACTTCGTAATTCAAGTCCGCAGAGATATCCTGGAAGAGATCGACGGTCCGATGCTGCGTCATGGGCTCCAGGAGATGCACGGCATCCCATTGACCCTTCCGCGCTTGCGAGCCCACCGCCCGAGCAAGCAGGCAGTCGAAGAACGCTATGAAGCTTTTCGTCAATGGCAATAGACTCGACGTGAGCCGATTCTCGGCCGACCACTATTTGGCCTTATCGGCGTCGGGGTGTACCGCTCCAGGAGTGGATGGCGGCTTCGACGGCATGAGGAGTGATATGGCTGTGTTGGGTGTCCTTCCAGCCCCAGGTGCTGCCGGCGACAGTTAGTTTGTCGACGAGCTTGGTGACGAGGTGGCTTTTCTCGTCGCCGCTTAGAGTCCCGCTGGCGATGAGTTGGGTGTAGCGGATCGTGTCCACGATGGCGGACTTGACGCGTTCGTGGGCCAAGTAGATAGCGAGGTCGTTTTCCCATCCGCGGGTGCACTCGGGTGGGATCGCCCGAAGCCACCCTTGTAGCACTGCGTCGTAGTCTGCGGGCTGGTAGCGCATCTTATGGAAGTGGACGGCCAACTCATATAGCGGGTCGCCCCACAGAGCCAGCTCCCAGTCGAGGAAGACAGTTCCCTCTTTGCTGAGGATCATGTTCTTGCGATGCACGTCCGCGTGGACCAGCCGGAAGGGCCGCCGGGTCAGGGAGGACCAACTCGCCAGAACCGGAGCGAGCGGGTCATCTGGGATTCCAATAGCAGAGAAGACAGAGGCGAAGTCGTGGTGGAAGGTCGCATAGACGCTGGCGGTCAGATCGGACAGCTTCCGTGCGAACTCGGCGGTGTCCTCGTCTCGGGGCCAATCGAGAGGCAGGGTTGGTAGCCGTTCCCGCGGAACGTTGGTGAGTTGCCGGAAGAGGGCGACCACATCGCTGGGGACGAAGCCGGGCACCCGTTCAGGTTTGGGCGCGACGTCGTCGAGGAGCTTTCCCTCCACGTACGAATGGATTTGGTAGGCCGGTGACTTGGAGACGTGGAGCACTCTGGGAGCTGCAGAGACGTACGGGGCTATCGCGGTGAGGACTTGGTGTTCTGGCCAGACGCGCAAGTCCATGTCATCAGCGTTGTGGATGGGAATGCGCACGATAACCGGGCCCGCATCCGAGGGGGCTAAGACGTTGCGGTTATAAAAGCCGGCGGCGCTCTCGGTATGTTCGACGGCGAAGCGGTACAACTCCAGCGGGTTCGTCGCCATGGATCACCTCTTGAGGATGGCTGCGATTCGGCTCGTCATGCGCTCTTCCATAGCGGCCACCGTGCCCAAGGGTTGGATGCTCGCTCGGGCATCGGCGGCCGCGGCGCGTACCGTCCCGTCCGGCCGATCTAGCATGTCCAAGACGTGATCGGCCATCATGATCAACGTGGGGTAGACCTGGACGGCGAGGAACTCGTCAACAGCCCACCTTGCCGCGGCGGCCGCGGAGTCGGCCTTGCCACCCCGCGCGAACAGCAGCGCACGGAAAAGCTCGGCCCGCGCTCGCCCTGATCGGTATCTGGCTTTCTCGAGCGCCGCACAGGCCTGACGCAGCGCGTCGGTCGCTGTATCAAGGTCACCGAGAGCGAGATGGGCGAGCCCCAAGGCGGTATATGCCTTGCCGAGTTCATGCATGATCCCGAGATCGGTGTTGACCTCGATCGCCGCGGCTGCCTCGCGCACGGCGCCGGCCGGGTCGATCCACGCGAACAACTCCGCCCGGTTGGTCTGGATGGCGGCCTGGCCGATAATCGTGTCCGCTCGCTCGTAGAGGTTGGCGGCCTCGTCCATGTATCGGCGAGCACCGGCGAAGTCCCACGCGAACCGGTGGGCCAGGTGCAACAGGCGGACGACATCCCCTAGTAACAGCGGATCGGTGGCGCGTTCGCGCAGATGGCCACATAGATCGATGGCTTGGTGGAATCGGCCTTGGGCCATATGCAGGTCCGCCGCCCACAGTCCTGCCACCAGTCGAGTTGGGCCACGATCGGCATCCCAGATCGCGGAATAGATGCTCAGCGCCGCCGCCGTCTCCCCGGCGATACGCCGGCCATGGGCGGCGGCCACGGCCAGCCGAGCGCCCACGACGGTATCCAGTCGCCAATCCTGGTCAGGGGTAAGGAGGGTTGCGCGCGTGGCATTACCCAACAAAACGGCAGCTTCAACCTCAAGACAGTGGGCGGTCGAGGTCAGATCCTCGCCCGCGTCGCGTTCACTGAGGTAGGCCCGGAGGTCAGCGACGATTCCGGCTACCTCTTGGGAGCCGCCGGCGGCCTTGATTCGGTCGGCGCGCTCGAGCAGTTCCTCGCTGGAGATATCGGCTGCCTGCAGTCCGTGGAAGGTGGCCTCCCGCAGGGCCGCCACTCCATCTCCGGCGCCGCTGTCTGTCCGATTGTCCCACTCGGTACGGAGGACACGATGCACGTCGCGGGCCAGCTCCTCGGAAAGGCGCTCACGCAGAGCGGCGGCCATGAGTTGGTGTTGTTGAAACAGATCACGCCCCGCCGGGTAGATGAAAGAAAAGGAGGTCAACGACTCCCACGCCATACGATGACCAGGCAGCTGGAATGCTCGAGCTACCGCCTGAAAAATGCCAAAGTCAAACATTCGAGCGACGCTGAGTAATTCAAGGAATCGTATCTGCTCGGCGCCTACATGCTGGAGAAACCGCTGCAGGATTTCTTCCGTCGACACCGCCCCGGTACGACGTCCGGTGTCGACCGCCAGATGCAGATAGAACGGCACACCGGCGCTGGCATGTGCGATCGCCTGACGCTCGTCAGGCACGGCTACGCCGCTTTCTGCCAGCAATTCCAGTCGAGCCGGCATGGGCAATCCGTCGATGGCGACCGTACGGATCACCCGCGACCATTCCGAGTCGTATGATTCCCAGCCCAAGGGCTCACGGCTAGCGAGGACCACCAGCCCGCGGTCCAACTGGGCGACCAGATCCCGCAGCCACACTCCGGCGGTGGCCGACCGGCCCAGGGCCTCGTACGCGTCGATGAGGATCACGTAGGGCTTATCAGTAGTGGCCTCTCGGAGGTCTTCGGCGAACAGATACGTCACCGCGTCAACCAAGTCCGCGCCCGGGAGCTCGTCCAACTGGCGCAGCGTTTCATCGATCTTGATACGACGGCGGCGTCGCTGGCTGGAGGCGGCCTTCTCTAATAGACGTAGCAAGTGAACGGCGGTTCCGAAGACCGGAACCCCGGCGGTGCTGTCGATCGCCTCAGTGAGAACTTCACTGTGCTCGGCGAACGGCAGATCGCTGCGGCTGATTCGAAGATGCGGGTGCAGCCGCTGCCATTGCACGGCGTAGGCAATGTCGAAACGATCGAACCGTACATCACGTTCGCCCAGTTGAAACCGCAGGACCGCGAGCGCGTCCTCTTGTTGTCGATGCGCCGGTATCTGCAGATCAAGCGAGGCGACGCGGCAACGTTTGCCGGCGCGCTCAGCGAACTCACGAAGGAGTCGGGACTTGCCGATGCCTCCCACGCCAGTGACGTTCAGCACCCGCGGGCCGCTGCCGACCCGAGAGAGTTCCTCTTCGAATGCGGCCAGCATGGTTTCGCGGTCGACGAAGCGCCGCTGCAGGGCCGCCACCCGACGGAATCGTGGCTCCAATGGCATCCGCACACTCCGTTGTCCTAGAGACACCAGCACGTACTATTCGAGAGGCCTCTGAAAAAGCGTCACCATTGACGCTGCTACTCGGGTTGGCTCGCGCTGTCAAGGCGGTACGAGACCAGACAAATACGGCGTCCGAGAGCAAGGCAGGCCAACCCCCTAGCTGGATACGACGCATCGATAAGCTTAACCATGCGGGTGTAGCGGCGGACTGCCCTCGTCGGCTGGTCAATCGCCGGAGGAGCAGCCCACCCAAGCGCCACAGGGGCCAAACCACCGGAAAGTAGCGAGTGCGGGGCTGACTAGTCGAGCTAGCGGGCAGGTGTCCAACGCACCGAGTCGCAGGGGCAACTCGCTTGCGGAGATGTCACGGAGTCCACTGCTCGGCCTGCAGCCCACCGGCATCGTCCAGGTCCATCTCACTCTGCACCATTAGGTGGAATGACGATGGAATCGCTCGATGATTCGGATGGGGTGGGTGCGGGGTTAGTCGGTTTCGGTGACGCGCATGCCGATGGGGAAGTGGTCGGAGAAGCCGTTTTCGTCGATCTTCTTGCCCATCCCGCCGAAGGGGATCGGGGTGGGGTAGGTGCCGGGGTTGGACGTCCCGGGGAATCGCAGGATCTCGACGGTGTCGGGGTGGGCGGCGATGGGGGAGTCAGAGGCGGCCATGTTGGCGTTGACGAGGAACTGGTCGAGGAGATTCGGCTCGTTGTTGAAGTAGAAGGTGCCGTCAGGGGTGCCGGCGACCGGCCACATGAGGTTCCAGAACCGAGGGGTCTCCGCCTCGAGGACTCGGCGGCGCTGACGGGTGCTGAGTGCGTGCTTGACCAGTGAGGTATCGAAAGGTTCGTCGTTGAAGTCGCCCATCGCCAGCGCGGGCGTTTCCTCGCCGTGCGTTTCGCGGGCGCGCTGGTGGAAGAACGCGAGCGTCTCCCCGGCGATGTGCCGGTAGCCGGATGATTCGAAGGCGCCGCCGCTGCGCGAGGGCCAGTGGTTGCCGAACACCGCCCAGGTGCGGCCTTGGTGAGTGCGGAAGTTGACCTGCACGAGCTCGTGGGTCGCGTTGCGGCGCATCACGACGTGGAAGAACACCTGGTCGGCGGGTGCATCCAGCCGGCTTTGATCGTAGAGGAAGGCGACGTCGATGCCCCGGGCGTCGCTGGTGTCCGCGTGCACGATGCCGTAGTCACGGCCAGGGAGCCGATCGCGCACGGCGTCGGCCAGCAGCTCGAGCACGAACCGGTTCTCCACCTCGCACACGCCGAGCAGGTCAGGTCCGGTGCCGGCGTTCATCTGCGCGATCACGGAGGCCAGCTGGCTGATCTTGCGATCGCGTAGCTGCGGCGTCCAGCCGATGATGTCGTTCTTGATGACACGGAAGACCTTTTCGGTCCGACGCGGCGAGTTCTCTTCGTCGAAGAGGTTTTCCAGGTTCCACCAGGCGACGTAATACGAGGACGGCATCGTTCCCCCTGCGTACAGCACGTTTTGCGGCATTTGTGCCCTCACTGTCACGGTAGGTCGGCCGGGGTAACAAAACCCCAATAGTGGCCGCGATCGGACGCCAACATCCCTCAAAGTCGGCCGCGCCCGGTGCTGGGATGATCGGCGGCGCCGCGGTGGTTGAGGAAACGGACCGTACGGACGAAGGGGAGAAACCGTGGCCGCACCCGAGGCCGGATGCGTCGCCGGCCCGGCGACTCGGTTCGGGGTGCTGGAGCGCGTCGTGGCGGCCGCGCTGCCGGTCGTGTTCGTCCCCATCTGGAGCAGCGGCTACATCGCCGGCACCATCGGTGCGCGCAGCGGAGCCTCGCTGGCCCTGGTGGCCTGGCGGTTCCTGCTCGCCGCCGTGATCTTGGGCGCGGTCGCCCTCCTCACCAACGCTCCTTGGCCGAGCGACCCGCGCGTCTACGCACACCTGCTGGTCGTCGGGGTCTTGCTGCAGACGGTGCAGCTCGGCGGCGTCTTCCTCGGCCTTGGGCACGGGGTGCCCGCGGGGCTGTCCGCGCTGATGCTCAGCGCCTGTCCGCTGATCGTCGCCGCGGCCGCCGTTCCCCTGTTCGCCGAACGGTTGTCCGGACGGCAGTGGATCGGGCTCGGGCTCGGCTTGGCGGGGGTGGCCATCTCGGTCGGTGGCAGGCTTTCCGGCGGCGGGCGGCCGGTCGGTTACGCGCTCACCGGCCTCGCCCTCGTCGGTCTCGCCGCCGGGACGCTGTACCAGAAGCGGTTCGGGCTGTCGGTCGACCTGCGGACGGGGACCACGGTGCAGCTCTTCGGCGCGACGGTGACCTCGTTCCCGCTGGCCGCCGCACACGGTGGGCTCGGCCTGCCCCTGACCGCGGGCGCACTCGGCTCTTTGGTGTGGATGGCGACGGTCAACTCGATCGGTGCTCTTGTGTTGTTGTTCGTTCTCCTGCGGCGGCGTACGGGTGGGGCGGCGACGAGCCTGTTGTATCTGGTGCCGCCGGTGACGGCGCTGCTGGCGGTCCCGTTGCTCGGGCAGGGCATAACCGCGGGCGTGGTCGTGGGCATGGCGGTGTCGGGGGTGGGGGTCGTGTTGGTTCTCGGGGTCAGGGGCGGAGTTCGCCGGCGATGGTGAGCCAGGTGGTCACGTGCGACGGGGTCAGGTGGCGGATCGACCAGTCGACCAGCCGGAGGCTCAGGTGCGCCCAGGCCGCCAGCGCCATGACGCGGCCCGCCGTACGTCTGACACGGTGCCCGTGGGCTGCCAGGTGAGGACGGAACGGTGCCCATCGGGCCAGCGGACATAGACGCGCCCACCTGGCCGCCGGGGCAGGGGCCGTCGGCGGTCAGCGCGACGCCCGTCGACTCGGCGAGCTGCCGGAGCGCGAGCTCGGCATCTAGGCGGGCGACGCGCGGAAGGTCAGCCACGCTTCACGCAGGTATAGGCGCCGTAGATGGATCCGTGGAAGTGGGCCTGGACGATCTCGAAGCCGGTGGCGGTGAGCATGGGCTCGAGCAGCCACCGAAAGGTGCTGTGCTCGGTACGGAGGTGCTCGGCGAAGTCGGCGCGGGTGTACCCCTGCGCCGGATCGGTCGCGGCGCCCGCCAGCCAGCCGTCGATGATCTTCTCGGCCGCGTCCGGCTGGAAGTCGAAGATGAGGTCGCGAAGCCGCAAGATGCCGCCCGGTCGCAGCATGCGGGCGATGCGCTCCAGCGCGAGGGCCTTCCAGAAGTCCGGGAGCTGGTGCAGCGCGTGCCGCGTGTGGACGGCGTCCACCGTGGGGCCGAGGTGCTCGTAGCTGAGGAAACCGGCCCGTACGACCCGGACGTTCGAGAGTCCGGCGGCGGACACCCGGTTGCGCAGCACGTCGACCATGGCCGGGGAGACGTCCACGGCGATGACGCGCCGGAAGCGCCGCGCCGCGGGCAGCGCGAACTGTCCGGTGCCGGCGCCGAGGTCGACGACGGTCGCCGACTCGTCGACTCCGTGCTCGCGCAGGATGGCGAGATCCTCGGTCGGTTCGGGCTCGCCCTGCTTTTGGTCATACCGGACGACGAAGGCGGGATCGAGATGTTCCGGTCCCGCGTGCGCGATCTCGTCGAACGTCCATGCCTTGCCCATCCCTCGATCATGAATGGCGGGCGGTGCCGTTCGCACCAGTTTTCGCCTGCGGCTGTCAGGGCGAGAGGAAATCAGGAGACGCGAACCTTGTAGCGCTCGAGCAACTCGATGACCTCGTGCTTGAGGTCTCCGACGAAGTCATCGTCCGGCAGGTTGCGAAACTCATCCTCCGAGAACCAGCGCAGCTCGGAGTGGTTCGCCGATGCGGGTTCCTTTGTGCCGATCCGCTTGCACAAGAAGCGCAGCCCCGGGATGACGGGCTCGCCCGGCTCGCGAATGACGTAGAACATGTGCAGATCTTCGAGGACCTCCACGTCGAGGCCGAGCTCCTGCCGGAAATGTCGCCGGACTCCTGCCGTGAACGTTTCCGAACGCCGTAGCTGACCACCACAGCCCTCGAGCAGGCCGGGGAAGAGTCGGCGCCGCGCGGACCTCCGGGCGAGCAGCAGGCGGATGTCGCCTCTGGTGTCCTCCGCTATGCAGGTGCCGGCGACGTGGACCTCGGGGGTCTCGCGCAGTCGTTCGCGCGGGACGAACTGGGAGGCGATCTCCGGTGTCACCCAGACCCGCACCTCTCCTGCTCCCCTCAGGATGCGCAACTGCTCGGTGAACCCCGTGGCGTCCTTCGGGAGGTCGGGGAAGTCGTCCCGGTCGATGACGATGCCGTACGGGCGGGCCTCGGAACACAGCCGGGCGCATCTGTTGACGTTGTGCCCGGCGAGGTCGTCGTCCACGGAGATCGCCCGCCCGCGCACGATGCCCCAGCCGAGCCGCAGGTCGGCGCTGTGCCCGACACGCCGCCCGAACTCCGCGCAATGGCGCGCGAAGTCGGCCTCGACCTGCCGGATGGCCGTTAACGTCCGGCCCAGCAGGCGGGTCACCTCGCGGCGAGCGAGATCGTCGCTGATCGGGGAGTAGATGAGGGCGCCGTCGCCGCGCGACCGTATCTCGAAGTCCGGGGCCTTGAAGCGAGCGCGCAGAATGCCCATGAATCCGGTGACGAATGAACGCAGATTCACGAACACCTCATTGGCCTCTGACCACCTGGTGAAGCCGCGTACGTCTGTGAAGACAACCAGCACAGTCGCATCCTCCGTCATGCGTTTCCTCCCGGCCCTGCCCACACCCCCATGAGCTGTCTTCCCAGCAGTGCGGGGATTCAGTGCCGGCAGCATGACAGGCGGCAATGTTCAGAGCGGGCGCCGGCGCGCCCATGCAGCAGCCCAAGGCCACGGCCCACGGCCGCGGCCCATGGCCCGCGACCATCAGCCGGGGTCGCGGCCGAGGAAGGCGACGAGCCGGTCGCCGGGGCTCGCCGACGGCGGCACGGACACCGGGGCGGCGAACCGCGAGGGGCGTTCGGCGTCGGTGACGACGGCCGGCGCGAGCGCGAGCAGGTCGGCCGCCAGCGTCGGCGGGATCGGCCGCGGCCGCCCGCACGCGTGGTAGATGTCCCAGCCGTGCACCGCGATCTCGATGGCCCCGACGCAGGCCACCGTGGCCGCGGTGGCCGCTCGCGGCGGACAGTCGCCGACGGTGACCAACCGCTCGCCGCCGCCGTCGCCCTCAGCACCCCTGCCGCCCCGCCCGCCCGCGCCGTGGATGCCGTCCGCGGCGACCCAGGAGCCGAGCACGTTGCGGGCGCCGTCGCGGCAGGTCGCGACCGGATCGGCTGGGTCGGCCGGGTGGTCGGTAGGCCGGCCGGAGCCCGCGGCGATCACGGTCGGGGCGTCCAGCGCCACGTGACCGTCGTCGATCGCCTCATGTAGCGCGGCGAGCGAGTCGGTCACATGGCAGACCAGCGCGTGCAGGTCCCATTCGGGGCATGGCGTGGGACGGGACATGGCTTCCGGCGTGATGGCGCCGAGGCCGCCAAGGGTGTAACCGAGCGCGCGTTCCAGCAGTCCGACCGCGCCGGACAGGGAGACCATGATCGGCCTTCATCGCCGCGACGACATGGGCGACGCGGAGCTGTGGTCGGACTGATCGGAACCGACGTCAGGTCGCCCGGAGTAGACGTCAGGCAGGCCGAACGTGCCGAACAGGCTGATATCGAAGAACGCGCCGACGTGCGTGATGCCCTCGGACGAAATCGTGAGCACCTGCAGGGAGTGCGCGCGGTGCACGCCGTCGTCGCGCCGCTTGTACAGCCCGAACGCCGGCTGCCCGTTGGCCTTCGTGGGGACCAGCCGCAGGTCGCCGGCACCGGGGGCGCACTGGCGGGAGACGCAGACGCCGATGTTGTCCCGGCCGCGGAACCAAGAGAGGAACGGCGGCATCTCCCAGACCGCGTCCTGCTTGAACAGCTCTACGAGGGCGGCGATGTCGGCGTTTTCGAAGGCGGCCACGTACCTGTCGAGCATCTCCCGCTGATCGCGGTCGGTGGGCTCGACGACCTCGTCCTCGCTCGGCGCCACTTCCTCGAGCTGGGCGCGTGCCCGCTGCAGCGCGCTGTTGATCGCGGCCGTCGAGGTGCCGAGCAACTCCGCGACCTCGGCGGCGCGCCATTTCAGCACATCACGCAGCAGCAGTACGGCGCGTTGCCGCGGCGGCAGGTGCTGCAGGGCGGTGATGAGGGCGAGTCGCAGGCTCTCGCGGGACGCGACGATCGCGGCGGGATCGGCGGGGGCGGCGGGGTCGGTGGTGAACGCGTCCGGAATGGGCTCCAGCCAGGCCACCTCCGGTGCCGTGGTCAGCTGACCGCCCGGCGAGTCGCTGCACTCGACCAGGTCGGATGGCATGGGCCGGCGGTTGCGCTGTTCGAGCGCGGTCAGGCAGGTGCGGGTGGCGATGCTGTAGAGCCAGGTACGCAGTGACGACCGGCCCTCGAACCGGTCGTAGGCGCGCCAGGCCCGCAGGTAGGTCTCCTGCACCAGGTCTTCGGCGTCGTGCACCGAGCCGAGCATGCGGTAACAGTGGGCCAGCAGCTCGCGCCGGAAAGGATCGGCCAGACGCTGGAAGTCGTCGTTGTTCGGCATTTCCGCACCCTTTCGCGGTGCACCCCGTTCGTTCCGACTGTACGTTACGTCCCGTGCCGCGCGATCCGCTTCCGCGTTTCTCGCGTCATCCGTCCGTCCCCGCGGCGGGGTAGGCGGGGTAGGGGCCTGCCGCCGGTCGAGTTCAGCCGTCCGTGCCATCGATGCTCCCGTTCATGCGAATGCCGTCACGAGAACAGACCACCCGTACGGCCGAGAATCATCGCCCGCGACCAAGATTTTTGCCCGGATGTTCCCCTCCTCGCGCCGGGCGGCCCACGGGGCAACGCCACCACGCGACGAGGACGCGACGAGGACGCGACGAGGACGCGACGCGACCGCGCCGGGCGCGGCCGGGGATGGCCGGGGATGGCCGGGTATGGCCGCGGGCCGCGGCTCCAGCGGGCTACGAGGGCCCCGATCGATTGCGGCGGTACGGCGGATCGGCCCGGGCATCATGACGACGAGCCAATCGAGGCGTGCCACAGTAGCTACGCGGCCTGCGGCCGCCCATGGGCGGCACGTGACGCGCGCGACACGGCACCATGGTGCCACGCCTAAGGCATGCGATGCATGCGAGGCATACCTTGCATGCAAGGCATGCGAAATCCCTCAGTGAGCCGTTGCCAAAACCCTTGACGTAGCGCGACTAACGTCGCGGTGAGTTGCCGAGGGCGCCAGGATGCATTTTGGCGTAGTGCTCGGTCAGCACGGCGCTTGCCTGGCCGGGCCGGTAAGCGACCGTCCGCTCGCAAATCTGGCATCGCACGACCGGAAGCCGCGTAACGGTCACTGGGAAACGAGAAGAAGTCGATTTACTCATCACTACTTATCATGCCAGGTCTGCGTGGGATGTCAGCACTCGGGGGGCCACGAATCCCGGTCTCCTGGATTCCGCCTTGGAATGGGTCATAGAACCATCAGCAACACAGACCGCACATGGGGATAAGTTGCTGGTCAAGTCCAGGGACATGTTAGAAAATCCCGTCCGAATACCCCACTTCGGCGGCATCCTCCAACCGGCATGACATGAGCGGGGCGCGCCCGCGAGGTGTGCCGACGGACCCCGGCGCCGCGTCCCGCGCCTTCCGGCAGGGCGCGCACATCGGGCTAAAATCCGCACCGTGCGACGGTTGAACAGCACGCTCGTGGTGGTCGCAGGGGAGAGTGCCGATCGGGTCGTGGCCGGGCTCGATGGCCTCCATAACGTCCGCGCCGTCGTCGCCGGCGACCGCCCGGCGGCAGCGGTGACCGAGATCGTCACCAGGGCGTCGGCGACGTACGTGGTGCACGACCGCGATCCGCTCGCCGGGGTCGGGGACGCTTGGGTGGGCTACTTCGACCAGACCGCTCCGGTGGGCGGGCTGGAGGTCGCCATCGAGAACGCGATCCGCGACCTTCGCGTCGAGGCCGCCGTGCTCCCCGACTACTACATCGTGCTCGACCCGCAGGACATGCCCGAGACCCGCCGGCACTGGTGGCTCGGCGTGCTCGCCGGGACCGCGCCGTCGCGCGTCGTGCCCGCGCCCGCCTCCGCCACCGCCGTACGCGCGGCCCTGGCGAACCTCGTGGCCGGGCGCTGGTGGCCGGAGCCGGCCGACGGCTGGCTGCGCGCGTTGCCGCGCGTCGTCCCCGATCGGGCGGGCATCGGCTGACGGCGGCGGCCAGGTCCCGGCGCGGACCCCGGCGCCGGCCCGGCCTCGGCGCCGCCCCCCCGGCGCCGCCGCCCGGGACGGCGATCGGCAGGCGGCGGGTGAGTCCTTTTCGCAGGCCCGGCCGTACATCAAATGCGGGGTTCGGCCGGCCGGTTGCTGTGGTGGAGGTATGTCGTGTCGTCCTATGCGGTTGTCATCCCGGCGACGGGGCGCCATGGTCTCGCGAGACTGTTGACAACGCTCGACGCGGGCGACGGACCGCCGCCCACCGAGATCGTGATCGTGGACGACCGGCGGCGACCGCGCACCCCCCTTGACCTGCCCGAGACGCGGGTGCGGGTGCGGACGCTGCGCTCCGGCGGGCGCGGCCCGGTAGCCGCCCGCAACCTGGGATGGCGTTCGGTCGTCGCGGAGTGGATCGTCTTCGTCGGCGACGATGTGCTGCCGCCCGCCGACTGGCCCGCCCGGCTGGCCGCCGACCTCGCCTGGCCGGCCGATGACGTCGCCGTCAGCCAGGGCCTCGTGCGCGTGCCGCTGCCCGCCGAACGTCGGCCGACGGACTGGGAGCGCGAGATGGCCGAGCGCGCGCGGACGCACCGGACCGGCGCCGACATGGCCTACCGGCGGTCCGCCCTGGTCGCCGCGCGGGGGTTCGACGAGCGCTTCCGGCACGCGCACCGAGCCGACGAGGACGTGGCGCTGCGGCTGCGCGCGGCCGACCTGCGGGCCGTACGAGGGGACAGAGAGGTCACCCGCCCAGTGGGGCCTGTGGGAATCTGGGCGGTGCTCGCCGCCCAGTCCGACCGCGCCGACGACGCGCTCATGCGCCGCGTCCACGGGCCCGGATGGCGGGAGCGGACGAACGCGCCGGCGGGTGATTTCGTGCGCCATGTGTGGACCTGCGGAGCGGCGGTGTGCGCGGCCGCGGCGATCGCCGCCGCCGGCCGGCCGCCCGGCGCCGGGCGCATCGCCGCGGCGGTGTCGGGCCTCATGTGGACCGGGCTCACCGCGGCGGACGTGCTGACGCGCATCGGGCCCGGCCCGCGCACGCCGGACGAGGTGGTTCGGGTGCTCGCCCGCGGCGTGGCCGTCCCGCCGCTCGCGATCGCCCAGCGGCTGCGGGGCGAGGTAAGGATGCGGCGCACGCGGCCGCCGCTGCCCGCGGCCGTCCTGTTCGAGCGGGACGGGACGCTCATCGACGAGATCCCGCACGACGGCGACGTGGACGCCGTCGTCGCGGCCGGCGGCGCGGCGGAGGCGCTCGACCGGCTACGTCACCTGGGCGTGCCGATCGGCGTGCTGACCAGCCGGCCCAGCGTCAACGGCAACTCGCTTGAGCCGGGCGAGGACGCCAAGGTCAACGACCGGATCGAGGCGCTGCTCGGGCCGTTCGACGTGTGGGAGACCTGTCCGCACGCACCGAATGAGCCCTGCGCGTGCCGCCAGCCGCATCTCGGGCTGGTCCAGCGGGCGGCCGCCTCGCTCGGGGTCGCCCCGGAGGACTGCGTCGTCATCGGCGACGTGGCGAGCGATGTCGCCGCCGCACGCGCGGCCGGGGCTCGGGCGATCTTGGTGCCCACGCCGCGGACCAGTGCCGATGAGGTCGCCGCCGGCGCCGAGGTGGCCGCCGACCTCGTCACCGCCGTCGAGCTGGCGGTCGACGGCAAGCGCCTTTGACTTCGGCCCGCCGCGCATGATGATCGCCCTTGGCGCCGCCCGTACGGGCGTACGGGCGTACGGGCGAGCCCGTGCGTGCACGGTGCGGCAGGACGGGGGCCGCGAAGGGCAGGCCCGCGGAAGGGCAGGCCCGCGGGCGACGCGCCGGGGCGTTGGGGCGTCAGGACGCGTCGAAGGCGGCGGCCACTCGCTTGGGGACGACCATGCGCCAGGCATCGATGACGAGCTCGCGCATCTCGGCAGGGTCGATGGCGGCCAGCCGCACGCACACCCAGTGATAGCGCATATCAGAGGGGCGGGGCATGAGGAACTTGTCGGGCTCGGCGGCGATGAGCGAGGCACGCTCTTCCTTGGGGAAGCCGAACCCCATGATCTTTTCATCGCGTGAGAACGCCACGTAGACGATCCTGCCCACGCGGAACTTGACGTGGTCTCGGATGAGGTGCTCCTCGGTGCGCGGCAGCGACAGCGCGACGCGGCGCACGTCGTCGACGGTGACCATCTGCATCGGGCTCCCCTCGGCTCTGGCCGGAGCCTAGCCATCGAGTCCGACAAAACCCTCCGGAAACGTCTGGCAATCTCCGACAATCCCCCGGCAACTTCCGGCCAGAACGGGGCTGAGCGGACATCAAAAAAAGAGGTACGCTATTTGAGCCATTATCGACTCGCGCACCTCGATAGCTTTCGCTAAACAGATTATAAGGAAAAGGACGGCAGATTGTCAACCGCGGAAATGGCGCGTGAACAGCAGTACGTCACCATGCTGTACGGCCGGCTGGACGACCTCCGCGAACAGGCGGCGGCGCGGCAGGCGGCGGTGCTACGGGAGACGGGCGGCAATGCGCAGGCACTGGTCGAACGCGATGTCGCCACGGCCAGATACACCGAACGGCTCGCCCAATTGACCGCTGCCGAGAACGGTCTGGTCTTCGGCCGACTGGATTTCCGCGACGGCGAACGCCGCTACATCGGCAGGCTCGGCATTCTCGACGAGACGGACGACTACGAGCCGTTGCTCATGGACTGGCGCGCCCCCGCCGCCCGCCCGTTCTACGTCGCCACCGCCGTCGCCCCCGAGGGGGTGCGGCTGCGGCGTCACATCAGGACCCGCCGGCGTACGGTGGTCGCCCTCGACGACGAGGTCCTCGACCTGTCCGCCGCCGACCTCGCAGCCGACCCCGCCGCGGACCCCGCCGCGGACCAGGCCGACGGCCGGGCGGCGCTGACCGGTGAGGCGGCGCTGCTGGCCGCGCTCAACGCCGGCCGCACCGGCCGGATGAGCGACATCGTCGCCACCATCCAGGCCGAGCAGGACCGCGTCATCCGGGCCGATCACCGCGGCGTGCTCGTCGTCCAGGGCGGCCCCGGCACGGGCAAGACCGCGGTCGCCCTGCATCGAGCCGCGTATCTCCTCTACACGCATCGCGACCAACTCGCCAAGCGCGGCGTGCTGATCGTCGGCCCGAACGCCAACTTCCTCCGCTACATCGGCCAGGTGCTGCCCGCGCTGGGGGAGACCGCCGTGGTGTTGTCCACCATCGCCGAGCTCTACCCGGGCGTGAGCGCGGATCGGGCCGAGCCGGCCGCGGTCGCCGCGATCAAGGGGCGGCCGATCATGGCCGAGGTGGTCGCCGCGGCCGTACGCGACCGCCAATGGGTGCCCGAGAGAGCTCTCGAGGTCATGGTCGATCGCCAGGAACTGCGGCTGAGCCGGAGCGCCTGCGTCCGCGTCCGTGACCGCGCGCGCCGGGCCCGGCTGCCGCACAACCATGCCCGCCCGATCGTCGCGGCCGCCGTCATCGACGCGCTCGCTCGGCAACTCGTCGACCGGCTCGGGCACGATCCGTTCGCCGATGACCCGCTCGGCGGCGACGACGCGCCGGGGGAGGGCGCCAACCTGCTCGGCGACCTCGATCTCGACGAGATCCGCCGCGAGCTGCGCGGCGATCCCGCGGTGTGGGCCGCGATCGACGCGCTCTGGCCGGCGCTGACCCCGCGGCGCCTGCTCGCCGACCTCTTCGCCTCACCAGAGCGTCTCGCGGCCGCCGCACCCGGCCTGACCGCCGCGGAACGCGCCGCGCTGCGGCGCGCCCCCGACGCCGGCTGGACCCCGGCGGACGTGCCGTTGCTCGACGAGGCGGCCGAACTGCTCGGCGCCGACGACCGGACGGCCGAGGAAGCCGCGGCCGAGCGGCAGCGCCGGCACACGGCCTACGCCCAGGGCGTGCTCGACATCATCGCGCGCGACGTGGACGCCGACCCAGAGATGTTGATGGCCACTGACCTGCTGGACGCCGCCCGGCTCGCCGAACGGCACGAAGGCCCCGACACGCGCACGACCGCCGAACGCGCGGCGACCGACCGGTCCTGGGCTTTCGGCCACGTCATCGTCGATGAGGCCCAGGAGCTGTCGGAGATGGCCTGGCGGGCGCTGCTGCGGCGCTGCCCGAGCCGCTCGATGACGATCGTCGGCGATCTCGCCCAGACCGGCGACCTGGCCGGTGCGTCCTCATGGCGGCGCGTGCTCGAACCGTACGTCGCCGACCGCTGGCGGCTGGCCGAGCTGACCGTCAACTACCGTACGCCCGCCGAGATCATGGCGGTCGCCGCGCGGCTGCTGGGCGAGGTGGATCCCGGGGTGCTGCCGCCGCGGTCGGTACGGGAGACCGGTGTACGGCCGTGGCGCGTCGAGACGTCGCCCGACGAGCTCGCCGGACGACTGGCCGAAGCGGTCGCCGCCGAAGTCGATCACGTCATCGAGCCCCCCGGGACCGCCGGAGCCGACGGCGCCGGCCGGGTGGCCGTGATCGTGCCGGCGAGCCGACTGACCGACCTGGGCGACGCGATCACCGCGGTCGTCCCCGAGGCCACGGTGGGGGAGCGGGCCGATCTGGAGGCGGCGGTGGTGGTGCTGACCGTCCGGCAGGCCAAGGGCCTCGAGTTCGACTCGGTGCTGGTCGCCGAGCCGGCGCGGATCCTGGCCGAGTCCCCGCGCGGGCACAGCGACCTTTACGTGGCGCTGACCAGGGCGACGCGGCGACTCGGCGTGGTGCACGCCGGACCGCCGCCGGCGCCCCTTACCGTCCTGACGCAGCGGCCGCCTCAGCCGGAACGACCGGAACGGTCGGAACGACCGCCTCAGCCGGAACGGCCGGACGCGAAACAGGCCGCCAGCCGGCGCAACCCCTGATCGATCCGCTCCAACGGAATAGCGCCGTAGCCGAGCACGAGCCCCGGCTGTGGAGTCTCGGCGCAGTAGCGCGCGAGATCCTCCACGGCGACGCCGGCCGCGTCGGCCCGCCGCAGCACCTCGGCCATGTCGACGCGTACGTCCGGGCGGAGCCGGGCGCACACATGCAGCCCGGCGATCGACGGGACCGGCGCCAGCCAGTCGCAGAGGTCGCGCCGGAGCGCTGTGCCGATCCGCTCGTGCCGGGCCGCGTAGTGCCGCGCCGCCTTGCGTACGTGCCTGGCCAGCAGACCGTCGTCGATGAATCGGGCCAGCGCGGCCTGCGTGGTGAACTCGCCCTGCCAGTCGGCGAGCCTCTTGGCCGCACGCAGCGCCGGGCGCAGCGACGCGGGGGCCACGAGGTAGCCGAGGCGCAGCATCGGCAGCATCGTCTTGGAGAACGAGCCCACGTAGATCACGCGTCCGCCGCGGTCGAGGCTTTGCAGCGGCTCCAGCGGCCGGTCGGCGAAGCGGAACTCGCTGTCGTAGTCGTCTTCGATCACGACGGCGCCGCGCCGTTCGGCCCACTCCAGCAGCGCGGCGCGCCGCTCCAGCGACATCGGCGTGCCCAGCGGGAACTGATGGGACGGGGTGACATAGACCAACCGCGCGGCCGCCGGGATGGCCGTCACGTCGAGCCCTTCGGCGTCGACGGGCACGGCGGCGACGCGGGCGCCCAGCGTCCGGAAGAGCAGCCGGACCTGCGGATACCCCGGCTCCTCGACGGCCACGCACATGCCCGGCTCGATCAGCACCCGGCCGATCAGGTCGAACGCCTGCTGCGCTCCCCTGGTGACGAGCACGTCGTCGGCGCCGGCCCGGACGGAGCGGGAGAGCCCGGCGTAACGCGCGATCGCGGCCCGCAGGCCGGCGTGCCCCGCCGGCCCGCCGTAGCCGCCCGCCGACCGCACGGCCGCCGACCGCAGCTCGCCGGCCACCAGGCGCCGCCACGTCTGCAACGGGAACAGCCCGGTGTCGGGCACGCCCGCGCGGAAGTTGTACGTCGGCGCGGCCGCGCCCTCCGGAGCCGCCGGCGGCTCCGGGACTGCGGCCGATGCCAGAACGGAGCGCCACACGCCGCGCGGCCGTACGCCCCTGCCGGCGGGCGCCTGGCGGGCGGGGCCGGACGGGCGGGCGGGCCGCGCCCCGCGCAGCGGCTCGGCCCTGACGAACGTGCCGGCGCCGACGCGAGCGACGAGGAAGCCCTCGGCGATCAGTCGCTCGTACGCGAGCGACACAGTGTTGCGCGAGACGTCGAGGTGGCCGGCCAGCCGACGCGTCGGCGGCAACCGTTCACCCGGCCGCAGCCGCCCGTCGAGCACGGCATCGAGCAACTGCCGGTAGATCCGCCCGGACAGATCGCCCTGGCCGTCGAGGCTGACGTGGAAGTCCACTGGACGACCTTACATTGGCTCCCTCATTTTGGTCGATATTGGAACTACTGAGGAGCCAATCTGGCTTCTAGGGTGATCTTTGATCTCATCAGGGAGGGACACGATGACCCAACGCATCGACGTCGAGAAGCTGGCTCCGGCCGCGTATCAGGCCATGATCGAGCTCGAGAAGGCGCTGCGGCACAGCCCGCTGCCCAAGCCGCTCTGGGAGCTGGTGAAGCTGCGGGCCAGCCAGATCAACGGCTGCGCCTACTGCGTCGACATGCACAGCTTCGACGCCCGGGCGGCCGGGGAGCGCGACGAGCGGCTGTTCGCGGTGTCCGTCTGGCACGAGGCTCCGTTCTTCACGGAGGAGGAAAGGGCCGCGCTGGCGCTCACGGAGTCCGCGACGCGGCTCAGCGAGGGCGGCGACCGAGTGCCCGACGAGGTGTGGGCGCAGGCCGCCAAGCATTTCGACGAGGAGAGCCTGGCCGCGCTCGTCATGGCCATCGCCACCATCAACGCGTGGAACCGCATCGGTGTCGCGACCCGGATGGTCCCAGAGTCCGCCCGCCGAACCCTCTGACGTGACCGGTCTCGGGAGCATTACGGGAGGTCCGCCGCGGGGGCCTGGCCTCCTTTGACGAGCCCCGCCGCGTCCGCGAGCGTCCACGGACGTCAGCGGACTTCAGCGGACGTCGGCGAACGTCAGCGGGCCTCGGCTGTCTCGTCGGCAACCGGGAGGCGGGCGACCGGCAGGCCGGCGACCGGGACGCCGTGTGCGGCGAGGATGTGGTTGATCGTCAGGGCCAGCCGCCGGCGGTCGTCGGCGCGGAGGCCGTCGGCCAGCGCCGCCAGGCTCCGGGAGACATGGTCGTAAAAGCGGGTCGCCAGCTCCGTGCCCGGTGCGGTCAAGGCCACCTGGCACGCCCGACGGTCACGCGCGTCCGGCACGCGCGTGACGAGGCCGCGCCGCTGCGCGCGGTCGACGAGGCCGGACATGCTGGACTTTTCCAGATGGAGCCAGCCGCCGAGCTCGGCCATCCCGACGGGGCCGGGGAGCAGCATGCACAGCAGCTGCGCCTGTTGCGGAGTGAGGCCGTGCTCGCGGCTGACCTCGAGGTAGCTCTGCTGGACGATGAAGGACAGCCGCAACAATACGGCCGCGAGCTGCTCCCCCCTCATGTCGTCCATTAAGCCAGTATAGGTTGCCTTAGTTCGTGGAGCGAACTAGTTTGGTTCGTTGCGCGAATAGTGTGGTCTACGAACTAAGGAGTGACATGAGCGCGACAGTGATCGTCGTCGGTGGCGGATACGGCGGCGCGCCGGTGGCCAAGGAGCTCGACGATGTCGCCGATGTCGTGCTCGTGGAACCCCGTGACTCGTTCGTGCACAACATCGCCGCGCTGCGCGGCCTGGTCGACCCGCAGTGGACCGACAAGGTCTTCTACCCCTACGACGGATTGCTCCACCGTGGCCGGTGGATTCGCGACCGGGCCGTACGGGTCGACTCCGACGGCGTCACGCTCGGCTCCGGGGACCGCGTCACCGGTGACTACATCGTGCTGGCCACCGGGTCGACCTATCCGTACCCCGCCAAGATGGACGTCGACGACTCCGCGGCGGCCAAGGCCAAGCTGCACGAGACCCGCGAGGCGCTGCGGCGGGCCGGCCGGGTGCTGCTGCTCGGCGCCGGACCGGTGGGTCTCGAACTGGCCGGCGAGATCAAGGCCGTCTGGCCGGACAAGGGCGTGACCGTGGTGGAGCCGCTCGACGACATCGTGTCCGGCAAGTACGACGACGAGATGCGGGCCGAGCTGCGCCGCCAGCTCGCCGCGCTGGACGTCGAGCTGGTCCTCGGGACGGCGCTGACCGAGGAGCCTCCGGGCCGGCCCGGTGCGGCCGGGACGTTCACGGTCACCACGACCTCCGGCCAGAAGATCACGGCGGACGTCTGGTTCCGCTGCTACGGCGTCGCGCCGGCCACCGACTACCTGGGCCCGGACCTGGCGGGGGCACGGCAGCCGGACGGCTACCTGAAGGTGACCCCCGAGCTGCGGATCGAGGGACACGACAGGGTGTTCGCCGTCGGCGACGTCACCAACCTGCCCGAGCCCAAGCGCGGCGGCTCGGCCGGCCGGCACGCCGAGGTGGCCGCCGCCAACATCAAGGCGCTCATCACCGGTGGCGGCGACCTCACCACGTACGAGGTGCCGCCGCCGCTCATCTTGCTCCCGCTGGGACCGACAGGCGGCGTCTCGCAGCTCCCGGGCAGCGGAGTGCTCGGACCCGAGACGACATCCCAATACAAGGGCACGGACCTGTTCGCCGGCCGCTACACGGAGATGTTCGGCCTCGCGTGACATCGCGGCGACCCGCGCCCGCCGCCCGTGGCTTCCGCGAGGGCGACTCCGGCCGCGTGGTCATGATGAGTGATCATGATCGGGTTTGGAGTGGAGCAGCGGAGCGGAGGGGAGGGCTCATGCGGGAGCATTACGTACGGCCGGAAGGCCTGCCGCCGGTCAACGGATACAGCCATGCCGTCGCGTTCGAGGGCCGGATGGTCGTCGTCTCCGGCCAGGTGCCGGTGAACGCGGCCGGTGAGCCGGTCGGCAAGGACGACGCGGAGGCACAGGTCAGGCAGGTGTTCGACAACCTCGCCGGCGCGCTGGCCGCGGCAGGGGCCGGACTGGAGCAGATCGTGAAACTGACGGTCTTCTTGACGGATCTCGGTGACCTTGATGTCTTCCGGCGGGTACGTGATGAGTACGTTTCGTCCGCGCTACCGCCGGCCAGCTCATTGGTGCAGGTCAGCGGTCTGGTGCATCCGGCGTTCAGGGTGGAGATCGAGGCGCTGGCCGCAGTCTGAGCGCGGGGCCGCCCCGACACGAACCGTAAAAATCGGTCTATGTCATTGATCGCGTCGTTAGGGTGGTATCTCCTGCCTGGCGGCGATTTGACTAGATCTTGGGGGGCTCGTGGAGTCACTGTCCCGTGCGGTCGGGAGGCTGCCCGCTCGCTGGCGGCGCGTGCTCTGGCTGGCGGAGGTGGAGGGCCGCGAGCCGGGCGAATTGGCCCCCCTGCTCGGCGTCGACCGCGCGGCGGCCGCCGCGCTCGCGGTCCGGGCACGGGAGGGTCTGCGCCTGTCGTACCTCCTGGTCCAGTTGCGTCCTGGGACGCCCGCCGAGTGCCGCCGCACGGTGGACCGGCTGCCCGCCTATGCGCGTACGGCACTTCCGCCCGGGGTCGCGGAGCAGGTCATGGAGCACGTGGAGGCCTGTGCGTTCTGCCGCGCACGGTCCGGCGACCTCGCCGAGCTGACGAACGACCTTCCGGGAGCGCTCCGCCCCGTGCTGGCCGAGGGCGCCGAGATGGCCGACGGCGCCGGCGTGCCCGACGGCGCCGACGTGCTCGAGTTTCCGGCGCCGGCCGGGGACCGGTCGGAGGAGGCGCCCGCCCTTGGCCGGGACGGCGCCGAGGGCGCGCGGCGCAAGGTCGCGCTCGCGACGGCCGGCGTCGCGGTCACGGTGGTGGCGCTCATCGTGGCGACGACCGTGAACCGGCCTTCCGGCCGGACGTCCTCGCAGGGTTCCGTACGGCCGCCGGCCGTCTCCGGCGCGCCCACGGAGACCGCCCGCCCCAGTGGTTCCGCTCCGCCGCCCCGGCCGATGGCCACCCTGCCGCCCGCCAAGAGCGACCGGCCGGTGACCGCGCAGGCGGACAAGCCGCGCCAGCGACAGCGCGCGCGGGTCCCCTTCTCGCGGTCGTCCGTCGCGCCGCGTGGCGGCGGCACGCCACCGGCCTCGTCCGTCCCCGCACCGGGACCGACGACCACGTCGCCGGCGCCGTCGCCGTCGGTCGAGGTCTGCGTCGGCGTTTTGGTGGTACGGCTCTGCCAGGGCCTTGGTTGATCATCAAGGCGACAGAGCGCCGAGAGAAACGCCGAGGAACGTCGAGGAACGTCGAGGGAACGCAGAGAGAAAAAGACATGTGGCGGGGGCGGGCATCGCCCTGATCGATGTGGCTCGCCGGACGTGTCGCCCGCGATCTCGGCCTCAGGACTTTCCGGCCGTACGTTGGATACTTTCACAACGGCAAATCGCCCAGGTGGCCGGGAAGAAACGCATATACCGGCAATGTGGGATGCAGCGAGTCATTAGGCGAAACGTCTCAGTCGGGACGCGCCGGGGCTCGCCGTCACCGCTTGGGACGCTCCGGCGCTCGCCCCGAGGGGAGATGGCTCGCCACATCCGCTACCTGCCATTACACACCCGCCACGCCCGTTCGCGGACCGTTCGCGGACCGGTTACTTTTGGCCACCCTCGGCCCCGTGAAGCCATGGACTTTGGCCGCTGGGACGTGGCGGTGTGCTCGGCAATTCGCCGGAGAAGTGGCGGTTGTCGGATTTCCCGTATCCGGCCGAGTCTGGTTTACGCTCGGTAAGCACCCTGACCCTCTTGGCAACAATTCGTGACGACATCATTATGTGAGAGACAGAATTCCATCGTCACCGGATGCGGCGGGATGACGGCCTGATGGAACTCCTCGAAGCAAGCGTGGTGGACTGTCTGGAGTATCGGATCTTGGTCCTGGCGGGTGAGATCGATGCGAGCGTCAAAGACGAGTTGCTGGCTCGCATCACCGATCTCATCGATCACGACCGAACACCGCTGCTGATCGACATGACGGGCGTGAAGTTCTGCGACTCCTCCGGGCTGACGGTCGCGGTCCGCGCCCGGCGGCATGCGGCCGCGTCAGGGAACCGCCTGGCCTTCTGTGGCCTGACCTCCCGGGTGGGGGAGGTCTTCCGGATCACCGGCATGGATCGCTTCGTCGCCGTCTATCCCACGCTCGCCGACGCGGCGCAGGCGATCACGAACCCCGGACGACGAACCCTCTGACCCTCTGAGCCTTCTGACCTTCTGACCAAGCCCCCGATGGCCCCGTACGTCCGGGTCCAAAAAATCATGGGGAGACGTGTCGATTCCGGCTGTCTCCGTTCGAGGCGTTGACAGCGGCCGGTCCGAATCCGCGACCGGACCTCGACGACCTCGAAGGAGACAGACCGATGACGCAGCACACGACCCACGAGCCCACCCACCACCCGGCCTCGTCCCACCCGGCGTGCGATCCGGCGACGAGGGCGACCAAGACGCTGCTGGCGTACGGGGTGCCGGCCGGACCGATGTACGTCGCGGTGTCGCTGGCACAGGCGCTTACCCGCGACGGGTTCGACTTGACCCGTCATCCGTGGAGCCTGCTCGGCAACGGCCCGTACGGGTGGGTGCAGGTCGCCAACTTCGTCGTGACCGGACTCATGATGGGCGCGCTCGCGGCCGGGCTGCGCCGCGCGCTGCGTCCCGGCCGCGCCGCCGTCTGGGCACCGCGCCTGGTAGGCGCGTTCGGGGCGAGCATGGCGGCGGCCGGCGTGTTCCGTGCGGACCCGGCGCTGGGCTTCCCGCCCGGCACCCCCGACGCCGTGGCGCGCGTGAGCTGGCATGGGATGCTGCATCTCGCCGCGGCGGGCGTCGGGTTCGTCTGCCTGGCCGCGGCGTGCCTGGTGGTGGCCAGCCGGTTCGCCGCCGAAGGGGACCGCGGCTGGGCGCGTTGGTCCAGGGTCACCGGCGTCGGGTTCCTGGCCGGGTTCGGTGCGGTCGCCACCGGTGGCGGCGCCGTATGGAGCAACCTGACCTTCGTCGCCGCGGTCGTCATCGTGCTGGTCTGGACCTCGGCCCTGGCGGCCCGCCTGTACCGGCGTACGGCCGGGCACCCGGCGAGGTGACAGGCACGCAGACCAGACCCGCACACGGCACAGCGATACATATCACAGCAGATCAGCTCGCAAAGAAACGGACACGGAAGGAAGAATCGTCATGCGATACATGGTGTTGTTGAAGGGCGACCAGCCGTCCGGGCAACCACCGGCCGAGCTAATGGAAGCGATCATGAAGCTCGGTGCGGACGCGACCAAGGCCGGCGCGCTGCTGGACACCGCCGGGCTGGCACCGAGCGCGGCGGGCGCGCGGGTGGCGTTGTCGGGCGGTCGGTTGAGCGTGACTGACGGCCCGTTCGCCGAGTCGAAAGAGATGATCAGTTACGCGCTGTACGAGGTGCGGTCGAAGGAGGAGGCGGTGGAGTGGACCTCACGGTTCGTCGCGCTGCACCGCGACCTGTGGCCGGGCTGGGAGGGTCAGGCCGACGTCCTCCGTGTGTTCGGCCCCGAGGACTTCGCACCCCAAGCGTAGGAATCTCGTCCCGGGGCCACAATAGATAAAGGTGGTCCCGGGGACTCCCTCGAGGAGGTGTCATGGCGCGCGACATGACGGTGCCGGCCCGCAAGGTCGGCGAGATCGCGCAGTCCGTCCGGCCCAAGTTGCGGGGCTGGCTGCACGTAGGCGCCTTTCCCGCCGCACTGATCGCCGGGCTCGTGCTGGTGGCCCTCGGTCCCACGCTCACCGCCCGGCTCGCCGCGGCCGTGTACGCGCTGACCTCTGTGCTGCTCTTCGGGGTGTCCGCGCTCTACCACCGGGGCCAGTGGTCCGAGCGCGCCATGTCGTGGCTGCGCCGCTTCGACCACGCCAACATCTATCTCGTCATCGCGGGCACTTACACGCCGATCGCGCTGCTGGCGCTGCAAGGCAACCTGCGGGTGGCGGTGCTCGCGGTCATCTGGACCGGCGCCGCCGCCGGAGTCGCGTTCCGGGTGCTGTGGGCGCGGGCGCCGCGCTGGCTCTACACAGCGCTGTACATCGGGCTGGGCTGGGTCGCGGCGGGGTTCTTGCCGCAGCTGCTCCAGGGAGTCGGCGTCACGGCCCTCGTACTGGTGTGCGTCGGCGGCCTGCTCTACAGCGTCGGCGGCCTGGTGTACGGACTGCGCCGGCCCGACCCGTCACCGCGGTGGTTCGGTTTCCACGAGGTCTTTCACGCCTTCACCATCGCCGCGTACGTCGCGCAGTACATCGCGATCTCGTTCGTGGTCTACCGCGCGCTGTAGGGGCGACGCGCCGCGGGGCCGGGGTCACCTCACCGCGACGAGGTGAGTCGTGCGGCAGTGGATGTTGAAGTCGTAGTTCTCCCAGCGGACCACGTATGAGCCGAACTCGGGATCCCAGCGACGGATCGTGCCGAGCCCGCCCGTCATGGTGTTGCGGACCGTTGTGCCTGGGGTCAGCGTGCGTGCCGTCATCGTGATCACACCCTCTGGCCATCAGTATAGATATGGTCTAGACCAAAGGTCTAGACCACTGCGCGGGCAACGGGTCCGCTATCGGCCGCGGGCCGTGGAGCGTCGCCGACCGGCGCCGCGCCGGTCAACCGGCCTGCCCGGCCACGGACGGGTTGTCGTCACGTCCCTGTCCCCGACCCTGTCCCTGACCCGTACGGACCCGGTGCGCGATCGGCCGCCAGATGGCCAACTGGATGAGCGTCAAGGTGATGGCGAACGGCAACAGGGTCCAGGCGCCGGCGCCTTGGGCGATCGCGCCGGCCAGCCACGGCAGCGCCGATCCGCCGACCACCGAGCCGGCGTTCATGACGCCGATCGCGGTGGGCACCAGCCGGGCGCTGGTGAGCCGCGGGGCCACGGCCATGGTGGTCGGAAAGATCGGGCCGAGGAAGAAGCCGAGCAGGACGAACGCGGCGCCGGCCACCGCCGCGCCCGGTACCAGCCAGCCCAACGCGGCGGCCGCCATGACACCGGCCAGGCAGGCGAACATCAGCCCGGCGGCCGTGGCGCCCATCTTCGCCGCGATCGGAGAGATGAGGAATCGGCCCAGGGTCAGCCCCAGCCAGTAACCGCTGACCGAGTAGCCGGCGAGCGCCTCGCTCTGGTCGCTGGCCTGGACCAGATAACTGAACCCCCAGTTGCCGACGCCGAGTTCAAGGCCGACGTACACGGCGAGCAGGGCCGCACCGAGCAGGACGCCGCGCTGCCGTACGGCGGTCCGGAGCAGGCCGCCGCCGGGCGCGTCCGCGGCGGGCGCGCTCTCCGTGGTGCCGTCCGCGCCCTCCGGCCGCCACCGCCGTTGCCGCGGGTAGGCGACCAGGAAGCCGATCACGACCGGGACGTACGCCAGCCCCACCACGAGCAGGACCACGGTCCACGACGTGCGATCCACGATCCAGGTGGCCAGCGGCGGCCCGAGCAGTGCGCCGACGCCGAAGAACGCGTGCAGACGGTTCAGCAATGTGGTCGCGTTGGGCAGCGCCGCGAGGTAGGCGTTGAGAACCGACTCCAGCACGCCGGTGGCGTAGCCGAAGAGCACCTGCAGACACACGAACGCCACGAACGGCGGATGCGTGGCCGTGTAGACGCCGGCCAGCACCAGCCCGCCGCCCCCGACGGCGAGGGCGATGCGGAAACCGAACCGGTTGATCAGCGCCCCCGCCGTGATGCCGGCCACCACGAACCCCGCTGACGCGGTGAAGAACGTGATGCCGATCGTGGCCTTGTCCACGGCGTAGTCGTCGATTTGGGCCACCAGTATCACGCCGTTGACACCCGCGCCGACGCCGATCAGCGCGAACGCGACGTAGGCCAACAGAACCGGCGTCGCCGCGTGGCGTGGCATGCGTCCCTCCCAGTCGCCTCCCCGCGTGCGGAGACTCGGCGTTCGGTTCGGCCGTCGACGCCGGCGGGTGCGCCGACGGAGCTTCGCCACGGTCGGCGAGGCCTACTCGCGGCGGCGACCGATTTCCATCGCGGTGTCGTCTGCCATGTGATCACCTGCCGAGGTGCGGCGGCTAGAGCGGCCAGAGTCGTGCGATCGCGTCCCGGGCGAGTGACGGCTTTTTCTCCCCGCGCGCCGGTGTTTGTACGCTCAGCGAGGCGGTCGAACCACTGACCCGCCCGAGTTGTCCGGTCCCCGGCGGTGGAGGGCCTCGATGGTCAAAAGCGTCGCCGTCCTGTCCGACATCCATGGCGTGCTTCCGGTGCTGGACGCCGTGCTGGCCGAGCCGGAGGTGGCCGGGGCGGACCTGATCGTGATCACCGGCGACCACGCCGCCGGGCCGCAACCGGTCGAGGTCCTCGACCGGCTGACCTCGCTCGGCGACCAGGTGCTGCTGGTGCGCGGCAACGCCGATCGCGACCTCGTCGCGCTGGCCGCAGGGCGGGGCGCCGCGGTCGGCGAGCCGTTGCCGATCGACGTGTGGGCGGCCGGCCAGTTGGCGGCCGACCACGTCCGGCTGCTGGCCGGCCTGCCGCACCCGGTCACCGTGACGGTCGAAGGCTTCGGCAAGGTCGTCTGCTGCCATGGCACGCCACGCGACGACGATGAGGTGGTGCTCGTCGACACCCGCCTCGAGCGCTGGGCCGAGGCGTTCACGGATCTCCCAGACGACGTGCGGACAGTGGTATGCGGGCACACGCACATGCCGTTCGTCCGGCTCGTCGATCGCCGGCTGGTCGTCAATCCCGGCAGCATCGGCATGCCGTACGGCAGCGCGGGCGGTCATTGGGCGCTGTTGCGTGCCGGTGAGGTGTCCTTGCGGCGCACCGCAATCGACATCGAGGCGGCCATCGCCCAGATCGTTCGGGAGTCCGGCTTCGCGGACCGGCGTGCCTGGGCCGAGGAGTATCTTCGCGCGGCCAACAGCGATGCCGATGCCGTCACCGCCTTCGGCCCGCGCGACGGCCGCGCCGCCGGCTGAGACCCGCTCGTCCGCCGAGCCAGACCGGTGGCGACCAGATGTTCGACACGATCTGGAGAGCAGCCGTCGCGAGGTGATGCTCGCCGCTCACGTGTTGGTCCGGAAATGGCCGGTCATCAGGATGAACTCTCGGAACCATGTCGTCGGGCCGGGACATCTCACAGATATGAACGTACGCAGCAGTTCGGCAAGAGCCACTGTTTTGCTCTTAAGCCTGTTCGTTTTGATGGCCTGCGGCGGGCCGAGCGTCGACAGCGGAACATTCGTTCCCCCCAAAGCCGGCGAGCGCGGCCTGCCCAAGCAGATCGCCAAGACCCAACGTTCATCTCGCTCGGCGCCAATGGGCCATGTCGCCTACCAAACGCCGATCTTGCCGATCAAGTTCTCGATCGATAGCGATTTCAATATCGCGGTCACCTATGAAGGGAGGATCGTCACACCGCTCGGCACCTTCGAGCTCAGCGGCGGCGCGGTGAAAGATCGACAGAACCAGGCGCTGCGGGCCGAGCCGGCAGACGTCACACAGATGATCATCTGCCGAGACGTCAGGACGGATGGCGACTGCCAGGGCTACCGGATCGATACCGGCCGCAAGCTCCATATCGTCATGGACGGAAGGTTCGTTCAAGACATCGAGCGGAACAGGATCATCCTGCGGGCCAAGGCGGGCTCCACCATCACCGTCACAGACAACGGGCCCCCTAGGAAAGTCGTGCCGCACGGTCCGGCGCGTATCGACATAGAAGAATTCGAGTTCACCAGCACGAGCGAACCCATCGAAGTCGACCTGGAACGCCGGCAGGGCGGCACGACACCCGACCTGTCCTACAGCCACCTGACGGGCGAGTTGGCGCCCATCAACGGAACGCGGATCGCGGGAATCAAGAAGTATCGCGAGAAAAAGGGACGCTGGCTTCGAGCTCCCGGCATCCAACTGCAGGACAAGCTTCCCGGCGAATACGAATGCCTCAAGATTCAGCGCGACGCCTGGCAGCACAGATTTGGCCCGAAGGACCTCGTCGCCGACACCGTCATCGCGTGCGTCAAGACCGCCGAAGGCGACCTCGGCTACTTGGTCATCGGCCGTGACCGAGCGCAGAAGCCGGTCGCGTACTACGTCTACTCCTACACCTGGGTGCGCTGACCTCGAACGCCGTAACGGGCGCCGGTGTCAAACACCGAAGACAGCACACCTCGCATCCGCTGTCGATGAGCCGCTCGGCACCCATGCCGCTATCTCGCTCGGTCACCTGCGCGCCCTCGCGCCGGCGGCGCTCACCAGGGCGGCGCCGGCCACCGCCGCCCCCGCGGCCGCGGCCAGCGTTCCGCGGTGGGAGGACGCCCACCACTGCCAGCTGCGCCGATGAGAGTCATCGTCGAAGGCGCCGTGGGCGCCGTAGTCGTGGCCGTCTTCACCGTCGGCGGGCGACCACAGGTTGCCCGGCCGGCCGGGATCGCGTGGCCTGTCGGTCTGCTGGGAGCGATAGCCGGTGCGCGCGAGGTACCGGTCCAGCAGCCCGGCCATGATCTTGTTGGCCAGCAGCGTGCCGACGGTGCTCCCCCCGACCCAGTACTCCCGGCGCTTGGGATGGTCGGCGGCGTAGGTGAGCGCCTCGGCGGCGATCTCGGGCTGGTAGATCGGCGGCACCGGCTGGGCGTGGTGCGGCAGCCGCGACTCCACCCAGTCGAACTGCGGGGTGTTCACAGCCGGCATGTGCACGATGGTGGTGCGCACGTTGCTGCCGCGATGCAGCAGCTCGGTGCGCAGCGACTCGTGGAAGCCCTGCACGGCGTGCTTGGCCGCACAGTACCCCGATTGCAGCGGGATGCCGCGCTTGGCGAGCGCCGACCCGGCCTGCACGATGGTGCCGTGGTCGCGGGGGAGCATCAGCTCCAGGGCGGCCTTTGTGCCGTTCACCACGCCCAGGTACGTCACCTCGGTGATCCGCCGGTACTCCTCGGGCGTGATGTCGGTCACCTCGGCGAACACCGAGCTGAACGCCACGTTCACCCACACGTCGAGCGGCCCGAAGGTCTCTTCGGCCTGCCGCGCGGCCGCCCGTACCTGCTGATAGTCGGCGACGTCGGCCGGCACGACGACGGCCTGTCCGCCGGCGGCCCGGATCTCCTCGGCGGCCGCCGCCAGCCCGGTCTGGCCGCGGGCCAGCAAGGCCACGTTCGCGCCCTGTTGGCCGAACCGCCGCGCGGTCGCCCGGCCGATCCCGCCGCTTGCCCCGGTGACCAGCACCGTCTTCGCACGCGGAGACATATCAGCGACACCACCAATCCATCCGGGTCGGGTCACAAGGTGAGCCCTGCCCGGGTGGTTCGGAAAGATTCCCGCATAGTGCGACCTCACCGCGTCGACGTCGTCCGCGGAGGGAATTTGACACCACCGGCGGGCGCCGCGAGCGTAGTGGGTTGGCGTGTCCGCCGCCTTGACGCGGGCATGCACCGATGACCGGCAGGCCTACGGTCTGCATCGATGTCCCGAGGTGGTTCCTCCCGCGTTGGAGGACGAGATTCCTTCGTTAGGTCAAAAGCGGATGGTGACTGAGACACTGCAGATGGATCGGCTGTTGATGGCCTTCGGTGTGGTGCTGGGCGCGCTCCTGATCGGGTTCGGTCTGCGGGTGCTGCTGGGACGACTGGAGCGGCGCGCCGAGGGCACCGAGTGGGCCTGGGACGATCTCGCGGTCACGATGGTGCGGGCTCTGGCGGTCCCGGCGTTCGGCGCCGCCGGCGTCTGGGCGACCGTGCTGCTGGTGGATCTGCGCGCGGACCTGCGCCGCATCGTCGGCAGCATCCTGGTGGCCGTTCTGATCGTGATGGTGTCCCTGGCGGCCGCGCGCCTCGCGGCCGGGCTGGTCGGCTCGATCGCGCAGGGTCGCGAGGGCGACTCGCAGTCGGCCAGCATCTTCGTCAACATCACCCGCGCGGTGGTCGTGGGGATCGGCGTGCTGGTCCTGCTGCAGAGCCTGGGCGTGTCCATCACCCCGCTGCTGGGCGCCCTGGGCGTGGGCGGACTCGCGGTCGCCCTGGCGTTGCAGGACACGCTGGCCAACCTGTTCGCCGGGGTGCACATCCTCGCGTCCAAGAAGGTGCATCAGGGAGACTACGTAGCGCTGGACAGCGGCCAGGAGGGCTACGTCGTCGACATCAACTGGCGCAACACCACGATCCGGGAGATCCAGGGCAACCTGATCGTCGTCCCCAACTCGCGGTTCGCCGACGCCATCATGACCAACTACCACCGTCCCCAGCAGGACATGACGATAGTGGTCCCGGTCGGGGTCGGCCGTGACAGCGATCTCGACCACGTCGAGCGGGTGACCGTCGATGTGGCCCGGGAGGTCTTGAAGGAAGTGGACGGCGGCGTGAGCGACTACGAGCCGCTCGTCCGGTTCAACGGCTTCGGCGAATCCAGCATCGACTTCTCGGTGATTCTGTGCGGGCGAGAGTTCTCCGACCAGTACCTCCTCGTACACGAGTTCATCAAGCGGCTGCATCGGCGGTACGACGCCGAGGAGATCCAGATCCCCTTCCCCATTCGCACCCTGGTCTGGGACAACCCCACAGGCAACGGCCGCCGGCTCGGGGATGCGATCCCGAGGACCTCTCCCAGCCGGGGCGCGTCGGGCTGATCGAGGGCGATCGGTCGCCTCGATCAACTTCGTAAAGCCAGCAGGCGACGCGGGGGGTGGTAATCGTACTCGTAGCGCAGGTCACGGAAGCGCAGACACAGGGCGAACGACCCGTCGCCGAATTCCCGTTGCAGGGAACGCCAATTGCGGGCGAGGTACTCAGTGGCCGCCCAGGTAGTGTCGCCGCGACCGCCCAGGCAGAACACCACGGTCGTGGCACGTACGGTGTCGCGCACTTTCTCGACGATGGCGAGGTTCGGTGAGTCCGATGTGACTCGTTGACCGAGGTCCGCGCCGCTGAGCACCTCTACGTACCACGATTCGCCGGGCGGCCGGTTGCCGTCGGCATTCGGGCGTTCGTTGGATATCCGCAGGCTCGCCAGATTCTCCTGCAGGTACAGTCTGCGGATGCTGTTACGGGTGGCCGCGCCGATCACGATGAGGTTGCCACTCAGGTCGGCGAAATGTTGAGGATCTTCACCCGGCGCCGGGCTCACGGTGGTGCGGAAGTCGTAGCTGTGACGTCCCAGGTAAATCGCGTCGACCAGACCGCGGACGAGATCCGGCAGCCGGAAAGACGCCGAGCCGAACAGGCGGGAAATCGCCTCGGACGCGCGCAACTCATGCAAGGCGACGGCATAACCGCGCGGACTGGAACTCGTCGCGGGGGTCCACAGGTTCGCCAGGCAGACGACCAACTGCCGGTTGGCGTGCAAGCCGAAGAAGCGGCGGAAGCGTCGCTGCGCGATCCGGGCCATCGCGGCAACGGCGAAACCCAACCCGAACCAGAACACGAAGTTCGCGATGACGTTGGTGGCGATATCCACTAGCACTCGGTCAGCATCGTCGCCGCGCGCCGTCTTGGCTAGTGGCCAATCGCCTGGATTGTTCGGCTGCTCTGCCTATTCGGCCGGTTCTTTGGCGCATGACGTGTCCTGGGGTGGACGTTGACCGTCCACGAGGAATCGGGCGACTGCGTTGTCGGCGCAGGTGTTGCCATTCAGGTACGCGCCGTGCCCGCCCTGGTCGACAACGATCATCCGGGCCCGGTCGCCGAGCGCGCGGCGCATCTCCAACGCGCCGACCAGAGGGGTTCCTGGGTCGCGCATGTTCTGCACCAGCAGCATGTTGGACAGTCCCTGGTCGCTTATCCGCACTGGTGGGTCGACGGGATCCTCGCGCCAGAAGGCACATGGCCAGATGTTGGCGGCCGCGGGCCCGTACATGGGGTGGGTGATCCGGCTGATGGCAACGCTCAGCTGGTAGTCGAGGACCGACTCAGGCCAGTCGGAGTCGTTGCAGGCCACGTGCAACTGGCCGGCCAGCAGGTGCTCGATGTTCGGTTGGGCTGCGGCGGACCGCGTCACCTGGTTGGCGATCATCCAGGTAAAGGCCAGCAACGAGAACTGCTCGTCGGAGTACAGCGCGGTACGCGTCCCGGTACGGAACTGGGCCCCGTCGAGGCCGAGAATCGGCGAGCGGTCGAGCCGTTCGGCCAGCTCGAAGTACTTCGCGGTGACCTGTGCCGGAGTGGCGCCGAGCCGGTAGGTGGCGTTTCGCCGCGCGGCCCAAGCGGCGAAGTCGGGGAACCGGTCCTCGAAACCGATGGCGAACCGGCGCGCCGCCGTTACGTCGAAGCCGCCGGTCCCGCTCACGCTGTTGAGCACGAACCGGTCGGTCCGGTCGGGGAACAGCGTGGCGTACACCGCGGCCAGGTACGTCCCGTAGGACTGACCGAGGAAGGAGATTCGCTCCTCGCCCAGCGCGAGCCGAATCTGCTCCATGTCCTTTGCGGTGCTCACGGTGTTGATATACGGCAAGAGCGCGGCGGTGTCCGAGGTCGCGCACAGCTTCGCGATCTGCTCGGCCACGGCCGCCTGCCGTGCGACATCGACGGCATCCCGCGCGTAGGGCGGCAGGTTGCTCGTCTGCAACTCTGGCGGCAGCTCGCAGGTAACCGGGGTGCTCCGGCCGATCCCTCGTGGGTCGAAGCCGATCAGGTCGTAGGAGGCGCGGACCGACGCCGGCAGGCCGCGTGTGATGAGCCGGCCCGGCCAGTCCAACCCGGGATCGCCCGGTCCGCCCGGGTTCATCAGCAGCACACCGCGACGCAGGGCCGGATCTGTGGCCCGCAGGCGCGACACGGCGACCGTGATCGTCGTGCCCGGCTCGTGGTAGTTCAGCGGCACCTCGATCGTGCCGCACTCGGCATCCGGCGGCAGGTTCGCAACGTCCGTCGGACAGGGACCCCACTGAAGTGCTTCGGCCGCCGCCGAAGTCGCCGATCGGACCGGAACAACACTAATGGCGATCGCGACGGTAACGGCGGCAATGGCGGAGATCTTCATAATCTTGCCCACCAATGGTGCGCGGAAATGTTCCATCGTCGACGCAAGCGGCTTCCGGCCGCGGATACCAGAACCAAAGGACCCTATCGGCGCGGGCCATTCGACCCTGGGGTTTCTCGACGTGACGGAAAACACATTGTTTCCGCCTCGGCGCCGCGCTTTCCGACCGTGGCTTCTGGTTGCTTATTTATCGCGATCCGCACTTCACCCCTGCATTCGGGGAAGTGTTCAAGGCGGAGGAAATGTGAATCATCATAGCCATCCGGTCGGCGACGACCATGTGCGTGGTGATGCCCGCGGGGATCGCCCCCGTGTTGTCGTACAAGCACACATGTGACTTATGAGAGGCGGTCAGGCGTTCGCGCGTGATAGGTGGTCGGGGAGGTCGGTCAGCAGTTCGATGCGGAGCACCGTCTCGTCCGCCGTTGGCGGTGGTCCACCGGTGACGAAGTCGATGCCGCGGTCCAGCCAGACGCCGGTGAGGCCGGCGAGGGCGGCTCCTTTCGCGTCGCCTTCGAGCATGTCTCCCACGTTGACCGCCCGCACGGGGTCCGTCCCCATCCGCCGGCAGGCGGTGGCGAAGGCGACGGGGTCGGGCTTGGCCGCACCGAGTTCGGTCGGGGTCAGGACGGCTTCGAAATATTCGAGGAGGCCGAAGCGGGTGAGCTTGGCGTGCTGCTGCTCGGGGTCCCCGTTGGTGAGAACGGCCAGACGCGGTGCTCGGGGAAGCCGTTTCAGGGCCTCCAGGCATGGCCGGACATCGGGATAGCTCCGCCAAGACGCCTCGAACACGGTGAGGTAGCGCTCGGCGAACCAGGCGTCCAGAAGGCCGGGACTTTCGGGAACCCGCTCGCCGAGCATGGGCAGAAAGGAACGGAGCCTGCGTCGGCGTTGCTCGGCGAAGGAGCACTGACCGGCCAGGTACTCCCGCATGTGCCGGCCCTCCAGCGTCCACCACAACGCCACCAGCTCTTCCGGCGGAGCCGTCGCGTTCGGCGCCGCCCGGACGATGTGGCCGATCGCTTCTAAGACCGCGCCTCGATGATCGACCAGGGTGCCGTCCAGATCGAAGAACACCACGTCCGCCATAGGAGGATCATCTCCTGGTGCCCGTCCCGCAGCCAGCGGCCCCGCGCGCTCTCGTTGTGGGTGCCCCCTACCGGATTCGAACCGGCGCTGCCGCCTTGAAAGGGCGGTGTCCTAGGCCGCTAGACGAAGGGGGCCCGACCGAGCCGTAGCCAGGCGGCGGCCCCGGTCAGCTTAGGGGACGGTGTGCGCTGGCGCCAAAGCGGTTCCATGTTACCGGGGACGGCGCGGTCCGAGGCCCTGACCCTCGTCCGGAGAGGCGCTGCCGGTCGGCGGACTTGGCGGCGGCGGCGTGGGGGTGGGGGACGGGGGCGGGCCGAGCGGGCGGTCGGGGTTGGCCTCGAGGCTGCGCTTGATCTCGGCCGACTTCTGGCCGAGGCCGCCGATCGTGATGTCGTCCCAGCCCTGCAGGCGGTGCGTGCCGCGGTTGAAGTAGAGGATCGACATCTCGATGGGGGTGGGCTGCTCGTGCTCCAGTCCGCGCAGGCCGGCGCCGCCCGTCGAACCCTGGACGAACAGCCGGGTGCCCGTCGACAGCAGCCGCGTCTGGCGCTGGTGGGTGTGGCCGGCCAGGACGAGCGGCGCGATGCCGTTGAAGGCCTGCGCCTCCGTCGGGTCGTGCAGCACGACGATGTCGGGGCCGATGCCGGAGTTTCGCAGGCCGGCGGCGAGCCGCTGGCCCTGCCGCAGGAGCGCGTCGGCCCCGACGTTGTCGTCGCGGGTGGTCTTGTCCGGCGTGAAGCGAGGGTCGCCGCTGCCCCAGATCCGCAGGTCGACGACATCCTTCATGTTTCCGGTCAGAACGGTGGCGTTCTTCTCCTCGCCGACCGCCGCCTGGATGGCTCCCGAATCGTGGTTGCCGCGGACGAAGACGTACGGGATCTTCAGCTTGCCGATCTCGGAGACGAACTTCTCCTCCGGCTTGGAGCCGTGGTCGGTGAGGTCGCCGCTGTCGATGATCAACTGGACCTGGAACTGTTGCGCGACGGAGCGGATGACGCTCCAGGCGACCGGATTGAGATGAATGTCGGAAACGTGCAGCACGCGGATCGTCGTGGGGTCGGGCTCGTAGATCGGGAGCGCCGAGGTCGCGGAGTACAGGCGCGACACGTTGCCCACGATCTGCGCGAGCTGCGCACGATAGGTGTCGAAGCGGCGCACGATGGACTTGGCGTCGCCGACCAGTTGGGGCGCGCCGGCGAGCAGCCCGGTGAACCTCGGTTCGACCACCGATTGCGGGTTGAAGGTGACCACGGCGAGCGCCCCGGCCGCCAGCACGCCGCCGAGCCCGACGGCCCCGGTCCGCAGCCCGTACCGCCACGAACGGAACAAGACGAGACCGGCCAGCCCAGCGCAGCCCGCCGCGACGCCGGCGCCGCGCAACGCCACCAAGATCACGCCGTGCCGGACCTCGCCGCCGATGGCGGTGCTCAGCCGTTCGAGCTCGTCGGGATGCTCGATCAGCTGCCGGGCGGGCTCCGGGCGCAGCCGTGCGACCTGTGCGTCCAGCCGCAGCGGCCCGCGATGGGTGTCGAGCCGCAGCGTGCCCAGCGGCGGGATGTCCACCACCGTGCCGCCCGACAGGGACGGCCGAAGCGTCATCGACACGTCGGCCGGCCCGATGGGAGTCTCCGCCCGGCCGCCCACCAGCATGCCGACCCAGCCGCCCAGCAAGCCCACGATGATCACCGCGGCGATCCGCAAGGTCCGGTCGCCGGGCAATCGGTGCCTGACCGCTGCGATGACCATGGGTGTATTCCCACACTCCCTCGGTTGCCGCACAATACTTATCGTGATCGAGGTTACGCGGCAGGAGTTCGAGGATCTGGTTGCCGAGGCCCTCGACACCATCCCACCAGACTTGGCCAAACTCATGGACAACGTCGTCATCGTGGTCGAGGACGACGCACCCGAGCCCGGCCTGCTCGGCCTCTACTACGGCATACCGCTCACCGATCGCGGCGATTGGTACGCCGGGGTCCTGCCCGATCGCATCGCGATCTACCGTAACGAGATTCTGCAAATCTGCGAGACCGTGAAGGACGTCGTCGACGAGGTGCGCATCACCGTCGTCCACGAGATCGCGCACCATTTCGGCATCGGCGATGACCGGTTGCACGAACTTGGCTGGTAATTTGTGCACGTTAGGTCACAGAACTGCCACTGAGCGTGAGTTAATAGGTGCATGGTCGCTCGTCCACACAACGCGGGCGAGCGTGGCATGGGACCGCGCATGGCAGGGCGGCATCGGCGTCCGCCGGAAGAACAAGCGACATACCGAGAGGTCTTCGCCATAGGCGAGTTCCGTACGTTGTGGCTGGCCCAGGCGCTCTCCTATATCGGGGACCAGCTCGCACAGGTCGCGCTCGCCGTTCTCGTCTACCACCGAACGGGCTCGCCTCTGCTCACCGCGGTGACGTACGCGTTGACCTATCTCCCCCCGATCCTCGGCGGCCCCCTGTTGTCCGGCCTCGCCGACCTGTTCCCGCGCCGTACGGTCATGGTCGTCTGCGACCTGTTGCGAGCGGCGATCATCGCGCTGATGGCCATCGCGAGCATGCCGTTCGCGGCGCTGTGCGCCCTGGTGTTCCTGGCCGTGTTGCTGGGTGCCCCGTTCACCGCCGCCCGCGCCGCCCTGCTACCGGACGTACTGCCCGGAGACACCTATGTGGCGGGATCGGCGATCAACAACATCACGCACCAGGCCAGCCAGATGCTCGGCTTCCTGGCGGGCGGCGCGCTGGTGGCCGTGGTGGGCACCCGGCAGGCGCTCGGCCTCGACGCCGCCACCTTCGCCGCGTCCGCGCTGATCCTGCTGGTGGGGCTACGGCGGCGCCCGGCGCCGGATCGGGGTGGGCGCGCGGGCAGGTCCCTGTGGCGGCAGACGCGGGCGGGCGCGCGGCTGGTCTTCGGAGATCTGACCCTGCGGTCGCTGGTGTCATTCGCCTGGCTGTGCGGCTTCTACGTCCTGCCAGAGGGACTGGCCGCCCCGTACGCGGCGACCTTCGGCGGCAGCGCCGTGGCCGTCGGGCTGCTGATGTCGGCGATGCCCATCGGCACGGTCATCGGGGCCTTCCTGTTCAGCCGGTTCGTTCGGCCGAGCGACCGGATCCGGGCGATGGGCGGCATGTCCATGCTGGCCTGCGCCCCCCTGATCGGATCGGCCCTGCATCCGCCGCTGTGGGCCGTGGTGGCCCTGTGGGCGCTGTCGGGCGTCGGCAGCGCCTATCAGATCGCCGCCAACGCCGCGTTCGTCGCGGCCGTCCCCCCGTCCGGGCGGGGGCAGGCCTTCGGTCTCGCTCAGTCCGGCATCCTGGCCGGTCAGGGCCTCGGCATTCTCATCGGCGGGGCGCTCGCTCAGGTGCTCGGCCCGGAGCCGGTGGTCGCGCTCGCCGGCGTGGCTGGGCTCACGGTCGCGACCATGCTGACGCTCACCTGGACGCACGTGCGCGGCGGTGTGATCGCGGCCACCCTGCAACGTGCCGATGGCAACGCCAACGCGAAGGCCGGTGAGGCCAAGGTCGATGCCGAGGTCGTGGCCGACTGAGCCTCGGCACCCCCCGTTCGTCGTCTCCGTCCGTACGGGCTCAGCCCGTGTGGTTATGGTGCTAGTGCTGCTTTTGCCGCTGCTTCTCAAGCAGTCCCTGGACGATGGACGTACGCTCGCCCTCCTCCGGGATCAGCAGCCAGCCGGCCACGTAGATGAACGCGGCGGTGCCGGCGGTGACGACGCAGAGCGCCGCCAGTGCGAGCCGGAGGATGTTGGCGTCGACGCCCATGTACTCGGCGGTGCCGGAGCACACCCCGGCGATCATTCGTCCATCGCGCGTACGGCGTAGCTCGCGCGGCTTCGTGTTCTCTTCCATGCCTCAATCGTGCTCCGCGGCACGCTTTTCCACCATCCGGGATTCGCCCTGACCAAACCCCGAGACGTCCCCGACCGCACCCCGTGGGGCGACAGGTCTGCGAGCCTGGGGGGATGAGTGCGATCGAACGGCTCGGCCTCGGGCTGGCGGCGCTCGGCCGCCCCGCGTACATCAACGTCGGAAGCGCGGAGGAACTGCCGGCGTCGCGCGGCGTCGCGGCGATGCGGGCGGCGACCTGGGAGGTGCTGGACGCGGCGTACGCGGCCGGAATCCGGTGGGTGGACGCCGCCCGCTCCTACGGCCGGGCCGAGGAGTTCCTGGCCGGCTGGCTGGCGGACCGCCGTCACGTGGACGTGACGGTGTCGAGCAAGTGGGGCTACGCCTACGTTGGCGAGTGGCGTACGGACGTGGACGTCCACGAGGTCAAGGAACATACGCTCGCGCGGTACCGGAGCCAGCTGGCCGAGACCACGGCCCTGCTCGGCGACCGGCTGCGGCTGTATCAGGTGCACTCGCTGACCGCCGACAGCCCGCTGTTCGCCGACGCCGGCCTGCTGCGGGCGCTCGCCGAGACGGCCGCCCAGGGCCTGCCGATGGGCTTTTCCACGACGGGCGCCGGTCAGGCCGACACCGTGCGGCGGGCACTGGATCTGGAGGTCGACGGGCGCCGGCTGTTCACCTCCGTCCAGTCGACCTGGAACCTGCTCGAGCCGTCGGTCGAGCCGGCCCTGCGCGAGGCGCACGAGGCCGGGCTGCGCGTCATGGTCAAGGAGGCGCTCGCCAACGGCCGGCTGGCCGTCGACCCGCCGCGCCCGCTCGCCCGGCTGGCCGAGCGGTACGGCGCCGGCCCGGACGCGGTGGCGCTGGCCGCCGCGCTCGCCCGCCTGCCGTGGGCGGACACCGTGCTCAGTGGCGCCGTGAGCGTGCCGCAGTTGCACGCCAACCTCGCCGCGGCCAAGCTCACCCTCACCGCGGCCGACCTCGCCGACCTCGCCGGGCTCGCCGTCACTCCGGCCGACTACTGGTCAGCCCGCTCCGCCCTGCCGTGGGCGTGATGCCGGACGGACATCGGCCATCCCCGCGGGGCGACGTTCACCAATAGCTCTTCGGCACCCTGTGGGGATCGAAGCCGCGATCCTCCAGAACTCGCTTGCGTACCTCTTCTTCGGTGTCCCTGTACGTCTTGGCGACCTTCCACAGCGCGGCGGCCGCCATACCGAGCGTCCTGCTGCCCTCTCTGAGCTCGGCGTTTACGTCGTCGCAGAGGTTGGCGTAGTCGGCGATCAGCCCCGAGTCGCTTCCGGCGCGGCCAAGGGCGTTGTCCGGCAGCTTCGCCCACCAGACGTCATCCCCGGCGTGACCCCAGTCGATCGACGCGTCCAGAACCTTGTCGCCGCTCTTCTTGATTGCCTCGAAATTTGCTATGACTTCGTCGCCGGCCATACTCGACTCCGCTGCTTCAACCTAGGTGGATCATATTCTCGCGGCAAGTTCTTCCGAAATTCGCTGGGCGGTCTGGGCCTCTGCTGAAAGTCTCCTCCCGACAAAGGATTCGATATAGGCGGAGACGACGACATTCCCTTTCTGGAGGTCAACCGCAAATGACTTCATAGTCGGCAAGTAGCTCCAGCAGGCATCGTACGAGTCGCTCTGGATCGAGGTGCACGTCCTGTTGCGATGGAGCGTGTTACTCGCATAGAAGTCCTTTGCCTTTTTGACGCGCTCTTCGGGTGTCCCCTCGTCCCCGAAGCCGCCTCGCCAGACGAGAACGCCAAATATCGCGCCTTGTGGGTACAGCTTGGATGTCGCAGGCGAGACATGCCAGCTGCAACTTCTAGCCGTGCTGTCGTCGCTCCGAGCTGGACCGGTTTCCTTACCCCCGAATGCCGCGGTGAGAAAAGAAGCCTCGACGAGGTCACATGGATCTGGAAGAGCCGATCGGATGTCTTCATCCGCCGGCTGCTTCTCGGTGCAGCCGACCAGCAGCAGAGGAAGAACGATCATCGCCGACCTAAGCATCCAGGCGTTAGCTGATTTATCCCACACGTTCCCACCTGTCCCTATTCTTTGCGGCAGGTGGCATATCGTTGGGCTGCTTAAGTTTGACTTGTTCGGCTCTGATGCGTGCCAGATTGGCCCGATATCCTGCCAATGTCGCCCGCAGGGTGTTGTCCCGGGTGACAATATTTGTTACGAGCGTGACGAGAGCTTTCTCGACAACATCCCTTTCGTTCTCATTTTCGTTGCCTGCCCACACGCCGATAATGCTGTCCAATTGTGCGGCCGTCCGGACTACATTCGAGACCGCTTCATTGTATGCTTGAACCACTTGGGTGTATATATCAATTAAGTGATCTGCCGCGGCGATCAAGGCGTCGCGGTTCTGCTCTGCCGCACTGATATTCCGACTCGTGTAACCGTCGAAGGCCTCGAACGCGGGCCCGCTCCACAATCCCTTGAGATCGTCTCTGGAGGCGGATAGATGCTCCTCTGATGAGTTCAGCCTCTCTGCGGCCACGAGCCAGGCGTCAACTGCCTCCAATACAGAGTCGGGATCGCCTTTCAGTTGCCAAGCGGTCCATAACGCATCTCCGACGTCAGCTACATACACGACGAACCTTGCGGCCCGGCGAATTATTGATTCAGCGTCACCGGGCCATGGAAGCCCGGATGATGTCGACCTCGTCCCCTTTTGCCGGGTTGCTGCACCAGTGGGTTTGGGTTTGGGTCCGGCCATTTACACGTCACCCCCGCAATGAGGCTCAACTCAGGTGGATTCCATAGAATCGAAAATCTTTTGCAGGCCTTCGCGTCTATGGTTCATGGCGTGCCGCTCGGCTTCATGGATCGCCGCCAGCACGCGCTCGCCAAGGCGAGAGGTGTCAGATTGCCTCACCGCGCCGGGCTCGAGGTCCAGGGACCTCAGACGCCCACGTCCGTCAATGGTCACTGTGCCAAGACCCGGATGGATCTCCTGCGTCCAGGTCGCGTGCAGCATCTGATCGTCGAACGCCTCCGCCCCCCGGATCGCGTCCTCCGCCCCCGCGACGAGGGCACGCGTGCGCTGCATCATGTTGATGAGCTCCGCCTGGCGGGCCCTGACTCGGTCGATGCCGGATTCTGGTCGCTCGATCATGATTCAGCCCCCTGTCTACCTGCGCCAGACCGGTGCTATTCGCGTCCGGTGTCACGGCGGCTCGCCGCCTCGGCGACGAGCCGATCCGCCTGATCGCGCGCCGCGTTCACCGCGGCGATGACGGACTCGGACAGCTGACGCAGGTGGGCCGTGCCTATCGAGTCCGGATCGATGGTCAGCGCCAGCAACCGGCCGCCGACGTCCGCTACAACCTCGACGTGCCGGTCCGGTGACCTGACGCTGAATCGCTCCCGTAGCTCACCGTCGCTGAGCGCGAAGCGGGCCATCCGCGTTGTGAGCGGCTTCGAGCCTTCGTCTTGCCATCGCCGCCCCGCATCCTCCTCGGCCTGTTCGGCCAACTCGGGTTCGAGGCCCGATGACGAATCCGGGAGGAGGTTCTCCTCCGCATAGAGATCGTTTCCGTCTGGGAGGGCCGGTAACGGAGAGGGAACGGCGACCTCGTCGTCCTCCGCTTCGCCCGGTGGGGCGATGGCTCCTGAGCCGGGTTGGGCGTGGGGCCCTGACGACGAGCTGGCGGAGCCGGCCTCGTCGGCGGACGGCTTCCACGGTCGTGGCTTGCCCGGGTTCGACGGCGTAAAGCGATTCAGCAGGGCATTGAGCTCTTCCTCGCTCATCTCGAGCCCGCGATCTGTTTCGACACGTGGAGTGTCTCCTGTCGTCACGTTGATTGAAGAGGGAGATGTGTCGGCTCTCGCGCTCTCCACACACCGTCAGCCTGGTCCGCGGTGTCCGGGAGGCGGCCCGCTCGGGCCGGTGTAGCGAGGAGGTTGGCCTCCGTACGGTTGTTGCCCGTACGGGGAGTTGCCCGGGGGCGGTCCCTGACCTGAAGGCGGGGGATAAGGCGGCGCCGTCGGCGGCGACGCGCCGAATTGGGACGGCGGGCCGAAGGTAGGTGACGCCGCGGGTGCCGGCGCCGGCCTGCGACGTCGTACGAGGAACAGCGCGATGATGCCGGCGGCGACCAGCAGGACGACAGCCGCGCCGGCGATCAAGGTTCCGGAGCCGACGCCCCCACTGCTCGATGACGTTCGCTGGCCGAGACCGGGGGCCTGGGTCTGCTCGCGCTGCTGCCGGGCACGCTCGGCCTTCCTCGCGTCGAGCGCCGCGTAGACCGGATTGGGCGCTGACGCCGGCACGGTCGCGGTGAGCGCCTTGTCGGCGATGATCAGGCCATAGCCGGTCTGATCATCCTTGCCCTTGGGACCCACATCCTTGGCCGTGTAGATGAGTCGCTGGACGACCTCGCGCGCCGACATGTCGGGATTCTTGGCGCGGATCAACGCCACGACACCCGAGGTCAACGCGGTCGCCTGGCTGGTCCCGGAGCCGTAGTGGTAGAGACCGCCGTCCTTGCCGATCGAACCCACCTGGGCGCCCGGCGCGGCCACCGTCACGTAGTCCTTGCGCTGCGTCGCCACCCACGGCCGGAGGCCCTCAGCCTGGATCGCGCCGACCGCCACCACGCCGGGACACGCGGCGGGGAAGGACGAAGGGTTACCGCGGTTTCCGGTATTGCCGGCGGCCGCAACGAGAACGACGTCATGGTCGGCCGCGTAGCCGACCGCTCGTTCGACGACCGGAGGGCACGCCGGGTCGCCCCTCCAGTCCACGCCGATCGACATGCTAATGACCTTGGCGCCGTGGTCAACGGCATATCGAATGCTGTCGGCGACATGGTCGGCGTCCTGGCTCGCGTTGGCGATAGGCAGGATCTTCGCCTCGGGGGCGACGCCGACCCACCCAGTGGCTCTGCCTTGGGCGACGATCAGACTGGCCATGCCGGTGCCGTGGCCGGCACCGGCGTCGTGATCGACCATCCCCCGGTCGCTCGGTTTCTCGTAGTCCTTACCCGGCACGACCCTGCCGTTGAGATCGGGCAGGCGGGCGTTGACCCCGGTGTCGATGAGGGCGACCGTGACGCCTCGACCCTGGGTGAGCGGCCACACTTCCTGTTGCAGGGCCCAGCCGGAGAACCACCACTCTTCCTTGTGCGGGCTGGGCGCCGCTGCCGCCGGACCCGCGAGGTAGCCGGTCATGAGCGCCGTCGTCGCCGCCGCGCTCGAGATCATGCGCCATCGTGCTCGTCGCACTCAATCGCTCCTTCGCCGAGCCTTGGCCGTATCGGTCATCTGGTCACTCGATGACAGGAGGGGCGATATCGCCGTCGGCGGACCAGACGTCGTCGTCCTCGGTAAGCCAGGTCGTGCGCTCGCGTTCCTCTTCGCCCTCGCCGCCTTGGCCGCCGCCCGCGCCCATGGGGCCGCCCGCGCCGGCCCTGCCGCCTGCTCCGCGAGCGTTCTCGCCCGCGGAGCGCGACCGACCACCCGAGCCGGCGCCGAGCGAGCCTGGCGCCCCCACGCCCAGAACGCCGGCTCCGGGCCCGCCCGCGCCCGCACCCAGACCGCCGCCCGCTGCTCCAGCGCCGCCGCCGAGGCCGCCGGCGCCGAACGGATCGGGGCCTACTCCACCGCCGGCGCCGGCGAGATCGGTGCCGCCCGCGCCGGGCAGGCCGGCGCCCCCACCGGCTGGGCCGGGGAAGCCGCTTCCAGGGCCGTGAGGCGGGGCGCCGGTCGGTGTGCCCGAGTCGGCGCCGTTCCAAGCGGCCAGGTCGGACGGGCTACCGGGCGAGGGAACGGACGGAACGCCTCCCGGAGGGCCGCTCCAAGGATCTTGGGTCCCTCCTGGATCTCGGATCCCCAGGTCGCCTCGCGAAGCCCCGGGATCCGGTGGGAGGTCCTTGGTGATGCTTTCGGGGACGGCGTTGTAGCCCTCCACGAGACGGTGGTCCATGCGGTCGAGCAGTTCGAGCGCCGCCGTGTCGTCGCCCCCGTCACTGATGGCGCCGTGGCCCATGCTCCGGCCTTGGTCCCGGTACCACGGCAGGATCTCCGAGCCCAGCCAGTTGTAGGTGCGTCCCGTCGTCGCGCTCTTTTCCTGCAGTTCCGCCGCCGTGGTGTTCAGCTGCCCGAGCTGCTTCAGCGCCGTCTGAGCGTTCTCGCCGCTCCACGCCTCGGTGACGCGCCGGGCGTGCTCGTGCAGCCGATCCGCCGCCGTGGTGAGGGCGTCCGCGGCGGCGAGGTACGCCTGCCCGACCGCCGCCACATGTCCCGGATCCATGGCGCTGAGCATCGCCTTCACCGAATCCATGGTGAAGCCGCCGCCTCCGGTCGTCGCATAGTCGGGTACGTAGGGACAGCTGTTGCGGATGTAGAACGTTCCCCTGTTGTCGGCCATGGGTGTCACACCTCCCTTTCGCGGTCAGCCTCAGAACCGGCCGGTCGAGTCGGTCGTGGGACCCTGGCCCGGCGATGCGGAACCCGTGTAGGCGCTCGCGGCGGCGGAGGTGTTGTACTCCTCGGCCTTTCGGTAGTTGCCCGCCGACTTGTAGAGCTTGTAGATCACTGTCCGGTAGCCCGTCTGCAACTCCTGGTAGTACTGGCTGAAGCCTTCCATCGCCGTCTGGGCTAACCCGGCGAACTCCGTGCCGCCACGCGACCAACTCACGTGCTGCGTGGTGATCGGAGCCATCGAAGTGACCCTGTTGAGAGCGGTCTCCAGCTCACGCAGGTCCTGCTCCAGGGCGGCGGCGATCGTGTTCAACTGGTCGGTGTCGACGCGGTACCCCCTGCCCACGTCGTCGGCGCTGTAGCCCCATGCCCGGTTGGCCGAGCGGTGCGTGCCAGGGGTGTTGTAGCGCGAAAGGTCATTTTGGTTGCCCGAGCCGTCGGCGGCGTAGTCGCCCATGCGTTGGTCCCCCACAAACGATCTGTACGTCCTCGCGGCGGGAGCTACGGCGCGGCAGGTCCGCCACGCGACTTCCCACCGTAACCACATCATTGCATAGGTGTGCCCGCCGGAGTAAAGTAGTTAGTTTCGGTCAAGGAGGCCACACAGTGAAACGGACATTCACCTCGCAGGCCGACGTGAGCTGCCAAAGAAGGACGATCGCCGATTACGGGCGCGCCGAATATCGTTCTTTGTTGACATCTGGAAACGGCGCCTGAGTCAAGTTATCCGTCAGCGCACGTGGAGGCGCATTTCGCCGATGCGGGTGATGCTCGTGACGAGTTCGTCGCCGGGCTCGATGGGGCCGACGCCGGGCGGGGCGCCGGTGAAGATGAGGTCCCCTGGCAATAGGGTCATCACCGACGAGGCATAGGCGACGATCGCCGGCACCTTGGTGATCATGGTCGAGGTGTGGACGTGCTGGCGTTCCGCGCCGTTCACGGACAGGCGGATGTCGAGGTCGGCCGGATCGCCGACCTCGTCGGCGGTGACCAGGCAGGGGCCGAGCGGGCTGAACGTGTCGTAGCTCTTGCGCCGCGACCGGTCGCCCTCGCTGCGCACGGTCATGTCGAGGCCGAGCGTGTAGCCCGCGACATGGTCGAGCGCGGCGGACTCGGGGATGTCCTTGCCGCCGCTCCCCATGACGACGACCAGTTCGGACTCGTGGTGGATCTCGTGGCCGGCCGAGAGCACCGCCGGCGGGAGCACGATGTCGTCGGCGGGGCCGGAGATGGCCGACGGGGCCTTGAGGAAGACGTCGAAGTCCATCATCCACGACTCGACCCGGCCGAGCGTGCGCCGCTGGACGCCGTGCATCTCCGCGACGTGCTCGGCGTAGTTGCTGGCGGCCGCCACGATCTTCGACGGGTTCAGCGCCGGGGCGAGGAGGCGTACGGCGTCGAGCGGAACGACCGGACCGTCCTTGGCCGCGCGCTCCAGGTCGCCGCGCACGGCGGGCAGGTCGCGGCACAGCCGGCGCCACCAGCCGGCGGTCAGCGGGTCGGGGTCGTGCGGCCAGGGCAGCGCGGCGGTGACGTCGGCCACCCCGTCCGCGGTGACGACGCCGAGCCGGTGGTCGCCGAAGAGTGCGAGCTTCATCAGGACGGCCGGAAGGTGGAGGTGACGGTCTGCGGCTCGGTGAGGGCCTCTTCCCGATAGATGCCGAGGGCGCGCAGCACGGGGGCGTCGCCGATGCTGAACAGGTCGGCCTGGGAGTCGGCGTGGTGGTCGACGGGAGTCCACGACGGGACGACGAACATGTCGCCGGCCTGCCAATCGAAGCGCTGCCCGCCCATGACGCTGTGGCCCTCTCCGCGGAACACGACGTAGACCACGTTGCCGGCGCGGCGCACGGGGAGGGTGGCGTGCCCGGCGGCGATCCGGTGCATGCCGCACGCCAGGGTGGGCAGCACGCTGGTTCCCGTCTCCGGGTTGGTGAACTCGATGCTGACCGCGTGCCGGCCGGTGCTCGCCGCCAGCCGCGTGAGCTCGGCGTCGGTGTCCGCCCAGCGGTAGACCAGCAGCGGGGACGAGACCGGCTCGGGCGGGTCCGTCACCTGATCCGGGGTGAACCGGCCCGCCGCCGAGAGGTACGCCCGCTCCGACGTGTTGTGCTCACCTTTCACCTGTTGCTGCAGGTCCGGGTACGGCTCGAAGAAGATGGCGTCCAGGGCCTGGATCATCGGCAGGTCGAGGCCGTCGAACCAGAACATCGTCGAGTCGCCGCCGTTGACGTGGTCGTGCCAGGCCCACGCCGGCGTGAGGACCAGGTCGCCCGGACCCATGTCGCACGCGTCGCCGTCGACCGTCGTCCACACGCCTTCGCCCTCGAGGACGAACCGGATGGCGCCCGGAGTGTGCCGGTGGGCCGGTGCCGACTCGCGCGGCCCCAGGCACTGGATCGCGCCCCACAACGTGCCCGCGGCGTACGGGCGGCCGCCCAGGCCGGGGTTCACCAGCGACAGCACGCGACGTTCGCCGCCGCGTTCGACCGGGACCAGCCGGATCGCCCGCTCGGCCAGCGGTCGCATCGTCGCGGCGGGCCACAGCCAGGGCAGGGCCGCCGGTCGCGGCTCGGCGGGCAGCAGGTCTTCGGTGATGGTCCACAGGGGCTGCAGCCGGGCGGCGGCCAGGTCGGCGTAGAAGGCGGTCAGCTCGCGCTCGGCCGGCTGCTGGGCGGTGTGCCTGTTGTCGACTGTCATGCTGTCTGTGCTCCTCTCCGGTGACCGGTTCGGAAACGTCATGGTCGGGGCGTCGCCGCGGCGTGGGCGGTCAGGTCCTCGGGTGGCAGGCCGATGCCGAAGCGGCGCACGCTCTCCAGCAGCGAGACCCGCCGCAGGTACGCCCGGGCCCGCGCCGGGTCGGCCGCGGTCGCCCGCATCTCGTCCCTGCTCGCGCGCCGTCGCGCCGCGTCGGTCTCCTTGAGCCGCTCGGTGTTGCGATGCGTGTCGGCCTGGACGTAGTCGACCGCGATCCGCCGCCGTACGGAGTCGTACGCGGTGAGCTCGGCCTCCGGGTCGGTCTCCCCGGCCCGGATGCGCCTGATTCGTGCCGCGACGTCCATGACATCGTGGATACCACTATTGAGGCCGACGCCGCCGATCGGGCTGTTGATGTGGGCGGCGTCCCCGGCGATGACGATGTTGCCCACCCGGAACGTCGCGGCGACCCGCTGGTGGACGTTGTAGATCTGCTGGTCGACGATGGGGTACCCGCTGGGGAGCGGCGCCACCGCCTGCAGTTGCTCTTGCAGCCGGCGCGGATCGGTGGCTGCGGCCGGCGACTCGCCTGACGGCACGGGGTACAGCACCCGCCACGACTCGGGCGTGTGCAGGATGAACAGCCATTGCTCAGGGTCGGCGACGTAGTTGACGTCGGCGATCCCGGGCAGCACCGTACGCAGGTCCACCGACGTGCTGACGATGACGAACCGCTCCGGGTAGGTGTGGCCGGGGAACTCGATGCCCAGCGCCTGGCGTACCGTGCTGGCCGCGCCGTCGGCGCCGATCAGATGACTGCCCCGCAGCGTTCGCTCGCCCCGCGGCGTGCGGACCGTGGCGCGCACGCCGTCCGCCGTGGTGGCCACGTCGGTGACTCGGCTGCCGAACAGCAGCTCCACGCCGTCGGCGGCGCGCAGCCGCTCGTGCAGCATGCGCACCAGGTGCTGCTGGTTCAGCTGCAGCCGGTACGGATAGCGCGTCTCGTCCGCCAGCAGGCCGAAGTCGAAGACGGCGATCAGCCCGTCGCGGCGATCGCGGAAGTGGTAGATCGGGACGACCAGCCCTTCGGCGTGCATCCGCGGCGTGACGCCGATGTCCTCCAGCAGCTCCAGCGTCGCGGCGTGGAAGGTCGACGCGCGCCAGTCGGTCTTCGGCGTCGGCTCGGCCTCGACGACGATGACGGGCAGTCCGTCCCGCGCGAGCCGTGCCGCCGCCGTCATGCCGACCGGGCCCGCCCCGACCACGATGACGGGCAGGTCCGGGGCGTCGTCGGACGACGAGTGCCGCGGGCCGATGACCATGAGTTATAACGTGGCATAAGTTCCGTCAAAACGAAAGAAAGGCATTAGGATTCCCCTATGCCGAATAATGGCCAGCGGGTGGAGGGGGCTTCCAGCTCGGTAGACAACGCGCTGCGACTGCTGGAGCTCATCGGCGAACATCAGATCATCCGGGTCTCCGAGGCGGCTGAGCTGCTCGGCGTGGCCCGGTCGACGGCGCACCGGCTGCTGGGCGCGCTGCGCCGCCGCGGGTTCGTCCTGCAGGACAAGCCCAACGGCGCCTACCGGCCCGGGCCCGTCCTCAACGAGATCGGCCTGGCGGCGATCGGCCGCATCGACATCCGGCTGGTGGCCCGCCCCGTGCTCGAGGAGCTCAGCGAGCAGACCCAGGAGACCGTCAGCCTCTCCCTGCTGGAGGGGCGCAACGTCCGGTTCGTCGACGGGGTGGAGAGCCCGCGGTCGGTCCGGGTGGGCAACCGGACCGGCCTGGTGCTGCCGGCGCACTGCACCGCCGCCGGCAAGGCCATCCTGGCGGCGCTGCCCCGCATCGAGCTGTCCCGCCGCTACCAGGACCGCGAGCTCACCGCCCGTACGTCCGCTTCGATCGCGACGTGGGGTCAGCTGGAGGAGGAGCTCGATGACGTGCGCCGGCGCGGGTACGCCCTCAACGCCGAGGAGGGCGAGGAGGGCATCTGCGCGGTCGCCGCCGCCGTCCGCGACCTGACCGACGCCCCGCTCGCCTCGCTGGCCGTGGTGCTGCCCGCCACCCGGATGGGGCAGACGGACGCCGAGACGTTCGTCCCCATGCTCATGAACGCGGTCTCGACGGTCCAGCGCCTGCTCCGGGCCCAGCTGTAGCTCCCGCCCGCCCGAGACCGGCGCCCCCGCGGCCGCAGATGGTAGGGCCGTGACCTCTCGGGTCTCGGGAGGTCACGGCCCTCGTCTCATCGGGTCCGTCAGCCGACGCGGAGGCTTTCCGGTGGGCCGAGATAACTGGTGGCGACGCCGCCGGTGTCCACCACCAGGTTCTGCAGGATCACGGTCGGATCGACCATCCAGAACTTGAGGGTGTGCACGCCCGGCGCCGTGATGGTGTGGGTCGTGGTGGTGCGGTTGACGTTGTCGGAGGTGTTCCGCTCCCACTGCCGGTTCATCGACGTGTCGTTGGCGCCGGTCGCGGTCGTCGCGTTGACGAGCTGCGGCGGGCCGTCGTCGATCGAGATCGCGTACTTCAGGCCGTCCGACGCCGTCATGGTCGTCGGCAGGACGTAGTTACGCGGCGACAAGAACGCGGTGACCTTCACCGGACCCGTCGTGGTCAGGTTCATCTTGTACTCCAGGCGCGGGCCGGCCCCGCCGGGAGTCTGGGTTGCCGCGGTGACCGGGGAGGGCGTCATGCCGGCGCCGGTCCGGCCGATGTCCGCGAGCCGCTTCCAGGTGACGCCGTTGCCGCCGACCGCCTTGCTGAAGTGATCGGCCTCCATCGAGACGTACCCGTTGGCCTCGACGAAGCCGCCGCGGACCGGCTGCGCCGGCTTTTGCACGACGGCCTTGACCGCCACGCTCGCGCCGTCCGGGCCGGTCACCGTGAGCGGCACGTTCGTCGTGCCCTTCGGGGCGCGCGACCAGTCGACCCGCACGGTGGCGCGCACCTGCTTGTCGACCCTGCCCCTGCTCGGCGTGACCTTCACGTACGGCGCGGCCGACGTGATCCGGTAGTCGAAGTCGGCCTGGCCGCGGTTGAAGACCTCGATGTACTGGCCGGGCTGACTCTGGTACGGGCTGAACGTGGGCAGCACCGCCTCGCCCTGCTCGTTCGGCCACCACTTGTCGGACCCGTCGATGGCCACGCCCATGTCCGCGGCCTCCGGCACCTCGATCCGCTTGATCGCCGGGAAGATGACGTCGGGGATGGCCACGTCGTTGAGCTCCGGTTGCTGCCAGGGCGCGTTCGGGCCGTACCGCGCGACATCGCCGTAGTCGATGTGCGGCTGGAGCTGCCAGTTGTGCCACTTCCCGCCGGCGATCTCGTTGTTGTAGATGTCCGCCAGCTCCAGATCGTTGGCGAACAGCTCCTCGGTCCGGGCCGCGAGATCGTTGGTGGCCGCTCGGCCCTGGGCCGCGTAGAGCAGGTTGGTGAACTCCGCCAGCCGGAACGCGTAGAGGTTCGCCGTCGCCTTCACCTGATAGAGCACCAGTTGGTAGTAGGCGTCCTGGTAGGCCGCCGGCAGCGACCGGCCGATCTGCTCGGCCCGCGCGGACAGCCGCGCCCATTCGGCGGCGACCCGGGCGTGTTCCTGGTAGTTGGTCAGGCTGTAAGGATTGCCCTGGTCGTCGTAGACCACCGCGGACGAATCCGTGGACAGGTCCTTGGCGGGATCGAGGCTGATCTTGCGGTTGAGCAGCTCCGGCTTGCGGCGGGCCTGCAGCTGCCCGTACGTGTGCAGCACCTCGGCGATGTCATCCGCCCGCGCCGGCCCGAAGTTCTGCGCCGCGAAGCGCTCGTGCCACGCGCCGACCTTCTCCAGCGGCATCGCGTTCGGGTTCCACGCGTAGTCGAGCGAGAACTGCAGCGGCAGCTCCTCGTTCTTCATGTCGCCCACGTTGAACATCCACAGCCGGTCCACGCCGTACTTGTACGACGTGCTCAGCTGCTCCCAGGTGTTGGCGAGGTTGGCGGTGTCGACCCACTTGTAGTTGCGGCCGCCGCCGACATAGTCGAAGTGGTAGTACAGGCCGTAGCCGCCGGCCCGCTTCGGCGTGCTCTGGTCGGGCAGCTTGCGCATGTTGCCCCAGTTGTCGTCCGCGAAGACGATCGTCACGTCGTCCGGCGGCCGCATGCCGCGGTCCCAGTAGCGCTGGACCTCCTTGTAGAGGGTGAAGACCTGCGGGATGTCCTTGAGGTCGCCGACCTCCTCGGACAAGATCTGCCGCTGGGTCGCGATGATGTCCTCCATCAGCGGGATGGCGTCGCCGTCCGGCAGGCCGACGTCGCCCGGGCCGCGCATGCCGAGGGTCACCACGCCCTCGATGTTCTGCTCCTTGATGCGTTCGGCCCCGTCGCGGAAGTACGCCGTCACCGCGTCCCGGTTGGTGCGGAAGCTCCAGTTGCCGTTGCCGCCGTAGGGGTCGGTGCCGTTCACCGCGTGGCGGTTCCACTCCTCGATGCCGCGCATCATCGGCGCCTCGTGCGAGGTGCCCATCACGACGCCGTACCGCGTGGCCGTCGCGTGGTTTTGCGGGTCGTCCTCGGCGAACGCCCGGCCCCACACCGCCGGCCACAGGTAGTTGCCCTTGAGCCGGAGCAGCACCTCGAACATCTTCTCGTAGAGCTTGTGGTTGAAGCCCCCGGGATGACCGGGCGCGAGGCCGGGACCGAAGGTCTCCGGGCCCCAGGTGCCCAGGTCGGGGTTCTCGTCGTTGATGAAGAACCCGCGGTACTTGACCGCGGGCGTGCCCTGGGTGTGCCGGCCCGGCCGCACGAACAAGGCGTCCTGGTGTTTCGCCGGCACGTCGTCCCACCAGTACCACGGCGAGACGCCGATCTCCTTGGAGACGTCGTAGGCGCCGAAAATGGTGCCGCGCTGGTCGCTCCCCGCGATCACGAACGCGCGGCGGACGCCGGGCATCGGGTTCGGCACGACCTGCTCGAGTGAGGTCTCCCACTTGCCGGCGATGCCCGAGACGTCGAGCTTGCCCGCCGCGATGAGCCCGTCGATGAGCGGGCTCTTGCCGATGGTGCCGACGAGCACCACGTCGGGCTTGGCGGGCACGGTGTCGGTGACGACGTCGGGCTGGACGCCGGTGACCCGCTTGATGTCGGCCTGGAGGTCGCCGACGACCCGCACCACCCCGGCGTGGTCGCTCGCGCTCACCACGAGCGGCGCCGCGTTGCCCGAGGTCACGAGCGGGAAGAGACCCGGCGCGGCGACCGAGGTGATGTATGTGCCGGGGCCGGCGGCGCCGCCCGGCGCGTGCCCGGCGGCTCGTGCCGTCGGGCCGGCGACCGCGGACACGGCCGTGGTCACCAACAACAGGGACAGCACGGATCGCAAAGGTTTCAGGGATTTCAAGGGTCTCGTTCCAGGCCTTCTCATTTGCGCGACCTCCGCGGGGAGAGCGACTGGGGGTGGGCGCCCGGGGCCGGGGTACCGACGGTTTCCGAAAGTTTCGTAAATACTCCGAAAAGTAAGCGCAAAATACCCAGCCGGGCAGGCTCGGTCAATAGCGGCGGGCAAGCGCCTACCGCCTGGCGGGGGCGACCGGCTCGCCATCGCGGGATCGAGGTTGTTGAACGAAACGGTCCGCCGGCGTGATCGGTATAAAGGGCGCGGCAGTTCGGCGGGTTTCGGGTCGCCGCCATCGTAGAGCGCCCGGATCCGGAGGGTGGGGGCGGCCGCTCTAGCCCACCCGGCCCGCCAGGATCTCGGTGAGGTCGTACTCCACCGGCCGGACGAGCTGGGCATAGCCGCAGGAGGCTGGGTCGCGGTCGGGGCGCCACCGGACGAACTGGGCCATGTGCCGGAACCGCATGCCCTCCATGTGGTCGTAGCGGACCTCGACCACCCGTTCGGGCCGGAGCGGCACGAACGACAGATCCTTGGTGGGGTTCCAGCGGCTGGCCTCGCCGCGGCGGCGAGCCCGGTCGCCCTCGCCGGCCCCGCCGGCCCCCCAGTGCCAAGGGTGGCCGGCGAAGTCGGTGACGAGCGGTTGCAACTCGGCGAACAGCTCCCTGCGACGGGCCATCGGGAACGCGCCCACCACGCCGACCGGAACCAGCGCCCCGCTGGTCGGCCGTTCGCCGAACCACGCGCGCCGCGCCTCCGGCGGGATTTGATCTTCCAGCGTGCCGTCGTCGTTGTAGAGCCCGAGCAGCAGCGACCCGATCGCGTCGGGCCCCGACTTGTGCGGGCGGTAGCCGACCACGACGCAGTCGGCGGTCCGCTCGTGCTTGATCTTGGTCATCACGCGCTTGTTCGGCTCGTACGTCAGGTCGCCGCGCTTGGCGATCAAGCCGTCGAGGCCGGCGCCCTCGAACAGCTCGAACCAGTGCCGCGCCCGTTCGATGTCGCGGGTGATCGGGGTGAGGTGGATCGGCGGCGCCGCCTCGGCGAGCGCGCGCTCGAGGACCGCCCGCCGCTCAGCGAACGGCCGTGGCATGTAGTCCACATCGCCGAGGGCGAGCAGGTCGAAGGCGATGAAGGCGGCCGGGGTTCGCTCGGCCAGCAGCCGCACGCGGCTGGCCGCCGGATGGAGGCGCAACTGCAGGGCGCCGAAGTCCAGCCCCCGCTTGCCGGGGTCGGCGATGACGATCTCCCCGTCGATGACGCAGCGCGGCGGCAGGTGGCGTCGTACGGCCGCGGCCACCTCCGGGAAGTAGCGCGTCATGGGGCGTTCGTTGCGGCTGCCGATCTCCACCTCGTCGCCGTCACGGAACACGATCGACCGGAAGCCGTCCCACTTCGGCTCGTAGAACTGGTCGGCCGGGATGTCGGTTACCGCCTTGGCCAGCATCGGGGCGACCGGCGGCAGGACCGGAAGTCGCACCTTCCCATTGTGACCCCGCTCATCACCCGCCCGCCCCGTCACGCCGCGGAGGTGGCGGCGCGCAGCGCGAGCATGCCGCCGGGCGCCGACTCGATCCGGGCGCCGAACCGGTGGCTGATCTCGTTGAGGACGTTCCGCAGCCACTCGACGTCCTCGGGCGGGGCGGGGCCGAGCCGCATCCGGCGCGCCCGCAAGGGGGCGATGCGCAGCGCGGTCAGCCGGCCCGACACGGGATCGACCGACGGAAACCACAGCAGGCGCAGGTCGTCCCGGTAGTGCTCGTGGCCGGAGATGCCCTCGTAGTCGTCGATGAAGTCGCCGCAGCCGTACAGGATGAGCCGGCCGTGATGCACCTCGATCGGCCGAGGGTGGTGCGAGGAGTGGCCGAAGACGAGGTCCACGCCGTCCTCCACGAGCCGGTGCGCGAAGCCGACCTGGTCGGCGGAGACCCCGTAGCCCCAGTTGGATCCCCAGTGCAGGGACGCGACGACGATGTCGCCGGGGTGCTTCCACTCCCGCACCCGCTCGGCGACGCGGGCGGCGGTGCGCTCGGTCAGGTCGGGGAGCAGGTCGATGCCCGGCGTATCCGGGGCCGCGGCCCAGTCGTCAGGAACCCCGCTGGACCCGGTGGCGAACGCGAACACGACGACGCGCACCCGGCCGTCGCCGCCGGCCGGGCTGATCACCGCCGGACGGGCGGCCTCGGCGGCGTCCCGCCCGGCGCCGACCGTCTGGATGCCCGCCGACCGTAGCGTGTCGAGCGTGTCCGTCAGGCCCTGGCGCCCGAAGTCGAGGACGTGGTTGTTGGCGAGGACGCAGGCGTCCAGGCGGGCCTCGGTCAGGCAGGGGAGGTTCTTGGGGTTCATCCGATAGTGCACGGCCTTGCCGGGGGCGATGTCGATGCCGCGGGTGATGCTGGTCTCGAGATTGGCCAGCCGGACGTCGGGGGCGACGCGGTCCAGGGTGGTCAGGGCCGCTCCCCAGGGCCACGAGAAGTCGACGGGCCGGGGGATCGGGCCGTGCGCCTCCTCGGCCAGCCGCACGTAGGCACGAGCGTCCCGCAGGTAGCTCTCCCACAGTCGCGCGTCGCCGGGGTAGGGCAGGATCTGGTCGACGCCGCGGCCGGTCATCACGTCACCGCACAGGGACAACGTGATCGGCGCCGGCGCGTTCAGGTTCGGGCCTCCTGCCGACTCCGCACCGCCGCGGCCGGGATCTCCCACCGTGTGCGGGCTTCGGGCTGCGGGCGGAAGCCGGGCCCGGGACCATTCGCGCGGGCGGGAGCGGGGGCCGGTGCCGGCGCGGGAACGGCCGTGGGCGCGGGCGCGGGCATGGGCGCGGGCCGGTGGCCGGCACCCTGGGGCCGGCCGGCCCCGGCACGGCGGCCCGCCGCGGGCCCGATCAGGTCGCGTTCATCTTCCCCTGGTGGGGTCCGTGGCAGCAGCCACGCTTCGAGTTGTCCCATCGCCAGCATCACCACGAGAACGGTGGGGACGGAGGCGAACGCTATCCACGCCATCGGTAGACTCCCCGGCGATCATCAGCGATCGCCACCACTCCAACGCTTGATTGTCGGTGTTCAAGGCGCTACCCGGACATTGGCGAATAAACCTCCGAGTAAGGGAAAAACCGCAGCTCTCCGGCCACGCCGGGCCTCGGGTCCCGTACTGTGCCGCGCATGCGCATCCCTGATCGGCCGCGGGTGTACCTCACCACGGGCGTCAGCCTCGCGTCGGTGGCGCTGGCGACATGGGCCGGAATTCAGGTCGGCGTGGGCACGGCGGGCAGGGGCTGGTGGGCCGCGCTGAGCGTGGCGGCGAGCGTCGCCGCCGCGGCCGTGCCGGCGTACGAGCAGATCCGCAAGGAGCGGCTGCGGAGCGAGGCGGAGCAGGTCGCCTTCGGCGCCGCCGTCGAGATGCAGGTCACCATGAACGACGCGCTGGACCCGATCGTGCGGCAGCTGGGCCGCATCGCGACCGCCGACGGCCGGCACGACCGGGCCACTCTGCAGAGCGCGACGATCCCGATGATCCTCGACTCGGCGGCCCATCTCATCGACGCCGAACGGGTGCGGGCGAACTGGTTCCGGCTGGCCGAGGGCAAGCCGCGGCGGCTGGTACCCGAGCAGTACGCGGGCCGCGCGGACGAGCCGGTGACGCCGTTCACCGAGGGTACGGTGGAGGGCGACGCCGCGTTCGCGATGATCAGGCACAACCGGCACCTGCTGTACACCGATCTCGCCAGGGACGCGCCACCCGGCTGGCGTCGGCCGGTCCAGCGGGACTTCCAGTCGTTCCTCGCGGTGCCGGTGGTGGCCGGCCACACCGCCTACGGCATGCTCACCGTGGACTCCGTCGACGTCGCCGGGGTCACCGAGGCCGAGGTGCCGCTGGTCCGGCTGCTCGCGGGCCTGCTGGCCGGGGCGCTGGCGATCGGGTCCACCGATGAGGGCTTCCCGTGGCTCGGCCGCTTCGTGGACCGGAAGGCCGGCGACGAGTGACCGATGCCCGATTGACCGGCTTGACGGCGACGCCCACACTGAAAGGAGGGGAAGGAGTGCACATGCCGGACAACATGGTCGTGCAAGACTCGGATGACCGCCCCGAACGCATGGTGCGCGACCCCAAGGGCTACTTCGCCGAGGCGCGCAGGCGCGCCGAGAAGCAGGTCAGGATGCGGCTGCCCGCGCCGCTGCGGCGTCGTCAGGCCTGATCCCGGCGGCGGCCGCCCACCGCCCTGTCCGGGCCATGCGCCGAAGGGCTCGATGCGCCCTGGTCAGCCCGTGGTCGCCCCGATCGTGCGCTCGATTTCGTGGTCGACGTCCGCCGCGTACCAGGCCCTGGAACACGGCCAGCAGTAGTAGTGGACAGGCCCGCCGTCCAGCGCCTCCCGGCACTTGGGGCAACGACGCTTCCTCCACGGAGAGGCTCCCCCCGCCATGTGCTCTCCTCCTTCATCTCTCGCCTTTATCTCGTCTACCCAGCCGACACACCGCAAACGGGGACATTTTCGTAGCGCTGCGTAGCCGATCGTTTCGTTCGCGCCCCCCGGGTAGGTCCGTAGAGGCAACGGGTAGCGGGGTCGCGTGGTGGAGGAAGATCGTGATCGAGGGAATGGCGCAGTCCTACTGGATGGCATCGAGCGATACGACGTCGTATCCGCGGCTGACCGACGACTTCGACGTCGACGTGGCGGTCATCGGCGGCGGGATCGCCGGGCTTTGCACCGCCTGGGAGCTGGCCCGGGCGGGCCGGCCGGCCGTGCTGCTGGAGGGCGACCGGATCGCCGGCGGCGCCACGGGTTACACCACCGGCCGGCTGTCGGCTGCGCACCCGTGGATCTACGCCCCGCTACGCGACTCGTTCGGCCCCGAGACGGCCCGGCTGTACGCCACATCGCAGCAGCAGGCGGTCGACCACGTGGTCGAGACGGCCCGCGAGCTCGGCATTGACTGCGACATCGAGCGCCGGCCTTCGCATGTCTATGTTGAGCCGGCCGAGCGGGTCGATGACCTGAAGACCGAGGCGGAGGCGGCCAGGGAGGCCGGTCTGGCCGCCTCGTTCGTCACCGCGACCGACCTGCCGTACGACGTCGCCGGTGCCCTGCGGGTGGAGGAGCAGGTGCAGTTCCATCCGCGCCGCTACCTGCTCGGCCTGGCCGAGGACTTCGTCCGGCTCGGCGGGCTGGTCTATGAGGAGACCCGCGTCACCGACATCGACGAGGGCCGGCCGCACCGGCTGACGACCGACTCGGGGGTGACGGTGACCGCACGCGACGTCGTGGTCGCCACGCAGTTCCCGGTGATCGAGCACGCGCTGCTCGACTTCCGGCTGGTCCCGCTCCGCGAACTGGTGGTCGCCGCCCCGATCGCGGCCGAGGCCGATCCGGGCGGGATGTTCATCACTCGGGAGGAGAACACCCGATCGGTGCGGACCGCGCCGTACGGCGACGGGCAGCGGCTGCTGCTGGTCACCGGCGAGTCGTTCGCGCCGGGCGGCGGCGACGTCGCGGAGCGACAGGACCGGCTGGTGGGCTGGGCCCGAGAGCATTTCAAGATCAACGAAGTCGAGTGCTGGTGGTCGGCCCAAGATCTCGACACCACCGACAAGATCCCCTATGTCGGCCGGTTCTCCGACCATCTCTACGTCGCCACCGGGTTCGCCCGCTCGGGCATGAGCCACGGCGTCATGTCGGGGCGGCTGCTCGCCGCGCTGCTCACCGGCACCGAGCCGCCGTGGACCGATCTGTACGCGCCGCGCCGCACGCACCCGGCGCGCGAGGCGGCGCCCCTCGTCAAGGCCGGCCTGGCCACCGCCCAGCGCTTCCTCGGCGACCGGCTGCGCGCGCGGCATGCGTCCATCGACGACATCCAGCCGGGTCAGGGGGCCGTCGTCCGGCATGCCGGACGTACGTGCGCGGTCTACCGCGACGATGGCGGCACGACCCACGTACGGTCCGCTCGATGTACCCATCTCGGCTGTCTCGTCGCGTTCAACGCCACCGAGCGGGTGTGGGAATGCCCCTGCCACGGGTCGCGGTTCGCCACGGACGGCTCCGTGCTCACCGGGCCCGCGACCAAGCCGCTCGCCCGGTGAGCACGGAGCCGGCTCTCCGAGTCGCCGAAACAGGCGTTGCCCGGTGCGTCAGCCGTGTGGCCAGTCCGCGGGGTCGCGCGCGGTCGGCTTGGCCGACTGCTCGCCGTGCTCGCCGCCGCGAAGCTCGCGCTCCGGCTCGTCGCCCAGGATCGAGTAGTGCATGGACTCGTCGAGCACGCGCGGATCGTCCAGCACCACGTCGGCCAAGATGTTGGAGAACAGCGCCGCCACACCGCCCACCGCGACGACGCCGGCGGCCGTCCAGAACAGCCACCAGGTCGGCCCCAGGGTCAGCGCGACCCCGCCGACCCCGAAGCCGGCCACGATGACGAGGACGGCAAACCATGACCGCGTTCTTCCATGAGCGGGATACTCGCTCATGGACTCTCGCCTTTGCGTGTACTCCGACATGGTGGGCGGACTGCCCGCCACGCGGTTGGCTAAACCGGCATGACTTCTCTCTCACGGGTAGAGATTTGGAAGTCGCGGCGGAAGGGCACCGAGGACGCAAGGGGTTCGAGGACAGGCGATGACGGAGCTCGGCGCTCAGCCGCCCGGTGCGGAGATGTGCTGCCGCCAGGAGTGCCGGGGAGTGAAGCCGAGCACCTCGCGGGCCCGGTCGATCGCGAGGAGCGTCTCGTGTTCCCCCACGTCGCGGGTGAGCGGTGTGCCGGGGTAGACCTCGCGGAGCAAGTCGGCCGACGGCCGGTCCATCACCGTGTCCGCCGCGGCGATGATGTAGGCGCTGCTGCCCTCGACGTCGGCCTCCAGGGCCAGGCGGCAGGCCATGGCGGCGTCGCGCTGGTCGATGTAGCCCCACAGGTTCCATTTGCGCTGGGCGGGGTCCTTCCAGCAGAGCTCGGCGAAGCGCGCGTAGTCCTCCGGGCCCAAGATGTTGGAGAACCGCAGGCCAACGAACGGGATGCCGGACCAGGCCGAGAAGTGCTCGGCCAGGGTCTCGCCGGTGACCTTGGACAGCGCGTACGACGTCGTGGGATACGGGTAGTGGTCCTCGTCGACCGGGGCGTAGCGCGGCGGGATGTCGAACGGCAGGCCGAGCGTGGTCTCGCTGGACGCCCAGACCACCCGGCGCAGGCCCAGCCGGGTGGCCGCGTCGAACACGTGATAGTTCATGGCGGTGTTCGCGGTGAACGTGGTGACCGAAGGCCGCAGGCCGGGCGCGGGGATGTTCGCCAGGTGGACCACCGCATCCATGTCCTGGAGCACCTCGACCGTCTGCCCGTAGTCGGTGAGGTCGGCGCGGAGCACGGGCACGCCGAGATCCTCGCGCGGCAGGGCCACGTCGGTGGCGAGCACCTCGTAACCGTGTGCGAGCAACTCGGCCACGGTCACGCGACCGGCTCGTCCGCTGGCTCCGGTGACGCAGATCCGGGTCATGGTCGGGGGCCTCCCGGGTGATCTCTAACGGCTGGGTGCCCCATCATCGCGCGACATCCCCGGCGATGACCAGAAGCGCGCCCCCCGGCCCGATCACGTCGGCCGGTCAGGCGGGGCGGGCGATCAGCAGTTCCTTGGCGAACCAGTCAATGGTGGCGGCCAGCCCTTCCCGCACCGGGATCCGCGGCCGCCAGTCCAGCTCCTCGCGGGCCAGCGTCGTGTCCGGCCGGCGTACGGCCGGGTCGTTGGCCGGCCGGTCGATGAACTCGATCTTCGAGGCGGAGCCGCACAGCTCGATGACCAGCTTGGCGAGATCGAGCATCGACATCTCGTGCGGGTTGCCGATGTTCATCGGACCGGGATGGCCGGACTCGGCGAGGTCGAGGATGCCGCGGACGGTGTCGTCGACGTGACAGATCGAGCGGGTCTGGGAGCCGTCGCCGGTGACGGTGAGCGGCTCGCCGGTCAGCGCCTGCCGGATGAAGGTGGGGATCGCCCGTCCGTCGTCCGGGCGCAGCCGCGGACCGTAGGTGTTGAGGATGCGAACGATCGTGGTGTCGAGGTCGCGAGTGTGGTGGTACGCGCGGGTGAGGGCTTCGGCGTAACGCTTGGCCTCGTCGTAGACGCTGCGCGGCCCGATCGGGTTCACGTTCCCCCAGTACGTCTCGCGCTGCGGATGTTCTTGCGGGTCGCCGTAGACCTCCGAGGTCGAGGCGAGGACGAACCTCGCGCCCTTCCGCTCGGCCAGTTCCAGCGCGTGCCTGGTGCCCTCGCTGCCGACCATCAGCGTCTGCAGCGGCAGCCGCATGTAGTCGGCGGGCGACGCGGCCGAGGCCAGATGGAAGACGTAGCCCACCGAGCCCGGCACCTGCGTCGGCTCGGTCAGGTCGCGGTGCAGGAACTGAAAGTCCTTCCGGTCGGCCAGGTGGGCGATGTTGCGGGTGCTGCCGGTCAGCAGGTTGTCGAGGCAGACGACGGAGATGCCGCGGGCCAGCAGGCCCTCGCACAGGTGCGAGCCGAGGAAGCCCGCCCCCCCGGTGACGACGGCGCGCGGGTGGAACATCAGATTCTCCCTGTGGTGGTCGAAAGGCTCTCCAGCACCGCCGAGACGACCCGGCCGGCGTCGATGTCGAGCAGGCTCGGGTGCGGCGTCGTCCCGTGCGGGTCGCCGTCGTGCCGGCCGCCGCCGGTCAGCACGGTGTGCTCCGTGCGGTGCGGCGGCGGTCCCCACAGCGCGGGGGAGACCGGGCCGAACAGCAGCACGGACGGGGTCCGGTAGGCGGTGGCGAGGTGGCCGACCCCGGTGTCGCCGCACACGACCAGGCGGGCGGCGGCGACCAGGGCGGCGAGGTCGAGCGCGCTGG
>DASTYC010000011.1:0-41044 GCA_035765195.1 Streptosporangiaceae bacterium
GTGGCAACAGCGGCGGGGAAACACCCGGACCCATACCGAACCCGGAAGTTAAGCCCACCAGCGCCGATGGTACTGCGCGGGAAACCACGCGGGAGAGTAGGACACCGCCGAAACACCCACACCAGGGCCCGGCCCCCCCACCACAAAAGGGGGGACCGGGCCCTCACGCATACCCGCCGCCAAATCCGCCACGGCGCGCCTAGTGCACCCGACAACGAGGAAACACACCCGGTACGGTCGCGAGAGAGTTCTCGCCGTAGGGGAACTGAGAGAGGTTTCGTCAATGGCATGCCGTATCAGTGAACTCGTGCTCGATTGCCGCGACCCTGAGGCGCTGGCGCGGTTCTGGTGCGAGGTCCTGGATTTCATCGTGCTCGATCGCGACGAGGGCGCCATCGAGATCGGGCCGCGCGAAGGATTCGGCGGCCCGCAGCCGACGATCATCCTCAGCCCCGACGACGAACCGAAGAACGGGAAACTCCGGCTGCACATCGACGTCAACGCCACCGACCGCGATCAGGATGCCGAGCTCGAACGCCTCCTGGCGGCCGGGGCCGAACTTGCCGACATCGGGCAGACGGGGAAGGAGTCCTGGAAGGTCCTCGTCGATCCGGAAGGCAACGAGTTCTGTCTGCTCAAGGCCCGCCTCGACCCGCTCTGACGGCCCCGTCGCTCGTCGGAGACGAGGAACGTGTCATACTCCGCCGGGTCCGCGTTCGGAACGGCCGCGCAGCGGATGCGGTCCGGTGGAGGTGAATTGATTTCACGCTTCGTTGCCTGGCAGGGTGCAGGCATGTCACGACAGGGGCCGCTGCGGGTCGGCAACGCGTCAGGGTTCTACGGAGACCGCTACAGCGCGGTCCGCGAAATGCTGGAAGGCGGCCCGCTCGATGTGCTCACCGGCGACTACCTCGCCGAGTTGACGATGCTCATCCTCGGCCGGGCCAAGCTGAAGGACGCCGATGCCGGCTACGCGACGACGTTCCTGCGGCAGATGGAGGAATGCCTGGGGCTGGCGCGCGAGCGCGGCGTCGCGATCGTGTCCAACGCCGGCGGGCTGAACCCGGCCGCGCTGGCGGGAAAGCTCAGGGAGATCGCGGACCGGATGGGGCTCGATGCCAAGATCGCGCATGTCGAGGGGGACGACCTGCTGCCCCGCGCCGAGGAGCTCGGGCTCGGCCGGCCGCTCACCGCGAACGCCTACCTCGGGGCGTGGGGGATCGCCGCCTGCCTGCGCGATGGCGCAGACGTCGTCGTCACCGGACGGGTGACCGATGCGTCCTTGGTCGTCGGCCCCGCGGCGGCGCACTTCGACTGGGCGCGCGACGACTGGGACGCGCTGGCCGGCGCGACCGTCGCCGGGCATGTGCTCGAATGCGGCGCCCAGGCGACCGGGGGCAACTACGCCTTCTTCGAAGAGATCTACAATGTAAAGGCGCCGGGCTTCCCGCTCGCCGAGATTCACGCCGACGGGTCCGCGGTCATCACCAAGCACCCCGGCACCGGCGGCGCGGTGACCGCCGAGACGGTCACCGCCCAACTTCTCTATGAGATCGGCGAACCGGCCTACCGGGGCCCGGACGTCACGACGTTCTTCGACACCGTCGAGCTCACCGAGGAGGGCGCCGATCGGGTGCGGATCAGCGGCACGAAGGGCGCGCCGCCGCCGCCGGCCACCAAGGTCTGCCTCAACCGGCTCGGCGGCTTCCGCAACGAGGTGACGTTCGTCCTCACCGGGCTGAGTCTCGACGCCAAGGCCCGGCTCGTCCGCGAGCAGCTGGAGGCGGCCATCGCCGCCCGCCGCCCGGCCCACGTCGAGTGGACGCTCATTGGCGGCGGCGCGCTACGGGCCGGCACCACCGGCACCACCGACACCACCGGCACCACCGACACCCAGGGCGCGGCGTCGGTGCTGCTGCGCTGCGCGGTCAGGGACCCCGACCGCGACGTGGTCGGACGGGCCTTCAGCGGCGCCGCGGTGGAACTGGCGCTCGCCGGCTATCCGGGCTTCACGCTGACGAGCCCGCCCGGAAACGGCTCGCCGTGCGGCGTGTTCACCGCCGCGTACGTCGACAACGCCGCCATCGAACAGGTCGCGGTGCTGCCGGACGGCTCGCGGCTTCCCATACCGCCGGCCCGGGCCCCGGCCACCGAGTCCGTCCCGCCGTCCCGGGCGGCACCCCCGGAGGCACCCCCGGAGACATCCGCGGAGGCACCCGCCGCCCGCCCGGCGACGCGCACCGTCAGCGTTCCGCTCGGACGGATCGCCGGGGCGCGCAGCGGCGACAAGGGCGGCGATGCCAACATCGGCGTCTGGGCCCGAACAGACGACCAATGGCGCTGGCTGGCGCAGGTCCTCACCGAGCAGAAGCTCAAGGAACTGCTCCCCGAGACCGCCAAGCACACCGTGACCCGCCACTCGCTGCCCAACCTCAGGGCCGTCAACTTCGTCGTCGAAGGGCTGCTCCAGGAGGGGGTCGCGGCCTCGACCCGCTTCGACCCGCAGGGCAAGGCGCTCGGCGAGTGGCTGCGGGCGCGCCCCGTCGACGTGCCTGTGGATCTGCTGGACGCGTCGACGGCCGACCGGGCCGCCGCGCGCCCGGACCCGGTGACCGAGCCGGAGGGACCGTGACCGTCATCAACAGCGTCCTCGACACCGGCGCCGAGGACTACCAGGCCCGCCGTACGGCCATGCTCGCCAAGCTGGAGCGGCTCGACGAGGAACAGCGCAAGGCCCTCGCCGGCGGCGGCGACAAGTACGTCGAACGTCATCGCAAGCGCGGCAAGCTGCTGCCAAGGGAGCGTATCGAGCTGCTGCTCGACCCCGACTCGCCCTTCCTCGAGCTCAGCCCGCTCGCCGCCTGGGGCACCGACTTTCCCGTCGGCGCCAGCATGGTCGCCGGCATCGGCGTGGTGGCGGGCGTCGAGTGCATGATCACCGCCAGCGACCCCACCGTACGCGGCGGTTCCAGCAACCCCTGGACGGTGCGCAAGAGCTTCCGCGCCTCGGACATCGCGTTCGAGAACCGCCTGCCGTCCATCCACCTCGTCGAGTCGGGCGGCGCGGACCTGCCCACCCAAAAGGAGATCTTCATCCCCGGCGGCCGGCTGTTCCGCGACCTGACGAGGTCGTCGGCCGCCGGCATCCCGACGATCGCGCTCGTCTTCGGCAACTCCACCGCCGGCGGCGCCTACACCCCGGGGATGTGCGACTACGTCGTCATGGTCAAGGAACGGGCCAAGGTCTTCCTCGGCGGGCCGCCGCTGGTGAAGATGGCGACCGGCGAGGAGTCCGGCGACGAGGAGCTGGGCGGCGCCGAGATGCACGCCCGCACCTCCGGGCTGGCCGACTACATGGCCGTCGACGAGCCCGACGCGCTGCGCATCGGCCGTCAGATCGTCGGCCGCCTCGGCCATCGCAAGCCGGGCCCGCCGCCGGCGCGTACCACGCCGCCGCGTTACGACGAGGACGAACTGCTGGGGATCGTCCCGGAAGACCTCAAGATCCCGTTCGATCCTCGCGAGGTGATCGCCCGCCTCGTGGACGGCTCGGACTTCGACGAGTTCAAGCCGCTGTACGGCACCAGCCTGGTCACCGGCTGGGCCCGCCTGCACGGCTACCCGATCGGGATCTTGGCCAACGCGCGCGGCGTGCTGTTCAGCCAGGAGTCGCAGAAGGCGGCCCAGTTCATCCAGCTGGCCAACCAGAGCGACATCCCGCTGCTGTTCCTGCACAACACCACGGGCTACATGGTCGGCAAGGACTACGAGCAGGCCGGCATCATCAAGCACGGCGCGTTCATGATCAACGCGGTCGCCAACAGCAAGGTCCCGCACCTGTCCGTCATCATGGGCGCGTCATACGGCGCCGGCAACTACGGCATGTGCGGCCGGGCGTACGATCCGCGCTTCCTGTTCACCTGGCCGAGCGCCAAGTCCGCGGTGATGGGACCGCAGCAGCTCGCCGGCGTGCTGTCGATCGTGGCGCGCCAGGCGGCGCAGGCCCGCGGACAGGTCTACGACGAGGAGAAGGACGCGGCGATGCGCGAGATGGTCGAGACGCAGATCGAGGCGGAGTCGCTGCCGTTCTTCCTGTCCGGCCGGCTCTACGACGACGGCGTCATCGATCCGCGTGACACCCGCACCGTCCTGGGGCTGTGCCTCTCGGTGATCCACAACGCGCCGGTGGAAGGCGTCCACGGCGGCTTCGGCGTCTTCCGGATGTGATCATGATCAATTCTGTGCTGGTCGCCAACCGCGGCGAGATCGCCCGCCGGATCTTCCGTACCTGTGCGGACCTGGGCCTGGCGACGGTCGCCGTGTTCTCAGACGCCGACGCCGACGGCCGGCTGCCGCACGTCGGCGAGGCGGACGCGGCCGTACGGCTCCCCGGCGCGGCGCCGGCCGAGACGTATCTGCGCGGCGACCTGCTGGTGGCGGCCGCCCGCGCCGCGGGCGCCGATGCCGTCCATCCCGGGTACGGGTTCTTGTCGGAGAACGCGGATTTCGCTCGCGCCGTCATCGAGGCGGGCCTCACGTGGATCGGCCCGCCCCCCGACGCCATCGCCGCCATGGGGTCGAAGATCGAGGCCAAGAAGCTCGTGGCCGACGTGGGCGTGCCGGTGCTGCCCGAGCTCGACCCGGAGACCGTGGCGGAGTCCGATCTTCCCCTTCTGGTGAAGGCGTCGGCCGGGGGCGGCGGCCGCGGCATGCGGGTCGTGCGGACCCTGGAGGAGCTGCCGGGTGCGCTGGCCGCCGCCCGCCGGGAGGCGCGGTCCGCGTTCGGCGACCCCGCGGTGTTCTGCGAGCCGCTGATCGAGGGCGGCAGGCACGTCGAGGTCCAGGTGCTCGCCGACCGGCACGGCACCGTCTGGACGCTGGGGGAGCGGGAGTGCTCGATCCAGCGCCGCCACCAGAAGATCATCGAAGAGGCGCCGTCGCCCGCCGTGTCGCCGGACCTGCGCGCGCGGCTGTGCGAGGCCGCGGCCGCCGCCGCCCGCACGATCGGGTACGAAGGGGCCGGCACCGTGGAGTTCCTGCTCCGCGGCGACGGCCGGTTCTTCTTTCTCGAGGTCAACACCAGGCTGCAGGTCGAGCATCCGGTCACCGAATGCGTGTACGGCGTCGACCTCGTCCGCCTGCAGATCGAGATCGCCGAGGACGCCCGGCTGCCGGCGCGTCCGCCGGAGCCGCGCGGGCATGCCATCGAGGTCCGGCTGTACGCCGAGGATCCGGCGCGGGAGTGGCGGCCGGCCACCGGTCGGCTGCACACGTTCGAGGTGCCGGGGGTCGACGCCGAGTTCCGCGTGCCCGCCTCGTACGGTCTGCGGCTCGACTCCGGCGTGACCGCGGGCGGCGAGATCGGGGTCCACTACGACCCGATGCTCGCCAAGGTGATCGCGTGGGCGCCGACCCGCGCGGCGGCCGCCCGCCGGCTCGCCGCGGCGCTGCGCCGGTCGCGGCTGCACGGCGTCACCACCAATCGCGACCTGCTCGTCCGCGTCCTCACCGAGGAGGGTTTCCGCGCCGGCGACATCGCCACCGACTACCTGGAACGGCGCCGGCTCGCCGAACCGCTGGCGGACGCCGCCGCGGTACGACTGTCGGCGCTCGCCGCGGCCCTCGCCGACGCCGCGGCGAACCGCGCCGCGGCACCGGTGCTGGGCGGGCTGCCCTCCGGCTGGCGGAACGTGCCGTCCCAGCGGCAGCGCAAGGCCTACGCCGGGCCCTTCGGCGAGATCGAGGTGACCTACCGGCTCACCCGCGACGGCCTGCGGGCCGACGACCATCCCGGCGTCCGCCACATCGAGACGAGACCCGATTCCGGCACGGCCACGCACCACGACCACCAGGTCACGCTGGAGCTCGGCGGGGTCCGGCGGACCTTCGTCGTGCGCACCGCCCGTCCGGCCTCCGACTCCGATCTCGCCGGCTCCGACGTCTTCGTCGACTCCGAGCTGGGGCCGGTCACGCTGCGCGCGCTGCCCCGGTTCGCCGATCCGCTGGATCTGGTGGTGCCGGGCTCGCTGCTCGCGCCGATGCCCGGCACGGTGGTGCGTATCCTGGCCGAACGCGGCGCCACCGTCATCGCCGGCCAGCCGCTCGTCGTCATCGAGGCGATGAAGATGGAGCACCCCATCGCCGCCGCGACCTCGGGCACGCTGACGGAGCTGAACGTCGCTCCCGGCCAGCAGGTCGACTCGGGTGCGACGTTGGCCGTGATCGTGCCCCCGTCATGATCGTGCCCCGTCATGATCGTGCCCGGTCACGGCAGGAGCGCGTCGAGCTGGCGCGACAGCGGCTCGGCGCCGAGGCGGTTGTCGATGGCCAGGTGCGGCACGGGCGGGGCCTGCCCGGCCCGGATCGCCTCGGTGAAGGCCTCGAAGCCGTCCAGCTTGCCCGCGTCGCGCTTCAGACCGCGCGCCCGCAGCCGGTGCCGCAGGGTGTCGGCGTCGATGTGGATCCAGACCAGGTGGACCGGCGGCCCGCCGAGGTCGGCCACCCATGCCCGCCAGCGCGGTACGGAATGGATCTGCCCGGTGAACGGGCCGCTGAGCAGCACCGGGCAGCCGCGCGATCGGACCTGCCTGGCCGTCGCCGTCATCCCGCCGTACTCGTGCGCCTTGATGTGCTCGTCGTACCACGGGCCTTCGCGTTCGCCCGCCGGCCGCCCGGCCAGCTCGAGCGTCGCCGCGACGAACGAACCGTACATGGTGTCCTTGTCGAGCAGCGCGGGCACCGGGCGCAGCCGGGCCAGCAGCAGGTCGGCGACCGTGGACTTGCCGCTCCCGGGCGGCCCGGCGACGACCCACACCGGCGCCCGCCTCATCGGGCCGGGATCCGCACGGTCCGGGTGGCCAGCCGGGCGATGGCGGAAGCGTCGATGTCGTGGCCGAGGCCCGGCTCGGTGAACGGCACCGCCAGCACGCCGCCGCTCGCCCGTACCGGCGGGGTGACGAAGACCGGGCCGCCCGCGATCTCGCCGACGTCGCTCGGCAGCGTGCAGCCGGGCAGCCCCGCGACGGCGACGGCCGCGGCCTGCCCGATCCCGAACGCGCCCGCCCCGCCGCACCATACGTCCCAGCCGGCGGCGTAGGCGCGGTCATGCCCGCTGCGGGCGGCGGTCAGCCCGCCCAGCGCGGCGATCCGCAGGTTGAGCGCACGGCCCGCCTCCAACGTGATCGCGGCGTCGAGGGTGTCGAGGTCGGCGACGTACGGACACAGCGGCGTGGTGATGCTGCCCTGCAGGCGGGCGTGCGCGGCCAGATCGTCCGGTGCGAACGGGCGCTCGATCGCCAGCAGGCCGTAGGCGTCGAGCGCGGTGAGGGCCGCGAGGTGCTCGGTCGTCTCCGCGTACGCACCGCCCGCGTCGGCGATCAGGGCCAGGGCCGGGTAGGCGCGGCGCACGCTGCGGATGGGTTCGATGTCCCAGCCCGGCCGGATGCCGACCGTGACGCGGGTATAGCCGGCCCCGACGAACTTGTTCACCTGGGAGACCAGCGACTCCGGCGCCGGCTGGACCGCGACCTGGGCGCCGACGACCACGGAGGTGCGGGTGCCGCCGAGCGCGTGGGCGAGCGGCACCCGCCGGGCGCGGCACCACAGGTCCCAGCAGGCGATGTCGATCGCGGCGGCGGCGCGGTGGCCGGCGAGCTGGGCCACGCCGGACACGTCCTCCGGCCGATCCCAGTCGAGGCCGAGCAGCGCGGGAGCCAGGCGCTCTTCGACGTCGGCCCAGGTCGAGTCGGGCTCTGGGCACAGCGGTGCCTCGCCCCAACCGACCGTCCCGTCATCGCCGGTCAGCCGGACGAGGATGCTCTCCGGGCGCCCGCCGCGCGGCATCGTCACGCGGAAGACGGCACAGCCCTGAACTCGGGGCACGCCGCGACGACCCTCCTCTCCTTACCTCTCCCTATGATCCCTCGTCAGCCGGCTCCCGAGAACGGGCCGGCCCGGGCCGCGGGCAGACCGCCGCGTCTTCTGCCAAACAAGTGCTTGGTACGGTAGGGGCGGTGCGTCAGCCTGGAGGGATGTCACGTGGATCTGTCCGTCCCACCTCGTTACCCCGAAGGACACGGGCTACTCGCGGACAAGGTCGTCGTGATCACCGCCGCCGCCGGCGCGGGCATCGGCGGCGCCACCGCGCGGCGCTGTCTGGACGAGGGCGCGCGGGTCGTGCTGAGCGACGCCCACGAACGCAGGCTCACGGCGGTGCGGGCCGAACTCGCCGAGCGGTACGGGGAGGACCCTGTCGCCGCGCTACCGTGCGATGTCACCGACGAGGCGCAGGTGCGGGCGCTGTATGAGTTCGCCGCCGGCCGGTTCGGCCGGGTCGACGTCGCGGTCAACAACGCGGGTCTCGGCGGCACCGCCGACCTCGTCGACATGACCGACGAGCAGTGGTCGCGCGTCCTCGACATCACGTTGACCGGGACGTTCCGCTGCACCCGGGCGGCGTTGCGGCTGATGGCGGCGGGGGCGGGCGGCGTGATCGTGAACGTCTCCTCCGTGCTCGGCTGGCGCGCCCAGCGCGGCCAGGCGCACTATGCCGCGGCCAAGGCGGGCGTGATGGCGCTGACCCGCTGCGCCGCGCTGGAGGCGGCGACGTACGGCGTGCGCGTCAACGCCGTCGCGCCCAGCCTGGCCATGCATCCGCACCTGGCCAAGGTGACCGACGACGCGCTGCTGGCCGAGCTCACCCGGCGCGAGGCGTACGGGCGGCACGCCGAGCCGTGGGAGGTCGCCAACGTCATCGTCTTCCTCGCCAGCGACTACTCCTCGTACCTGACCGGCGAGGTGGTGTCGGTCAGCGACCGGCATCCCTGAGCCGGGGAGCCCGGCCCCCCGCCAACCCATCCACGACCCACGACCCACGAGCACAGCGAAGGGAGCGGCCCGATGGAGGCCTACATCGTCGAGGCGGTGCGGACGCCGGTCGGCCGGCGCGGCGGCGGGCTGGCCGGGGCTCATCCGGCCGACCTCGGCGCGCACGTCATCGCCGCCGTGGTCGAGCGGTCGGGCGTCGATCCGGCCGCCGTCGACGACGTGATCTTCGGATGCGTCGACACGATCGGCCCGCAGGCGGGCGACATCGCGCGGACCTGCTGGCTGGCCGCGGGCCTGCCCGAGGAGGTGCCCGGCGTCACCGTGGACCGGCAGTGCGGATCGTCCCAGCAGGCCGTGCACTTCGCCGCGCAGGCGGTGCTGAGCGGCACGGCCGGGCTGGTCGTCGCCGGCGGCGTGCAGAACATGTCGCGGGTGCCGATCGCCGCCGCGATGACGGCGGGGGAACAGCTCGGCCTCGGCGGGCCGTTCACCGGCTCGACCGGCTGGACCGCCCGCTACGGCGATCAGGAGATCTCCCAGTTCACCGGCGCGGAGATGATCGCCAGGCAGTGGGAGATCCCTCGGGCGGACCTGGAACGGTTCGCCTACCAGAGCCATCGCCGGGCGATCGCCGCGATCGACGCGGGCAGGTTCGCGCGCGAGATCGTGCCGTACGGCGACGTCACCGTCGACGAGGGGCCGCGCCGAGACACCTCGCAGGAGAAGATGGCGGCGCTGCGACCGCTCGTCGAGGGCGGCCGGCTGACCGCCGCCACGTCGAGCCAGATCTCCGACGGCGCCGCCGCGCTGCTCGTCGCCTCGGCGGACGCCGTGCGGGACCACGGGCTGCGGCCGCGCGCCCGCGTCCATCATCTGAGCGCCCGCGGCGAGGACCCTGTCCGCATGCTGACGGCGCCGATCCCGGCGACCTCGCACGCCCTGAAGAAGACCGGCATGTCCATCGACGACATCGACGTCGTGGAGATCAACGAGGCGTTCGCCAGCGTCGTCCTCGCGTGGCTGGCCGAGACGGGCGCCGACCCGGCGCGGGTCAACCCGAACGGCGGCGCGATCGCGCTCGGCCACCCGCTGGGCGCCACCGGCGCCCGGCTGATGACGACGCTGCTGCACGAGCTGGAACGCACCGGCGGTCGCTACGGCCTCCAGACCATGTGCGAAGGCGGCGGCCAGGCCAACGTGACCATCCTCGAACGGCTTTGAGCCTTGGCCCGCGCCGAAGCGCGGGCGTCGGAGAGCGCCGCGGCCGCCTAGGACGGGCAGGTCGCGGCGAGCGACTGGGCCTTGGCGGGAGAGGACGAGGGAGCGGACGAGGCGGACGAACTCGGGCTCGGCGCGGCGGAACCCGCCCCGCCGCCTCCGCCGCCCCCGGACGCGCCGGACGTCCCCGCGCCGGACCCGCCCGAGCCTCTCGATCCGCCCGAGGCGTTGGCCGTGTTGGAGGCGTTCGACCGCGCGGCGCTGTCCGCGATCGCCTCGGCGGCCAGCTGGCGGATCTTGTCGAAGTCGGCGCCGCCCGGGCTGATCAACGGCGGCACGAACTGCAGGCTCGTGATCTCGGCGCCGCTTTTGACCTTGCTCGACAGCCGGATGAGGGCGGGCAGCAGATCCTGCGGGATGTCAGTGGAGATCGTGCGCTTGGTGGCCGATGCGAGCCGTTCGAACCTGGTCAGCACCAACTGCGGGTTGGCCTGCTGGGCGATCGCGCGCAACAGGCACTTTTGCCGCCCCATCCTTGTGTAGTCGTCGCTGTCGTTGCGGGAGCGGCCGTACCAGAGCGCCTCCTTGCCGTGGAGCGTCCGATGGCCAGGTTGCAGCACGTCGCCGCGCAGGCCGTAGGGGATCGGATGATCGATCTTGATCTTGACTCCGCCCATGGCGTCGATGATGTCGGCGAAGCCGAACATGTCGACGAGGATGTAGTAGTCGATGGGCTGGCCGAGGATCCCGCTGATGGTGTCCATGATGAGCCTGGGCCCGCGCTGCTTCTTGGCGACGCCGGGCACCATGTCCGGGTGGTATTCGGCGTACTCGTAGACCTCGTTCAACAGCCCCGGGTTCTGCGCGCCGTCGCCGGTGAAGCCGTCGGGGAAGCGCTCGCGCGGCGGGCCTTCCGGCATCGGGAAGTGCTCGAGGTTGCGGGGCAGGCTGAGCAGGACCGTGTCACCGGTCCGCGTGTCGACGCTCGCCAAGGTCATGCTGTCGGTGCGCACCCCGACCCTGTTGCCGGCCGCGTCGCCGCCGAGCAGCAAGATGTTGACCCGCGGCTTACCCGCCCACGGATTGTGGGCGTTCACCCGCTTGGCGGGGTTGCCGGGCTGGAAGATGCTGGTCACCGTGTCGCGGTAGATGTTCGTGGAACGAGCGGCCCAGGCGAAGGGCAGGCAGAGCAGCACGCACAAGGCGCCGACCGTGACATGCCCCGCCGTGCGCCTGACGGGCGGCAGGCCGTGCGGACGGGTGATCTGGTACGAGCGGATGACGACCGCGACCCAAAGGGCGCCCAGCACGAGCGAGCCCACCGTGATCGCGGTGAGCAGATCGGGCCGGACAGACCATTGCAGGAGGTCCTGCCGGTAGACGGTGACCACCACCACCATCGCGGCGACCATCGCCCAATACAGACCGAGCAGGAAGAGACCGACCTTGCGGCGCCCCATCCATAGATGGGCGAAACCCCAGACGACCGCGGAGACGAAGGTCAGCGCCAGCGCACCCGCCACGCCGCCGCGGCCGGTCCCGTCGCCACGCGAGGCGCCGCCGGATCCGAAGCCCACTCCGCCCGGGCGGGGCGTCGCCAAAGGATGATTGTCTCGGCCGCCCCGTATCTTTCCCATGTATGCTCCGATTCCCAGCTCGGGGCGGCGATTGTCCTCACCCTAGATATGGACGTGTAAAAGGCTCATAAGGTTGCGCGGACGCCGTCCGCGCGCCTTCCGGCGCAGCTTGGCCACCCGATTCACCGACGAGTGGACCGGACCATATGTGGAAGCGGATGTGCGCGATTGCGATGGCGCTCCCGCGTGTCCACTTGTGCCCTCTGGCGCGTGATCTAATCCCCTGACCGCGCACGTCAACGCCCTGGCGGCCGAAATACGCGGGGCCCGTTACATTGTGCGGTCGAAGCTTTACCAGCTGGTGGCCAGCGGCATCCCTTCGGCGAATCCGGAGGCGCTTTGCACGCCGACGACGGCGCGCTCGTGGAACTCCTCCAGGGTGCGCGCGCCGGCATAGGTGCAGGCGCTGCGCAGGCCCGCGATGATCGAGTCGAGCAGGTCCTCGACGCCGGGCCGGTCGGGGTCGAGATACATCCGCGACGTGGAGATGCCCTCCTCGAACAATGCCTTGCGCGCCCGCTCGAAGGGCGAATCGTCGGCGGTGCGCAGCCGCACGGCGCGGGCCGAGGCCATGCCGAAGCTCTCCTTATAGAGCCGGCCGTCGGCGGCGCGCTGCAGATCGCCCGGCGATTCGTACGTGCCGGCGAACCACGAGCCGATCATGACGTTGGCGGCGCCGGCGGCGAGCGCGAGCGCCACGTCCCTCGGATGGCGGATCCCGCCGTCCGCCCACACGTGCCGGCCCAGGGCGCGGGCGGCGGCGGCGCACTCCAGCACGGCGGAGAACTGCGGGCGCCCCACTCCGGTCATCATCCGCGTCGTGCACATCGCGCCGGGCCCGACGCCGACCTTGACGATGTCGGCGCCGGCCTCGACGAGGTCGCGCACCCCCGCGGCGGTCACGACGTTGCCGGCGACGACCGGGACCTCGGGCCCGAGCGCGCGCACCTGCCGCAACGCTTCGATCATCTTCTCCTGGTGGCCGTGCGCGGTGTCGACGACGACAAGGTCGGCGCCGGCGTCCAGCAGGGCCTTGGCCCGCCCGGTGACGTCGCCGTTGACCCCGATCGCGACGGCGATCCGCAACCGCCCGCCGGCGTCGACGGCCGGCGTGTAGAGGGTGGCCCGGAGCGCGCCGGTACGGGTGAGGATGCCGACGAGCCGGCCGTCGGGGCCGACGACCGGCGCGAGCCGATGACCGCTGCGGTGCAGGGTGTCGAAGGCCGCCCGCGGATCCACGGTGTCCGGCAGCGTGACGAGGTCGCGGGACATGACGTCGTGCAGTTGCGCGAACCGGTCCATGCCCTGGCAGTCGGCCTCGGTGACCACGCCGACGGGGCGATCGTCGTCAACGACGATGACGGCGCCGTGCGCCCGCTTGGGCAGCAGGCCGAGCGCCTGGCCCACCGTGTCGGCCGGGCCGAGCGTGATGGGGGTGTCGACGACCAGCTGCCGTCGCTTCACCCAGCCGATCACGTCGGTGACCACGTCGATCGGGATGTCCTGGGGCAGCACCGCGATCCCGCCGCGCCGCGCGATCGTCTCGGCCATGCGGCGGCCGGACACCGCGGTCATGTTGGCGACGACGATCGGGATGGTGGTGCCGCTGCCGTCGAAAGCGGACAGGTCGACATCGAGCCGGGAGATCACGTCCGACCGACCCGGGATCATGAAGACATCGTTGTAGGTAAGGTCGTGATCGACCTGCCCGGCGTGGATCAGGCGCACGTCATCGACACCAATCACAGTGAGTAATCATTGAGGGAGTCCCCGTTTTTGCGAGCCCGCTCTTCGAGTCTGGTCTATACCCGCGATGGTATGGCCGACGCTCGGTCGTACCAGTGCCGATCCGGCGGCTGTCGGTCCGTGACACGGAATTCACGCAGTGTGCGTTCAGCGACCGTAATCGTGGAAAGTGACAGTCGCGGGCTCTTCCATTTTGTGGTATGTGGCACTCGCCCTTGACGTGGGCGGAACATCATTGCAGTTTGCTTGCACATGCCTCACGCGGATGCGGGGCCCTGGCGGCCGCCGCCTGGGGAGCCAACATGTCCAGCAGGGCACACGGTCGGTCGGCACCCTTTTCGGGTGTGCGGGGTGAGTGAATGCGCATCAGGCTCCTGGGTCCGGTGGAATTGTGGGACGGCGGGGGCCCGGTGCCCGTCGGGCCGCGGGCCCGTGTCGTCTTGGCGACACTGGCGATCAACGCCGGCCAGGTCGTCAGCATGCACAGGCTCATCGCCGCCGTCTGGCCCGGCGAGCCGCCGGCCACGGCGGTCACGCAGATCCACGTCTGTGTGTCCGCGCTGCGCCGGGCCCTGACCGGCCTGGGCGTCGCCGCGGCGCGCGACCTGATCGTCACCGTCCCGCCCGGCTACCTGCTGCGCGCCGGCCCCGGCGAGATCGATGTCCTGGAGTTCGAGCAGGGGCTGAGCGAGGCGAGGGCGGCCGCCGACGACGGCGATCCGCGGCGGGCGGCGAGCCTGCTGAGGGAGGCGCTCGGGCTGTGGCGGGGGCCCGCGCTCGAAGGGTTTCCCGGCCTTGCCGTGGAGGCCACCCGCCTCGAGGAGCGGCGGCTCGCGGCGCTGGAGGAGCGGGCGGAGGCCGACCTGGCCCTCGGCCGCGCCGTCGACCTGGTCCCCGAGCTGACCGCGCTGGTCGCCGAGCACCCGCTGCGGGAACGGCTGCGCGCCCTGCTCATGCGGGCGCTGCACCGGGCCGGCCGGCGTTCTGAGGCGCTCGACGTCTATCAGGACGCGCGGCGCACGCTCATCGACGAGCTCGGCCTGGAACCGGGACCGGACCTGCGGCGCGCCCAGCAGGCCGTCCTCGCCGACGCCGAGACGGCCGGGCACGCCGCCGGGCGCGGACCCGGGCAGCCGGCGGGGGCCGTGCCGGCAGGACAGGGCGGGCAGGGCGGCCCGGCGGGCGGCCGGTCGGCGCTGCCGCCCGACATCGCCGACTTCACCGGCCGGCGTAAGCAGGTCGCCCAGGCCATCGACGCGATCACCGGGTTGCCGCAGCCGCGGGACGCCGTCCCGATCGTGGCGATCACCGGCCGCGCCGGGGTCGGGAAGACGACGCTCGCCGTGCACGTGGCGCACCGGCTGCGCGGTCAGTTCGACGCCCGGCTGTACGTCGGCCTGGACGGCGCTGGGCCGGCACCGGCGGATCCGGCCGAGGTGCTCGGCCGGCTGCTGCGGCGCCTGGGCGTCGACGGCGCCGCCATCCCCGACGACCCCGCGGACCGTGCCGAAAGCTACCGGGCCCGGCTCGACGGCGCGCACGTGCTGATCGTCCTCGACAACGCGGCCGACGAGCGGCAGATCCGGCCGCTGCTGCCCGGCAGCCCCACCTGCGCGGTCATCGTCACCAGCCGGCGCCACCTCACCGGGTTGCCGGGCGCGGTGCACGTGGAGCTGGACTCGTTCGACCCGGCGCAGGCGACCGAACTGCTCGCCAGGGTCGCCGGCATGGACCGCGTCGCCGCGGAGCCGGCGGCCGGCGAGCGGATCAGCGCGCTGTGCGATCGGCTGCCGCTCGCGTTGCGGATCGCCGCGGCCCGGCTCGCCGCCAAGCCGCACTGGAGCCTGCAGCGGCTGGCCCGCCGGCTGGCCGACGAGCACCGCCGGCTGGACGAGCTGACCCATGCCGACCTGGAGGTGCGCGGCAGCATCGGGTTGAGCCACCAGGGGTTGTCGCCCCCGGCGCAGCGCGCGTTCCGGCTGCTCGGGCTGCTCGACGCCCCGGACTTCGCGGTGTGGGCCGCGGCCGCGTTGATGGACGTGCCGCAGGCCGAGGCCGAGGAGCAGGTCGAAGAGCTCATCGACGCGCGGCTGCTGGAGGTCGCCGGGCGCGACGAGACCGGGCAGACGCGCTATCGCTTCCACGACCTCGTCCGGGTCTACGCACGGGAATGCGCCGCCGTGGCGGAGCCGGCGGCCGAGTCGCGCGCCGCGCTGCGGCGCGCGCTGTCCGGCTGGCTCACGCTGGCCGAGGCGGCCGAGCAGCGCCTGGCCAACCCCTACTTCGCGCCGCTGTACGGCGACGCGCCGAGGCGCGCGTTCGACGCCGAGACGGTCGAGGCCCTGCTCGCCGATCCCATCGCGTGGTTCGACGCGGAACAGGCCGCGGTCGTCGCCGGGGTGCGGCAGGCGCGGGAGCAGACCCTGCCCGACCTGTGCTGGGAGCTCGCCAGCGCGATGCTGCCGTACTTCGAGCTGCGCGGCGACGCCGTCGATTGGCGGCGCTGCTGCGACGACGCGCTCGCGGCGGCCCGCGCCGCGGGCGATCAGCGCGGCGAGGCGGCCGCGCTGATCAACTTCGCCGGCCTGTACTTCGTGCAGAGCCGCTACGACGAGGGCGGACGCTGCTTCGCGCTGGCGGCCGAGCTGTGCGAGCGCATCGGCGCCGACTACGGGCTGGCGGGCGCGCTGTGCGGGCTGGCCTCGGCGAACCGCATCAAGGGCGCGCTGGAGGAGTCGCGGGCGCGCTGGCGGCGCGGCCTGGAGATCTTCGCGGCGCTCGGCGACGCCCGGGCCGAGGCGTACGCGACGGAGGGGCTCGGCCTGTGCGACTTCGACCAGGGCCGGTTCGCCTCCGCGCGGACGCACTTCGACGCGATGCTGCGCCTGCACCAGGCGGCGGGCAACAGCCAGGGGCAGGGCCAGGCGCTGCGCCGGCTGGCCGCCGTGGAGCTCGAGACGGGGCGCTACGCCGCGGCGCTGGAGCTGTTCAAGCAGGCCCTGCCGGTGTTCCGGGAGCTGGGCGACCGCCTCGGCGAGGCCGTGGTCCAGATGCGGATGGCCGAGTGCATGGTGCGCGAGGGCCGGCACGAGCACGCTCGCCGGCTGCTCGACACGTGCATGATCACTTTCCGTGAGGTGGGCTGGCGCACCTGCGAAGGGCACGTACTGCGGCTGCTCGGCGAAATGCTGATCGCCGAGCGCGACGCGCCCGGCGCGGCGATCCCGTTGCAGGAGTCGGTGCGGATCTTCCGGGACCTCGAGGAGTCGCTCGATCTCGCCGAGACCCTCGGCCGGCTGGGGGAGGCCTACGAGGCGATGGGAGAGCACGCCGCCGCCCGCGCGGCGCGCGGCGAATCCAGGTCGCTGCTGGCGACCATGGGGCGGGTCACGGAGGACCTCGCGGGCAGCGAGGCCTAGCGAGTCGCGAAACGGGCCGTTTGATGCCCAGAAGGCATCACCCGCCGAGTTGGCCGGATTCGGTCGCGGCCGATCCTGACAGCCGTCCTGACTGACCTGCTTACTCATCGCCTCGACACACTCTCGGCGATGCCTCGCTGGGGCGGCGCGGAAAAGATCCAATCGTCGCCAATGTGGCTAAATGCCGACGCATCCGTTGCCTTCCATCGCGACGAACACGAGCAAGGGTTACTTTTGCCATCGGACCCGCCAGTAATGGAATGATCCTTCGGTCAGTGAACAAGGGTCCCACAGCACCCCGAGGAGGACACCGGTGCTTGATGCGGTCGACGCCGTGCTCGTCCGTGAGCTCCAGAGAGACGGCAGAGCGACGTTTCAGGCGTTGGCCGATCGGGTCGGGCTCTCCAGGACGGCCGTGCGGGCTCGCGTGCAGAACCTGCTCGAGCGCGAGGTCGTCCGCGTCGTCGGCGTGGTGCACTCCGCGGTGGTGGGCACGGGCGCGATCGGACACGTCGCGATCACGGTCAACAGTTCCGCGCGGGAGGTGGCGGGGCGGGTGGCGGCCAGGACGGCGGTGCGCTTCGCGTCTCTCACGGTCGGTCCGTACGCCCTGGTCACCGAGGTGCGGGCCCGCGACGACGCCGCGCTGTCCACGGAGATCGACGAGATCCGGCGCACCCCCGGAGTGGTCGCGGCAGAGGTGTTCCGCGCCGTCTCGGTGATCAAGGACGCCTACTCGGTCGTCGAGGAGCTCAGCGACCTGACCCTCGACGAGATCGACTGGTGGCTGCTGCGCGAACTGCAGCGCGACGGGCGCGCCCCCTACACGCGGCTGGCGCGCACGATCGGGCTCTCGCAGGCGGCCACTCGGGCGCGCGTCGTACGGCTGCTGCGCTCAGGCGTCATCCGGGTCACCGGGATCGCCGACCCGGCCGCCTTCGGGACCGCCGAACTGGCCGGTTTCGGCCTCATCGCCTCCGGTGCGGTGGAAGCGGTCGCCGGCGAGGTCGCCGGACGGGAGGGCGTGCAGTATCTGGTGACGGGCTTCGGTCGCTACGACATCCTCGGGCACGCCGAGGCGACCTCCCGCGCCGCGCTGGTCGGCGTGCTCGACGGGATCCGCGCGGTGCCCGGCGTCACGCTCCGGGATACCTGGCACCACCTTGACATCGTCAAGGAAAGCTACGCGGCCGAACTGCCCGGGGAGGGAACCGGCTGACGGTGGTGCGGCGGGCGCGCCGAGCCGCCGCCGGGTGAGTGGCGGCGCGGGGCCGCCGACCGCGAATCCGGCACGGAGCGCCGACTGGTGGACTACCCGGGGTAACGAGCATATGTCGGTCCGATTCTTGCCATGTCTGAGACCGGAGCGGCTGGGTGGCCTACGGTCAGGTCATGAATCTGCGGCAGCTGCGCTATGTCGTGGCCACCGCCGACCACGGGACCATGACGGCGGCGGCGCAGGCGCTGTATGTCGCGCAGCCCGCGTTGTCGCGAGCCGTTCGCGAGCTCGAACGCGAACTCGGCATCGAGCTGTTCGCCAGGTCCGGCCGCGGCGTCGTGCTCACCTCTGCGGGTGTGCAGGTCGTCCGGCACGCCAGGGTCGCGCTGGAGGCCGTCGACGCGATCGAGGAGCTGTCCGCGGCACGCGGCAATGGCCGCGGCGCCGAGCTGCGAATCGCCGCCACCCCCACGTTGGAACCCGAGCTGACCGGGCGGCTGCTGCCGGGGTTCGTCCGCGATCAGCCCGCCGTCCGGGTCAGGGTGATCCGCTGCGCCGGGCGCGACGCGGTCGGCGCGGCGGTCCGCGAGGGCCGGGCGGAGCTCGCCGTGACCGACCTGCCGGTGCCCGCCGACCTGATCGCGCACCCCTACGAGCAGCGCGAGGTCGTGCTCGTCTCGCCGGCCCGGCTCCGGCTCCGCGACCCCGTGCCGCTGGCGACCCTGGACGGCATGCGTCTCGTCATGCCGGCGCGCGGCACCGCCCGCAGGGCCGAGATCGACGGCCTGCTCGCCAAGCTGGGGGTCTCGCCGGTGGTGGGCGCCGAGTCCGACGAGCGCGGCTCGTGGCTGGAGTGCGTGCGGTCCGGGCTGGGGTCGCTGCTTTGGTACCGCAGCCAGGTCGACGAGGCGGAGGGCCTCACCATCCGTTCGTTCCACCCGCCGATCACCCGCACGATCGGTCTGGTCCACGCGCACCGCCCGCTGTCGCCGGTGGCCCGCGACTTCCTGGTCTTCGCGAAGGAGCGCCACTGAGCCGGTCCCGCGGCGGCCCACGGCCCCTGGGACGGCCGTGGAGCGTCCGGCCCCGCCCGGGGCCCCGGCAGCCGTTGGGGAGCCGCCGTGGAGCCATTGCGGGGCCGCCTTGGCGCGGCCCCGGCCGCTTGCCCTCGACGCTCCCCGTCGCGCGGGTGGTGCGCTCCCGCGCCGGCCCGTCCGGCGCGCGGCCATCGCATGTAATGATCTGGCCGGGAGGGGCATGGAGGCGACACACGCACTAGGACTGCTCGCGCTGCCGGTCGCCGCGGTCGCGGTGGCGGCGCTGGCCCGGCGGTTCGGCCTGGCCGCGCCGCTGGTGCTCGTGGTGGCCGGGCTGGTGGCCGCGGCGTTGCCCGGCATGCCCGAGGTTCAGCTCGATCCCGAGTTCGTGCTGTATGTCTTCTTGCCGCCGCTGCTGTTCGTGGCGGCGAGCGAGAGCTCGTATTACAACCTGCGCGAAAACGTCGGGCCGATCGCGCTGCTGTCCGTCGGGCTCGTGCTTTTCACCACGCTTGCCGTCGGGTACGTCGCCTACCTCGTGGTGCCCGGCCTGCCGCTGTCGGCCGCGTTCGCGCTCGGCGCGGTGCTGGCCCCGCCCGACGCGGTCGCGGCGGTGAGCGTGGCCCGTCGCCTCGGACTGCCGAGGCGGATGGTGACGATCCTGGTCGGTGAGAGCCTGGTCAACGACGCCACCGCGCTGACCGCCTTTCGGGTCGCGCTCGCGGCGGCGGTCGGCGAGGGCTTTTCGCTGCTGGACGGCGCCGGACGGTTCCTGTACGCGGCGGCGGTCGGCGTCGCGATCGGCCTGGCGCTCGGGCCGCCGCTGCACTGGCTGCGCAGCCGGCTCGCCGACCCGCTCGTGGAGACCGCGGTCCCGATCTTCGCCCCGTTCGCCGCGTACCTGCTCGCGGAGGTCGTGCACGCCTCCGGCGTGATCGCCGTCGTGGTCAGCGGGCTCTACCTGGGCTATCGGTCGGTGCAGTCGGGGGCGCTCACCCGCGTGCTGGGCGGGGCGTTCTGGAAGGTGGTCGTCTTCGTCTTGGAGTCGGTGGTCTTCCTGCTCATCGGCCTGCAGCTGCCGCTGATCCTCGACGCGTTGTCCACGCGCAGCTGGGGGGCGCTGGCGTGGTACGCCGTGGCGGTGTTCCTCGCCGTCGTGGTCGCCCGCTTCGTCTGGGTGCTGCCGACCGAGTCGCTCCCGGCGTGGCGGTGGCGATGGCGGCGCCGCCGCGCGGGCCCCCGGCCCGACGACCATGGCCGGGCGGTCCCGCCGTCGCCGTGGCCGGGCTCGGCCACGGCCGCTTCGACGCCGTGGCGCCAGCGTGTCATCTTGTCGTGGGCGGGGATGCGCGGGGTGGTGTCGCTGGCCGCCGCGTTCGCGATCCCGTTCACCGTCAGCGACGGCCGGCCGTTTCCTGAACGCGACCTGCTGCTGTTCCTCACTTTCACCACCGTGCTCGGCACGTTGCTGCTGCAGGGCCTGACGTTCCCGGCGCTGATCCGGCGGCTCGGGGTCGGCAGCGAGCGCGAACAGTACACCGATCAGGTGGCCGAGGCCGCCGCCCAGCACGCGGCGGCCAGGGCGGCGCTCGAACGCCTGGAGGAACTGGCCGCGGAGGAGGCGTCCGAGGTGGCCGACGAGATCGTCCAACGGCTGCGCGGCCACGCCGAGCAGCGGCAGCTGACCGCCTGGGAACGGCTCGGCGGCGGCACCGGCCCGGCGGGCGAAGAGGTGCCCTCCGCCACCTATCGCCGGCTGCGCCGCGAGATGCTGGCCGCCGAGCGCGCCGTGTTCGTACGGCTCCGCGACGAGCGGCGGATCGACGACGAGGTGCTGAGCAGGGTGCTGCGCGAGCTCGACCTCGAGGAGGTCATGCTGTCGAGGGACTGAACGCGGCGTAGGTCCTTGCGAGATCCTCGCGGGGTCCTTGCGCATCCGCGCGTCCGGGCGTAGGCCATAGACATCCCGGCGGCCGGACTCGGATCGGCCGGGATCGGGCGAGCGCCTACGCAGAGGTCATATCGTGGTAACTGACGGCACACTTTGCCGGTGGTCGAGACGGGAGCGAACGTGATATTCAGCCATGACACCGAGCATGCGCTCGGGACCGTCGTGGATCTCATCAACACGGGGCCGGTCGCGAGCGGCGTGGAGGGCCTGGCCGACCTCGACGCGCTGCGTGCCTTCGTAGACCGTGCCCAGATCAGCGGCACCGCCCGCCTCGACCTCGATGACCTCGTCGCCGTCCGTCGGCTGCGCGACCGGTTCCACGACGTCTTCGACGCCCGTGACCTGCGCCAGGTGGTCGCGCTGGTGAACGCGATCGTGGGCGACGTCAAGACGACGCCCCACCTGACCGACCACGACGGGCACGACTGGCACGTCCACTTCTTCGCGCCCGACGCCCGGCTGGTCGATCGGCTCGCCGCCGACTGCGGCATGGCGCTGGCCTTCGTCGTGGCCACCGGCGAGCTCGACCGGCTGCGCACCTGCGAGGCGCCCGACTGCGAGCGGGTGCTGGTCGACCTGTCGCGCAACCGCTGCCGGCGCTACTGCGACAGCCGCACCTGCGGCAACCGCATGCACGTCGCGGCCTACCGCGCCCGCCAGCGGCTGGCCGCCCACTGACGGGTCCCGACCCGCACCGGCGGACATCGGGCCGGCGCCGCGGGGCGCTTGCCGGCACGGGCGCCGGCACGGCGGGTCACGGCGCCGGGGCGGCCCGCAGGGCCGTGACGGCGGCGAGCGCGCGGCGGGCGGCCGCCACGTCGTGGACCCGCAAGACGCGGGCGCCCAGCCAGGCCGAGACGCCGAGGACGGCCATCGTGCCCACCGCGCGCCGGTCCACCGGCCGGCCGAGGGTCTCCCCGATGAAGTCCTTGTTCGACACCGCCACCAGCACCGGCCAGCCCGTCGCGACGAGTTCCCCGAGACGGCGGGTGAGCTCCAGCGAGTGGCGGGTGTTCTTGCCGAAGTCGTGCGCGGGGTCGATCATGATCGCGTCTCTGGGCACGCCGAGCGACGCGGCACGTTCGGCCTGGGCCGTGACGTGTTGGATCACGTCGGCCATGACGTCGCGATAGGCGACCCGGTGCGGGCGGGTCCGGGGCCGCATGCCGCCCGCGTGCGCGCAGACCAGCCCGATCCGGTGCCGCGCGGCCACGCCGGCGAGCGCCGGGTCGACCCCGCCCCACGTGTCGTTGAGCAGGTCGGCGCCCGCTTCGGCGACGCGCTCACCGACCTCGGCGCGCCAGGTGTCCACGCTGATCATCAGGCCGGGGTGGCGTGCGCGGACCGTGGCGACCAGGTCGACGACCCGGCGAAGCTCTTCCCCCACGGTGACGTCGTCGCCCGTGCCCGCCTTGACGCCGCCGATGTCGACGATGTCGGCGCCGGCCGCCACGGCCTCGTCGACGGCCGCCAGCGCGGCCCGGAAGGCGTAGGTCTGGCCGTGGTCGAAGAACGAGTCGGGCGTACGGTTGACCACGGCCATGATCGCGGGATCGGCGAGATCGCGGCCGCGGAGCCGCAACGGCGCCCGCATCGGCTCGCTCACGTGTCTGATCCTTTCCCCGATGTCAACGCCATCGGTCAACGTTCGCCATGCTCGAGGGCGGCGCACCGCGCGAGCCGTCGTGACGATAATCGCGAATCTGATTCGGTATAGCCGGCATCCCTCGCTCGTCACACCCAGAGATGCTCGCTAACCTCGTCTTTTACACCCATCGCGCGGATTGCGCTCGATGGCGGAAATGATGGGAAACAAGCCACGGAGGTTCCGCTGACCAGGCGAGCGCTCATCACCGGCATCACCGGGCAAGACGGGTCCTACCTCGCCGAGCATCTGCTCGGGCACGGATACGAGGTATGGGGTCTCGTCCGGGGACAGGCCAACCCACACGTCGCGCGGCTGCGCAAGCACGTCGGCGCCATCAAGATCGCGCAGGGCGACCTCCTCGACCAGGGCAGCCTCATCTCTGCCATCGAACGGGTGCAGCCCGACGAGGTCTACAACCTCGGGGCGATCTCCTACGTGCCGATGTCGTGGCACCAGGCCGAGCTCACCGCCGAGGTCACCGGCATGGGGACGCTGCGCATGCTGGAGGCGATCCGGGTGGTGAGCGGGATCAGCGCCTCCCGCACGCCCGGCGCCGCCCAGATCCGTTTCTACCAGGCGTCGTCGTCGGAGATGTTCGGCCAGGTCAGGGAGACCCCGCAGAACGAGAAGACGCCGTTCCACCCGCGCAGTCCCTATGGCGTGGCCAAGACCTACGGGCACTTCATCACCCAGAACTACCGCGAGTCGTACGGCATGTTCGCGGTGAGCGGCATCTTGTTCAACCACGAGTCGCCGCGCCGCGGGGCGGAGTTCGTCAGCCGCAAGGTCACCCTCGGGGTGGCCCGCATCAAGCTGGGCCTGTCCGGCGAGCTCAAGCTGGGCAACCTCGAGGCCCGGCGCGACTGGGGCTACGCCGGCGACTACGTGCGGGCCATGCGCCTGATGCTGCACCAGGAGGGCCCCGACGACTACGTGATCGGCACCGGCCGCACCCACTCGGTGCGCGAGCTCGTCGAGCTTGCCTTCGCCACCGCGGGCCTGAGCTGGGCCGACCACGTGGTCACCGACGCCCGCTTCACCCGCCCTGCGGAGGTGGACCTGCTGTGCGCGGACCCGAAGAAGGCGCGCGAACAGCTCGGCTGGGAGCCCACGGTCGCCTTCGAGGAGCTCGTCACCATGATGGTCGAGTCCGATCTCGAGCTGCTCGCCCGCTCCGACCGGCCGGACGACGAGCCGTTCAGTCCGGATCACTGGTGACCGAGTAAGACCAGCGGGGGTGGAAGACGGGGGGTTCGCGGGGGGCGGAGCCCCCCGCGGGGTTGCTTACTTGATTACAGTCGGTCTTAACCGATGAAGTTGAGCGTGCGAGGATGCGTTCTATGACGTCCTGCCCACATCTGGCCGATCTGCCCGCCGCGGACCCGGCGCCGTCCCAGCCGGGCGGATGCGCCGAATGCCTCGCCGACGGGCTGCGGTGGGTGCATCTGCGGATCTGCTTGACCTGCGGCAACGTCGCCTGCTGTGACTCCTCGCCGGGCCGGCACGCCGCCAAGCACGCCGGGACCAGTGGTCATCCGATCATTCGATCCTTCGAGCCGGGTGAGGACTGGCGATGGTGTTTCGTGGACGAAACGATCGTGTGAGCGTGCGTCCGCCGCGCACCCGGTCCGCGCGGGCGACGGGGACTTCGGGGACTTCGGGAGCGGGCCTCCGGCTGGCCGAGGCGCGGGGCCGGTGGGTGCTGCTCGCCACCGTGCTCGGCTCCAGCGTGGCCCTGCTCGACGCGACGGTCGTCAACGTCGCGCTGCCCAGGCTCGCCGCGGACCTCGGCGCCTCGATGTCGGGGCTGCAGTGGACGGTCAACGGCTACACGCTCACGCTGGCCGGCTTCATCCTGCTCGGCGGGTCGCTGGGCGATCACTACGGGCGGCGCCGGGTGTTCGTGATCGGGGTGGTGTGGTTCGCGGCGGCGTCGGTCCTGTGCGGGCTGGCCTTGAACATTCCCATGCTGGTCGTGGCCCGGGCGCTGCAGGGCGTCGGCGGCGCCCTGCTGACGCCCGGCGCGCTCGCGATCATCCAGGCGTCCTTCGCCCCGGAGGATCGCGCCCGGGCCGTCGGCGCGTGGTCGGGCCTCGGCGGCGTCGCCGCGGCGGTCGGCCCGCTGGTCGGCGGGTGGCTGGTCGCCGCCGCGGGGTGGCGCTGGGTCTTCCTGCTCAACGTGCCGCTCGCGGTGGTCGTGGTGCTCGTTGCCGTCCGGCACGTTCCCGAGTCCGTCGACGGCGATGCCCGGGGCCGCTTCGACGTCGACGGCGCGGTGCTGGCGGCACTGGCGCTGGCCGGGGTGACCTATGCCCTCACCGAGGCGCCGGCCGGCCGGATCTCCCTCGCGCTGCCCATCGCCATCGGGCTGGCGGGGGTCGCGGCGGGCGTCGCCTTCCTGCTGGTCGAGCGGCGCCGCGGCGCGGCCGCGATGATGCCGCTCGACGTCTTCGCCTCCCGGCAGTTCACCGCGGTCAACGCGGTCACGTTCGTGGTGTACGGCGGGATGGGCGTGCAGTTCTTCCTGCTCGTCGTGGACCTGCAGGTGGTGGCCGGGTTCTCGCCGACGACCGCGGGCCTGGCGCTGCTGCCGGTGACCGCGCTCATGTTGTTGCTGTCGGCGCGGGCAGGGGCGCTGGCCCAGCGCATCGGACCGCGGATCCTCATGACGGGCGGCCTGATCGTCGCCGCGGCCGGCATGCTGCTCAGCTTGCGCATCGGGGCGCGGGCGTCCTACCTCACGGACGTGCTGCCCTCCGTCACGGTCTTCGGCCTGGGCCTGTCGGCGGTGGTGGCGCCGCTCACCGCCACGGTGCTGGCGACCGCGGACGTGCGGCACGCCGGAGTGGCGAGCGGCGTCAACAACGCCGTCGCGCGAGCCGCCGGACTGTTCGCGGTCGCCGCCGTGCCGCCTTTGGTGGGCCTCACCGGCAACGCCTACCAAGAGCCCGCGACGTTCAACAACGGCTTCCACACCGCGATGATCATCAGCGCCGCGCTGCTCGTCGCCGGCGCGATCTTGTCGTACCTCACCGTGCACCGCGACGTGCTCGAAACGCCTCAGTCCGCCGAGCCGATGTGCAAGAGTCACTGCGCCGTGGGGGCGCCTCCCCTCGAACCGGCGTGCGACCGCGCCGGCGCCGGCTGAGCCGCTACGGCGTGTCCCGGTAGACGCCGTAGAGGGGGTCGGCGACCACCGGATATCCGGCGTCCTTGTGGCGGATCCGCATCACGATCGTCGAGTCCTCCAGGTCGTACTCGGCGTCGACGGGGCGGAAGAACGAGTCGAAGGCCCACGCGGAGTAGAACCGGCCGACGGTGGCGCCGTAGCGCTCGTGCACGACGTCGAAGCCGCCGGACGGCATGGCCTCGAGCGCCAGCGACTCGCCCAGCGTGATGGGGAAGCGGAAGTCCTGTGGTGAGTCCGGGCCGCGCAGCACGGTGACGAGCCGGACGCCGGAGGCGGTCGTCTGCGCGACGATGTCGGTGTCGGTGTCGACGTCGACGAACACCCGCAGGCTGGGGCGCAGCACCACGGGCACGCGATCGGCCGCGGCGCACGCGATCGCGATGTGGATCCGCTGGCCGTCCTTGGTCGGCGCCCATACGCCCTCGCGTGCCTGGCCGGCCCAGGCGACGTCGGGATTTTCCATCTCCGGCGGCTCGCTCTTCCCCCTGACGGCCAGGACGCGAGCGGCGGCCTCGATCGCGGCGGTCGCCCCGTCTCGTGCGTGTCTCATGGCGGGTCCCCCCTCGCCTCACCGCCCACGGCGACCGGGGAGCCGCCGGGCCGCGACCCGCTACGGTGCGCCTCCCGGTGCTCGGTCAGCGCGGACGCAACCTGCACCACTTATGTTTTTGTGACCCCGATGGCCGACCATTGCCCAATGGATCCCAGTGAATTATGGCTTGCGCTTCGGCCGTATGGCGCTTGAAATTTCATGCTCACCATCGACAACCGGATCATTACCGCCCGCACGGGCACGCATCGGGCGGCGGCGGTCAGGCGCTAGCCGTCGCCGCCGGGCCGTGGTCGGTGAGCAGCCGGGCGGCCTCGTCGTGGTACGGCGCGGCGGCCGCCGCGCCGTGGACGCGTTCGGCCAGCCGCGCGGCCACCTGCAGCCGGCGGCCGATGGCGAAGGGGTTGCGGAACTCCCGCTCGATGTCGATGGCCATCCTGGCGTGCCGCAGGCCCTCCTCGGCGCGACCGGCCTCGACGCACACCTCGGCCATGGCCGAGTGCGTCGCCGCGGTGCCGCGGACAGCGCCGATCTCGGTGAGCAGCGCAAGCTCGGCGGCGAAGTTGCGCATCGCCTCGTCGGCGTCGCCCAGCCGGGCGTGGATCAGCCCCAGCGTGTGCAGCTTGTGCGCCCGGTCGTAGGGATCGTGCCGGCGCGGGTCGGCCTCCAGCGCCAGCCGGGCGTGCTCGAGCGCTTCGGTCACGCGGCCGCCGACCAGGTGGAAGCGGGCCAGGTTGTCGCGGGTGACGCCCTCGCCGCGGCCGTCGCCGATGCGGCGCTGGATGCGCAGGGCCTCCTCGGCGGGGGCCTGGGCGTGCTCGGCGTCGCCGCACCGCCGGTGGATGTCGGAGATCGTGCTCAGCGCCCGGGCCCGGCCGCGCTGGTCGCCGAGCTCGGTGGCGCCGGCCAGGGCGCGCCGCGCGTCGCGCAGCGCCCAGCCGTACAGCCCGAGATGGCAGTAGATGCGGGACAGGTTGTGGTAGGCCTCGACCTCGCCGCGCAGGTCGCCGAGCTCCTGGCGGACGTCGAGCGCCTCCAGCTCGTGGCATAGGGCGACGTCGCAGCGGCCGATGCGACGGTGCACCCGGGCCAGGTCGTGCAGGCAGTTGGCCTCCCCGACGCGGTCGCCGATGCGCTGGCGGATGGGCAGCGCCTGGCTGATGAGCTCGCGCACCTGGTCGAACCGGCCGCGGTGCCACTGCGCGGCGGCGAGGGTGTCGAGCGATTCGGCCTCGCCCCAGGCGTCGCCCAGCTCGCGGTAGAGCCGCAGGGCCTCCTCGCCCACCTGGACGGCGCGGTCGTAGCGCCCCAGCGCGCGGAAGATCACCGCCATGTGGCTGAGCATGACCGCGCGGGCGGGCGCGTCGTCGGTCAGGTCGGCCGCCTGGTAGCCGAGGCGGTGTACGTACAGGTTGTCCTGGTTGTAGGTGCGCAGGTCGAGGAACTCGAACATGGCGTCGGCCAGCTGCCAGGTCTGCCGGTGCAGTCCGGCGGCCAGCGCCTGGCCGGTGGCAGCGACGAGGACGCCGCGTTCGTCTTCGAACCAGGTGAGGGCGTCCTTGAGGTCCGCGGTGCGGGGGATCGCCGCGCCGGGGGCGGCGACCGCCCGGCGGTGCGGGTTGATCCGCCGCGCCGCGTCCTGCGCGGTGGCCAGCAGCCAGGCGAGCAACCGCGGCACGGCCGCGTCCCGCTCCGCCGACAGGTCCTCGGCCTTGATGCGCTCGCGGGCGTACTCGCGCAGCAGGTCGTGCAGCCGGTAGCGGTGCCCGGCGACCTGCTCGACGAGGTTGGCCTGGGTGAGGCTGCGCACGACGCGCTGGGCGTCCTCGGGGAAGGCGCCCAGCAGCGCGGCCACGGCGGCCTCCCCGAAGTCGGGGCCCTCGACAAGGCCGAGCAGGCAGAACGCCCGCTTCTGCTCCTCGGTCAGGTCGCGGTAGGACAGGTCGAACGCGGTGCGCACCGCGCTCTGCTTGGGATCTTCGTCCAGGGCCAGCGCGGACAGCCGGTCGCCGCCCTCGAGCCCGCGCACGGTGTCGGCGAGCGTGTCGTGTGGACGCACCTTCTGGTTGGCCGCGGCGATGCGCAGCGCGAGCGGCAGGTACGCGCAGCGCACGGCCAGCTTGGCGGCGGCCTCGGCGTGCGCGCTCGTCTGCTCCGCGCCGACGATCGCGGCGACCAGGTCGACGGCCTCATCGGGCGGCATCACGTCGAGGTCGACCGTGTGGACGCCGCCCCGGGCGATGAGCCCGGGGAGCCGGTTCCGGCTGGTCACGATCGTCACGCAGCGCGGGCTCGCCGGGAGCAGCGGGTGCACCTGGTCGGAGCTGGCCGCGTTGTCCAAAATCACCAGCATCCGGCGGTCGGCGAGGTGGGAGCGGAACAGGGCGGCCTGGGCGTCATCGTCGTCGGGGAGCTGCTCGCCGGGCACGCCGAGGGCGCGCAGCATCTTGCTCAGCGCCTCCGGCGGCGTCACCACCGCTCGCGACGAATGCCCGCGCAGGTCGACGAACAGCTGGCCGTCCGGGAACCGGGCGGCGATGTGATGCGCCCAGTGCACGGCGAGCGCGGTCTTGCCGACGCCCGGCATGCCCTGCACGACGATGACCAGCGGGACGCCCTCTCCGGTCGCCGCGGTGAGCAAAGCGTCGAGTTCGCCGAGGACGGCCCGGCGGCCGCGGAAGCATGGGTCGTCGCGGGGCAGCTGGCCCGGCTGCGTGGCGGTCGCGGCGGCGATGACGTACTTGTCGCCGGCGACGGCGTCGCCGGCCACGCGAGTCTCCCCGAAGAACGTGGCGCCTCGTCCCGGGGCCGGCGTCTCGACGGCCGGCGTCTCGACTTCCGGCGTTTCGACGGCCGGCGTTTCGACGGCCGGCGGCGCCGCCGGGCGGGGGAGCGGCCGCGCGACCGGCGGGGCGGACGCGGGCGTGGGAGGCTCCGCGTGGTCTGATGGCTCCGGCGTGCCGTGGGAGTCCAGCTGAGCCACGGGGCACTCCAAACGTCCTGCCTCCCGGGTCCATCAATATACCGGGTGCCGGCGTGCCGCCCGCGCGGCCGTGCGGCCGCGGCGCCGGCCGGTGTCAGGCCAGGCCGCCGCGCGCGAACGCGAGCGCCGACTCGGTCCGCGGCCGGCGCGGGGCAGGCGTTCGTTCGCCGCTCGGCTCGGCGGCGGGCGCCGGGGCGACCTCTGTGATCTTCGTGAGCACCTCGGAGAGCCGGCCGAGCGCCTCGTCGATCCAGGGGATCGTGAGGGGATCGGCCGCGGCCAGGGCGGCATCGCGCTGTTCGTCGGTATCTCCGTACAGGAGACTGGTGGCGACCCTGAGCCGGAGCGCGTCGGCGGGCTCGCCGAACTCGCTGCCGGCGAGCACCCCCACGCCGTGTTCTTCCAGCAGCATGCCGCTGAGCTGAGCGGCTGTGGCGATACCGTAGCGCTCGGAAAGCCCCGCGCGCAGCGGAGCGAAGTCGGGATAGACGTAGAACGCGGCCTCGGGCGGGCGGACCAGCGCGCCGGCCGCCGCGAACCTGCCGGCGACCGCACGGGCGACGGCGGCGTGCAGCCGGCGGCTGCGCGCGACGCGCTCGACCAGTTCCGGCGGTTCCCCGAAGGCGTAGGCGGCCGCGTGCTGGATGGGACCGGACGGGCTGGACCAGATCTCGCTCGCCACCCCCAGCAGTTCGCGGCGCAACTCGTCGCCGCGGGCGCCGGTGGGCAGCCGGACCGCCCCGATGCGCCAGCCGCCGAGCGCGAGGCTCTTGCTCAGCGCGGTCGTCACCGCGGTGCGCTCGGGGGCGAGCCGCGCGGGAGAGGTGAACTCGGCGTCCGGGTCGTGCACGAGATCGCGGTAGATCTCGTCGGAGACGATCATCAAGTCGTGTTCTTCGGCGACTTCGGTCAGCCGCCGGACGGTCGGCGGGGGCGCCACCGTGCCGGTCGGGTTGTCCGGCAGCGTGACGACGACGGCCCTGACGTCGCGCCCGCGGGCCCGCGCGTCGCGGACCACCTGCCCCAGTCGTTCGGGGTCGGGGACTCCGCCCCGTCCGTGCCCGGTGTCCACGAACAGCGGGCGCCGCCCGAGCAATCGTGACTGCGCGGCGTAGCTCACCCAGCTCGGCCGGGGCACGACCACGTCGCCGCCGATCGCCAGCAAAAGCGCGAACAGCAGCGGTTTGCTGCCCGGGCCGCACACGACCAGGCCGGGATCGGTGGCCAGCCCGCGCCGCTCCCAGTAGCCGGCCACGGCGCGTCGCAGCTCGGCGGAGCCCGCGACGGGTCCGTACGTGGCCCGGTCCGCGGCCGCCGCCAGCGCGGCGCGCAGCGACGGCGCCACGGGCAGACCGGCCTCGCCGAAGGCCAACGGCAAGACCGGCGCCCCGGTTCGTCGCCGCCGTTCGAGTGCTTCGTTGGCGGCGAGGGTCGCGGACACGGTCGTAGGCATGAAAACTCCCATTGAATGGGTCCCGTTGGCGGGCCATAGAAGGCTGAGGCGAGGACGAACGAAGCTCCCCTGTGTCTCGCCGGCCGGCTTCCTTACTCCAGGCTTACCCATGTCAGGCATCAATACAAGCGAGTCTCGCCGGGGGATACCGTAAGATGCGCTTATGCTGGATCTGCGGCGGCTGCGCATGCTGCGGGAATTCGCCCATCGGGGCAGCATCGCCGCGACCGCCGCGGCCATGGGATACACCCCGTCGGCGATCTCGCAGCAACTATCCGTGCTCGAGCGCGAGGCCGGCGTGGCGCTGCTCGACCGCACCGCGCGCAGCGCGGAGCTGACCGACGCCGGCCGGCGGCTGGCCGACCACGCCGAGGACATCCTCGCCCGGGTCGAGGCGGCCGAGGCCGAGCTGTCGGCGCAGTCGGGCGCGCCTTCCGGCCGGGTCGTGGTCACCGCGTTCCCGACCGCGGCCGTGGCGTTCGCGCCCACCCTCGCGCGCAGTCTGGGCGATCATCCCGACCTGAGCTTCGTGCTGCGCCAGACGCGACCGGGCGACGGGATTCGCCAGGTGCACGCGGGGGAGGTCGACATCGCGCTCGTCGACGACTGGACCGGCCGGATGCCCGAGCAGGCACCGGCGGCGCTGACCTTCGTGCCGCTGCGCCGCGACCCGCTGGTGCTCGTCGTGCCGCCCCATCACCCCATGGCCGATCCGGCGGTCCCCGTCGACCTGCAGCGGCTGCGGCGCGAGCCGTGGATGGCCGCCCCCGCGGGAGAGCCCTCTCGGCAGGCCGTCGACCGGCTGCTGGAGAACGTGGGCGGCGCGCTGCCGGTGCCCTGGGAGTTCGAGGGACTGCACACCATCCTCAGCCTGGTCGCCCGCGGCGTCGGCATCGCGGCGATCCCGACCCTGGCGCTGGCCGCCGGCAACCCGGGCGTGGTCGTCCGCGACATCCCGGGGTCCACGCTCGCCCGGCAGGTCTACGCGGTGACGCGGGCGGCCAGCGTCCGGCGCCCGTCGGTCGAGGTGACGCTGCGGGCCATCCACGCGGCGGCGCGGGCCCCGGCGCCGGACGACGAGACCGGCACCTGAGCGGCACCTGAGCCGGCACCTGAGCCGGCGCCGAGTGAGCCGAGTGAGAGGACGCCGGCCGGGCGACCGACGCAGGCGCCAGCCTGACGGGATTGACGGACCATGGCCGGGTTTGCCGGATCACAGCGGATCACGGCCGATTTGTTGACACGCTTGGCGGTTGATGTCGGCCGTGGCCGGGAAGGATTGCGGCGCCGGTCAGGGCGTCGTTCCGTGCTGGGACGCGGCGCCGAGGCACCAGGACGGACAACGGGGGATCGAGGTGAACGGCAGGGCGCCGACAGCCTGAAAGGCGGGCATCGCCGGAACAGGAGGCGGACAGATGTTGCGCATGCTGGTCGGCGAGGCGGCCCGCCGCCATGGTCGGCGCGAGGCGTTCGTGGGCGCCGGCAGGCGCATCACCTTCACCGACCTCGACCGGCTGTCCGACGCGGTCGCCGCCGGCCTCGCCCACCGCGGTGTCCTGCCCGGTGATGTCGTCGCGATCGCGCTGCCCCCGATCCCGGAGTACGCCGTGTGCTCCCTCGCGGTGGCCAAACTGGCGGCGGTCGCGGCCGGCTACGACGCCGCCCTGCCGCCCGAGGCGCTGGCCCGGCTGCACGAGGTGGTCAAGCCGTGCCTCACCGTCGCGGCGCCGGACCTGTGGCTGAGCGGCGAGCTGGTCACGGTCGAGCCCGCCGGCGGTCGCGACGCCACCCAGGCCCTGGGCAGGCTGGCCAGGTCCGAGTCGCCGCCGCCACCGCTGCCGCCCGACCCGTACCGCCCCATCATGGTCATCACGGCCGGTCCCGAGGACGATCCGCGCGGCGCGATCTTCGGCGGCCGTCAGCTGGATGCGATCCGCCAGGCCGAGGCGGGCGCCAGGTGGAGCGGCGGCGAGCCCCGGCTGCTCGGCGCCGGGCACGCCGAGTTCTTGACGCGGCTGCCCAGCGTGCTGCAGAGCGGGGCGACCGTTTACACGCCCTCGGGCGCGGGCGGCGCGGGCGGCGCGGGCGGCGGCGAGCACGCGCCCGGCTCCGCCGGGGCCGGCCGCGAGGCCGTGACCGCCCGGCTGCGGGCCACCGCCGAACTGGGGCTGTCCACGCTGACCGGCACGCCCGCCGAGCTGGCGGCCGTGCTGGACGATCCGGCGTCGGGCGAGCTCGACCTTTCCGCCCTGCGGGAGCTCGTCCTGATCGGTCCGGTGCCCGATCCCGCGATCGTGCCGGCGCTGCGCGAACGCTTCGCGGTGCCGGTCCGTACGGAGTACCGGCCGGTGGAGGCCGGGCTCGGGGTCGCCACCACCCGCGACGCCCCGCCGGAGGACGCGGAGACCACCGTTGGGCGGCCGGAGTCGGGGGTCACGGTGGCCATCCGCGACGAAGCGGGTCGGCCGGTCGGCACCGGCGGCACCGGCGAGGTGCTGCTGCGGTCGGGGGCCGTGATGAGCGGCTACTGGAACGACCCCGTCGCCACCGCGCGCGCCATCACCAAGGACGGTTTCGTACGGACGGGCGACGTCGGCTGGGTCGACGCGCACGGCCGGCTGCATCTGGGGGCGGCCGGATGAGCGGCGCCGCGGCCGGGGGGCCGGAGCGACCGGCCGAGGGACAAACAGCTGGTGAGGACCTCCCCATCCGCACCCCATACCGCCACACTTCGGACGCGAACTCGTCCGGCTTCTGGGTAATCAAACGGATTATGAATCCTGGCCCGACGGCGAAAGCCGGATCCCCAAACCGCCCGAGCCACGGGCGATCTTCCCGTACCGTGGGGCGGGTGTTCGAGATGCCCCGGCTGACGATCTTGTTGCGCCACGCGCTTCCCCGTTTCGTCGAAGGTGTCCTGGCACCGGTCGCGGTCTTCTACGCGGCGTTGGTGGTGCTGGGCTTGCATGGAGCGTTGATCGCCGCCGTGGGCTGGGTCTATCTCGGGGTGTTGTGGCGAGTGGTCCGGCGTCGGCCCGTCCCGGGCACGCTGCTGCTGGCCGCCATCGGGGTGACCGCCCGCGCCGTCGTGTCCGCCGCGACCGGCAGCGTCGTCATCTATTTTCTGCAACCGACGTTCGGCACCCTGCTCGTCGCCATGACGTTCCTCGCCTCCGTGCCGCTGGGCAAGCCGCTCGCGCAGAAGCTGGCCGTCGACATGGTGCCGCTGCCCGACGCGTTCCTGCAGCACGAGCGGGTCCGGCAGTTCTTCCTGCGCATCTCGCTGCTGTGGTCCATGGTGCTGCTGGCCAACGTGGCCATCACGCTGTGGCTGCTGCTCAGCCAGTCGATCGGCGTGTTCCTGTGGGTCCGGACCAGCGCGGTCGCGGGCCTGGGCGCGGCCGCCATCGGCGTCTCGATTCTCAGCTTCCGCCGCCTGCTGCGGCGGGTGAACGCCGAGCGGGCGCACTCCCCGCGGGCGCTGCCGCACGCACCGCAGCCGGCCGCGAACTCCTAGCCGCACGGGATCGAGGCCCCGGAGGCCCCGGAGGTCCGGACGGCCCGACGGCGGTGAATCGCGACCCGCGACGAACCCGCCGGTCCGGCCGGAGCGACGAACGTCCGCAACACTTCGGTGTCAAATGCAGGAGATTCCCGGGGCGTGTACCCCATCGGCACCTTTAATCGCTAATGTCACGTGTGCCTGAGCGCACAGGAGCTTGGAGGTCGACGGTGCAGCGGAGGTCCACCGCGCAGGGCCTGCCGGGTCAGATACCCGGTCAGGGAGCGGGTACGGCGTCGCCCCGCGTAGTCGCCGCCCTGGCGGGGGCCGTGTTGATGCTCACGTCGGCGTGCTCGGGGGGCGGCGGCGACCGGTCTTCGTCGGGCGCCAAGGCCGAGCCCAGCGCACCGCAGGTCACGATCACCCCCAAGGACGGCACGGGCCGGGCCAAGCCGGAAAAGGGCATCACGATCAAGGTGGCCAACGGAACGCTCGCCACCGTGAACGTCGCCGCCAAGGGCAAGCGGGTGCCGGGGGAGATGTCGGCCGACAAGACGAGCTGGCGCTCTCGATGGACGCTGACGCCGGGCACGTCCTACACCGTGTCGGCCTCGGCCGGCAATCCTGCGGGCAAGACCACCACCGCCACCAGCACGTTCAAGACGCTGAAGGCGGCCAACGTCCTGTCGATCCTCAGCGTGACCCCCGGCAACGGCGCCAAGGTGGGCATCGGCATGCCGATCACGATCACCTTCAACCGGCCGGTGGGGGACCGCAAAGCCGTCGAAAAGTCCCTCCAGGTGCGGTCCCGACACGCCAACGCGGGCGCCTGGTACTGGGTCAACGACTCAACGGTGATCTTCCGGACCAAGAAGTACTGGAAGGCGAACCAGCCGATCGCCTTCACCGCCCACCTCGCCGGGGTCAAGTCGGCCAAGGACACCTACGGCGTCGCCGACGTCGCGCGGCGGTTCCGGATCGGCGACGCCCACCTCATCACGGTCAACACCAAGACCCACCGGCTGACCGTCAAGCGCAACGGCAAGGTGATCAAGAACGTCGGCATCAGCGCCGGCCGCGGCGGATTCGTCCGCGGCGGGGTCGACGTGTACAAGACGACCAGCGGCGTCCACCTGACGATGTCGAAGAGCCGGGTGGAGCGGATGACCTCGTCCTGGATGGGCGTCACCGACAAGAAGGACCCCCGCTTCTACGACGAGAAGATCCCCTACGCGGTCCGGATCTCCAACAGCGGCGAGTACATCCACTCCATGGCCTCGACGGTCTGGGCGCAGGGCCGCCGGAACGTCAGCCACGGCTGCATCAACTCGCCGCCCTCGTTCGCGCAATGGTTCTTCGAATGGTCCTACATCGGCGACGTCGTCGTCGTGACCGGCAGCGGCCGCGGCCTGGACGCCTTCAACGGCTGGAGCTACTGGCAGCTGCCGTGGAGGCAGTGGGTCAAGGGCAGCGCGCTCGACAAGGCGGTCAGCACCGTGCCTCGCCCGACGAAACATCCCACCTCGACGGGTACGCCGGGCTCGGGCTCCGCGCCGGGCACGTCCGCCCCGCCGTCCGCGCCCGCCGCGACGCCGTCGGCGGCCTACAACTGACGACCGGCACCGGGAGGGAGTGCGGCCCCGCGTACGGGCCGCCCGATCACGGACGGCCCGTACGCCCGTCCTGCCGGTCAGCCGGCGAGGACCCGCGCCGCCGGGGCCGAGTCCGGCGCGAAGTGGTAACCGCGCGCGGTCGGCGGCGCGACCTTGGGCTCGCGGTACGCGGCGACCTGCCGGGCGGTGAGGTTCATCACCCGGGCGTTGTCCGCCGAGGCCCGCCCGTCGCCGAGCGCCACCCCCAGCGGCTGGCCGTTGTAGCTCAGCCGCGGGTTGGCGAAGTACCCCGCGTACGGGCAGGGCGTCCGGCATGAGCTCGGATACCCCATGATCGTGACGAACGCGCCGTTCGGCGCGACGTGAGCGTGGTTGTCGGGGTAGTAGGGGTTCTTCGCCGGCGCCGTCTTCCAGTCGTGGGTGAGGCCGAGCAGATGGCCCCACTCGTGGGCCAGCACGTACGCCCAGAGCTGGTTGGCGGCCACCACCGACCAGATCTCGTCGCTGGTGGCGGGGTTCTTCGGGTTCTCCGGATAGCTGGCGAGGCCGGCGATGGGGTCCTTGGGGTCGTATCCCTTGACCACGGTGGTGACGATGTCGGCGCCGTACTTGGCCCGGAGCGTCGCGGCCTCGTCGAGCAGGCCGTCACGCGGATCGGCCAGATGATCGAAGGCCGGGCGGACGGTCTCCCTGCCTCGGTAGCCCTTGGCCTCGTCCATGTGCACCACCCGGAAGCTCGCCTTGACGTCGCTCCTGGCGAGGTTGCCGTTGGCCCGCGCGGCCGCGTCCTGGATCCAGGACTGGATCTCATCGACGCCGCCCGCGCGTTTGACGGCTCCTGGCGTGTAGAGGATCAGCGCGTCGATCACCGGCGGACCGCCCGGCGCGAGCGCGGCCGGGCGCGCCGACACCGTCGGCCGTGTCGGCGGTGTCGACCGTGTCGGCCGTGTCGGCCGTGCGGCGCCGTGCCCGGCCCGCGGCCGCCGCGGGGGCTCGATGCGGTCCGGCTTTTGCGCGAGCCCGGCCGCCAGCGAGTTGATCTCGGTGATCGCGACCTGCCCGCCGGGGCGCGGCTGGATCGTGTACTCCTCGCCGTTGAGCTTGACCGAGCCGCTCAGCGCCATCCGGCGGGAGCCCTTCGCGCACAGGCCGATGGCGGTCAGCGTGATGGAACTTTCCGGCGCCCGCGCGGCGCCTCCGCTCCACTGCAGGCCGTCCTTGCGGAACATGCCCCCCGTGACGCCCTGCTCGGCGACGACGGCCATGTCGGGAAACATGTTGAGCGTCATCCGCCCGCCGCCACGTTCCGCCATCGCGCCGCACAGTGGGCGCAGCAGCCGCCACTCGACGGTCGCGAGGCGCCGCCGGATCTCCCAGGGCTCGAGCCGTTCCGCCCGTTGGCTGCGGGTGGGCGGCACGTGGCCGAACAGGTTCGGCGCCGCGGGCTCGGGCCGGGCGCCGCCCGCCGGCGCCGGTTCGGCCGCCCGATCCGGGCCCGACCGTGGCATCGCCGGCCGCGCCGCCGCGTCCCCCGGCGGCGCGGCTCCTATCATGATCACTCCAACGAAGGCCGCCGCCGCGGGCAAGACCATTCGAGGCACTTTCGATCACTCCCAGTACAAGATCGTCGCTCGCCCCGGAATGATCTTCCCGAAAGATCGTCGGCGTATGCGCTGACCTGGGCCTGTGTGCTATTTCGTCGTAGCGACGGCGCGAATCAGGTACAACAGCGGGATGGACATCATCGCGGTAGACCGTCCGGCCGACGCGCAGATCAGGTCCTGGCATGCCGTGGTGACCAGCGCGCTGTCGCACGACCAGCCGGAGGAGCCGTTGCCCACGCTCCGGCAGACGAAGTCCTTCCTGACCGGCAACCCCCTGACCTCACGGCGGCTGCTGTGGACCGCGGTGGACGCCGCCGGCGCCACGGTGGGCGTCGCGTGCCTGCGGCTGCCGACCGACCGGACCAGCGGGCGGCCGTGCGAGATCGAGGTCCGCGTCCACCCGGCGCATCGGCGGCGGGGCACCGGCTCGCGGTTGCTGCGCGCTGCGGCGCAGGCCGTCCGCGCCGACGGCGGTTCGACCGTCGTGGCCCAGGCCGTCGCCGGCACGCCGGCCATCGGGTTCCTCGAGGCACGCGGTTTCCGCTGCGTGCTGGTGCTGGCCGGGCTGCTGCTGCGCATCGAACAGGTCGACGGCGCCCGGCTGGCCGGCCTCGCCGGGTCCGGTCCGTCCGGCTATCGGCTGGTGCGCTGGACCGGCACCGTGCCGACCGAACTCGCCGACACCTTCGCCCGCGCCAAGACGGCCATGTCGGAGCTGCCGGTCGGCAACCGGGCCTTCGAGCCGGGAGCCTGGGACGCCGACCGGGTACGGGAGATGGCCGAGGTGGTCGCCAAACGCGGCGACGATCTTTACACCGTGGCCGCCGTCTGCGGCGACCCTCCCGACGTGCGGATCGCCGGGTTCACCGAGGTCGTCGTGCCCGGCGCGGCCCCCGCCCGGGCAGCGCAGTACGACACGGCGGTGGTGCCCGAGCATCGCGGCAAGCGCCTCGGCATCTGGGTGAAGGCCGACATGCTCCGGTGGCTGCGCGCGGAGCGGCCGGACATCCGCGAGATCGAGACCGACAACGCCGACGACAACAGCCATATGCTCGCGGTCAACGAGGAACTCGGCTTCCGCCGCCAGCGCGAGTACCGCGAATACCAGGCGGACGTCGCCGATCTCCCATGATCGTCGATTCGCGAGCCGCCATGTCCCCGCGCCGTTGTCCCGGGCACGCGGGCCGGCATCTAAGCTGACGACGATGAGCGATCAGGCCTGGGAGATCGAACCGTCCGGTCCGCTGCGCGGCGATATCACCGTGCGCGGCGCCAAGAACGCCGTCAGCAAGCACATGGTGGCCGCGATGCTGGGGCGCCGGCCGAGCACGATCACCAACGCCCCCGAGGTCGGCGAGGTCGCGATCACGGCCGCGATGCTCGAACACCTGGGCATGACGGTCGAGCGCCGCGACGACGAGATCACCGTCGTGCCGGGCGACGTCGCCGACGCCGACGTGCCCAAGGCGTTCACCGGCCTCAACCGGATCCCGATCCTCATGCTCGGCCCGCTGCTGCACCGCACGGGCGAGGCGTTCGTGCCGCTGGTGGGCGGCGATCCCATCGGGCACCGGCCGGTGAACTTCCACGTCGCCGCGCTGCGGGCGTTCGGCGCCGAGGTCGAGATCGCCGCGGACGGCATCCACGCCCGCGCCGCCCGCCTCACCGGCACCCGTGTCGACCTGCCCTATCCCAGCGTGGGCGCCACCGAGACGGTGCTGCTCACCGCCGTCCTGGCCGACGGCAAGACCGTGATCCGCAACGCCGCGACCGAGCCGGAGATCATCGAGCTCGCGCTGTTCCTGCAGCGCATGGGCGCCAGGATCGCCTTCAGCCCCGACCGCAGGATCGTCGTCGAAGGCGTGCCCGCGCTGGGCGGCGCGCAGACCCGGCTCGGCGGCGACCGGCTGGAGGCGTTCTCCTACCTGGTGGCCGGCCTGGTCACCGGCGGCGAGGTGCGGGTGCACGGCTGCTCGCAGGATCGGCTCGTGACCGCCATCACCACGCTGGCCCGGATGGGCGCCCGGTTCGAGATCACCGACGACTGGATCATGGCGTCCGCGCCCGACGGGCTGCGGCCGGCCGCGGTGCAGACCGACACCCATCCGGGGTTCGCCACCGACTGGCAGACCCCGCTGATGGTGCTGTTCACCCAGGCCGACGGCATGTCCGTGCTGCACGAGACCGTCTTTGAGAACCGGCTCGTGTACGTGCCGGCCCTGCAGGGCATGGGCTGTGAGATCGAAGTCTTCGACGTCTGTCTCGGCGGCCCGGCCTGCCAGTTCCACGACACCAACGCCGTGCACTCCGCCGTCGTCCGCGGGGTGTCGAAGCTGCGCGGCGGCGACGTGACCATGCCGGACATCAGGGCCGGCTTTTCCGCCGTGCTGGCCGCGGCCGTCTCTGAGGGGACGTCGGTGCTGCGCGGCGTCCACCACATCGAGCGCGGTTACCACCGCCCGGTCGAGCAACTGCGCGCGCTCGGCCTGAGCCTGCGCCGGCGCTGACGATGCCGGCGGCCGACGCGTCCCGCGCCACCCACCGCGCGATCGAGGCCGTCTGGCGGATCGAATCGGCCCGGGTCATCGCCGGCCTCGCGAAGATCGTGCACGATGTCGGGCTCGCCGAGGAACTCGCCCAGGACGCGCTGGTCATCGCCCTCGAGCAGTGGCCGGACGCCGGCGTCCCCGCCAACCCGGGAGCCTGGCTGACGGCGACCGCGAAGCATCGCGCGATCGACGCCCTGCGCCGGCGTGACCGCTACGAGCGCAAGCTGGAGGAGGTCGGGCGGCGGCTGGAGATCCGGCGGGACGACGCCGCGGCCGAGGTGGACGACGCGCTCGACGATCACATCGGCGACGACGTACTGCGGCTCGTCTTCACCGCCGCCCATCCGGTGCTGTCCGTCGAGGCGAGAGTGGCGCTCACGCTCCGCGTGCTCGGCGGGCTCACCACCGAGGAGATCGCGCGGGCCTTTCTGGTCGCCGAACCGACCGTCGCGCAGCGGATCGTGCGGGCGAAGCGCACGCTCGCCAAGGAGCGGGTGCCGTTCGAGCTGCCCGCACCCGCGGAACTGGCCGGCCGGCTCGCCTCGGTGCTCGAGGTCATTTATTTGATCTTCAACGAGGGCTATTCGGCGACGGCGGGCGAGGATTGGATGCGGCCCGAACTCGCGCAGGAGGCGCTACGGCTCGGCCGCGTCCTCGCCGGCCTGATGCCCGCCGAGCCGGAGGTGCACGGCCTCGTCGCGCTGATGGAGATCCAGGCGTCCCGCCTGCGTGCGCGGAGCGGGCGGTCCGGAGAGCCGGTCCTGCTCCTCGATCAGGACCGTGCTCGCTGGGACCGCATCCTCATCGGCCGCGGCCTCGCCGCGCTCGAGCGCGCCGAGCGGCTCGGCGGCACCCTCGGCCCGTACGGGCTGCAGGCCTCGATCTCCGCCTGCCACGCG
>DASTYC010000012.1:0-195019 GCA_035765195.1 Streptosporangiaceae bacterium
GGTGGCCGCCCGCCTCGCCCAGCTGCGCGGCCAGGAGCAGTCCGGCACCGATCTGGTGCCGATCAGGCAGGCCGGCGTCGTGTTGTGGAAGGAACGTTCGGGGGACAAGGGGACAAGCAGATAGATGGACTACAAGCTGACACGAAAGAGCCAGGAGGCGATCTCGACGTGCGTCGTGACGCCGCCGAAGATCCGCCTTGAGCTGACGATCCCCGAGGTCAACCAGATCCTGGACGCCCTCGGCCGGCTCCCCTACGCCGAAGTGTACGAGCTGATCGGCAACCTGCCGCAGCAGGCGCAGCCGCAGATCGGCATTGGCCCGGTGTCGGCGCAGGTGAGGCGTCGGCATGAGCGCCGCGTTCGTCCTGCACTGGCCGCTCGACGCGCTCACCGCCGAGAGCCGGGCGCTGGACGGCCTCACCGAACCGCCTGAACGGCGAGGTGAAGGGCGCGAACGAGCCGGACCCGAAGTTCGGCAGTTGCCTACAGTTCGCCACCGCGAACGACTCGGTCGACTTGGCGGATGCTCCGCAGCTGCGGCTGACCGCCTACACGATAGAGATCTGGGTGAACGCGGCGCCGGTGCCGCGTCCCGTCGGGCTGCTCGGCAAGGGGGCGAACCTCGGCATCGTGCCCGCGGCGGACGGCTCGCTCGCCCACTCCTTCGCCACCGCGTCCGGGTCCGATACGCACCGGACCGGCGCGAACGCGCTGCTCGCCGGAACCTGGCGGCACGTCGCGGTCACCAATGACGGCCAGACCGCCCGGATCTACTTGGACGGCGTGCAGGCCGCCGAGCACTCCTTCACCGGCGTGCGCGCCGCCGATCAGTCGCCTCTGGTCGTCGCGGCGTCCGCCCTGGCGTCTTCGCCGGCCGCATGGCGCACCTGCGGATCTACGACGACGCGCTGTCCGCCGTCGAGATCACCCGGGACATGGCCGACGACCAGGCCGCCCTCCGACTCGTTCGTCCGTACGCACCCGCTCGACTCCGACTTCGTCAACATCGACGACCAGCCGGTGCTGTACATCGACGACGGCCCCGGCGCCCAGCCAATGACGCTGCGGCTTACCAACACCTCGCGAACGGCGATCACGGCGCAGCCGCTGACCGTCCTGTCGGCGTCCGGCCACCATTTCGCGCTGCGGTTCCGACCCGGCACCATCCCCGCCGGGCTCGCGCTCCCGGTCGCCTACCCGGACTGGGGGCTGCTCGCCGAGGCCGACGGCAGCGCGCTGTACCAGCTGTGGAAGAAGCCGGGCACCCACGCGCCGGGCACGTCGGTGAGCCTGCGGATCGACGGCTTCAACGCCGACGGCGCGGCCGGCACGCATGGCGCCCGGGTCGAGTTCAGCTACCAGAAGCTGCGGTATGCCGACGAGAACGCCGAGCTGACCGGCACCCGCATGGAGTTCCTCGACATGGTCAACCACCGCGGCTGCCGGAGCATCCCCCTCGACCTGCGGCTGGTCGGCGGCGACCGCGTGCTCAGCGACGGGCAGACGGCCTCCACGCTGCCCACCTGACGAACGTGCTCCGGGACGGCTCCGGAATCACCTTACGCGCCGCGCCCCCGTCCTCGGTGTTCGTCGTGTCGTTCGACGTGCAGGAGGAGGGCGAGGACCGCCCGTGGGCGCTGACCGACGCGGCCGCGGCGTCCGCCGTCTCCCTCAAGGTCACCGATCGCGGCTGGAAGGTCCGGGAGGAGGCGCTCGGGCAGCGGGTGCAGTGGACGCTCACCCCGGCCGCCGACACGGCGATCAAGGGCTCGCACAAAGGGCTCGCACAGACAGATGAGCACACATCGAGCACACAAAGATCAAAAACAGTCGGCTCAACGGCCGCCGATCGCGGATAACCGCAGGTCAGCGGCGAGATGAAGGGTGGGTCGCGTGGGACTCGAACCCACAACCTACGGATTAAAAGTCCGGAGCTCTGCCAATTGAGCTAGCGACCCGGCACGCCCAAGGGTACCGAGATCACCTGGTGGTTCGCATCGCGGTGGCGCGGTGATGAAGACGTACGGGTAGGTGCTTGAGGCCGTTCTGGAAGTTGGAGGTCAGCCGGACAGGGGGGCCCGTTCGTTCGATGTCCAGGTCGAGCAGCCCGCGGAAGATCGCACGCATCTGGAGGCGTGCCAGGTGGGCGCCCAGGCAGAAGTGCGGGCCGAAACCGAAGCTCACGTGGTCGTTCGGGGTGCGGGCGATGTCGAAGCGGTCGGGGTCGGGGAAGACGGTCTCGTCGCGGTTGGCGGAGGCGTGGTAGACGACGACCTTCTCGCCGGCGTTGATGGGTTGGCCCGCGAGGGTGACGTCGCGCGTGGCCGTACGGCGGAAGTCCATGACCGGCGGCCAGAAGCGCAGCATCTCCTCGATCGCCGAGTCCAGCAGGGATGGGCGGGCGCGGAGCAGGGCGAACTGGTCGGGATGGTCAAGCAGGGTGAGGAGGCCGCCCGGTATGCCGTTGCGGAGCGTTTCGTTCCCGGCCACGGCGAAGAGGAAGAACATGTTCTCGAACTCGGGCTCGGTGAGGCCGGCCGTGCGCATTCGCGACATGACGTTGTCGGCGGGCGGGGTGGCCTGCGACGCGAGGGCGTGCGCGTAGGCGAACATGTCGGCCAGCGCGGCCCGCGATCGGGGGTTCATCGGACGTCCGTCCGGGCGCGTGAGCGTGGTCGGCCGATGCGCGACGGCGGTACGCCCGATCGTGCTCAGCGCGGCGACATCGGCGCTGGACAGCCCCGCGTACTCGTCGTCCTGGTAGCCGATGACGCGAGACGCCCAGTCGTAGAGGAGTCGCCGGTCTTGTTCGGGGACGCCCATCACGTGCGCCAGCGTCCAGACCGGGAGGTCGGCGGCCACCTCGACGAAGTCCACCTCACCGCGGCGGACGGCGGCGGCGATCAGCGTTCGGGCGCGCGCCTCGATCGTCGCCTCGAGGGCACGAACGGCGCGCGGCGTGAAGGCGGCCGCGACGATGCGGCGCAGCCGCGAATGTCCCGGCGGATCTTGGTTGAGCATCATCGACCGGGCGAAATCCAGATCCTCCGGCGTGTCGGGGTCTCTGATCTGGGTCCCGCCGAGATTGGACGAGAACAGCTCGGGCGAACGGAGCACGTACTTGACGTCGGCGTGCCGGAACACCGCCCAGTAGCCCGGCCCGGCGGGCCATGGGCCGATCGCGGGCTCCTCGACCCAGCAGACCGGGGCGGTGGCCCGCAGCCGCCGGAACGTCTCGTACGGCACGCGCGAGGCGTACGTGGCCGGCAGGAAGATCTCCGCGCGCATGCGTCCAGCGTGCATCATGACGGGGTGACGCTAAAGCCCGCGGACGGCGACAAGATTCTGCGCGACAACTTCGCGCCCTGGGTGCTCGATCTCGGCCTGCGGGTCGAGGAGGTGGACGAGCGGCAGGCCACGCTGAGATTGCCGTGGTCGGACCGGCTGGCCCGCGAGGGCGGCGGGATGTCCGGGCAGGCGCTGATGGCGGCGGCGGATACGACGACCGTGATCGCGCTCTCGGCGGCCAAGGGCGGCTTCGGGCCGATGACGACGGTGCAGCAGTCGACGACGTTCCAGCGTCCGATCGTCGGCAAGGACGTCCTCGTCACGGCCAGGATCACGAAGCTGGGGCGCACGCTCGCCTTCGTCGACGTCGTCATGGTCGCGGACGGCGAGTCGGCGCCAGCCGCGCACGCCACCACGGTGTACGCGATCTTGGGTTAGGGGCCGTCGAGCCTGGCCAGTACGTCCGCCACGGACAGTTCCCAGGAGTCCTTGTCCGATTGCCAGTGGGCCAGTACGGAGGCCGCCGCCCGGGCCAGGTCGGAGGGCAGGCCGGCGGCGTCCAGCGCGTCGGCGATCTCGTGCATCTCGGGGGCCCACCTCCACGCGGAGGCCGCCATGCCCGGGAGCGAGTCGGGCCGGGCGAGCGGCGCAGGGCGGAGCCGCTCGGCCTCGGCCATCAACTGCTCGGTGACCTGGTGCCGGGCCGCGAGCGCGTGCGAGACGGCGGACAGTACGAGGCTGATCTTGTTGTAGCCGGCGAACGCCATCTTCAGTGCGCTGGCGGCCCCGACCTCATCACGCACCGCCACGACCTTGACGTCGGAGTCATGAAATATCCCCGCCACGACGTCCAGTGATCGCTGTCGCCCGGCGACATAAAGGCGGGCGGCGACGCCGGCGCGCGGCGGCGGACCGATGATGCCGCCGTCCACCACGGTGGCGCCCGCTTGGGTGAGCCGCTCGCCGATGCGGAGACAACGCTGCGGGCTGATCGCGTTGGCTTCGACAAAGATGCCCTGGTAGCCGTGGCCCGCCACGTCGGCCGCGACATCTTCGGCGAACTCGGGCGGGCACACCGACATGACGATGTCGGCCGCGGCCAGCACGTCGGCCAGCCGAGGCAGCGCGGTCAGCCCGGCCGCTTCGGCGCGGCGCGACGTGGCCGCGCTCCGGTCGGCCGAGCACCACAGCACCTGTGTGCCTGACCGCCGTGCCTGCGCGGCCAGCGCAGCGCCCATCCGCCCCGGGTGCAACATCGCGACAACTGGCATGTGGCCCATTCTGCTGCGGTTCGCCGAAATATCGGATCGAACGTCCTGCCGGGTGCCCGAGGTCCGGCGATCCCGCGCCCGGGCGTGCGGAGCGCCGGAAGCCGCGATGGGCGGCCCCGACGGGCTACTTAGGCCTCGAGCCAGACGTATCCGGCGAAGCGGCCGGTGCGCTTGTCTCGTCGATAGGAGTACAGCTCCGGCGACTCGATCGTGCATCGCGGGTCGTGCCGGATGTCCGGTACGCCCGCCGCGGCCAGTTGAGCGGTGATGCCGGCACGCAGGTCCAGAGCCGGCGTGCCGTGACGGGTGGTCGACCATGTCTCCGGCACCGTGGCGGCGACCTCGTCGCGCAGCTCCGTGGGCACCTCGTAGCACCGGCCGCACGCGCTGGGGCCGATCAGCGCGACCATCTGTGCCGGTCGGGCGCCGCGCCCGGCCATCGCCTGGAGCAGCGCGCGTACGACGCCGGCCGTGGTGCCGGCCCGGCCGGAATGGGCCGCCCCGACGATGCCGGCGACCGGATCGGCCACCAGCACGGGTGCGCAGTCGGCCACCAAGACCGCGAGCGCGAGGCCCGGCTCGTCGGTGCAGACGGCGTCGAGGTCGGGCGCGACATCGGCGAACGGCTCGGTGACGTAGCGGACGTCGGCGCCGTGGACCTGCCGCATGAACACCACGCGGCCTGGAGCGAGCCCGAGCTCCGCGGCGGTCTTCTCGCGGTTGTGACCTACCGCCGCCGGGTCGTCGCCCGCCCCGCAGCCCAGGTTTCTGCTGTCGTACGGCGGCGCGCTGACGCCTCCGATCCGGTCGGTGAAGGCGGCCTTCGCCTGACCGGTCAGCCGCGTCTGCCGGACTCCGGGCGGCTGGACTTCAGTGCCCGGCGGTTCGGGCGCCGCCGGAGAAGCGTGCTCCATGTGTCTCATGCTGGCAGATCACGGGGCGTCCCTGTTGAGGAGCCAGTGCCCGGCACTCCGCTCCCCGATATTTCCGCCCTATGGGGACTTAGAGGGAAATGAACTCCAGGCCACGCCCCTTCAGGCGAGGGATGACGGCATGGAGTGCTCGGAGCGTCTCGGACCGGTCGCCGCCACCGTCGTGGCACAGCAGGATGTCGCCGGGCTTGGCGCGCAGCAAGGTGTGGGCGATGCGCCTCGTACCCGGGCGGGACCAATCACGGGGATCGACGTCCCAGTCGAGGGGGAGCATGCCGTGCCGGGCGACGGATCTGAGCAGCGTGCGCGACCAGATGCCGCCCGGCGCGCGGAACAGCTTCGGTGCGAGCCCGCTCACGTCCTTGATGAGCTTGTGCGCGGCACCGATCTCGGCGTCGATGCGATGCTCGGGCAACCGGCACAGGCCAACTGGGTGATGCATGGTGTGGTCGGCGACCTGGTGTCCCGCGTCGACGATCGCGCGGACGAGGTCGGGATACTGCCGGACCTGTACGCCGATCAGGCAGAACGTCGCGCTGACCTCGTGGTGGGCGAGCAGATCGAGCACCCGCGGCGTCCATCTGGGGTCGGGGCCGTCGTCGATGGTGAGCGCGATCGCCCGCTTCGGTGCGTGGGGCAGGAGATCGTGCACTCTGTACAGCGGCCTGTGGGCCGCGCGGATCCACTCGTGGTCCGGCCTGGTCGTGGGCGGGTGGCGGTGCCGGGCGGTCCGCGCGGGGTGCGTCCGCCCACCAGGTCCGCCCGACGCCCGCAGCGTCGGCGTCGCGCCGGACACGGTGTCGCCGGGTACGAGCCAGGAGCCGATCATGCTGACGCCGAGAGCGCCGAACAGGCTGAGACCGAGCGCTTCGCGGCGACCGAGGGCTTCGCGATCAAGGATGGAGCCGACTTCCTCGTTTGTCGTCGAAGGCGACAATGGTCTCATTTGTCCCGAACGCATCGCAGGCTCGATCTGATCCCACGGCTCCATTCCCGTAACTCTAGGACCGCCGCCAGGGTGCTCGTGCCGAGGCGGCAACATACGCAAGCTCTACGCGGCCTTGGGTTCCCCGATCCGCCCGGTAGGGCCGGTCCGCCGCCGCGCGCCCCTCAGAATCAGGGCGGCGCCGTGGGCCGCCGTACGGGGGCGGGTGCGGACGCGAGGGGCTCGACTGCCTACGGTAGGTGAGGCGTGAGTATCATCACCGAACACCATTCGGTATGACAGGTAAGGTGCGGCTATGGACCTGAACGGAGTATCCGCTGTTGTGTCGGGCGGGGCGAGCGGTCTCGGCGAGGCCACCGTCCGCGAGCTCGCCGCGCACGGCGTCAAGGTAGTGATCGCGGACCTCAATGAGGACAAGGGCAAGACCCTCGCCGACCAGGTCGGCGGCGTCTTCGTCAAGACCGACGTGTCGTCCGAGCAGGACGTGGCGGCCGCCGTGCAGGCCGCCGTGGACTCCGGTGCTCCGCTGCGCGTGATCGTCAACAGCGCCGGCATCGGCTGGGCCGAGCGGACCGTCAACCGCGACGGCTCCCCGCACGCGCTCGAGACCTACCAGAAGGTCATCGCGGTCAACCTGGTCGGCACCTTCAACCTCATGCGCATCGGCGCGGCGGCGATCGCCAAGACCGAGCCCGCCGACGCCGACGGACAGCGCGGCGTCGTCGTCAACACCGCCTCGGTGGCGGCGCTCGAGGGCCAGACCGGCCAGCTCGCGTACTCCGCGTCCAAGGGCGGCATCGTCGGCATGACCGTGCCGGCCGCACGCGACCTGTCCGTGATCGGCGTACGAGTGAACACGATCTGCCCCGGCATCATCGACACCCCCATCTACGGGGAGGGCGAGGCGGCCGACGAGTGGAAGAAGAAGCTCGCCGCTCCGGTCGCGTTCCCCAAGCGCCTCGGTACGGCGGCGGAGTTCGCCCACCTCGTGCGCATGCTCATCGAGAACGACTACATGAACGCTGAAACGATCCGTTTCGACGGTGGCATCCGCTTCCAGCCGAAGTGAGGCAATGAGCATGTCGGACGAAGTTCTCGTCGACGTCGACCGCGGCGTCGCCGTCATCACGATCAACCGGCCTCAGGCCCGGAACGCCGTCAACGGCGCGGTGGCGCAGGGCATCGCGGCGGCGCTCGACGAGCTCGACGAACGCAAGGACGTTTCGGTGCTCGTCATCACAGGGGCGGGTGGCACGTTCTGCGCCGGCATGGATCTCAAGGGATTCCTGACCGGTGACAACCCCTTGGCCGGCGGGCGCGGCTTCGCCGGGATCACCGAGAAGCCGCCGCTCAAGCCGGCCATCGCCGCCGTCGAGGGGTATGCGCTCGCGGGCGGCTGCGAGGTGGCGCTGTCCTGCGACATGATCGTCGCCTCGACTGAGGCGAAGTTCGGCGTCCCCGAGGTCAAGCGCGGTCTCGTCGCGGGCGCCGGTGGTCTGCTGCGGCTGCCGCAGCGCATCCCGTACCACATCGCCATGGAGGTCGCGCTCACCGGCGATCACTACCCGGCGACGCGGATGGCCGAGCTCGGCCTGGTCAACCGGCTCACCGAGCCAGGGGAGGCGCTCGCCGCGGCCACGGAGCTCGCGCTGAAGATCGCCGAGAACGCGCCGCTGGCCCTGGCCGCGACCAAGCGGATCATCGTCGAGTCGGCCGACTGGCCACGCGAGGAGGCCTTCGCCAGGCAGGGCGAGATCGTCCACCCGATCTTCACGTCCAAGGACGCGGCCGAGGGCGCGGCCGCGTTCGCCGAGAAGCGCAAGCCCGTCTGGACGGGCGAGTAGCACCTCCCCCCGCTCGTCGGCCAGGGGGCTCACCCCGGCGCGTTTCCCGGGAACGACCGCTCCATGCGACGGTTCCCGGACGTCGGGCGGCCCGAGGCACACGAAGGCTGGTCATCCGCGCAGCGCATGCGCAGGTGACCAGCCTTCTTTACCTGTCTGAGCCGCTCGGCCGGTTCGGAGGAGCCCCCCGGCGTCAGATGCCGAACATCAGACGGAGAACATCAGACGCCGAACAGACGCATCACGAGGAACACCAGGGCCGCGGCCAATGCGGCGGCGGGGATCGTCAGCACCCAGGCCACGAGGATGTTGCCCGCCACGCCCCAGCGGACCGCCGACAGGCGTTTGGTCGCGCCCACCCCCATGATCGCGGACGTGATCGTGTGCGTCGTCGAGATCGGCGCGTGCCACAAGAAGGCGGTCGTGTAGAGGATGGCCGAGGCCGTCGACTCGGCCGCGAAGCCCTTGGGCGGGTCGAGTTCGATCACGCGTCGTCCCAGCGTCCGCATGATCCGCCAGCCACCCGCGTAGGTGCCCAGTGACAGCACCGCCGCCGAGCTGACCACCACCCAGAGCGGGACGTGCTTCGTGTTGTCCTGATGGCCGGTCGCCACCAGCGCCACCACGATGATGCCCATGGTCTTCTGAGCGTCCTGGAGGCCGTGGCCAAGGGCCATGCCCGCCGCCGACAGCGACTGGGCGATGCGGAACCTACGGCCGATGCGGCCGGGGTGGGCGCGCCGGAAGATCCACAAGATGGCGACCATGACCAGGTAGCCCAGCCCGACGCCGACCAGCGGCGAGAGCATCATCGGGATGACGACCTTGTCGAACACCGTGGACCAGGCGACCGTCGTGGCGGCGGCGATCCCGGCGCCGACGAGGCCGCCGATCAGGGCGTGCGACGAAGACGAGGGCAGCCCGTAGTACCACGTGATGAGATTCCAGGTGATGGCCCCGATCAGCGCGGCGAAGGCGACGCCGAGTCCGCGCAGTCCGCTGACATTGGGCACGATGTCGGCGATCGTCGTCGCCACCCCGGTGCCCAGCAGTGAGCCGAGCAGGTTCATGACCGACGCCATCGCGAGCGCGGCGCGCGGGGTCAGCGCGCGAGTGGACACCGATGTGGCGATGGCGTTCGCGGCGTCGTGGAACCCGTTGGTGTAGTTGAACACGAACGCCACGGCGACGACGCCGAAGAGCGCGAGGAGCTCCAATCAAGACTCCTTGACCGCGATGGCCTCGATGGTGTTGGCCACGTGCTCGAAGGCGTCGGCCGCCTCTTCCAGGCGTTCGATGACCTCTTTCAGCTTCAGCACGGTGAGCGCGTCGTGCTCGCCGTCGAACAGGTGCGCCAGGAGCTTGCGATGTACCTGGTCACCTTGGTTCTCGAGGCGGTTGATCTCGATCCAGTAGGTGTTGAGATCCTTCATGGAGCGCAGCCGTGGCATCGCCTCCGCGGTGAGCTCGGCGGCACGTTCCAAGACCTCGACCTGCCGCACGATGTCCTTGGGGAACTCCTTGACCTTGTAGAGGACGACCAGGTCGGAGGCTTCCTCCATGTAGTCCATGACATCGTCGAGCTGGGACGCGAGCCGGTAGATGTCCTCGCGGTCGAACGGCGTGATGAAGCTCTCGTTGAGTCTCCGCATGATCGCGTGAGTCGCTTCGTCGCCGGCGTGCTCGCAGGCACGCATCTTCTCCGCGATGCCTTCGCGGTCTGCCCCCTCACTGATGAGCTCGACGAGCAGCCGGGCCGCGGTGACCAGGTTGTTCGCGGAGTCCGCGAACATATCGTAGAAGCTGTCCTCACGCGGAGTGAGACGCAGTCGCATGGTTCTCCCGATGTGCGGGGACGGTCGCAGCAGGATGGTAGGGCCTATCACCGGTAAAGCGAATATTTACCACTGATTAGCTGTTAATCCACCATCTCGGCCTCTTGGTCGTTTTCCCTCGATCTGCCGGGTGACACCCTTGGCTGTTGATTCATCTTCCGGTCATCTCACGGTCATCTTGTCGTCTCCATCGTGCCCCAGCCAACGGCAGGAAGGCACGAAGTGGGGCGGGGGAGTATGTGAGCAGCGCGGGCAGGCCGGCTGGCCGCCCACGTGCGCGGGGATGCGCGGTGGGCCGCGACGATGTGAGTCCGCCCACAGGGCCGGATACCGAGCTACCCGGACACGACAATCGGCACTCGCGAGAGTCCAGAGCACGCGGCCCGGTCACGCGGCCCGGTCACGCGGGTCTGGGTACGCGGGCCGGGTCACGCGGGGGGCCGGGAGCGCCGGGCCGGGGGATGGAGGCGGGCAAATAACAAGATCACGCCATCGCGGTGATCGGTGCCACCGCGCTGGCGTGACCTTGTGGTATCTCCCGTTACAGCCTATGAATGCGGTTCGCGACCGCCCGCTGGACGTATCCCGAGCGCCAGGTCGATCTCTGCGGTGGTCAGTGGCCGTTCGGCCGTCGCCACGGCACTGAGGATCTCGGCGTAGAGCTCGATCTCGTCAAGAGCGACGCGGTCGTGGACGCGCACATCGAGGTTCTGCTGGCGCATCGCGTCCACCTCCGTTCATTCCCCACACCCACCAATGACGAGGCTACGCGCCGACCGTCGCCCGGCACATGACCCAAGAGGGCCATTCGCGGATGATCCCCCTGTACCAGCTGCGCCCCGTCAGCACGGGCCGTGCCGGCCCACACCCGTCACCGGCCGCGAGGATCCTCCTGGAACTGGCCCATCATGCGTTCGAGCGGCGATTCGGGCAGGTCACGGGCGGTAAGCCGGGCGACGGTCGAGGCCGTGACCGGCGGCGCCCCCACCGGGCCGGCGGCACGAGCGCCGAACGGGGGTGTTCCGGCGCCGCCCGGCGCCGCCGCGTCTCCGCCGGCCGTTCCGGCCAGCCGATTCGCCTGCCGGGTGACGGTCTCGTCGAACAGCCGCCGAACGGTGATCGCGTACGCGAAATCGTCCTCCTCGCGCAGCCGCGCGAACCGGGACAGCAGTTCCACCCGCAGTTCCTCATCCAGCAGATAGAGCTCCCGCTCGGCGAACCTCTGGAAGATCCGTACGAGCTCGCGGTCGGTGAACGGCGCGAACTCGACCGGCCCGGCGAACTCGGAGCGGAAGTCGGGGTGGTCGGCCAGGAACTCCGTCAGCGTCGAAGGCGCGGTGCTGGAGCACACGATCACGAAATCGCCATGCCGCTCGGCCATGTGCTTGAGCAACTCGGTGGTCACGGCGCCGGTGGCGCCCCGGCCAGCCAGCCGTTCGGCCTGCTCGATCAGCAGCACGCCGCCCATGGCCTGTTCGACCATCGCCGATACGCGGAGCTCGGTGTCGACGGCGTCTCGGCCGGCCAAGTGGACGGGACGGCAGGCGACCAGATGCCCGGAGTCGAGTACGCCCAGCGCCGCGTAGATCCCGCCGAGCAGGCCCGCGACGGTCGCCTTGCCGACGCCCGGCGGCCCGACGAAGACCTGATGGCGGAGGGCCTCCGCGGCCAGATCTCCCGCACGAGCGTCCTCGACGATGCCCGCGACCATGCCCTTGACGGCGTCCAGGCCGACCAGGCCGTCCAACTCGCGCAGGAAGCCGTCGACGTCGCCCGGCTCGCGCAGCGCGGGTTCGATCTCGGCGGCAACGCCGGCGAAGTCCTCGGGCGTCAAGACCAGCCGGTCGCGCGAGGCTCCGGCGCGGCCGACGTGCCGCCGGCAGGCCCGGTCAAGGTACGTCTCCACCAGCCGGGCGTTGACCAGCTCTCCCGGCCCGCGCAGGCGGTCGAGATCGGCGCGTGCGACCTCGAGGCCGGCGGCGTCGACGGTCACCCGGCGCTCGTCGGCCAGCACGTGCAGCAGCGTGAGCCGGGCGTCGGCGTCGGTCAGGTCGGGCAACCGCACGACCCGGAACGCCGCGACCAGCTCGGGGTGATCGGCCGCGAGTCTGCGGTAGGCACGCGGTTCGCAGGTCGCGATGAGCGCGGCGCCGGGGTTGTCGTGCCGCATCCGTACGACGGCCGCGGCGACGGCGGCCGGCTCGAACGCCTCCATGATCGCCGTATCGAGCCGTTCGAAGAGGATGACCGACCGGTCGTGGCCGGCCGGGGGCTCGGTGTCGACGAGCGGCACCTGCGGGGCGGCGGCGTCGTGCCGGCCCAGCACCACGGTCGTGATCTCCTCTGTCTGGGCCGACCGGATGTCGTCGGCGTGCGCCGTACGGAACGTGCCAGTGCCGACGCCCGCCTCGGCCAGCGCTCTGGCGATCATGCGGGCCAGCCGGCGTTGCCCGGTGTGCGGCGCTCCTACCAGCAGCACGGCGGGGAGCGGGACGTCAGGAGAGGCGTCGGCCGACGATGCGTCGGACGTCCCAGCGTCGGCGAGCGCGTCCGGGGCGACGGGCGCGTCCGGGGCGTCCACCGATGTGGTCTCCGGGTCCGCCGCCGCGGCCCGGCGTCGCCGTCGCCGTGCCCGGGGGCCACCCTCCGATCCTGCCTGGGACATGGACTGGGACATCGACTCGGGCGCGCCGGCCGGCTCGGCCGGATCGACCGTCGTCGCGTCGGGATCGGCCGCGGTCTCGTCGTACGCCCATGCCGTCTTGCTTGCCAACTCGTCGAGCAGCCGCCCGGCGTCGTGCTCGACGTTCGCGTCGCCGGGCATGCGGGCGGCGGTCGCCTCGGTACAGCACACGAACGCGGTCGCGAACCGCTCGATGACGGGCAGCACCACGACGTCCTCGGGCGGCGCGATCTCGCCGACCGGCCGGGCCGGCATCGGCGCGTCGAGCATGTCGCCGACCATGGTCTCGGACATGATGCGCGTACCCGGCGGTGCGGCCGCGGGCGGCCGTACGCCCCCGGGCGCATCCTGGTCGCCGGGCTCGGCGTCCTCTGCCAAGATCCGCGTGCCCAGCGGTCCGGCGCCGGCCGGTGGCGCCGGGGCCGAGGCCGCCGCGGGTTCCGGCACGTCGGGCGTTGTGTCCGACCCGGGCGGCGGGCCGGGCACGGGCGGCTGCTCCGGCCCCGGCCACGCGTCGTCCGGCGGCTCGTCGTCTGGCCGCTCGTCGGCCGGCGGGCCGAGGCGGACCCCATCCACGAACCCGCCGTCGGCGTCGTCCGCCGCCCGCTCCGGTGGCCCGGAGGCTTCCGGCTGCCCGGCCGGCCCCGTGTGCCCCGTCCAAGGCGTACTCGCCGGGGCGGGAAAACCGAGCGGCTGCCGGTCCGGCGGGACCGGCGGCATCATCGCCTGCCCCGCTGCCATCGGCTGCCCTGGCGGCATCGGCGGCATGGGCCGCGAAGCGGGCGGCGGCGGCTCCTGCTGCATCGCCTGGCCGCCGCTGTCCCGCGGTCCCTGCGGCGGATACTCCAGTCCCATCGGCGCCAGCCCGGGAGGCGGCGTGATCGGCTGGGCCGAAGCCGCGGCCCTCGCCCGTTCGGTCCCGATGATCTCGGCGATGGCCGCCGTCGGCACCGGGAAGCCGCGCGGACGCGCTGGGATGCCGCCGCCCAGCCGGCACCAGGCGAGGTCGGCCGCATACATGGTGGCGAGGAAGACCCCACGACGCTGACCGGCCTCGTCGCCCGCCGCGCCGAACCGGCCGCGCAGCATGTCGGGCAGCCGATTGTCCTTGGGCCACAGCGTGCGCAGCGGATGTCCGCTCTGGCTTAGCACGGCCTGGACCGTGTAGCGGATCTCCGGATCGAGCCAGGGAACGACCTTGGCCACCACGTCCTGCCGTACCACGGCCAGATCGGCGGCGATGAGCGCGGCCGCCACCAGACGCGGCTCGATGTAGCCGGCGTCGGCCGGGTCGCCGGCGATCTCCGCCACGACTTGGGCCAGGTCGTAGTAGGCGTGCCGTACGTTGTCGCCCGGCGAGCTTTCGATGCGGACCGCCGGCGCCAGCTGCGGTGGGCAGCGGGTCAGCCACTGCTGCACGAGGGCCTGATCGCCGTACGGCAGTGTGCCGTAGTCGATCGTCGGGTTGTTCAGCGTCGCGCCGAGTACGGCCAGCAAGGCGTCGGCCCGGGCCTGGAATCGCGGATCGTCGCGCAGCGCGCTCGCCACCGCCCACAGCGTTCGCAGCACGACGATGGCGGCGTCGACCCGGCCGGACCGCAGCCGCTCGGCGTACAGCCCGACCAGCGCCTCCAGCGGGGGCGGGGTCAGCCAGCGCGGGCCGTCGAGCCGCGGCAACGGCCGGGCGCGGTAGGGCGACCAGAGCCCGAGCAGCTGTCCGTCGAGCCGTGAGTCGAACACCGGCGCGGCCGCGCACCACAGCATCGCCCCCCAGGTCGCGGCCACGGTGCTGGGCACGGACGAAGGGAACAGCGCCCACCAGTGCGGGTAGTCCTCGGCGGGCAGCGCGGCCGCGGACTCTATCGTCGCCCTGAGCCGAGCCGGCAACTCCGGTGCCGGCTCTTGGCCGACGAACGGCAGCGGGCGCGGCCCGCCGGGGTGGAAGTCGGGGCCGGCCGGCAGGACGTGCGGAGGCAGGGTTGGCAGCGGTGCGCCGAGTTGGGCCGGCCGGGCCGCGGCCCGGGTCGCGGTCGCCTGCGGCGGCGGGCATAGATACCACTGCCCGTCCGACGGATGCCAGCGGTACCAGCGGGCCCAGGCGCCGAAGAGCCACCAGGTGCCGTCGGGCAGCGCGAGCATCCGCCCCGCGATCGCATGCTGACGCTGCTGTTGCGGCGCCCCGGGCCACCAGCCCGCCGACACCATCGCGCGCGTCTCGCGCTCCGCCGCCGTGAAGGGATCGTGTTGGGGGGCCGGCGGTGGAGCACCGACATAGCCCGGTCCCCATGCCACGGGCTCATCGTAGTTGCGCGGCCCCACATCGATCGCCTTGTCAAGGTCACAACTGCGCGCACGGTTCGCCGCAGTAAAGCCCGGTACGGGGCCGAAAGGGGCAGTACGGGACCGTACGTGACGGTACGTCGCGCACCTTCAAGCCGGGCGTCAGCCGATCGCGGGTGGATGACCGTCCTGCGGAACGAAGTCGGCACGTGGCCGTACACGGGACCGCGCCCCGGATTCGGCGGCGGCCGACAGGACGGGACGGCCGGGCGGCCGACAGGACGGGACGGCCGGCTCCGTCGCGCGGTGGCATGTCCCCCCGGTGGACAGGGTGCGGAAGGGACCGCGGGCACGCGACGGAGCCTACGATGAGGCCTGCCCGCCCGCTTCGGCGAACAAACTCAAAGCCGCAGGTCGTCGCGCGAACCGAGCCGTCGCTGCGGCGACGAAACCGGTTGCTGTATCCGCTATATCCGGTAATCGGCGGTTTGTTGATCTGGGCCTGGTCACAATAAAGCCGCGGGTACGTGCGTTCCGCTTGCGCGAATGGGGTGGAACAGTCGAGAGTCGTCCCAGTAGACCCCCGACCCCCTTTAGGCCCATGAGTAACGAAGCTGAGATCCTGCCCAACCTGCTCCGCGAAGAGTCGTTCGAGATCGTGATGCGCGGCTACAACCGCCGTCAGGTCGAGGACTACATCGCCCGCAGCCGCAACCAGATCCGCGACCTCGAGGCCCGCCTCGCCCGTGCACTCGACGACGTCGAGCGCACTCGCCGAGAGATGGCCGAGGTCCGCGAGGCGCGCAAGCCGACCGGCGACGATCTCAGTGACCGTCTCCGCCAGATCATCAATCTCGCCGAGGACGAAGCCAAGGACAAGCTGGCCGAGGCCGAGGGCAAGGGTGCGCAGATCCGCAAGGACGCCGAGGAGGAGTCCAAGCGGATCATCGACGAGGCCCGCTCCCGCGCCGACAAAGACGTCGTCACCGCCCAGGAGAAGGCCGGCCAGGTGCTGGGCGCGGCCAAGAAGGAATCCGAGAGCATCCTGTCGACGGCGAAGCAGGAGGCCGAGCACACGGTGACGAGCGCGCGGCTCGAGGCCGAGCGCACGCTGACCCAGGCCGAGCGGCGCGCCAGTGTGATCAATGAGGGCGCCACCGACCGGCTGGCGCAGCTCACCAAGAACCACACCCAGGCGTTGCAGCGGCTGACCGAGATCAGCGACACGCTGAACTCGCTGCTGCGCGCCGAAGACGCCGCCGGCCCGCTGGAGAAGATGGTCGACGACGCCGTCAAGCAGCAGGCCCGCAAGCAGGCGACCACCGGGCCGGCTCAGGGCGGTCCCAGCGGTCCCAGCGGTCCCAGCGGTCCGGGCGCGCAGGGCGCGCAGGGTCCCGGCTCCGGTTCGGGGCCCGCCGGCAAGCCGCAGCAGCCGGCACCTCCTGCCGCCGCGCCTGCCGCGCACCCCGCACCCGCCGCCCCGGCAGTCCCCGCCGGTGGCCCGGCGGCCGAGTCCCCGGCGGGCGGCGCGCCCCTCGCGCCGCCTCAGCACAAGGCGCCCATGTCCGCTCCGGGGGGCCAGTCCGCGTCCCCCGCACCCGCCACGCCGGCGGCACCGGCCGTTCCCGCGCAGAAGTTCCCGGCGCCGTCCTCGGGCCTTCCGCCCAAGGGCCCCGGCTCGGCGCCCGAGCGCCCTGAGCGGCCCGAGCGGCCCGAGCACCGCGGCGAGCCCGAGCAGGGGGTCACCGCGGACGCCGACCAGGACGACAGCACGGCCGGCCCCCGCACGCCGAAGCACGCGGCTCCGTCGTCGTTCGGCACGGACGGCGGCGCGACCCGGGTGCCCGGCGCGACCGGTGGCGAGGGTGGCCCCGCCGGTCGTCCGGCGCCTCCGCAGCAGAACCGGTCCAACGAGCCGGGCCCGCTGTAGACCGCGTACCGAACAACAACGGCATTGCTCCGGCGGCCCCCGCGAGACACCGGGGGCCCGCCGGAGCAACCGGAAACACGAGCCGCGTTCCCCATTGGAACGCGGCTCATGTGCTAGGGCGCCCTTAGGCTCAAGGGCCCGTAGGCTGTCATCTCATGGGGTCACAGCAGGGAACGAGCCGGCCCATCCGGTACCTCGGCGATCCGGTGTTGCGCACGGTTTGCGACCCTGTCACAACGTTCGACGCCGACCTGCAACGGCTCGTGGCCGACATGTTCGCCTCGATGTACGACGCTCGCGGAGTGGGGCTGGCCGCCAACCAGATCGGGGTCTCCCGTCGGGTCTTCGTCTACGACTGCCCCGACGACGAGGGGCACCGGCACATCGGTCATGTGATCAATCCCGTCCTCGTCGCCGACGGCGATCTCGTGGTCGGCGACGAGGGCTGTCTGTCGGTGCCGGGGCTGCATTATCCGACCCCTCGGCACGCGCACGCGACCGTCGAAGGGGTCGACATGAGCGGCTCGCCGGTGCGCGTGAGCGGCACCGGCGAACTCGCCCGCTGCCTGCAACACGAGACCGGCCACCTGGACGGCAAGGTCTACATCGACATGCTGTCCGGCGAGACCCGCCGCGCCGCACTGCGCGCCATCCGCGCCGCCCAATCCTGGACCTGAATCCGCATCCGCCCGCCCCGCCGTCCGCGCCGACCCGTCAGGGGACACGCGCGGTCAGTCGGGAGGACGCCGGAGGCGTTTGAGTTCGGATTGGCGACGCTTGGCGGCGAGGCGGCGTTCGCGTTGGGCCCGGCTCGGCTTGGTGGGACGGCGTCGTTTCGGCGGCGGCGCGGTCGATTCGTGCAGCAGCGCGGCCAGCCGGCTGAGCGCATCCTGGCGATTGCGCCATTGCGAACGGTGCCGCTCCGCCCGGACCGTGAGCACGCCGTCGACGAGGCGCCCGGCCAGGCGCCGCATCGCCCGCTCCTTCAGCGCCGCCGGAAGCGAGTCGGTGCTCGCGAGGTCGAAGGAGAGCTCGACCGCGGTATCGGTCTTGTTCACGTGCTGCCCGCCCGGCCCCGACGATCGCGAGAACCGCCAGCGCAGCTCGCTGTCGGGGATGACGGCCGCGCCGCGGACGTGGATGTCCTCGGGCATGGAGCCGATTATCCCCCGCTGGCGCGCCAGCAAGTGATTACTTACAATGCCGCTGTGACGAATGGGCTGTTCCAAGACGGCGACCTGATCCGCGTGATCGGCCAGGAGGGCATCCTCCTCGCGGGCGGCGGGACCGCCTCGCTGCTGCAGACCGCACATCCCAAGATCGCGCAGGGTGTATTCGAGCACAGCGACGTCGCCGTCGACCCGCTGGGCCGGCTCAGCCGCACCATGCAGTGGTCCTACGCCGTGGTGTTCGGGAGCCGCGAGGAGGCCGAGCGGCTCAGCGCGCTCGTCTCGAAGACGCACGAGCAGGTCACCGGGCCCGGGTATCGCGCCAACGACCCCGATCTGCAGGTATGGGTCCAGGCAACGCTGTTCGCCGTGGCGATCGACACCTACCAGGCCGTGTTCCGCCGCCGGCTCACCCACGACGAGCTGGAGAGCTACTACCAGCAAAGCAAGGTCATCTCGACGGTGCTCGGCTGCCCGCCCGACGTGCCGCCGGCGACGTACGCGGACTTCCGCGACTACTACGCGCGGATGCTCGGCGAGATCCGGATCTCCGCCGAGTCGCGTGCCATCGCCGAGCAGGTCCTGCACCCCAAGCTGCCGCTCGGCCGGTTGGCCGAGCCGGCGCTCGCCGCGATAAGGCTCATCACCGCGGGGCTGATGCCCGAGCCGATCCGCGCGCAGTACGGCTGGCCGTGGGACGCCGGGCGGGACCGCAGATACCGTCTGCTGATGGGCTCGCTCGCCGCCGTCTACCCGCGGCTGCCGCGGCGAGTTCGCACCCTCCCGCGCGATTACTACCTGGGCACGATGCGCCGCCGAACCCCACGTCCGGCCGCCGCGGCGCGGGGCCGGCCTCGCCAGAACCGGGCCGGGGAGACCGGCCCGCGAAGGTGACCGGCCGGAGACCGCCGGATCAGCCGAAACGGCCGGTGATGTAGTCCTCCGTGGCCTTCTCCGAGGGGTTGGTGAAGATCTTGTTGGTGTCGTCCATCTCGATCAACCGCCCCGGCTTGCCCGCGCCCGCGATGTTGAAGAACGCCGTGCGGTCGCTCACTCGCGCCGCCTGCTGCATGTTGTGGGTGACGATGACGATCGTGTAATGCTCCTTGAGCTGCGCGATCAGGTCCTCGATCGCCAGCGTGGAGATCGGGTCGAGCGCCGAACACGGCTCGTCCATCAAGACCACCTGCGGCTCGACCGCGATCGCCCGCGCGATGCACAGCCGCTGCTGCTGTCCGCCCGACAGGCCCGCGCCGGGCTTGCCCAGCCGGTCCTTGACCTCGTTCCACAGGTTCGCGCCGCGCAGCGACCGCTCGACGATCTCGTCGAGTCGCTTCTTGCCGCGGATGCCGTTCAGCCGCAGCCCGGACGCCACGTTGTCGTAGATGGACATCGTGGGAAACGGGTTGGGCCGCTGGAACACCATCCCGATCATGCGGCGGACGGCGACGGGGTCGACGTTGGACGCGTACAGGTCGGCGTCGTCGAGGAGCACCTTGCCCTCCACCCGCGCCCCCGGGATGACCTCGTGCATGCGGTTCAGCGTGCGCAACAGCGTGGACTTGCCGCAGCCGGACGGGCCGATGAGCGCGGTGACGGACCGCGGCTCCACCGACATCGAGATGTCTTCGATGGCGTGGATGGAGCCGTAGTAGGCGTGGAGCCCGGAGACTTCGATCCGCTTGGCCATGGGGTTGGTACTCCTATCGGACTCTGCTCACCAGCTGCCCGTCACCGTGCGATCGGCCGGCGCCACCACGCGATGGCACGGGCCAGCAGGTTGAGGAGCATGATGATAATGATCAACGTGAGCGCCGCGGCCCAGGCGCGCGCGATGGCGGTGTCGTTGGGCCGGCCCGCCTGGTCCCAGATGAAAAGCGGCAGCGCCATCTGGGGGTCTTTGAACGGATTGTTATTGATCGCCGTGGTCACGAAGACCGTGACGAGCAACGGCGCGGTCTCGCCCATGACCCTGGCGATGGCCAGCATCACGCCGGTGATAATTCCCGTCAAAGCGGTAGGCAACACCACGAAGCAGATCGTCCGCCAGCGGGGTACGCCCAGCGCGTACGACGCCTCGCGCAGGTCGTTGGGGACGAGCTTGAGCATCTCCTCGGCCGCCCGCACGACGACGGGCAGCATCAAGATGGCCAGCGCCAGCGACCCGGCGAAGCCCATGAAGTCGAAGCCGAGTCCGAGCAGCCAGAAGGCCAGGATGAACAGGCCGGCCACGATCGAGGGCACCCCGGTCATGACGTCGACGAAGAAGCTGATCGCCTTGGCCAGCGTGCGGTCTCCGCCGTACTCGACCAGGTAGATGGCGGTGAGCACGCCGATAGGGATGGCCATGACGCTGGCCAGTCCGACCTGCTCGATGGTGCCCACGATGGCGTGGTACGCGCCGCCCCCAGGATCGGCGGCGCCGACCGCGTTCATCGAGTGGCTGAGGAACGTCATGTCCAGCCGGCTCAGCCCGTTCTTCAGGACGGTCCACAGCACCGAGATCAGCGGGATGACGGCGATGATGAAGGCCAGGTACACCAGCACCTGGGCGACGCGGTCCTTGAGCTTGCGCCCGAACGAGATCTCGCCGAGCGACGACAGCGACGACGACGGCGGAGTGCTCACACGAACTCCTGCCTACTGGTCGTTGCGTGTTCTTCGCTTGCTGCGCCGACGGGCTCGTTCCTCGCCCGGCGGCTCCGCTCGCTCATCACACGAACTCCTGCTTGTTCTTCGCTTGCTGCGCCGATGGGCTCGTTCCTCGCCCGGCGGCTCCGCTCGCTCATCACACGAACTCCTTGCGACGGGCCACGACCGCGCGGGCCGCGATGTTGACGGCGAGGGTGATGATGAACAGCACCAGGCCCGAGGCGATGAGGGCACCGCGCCCGATGTTGGTGGCCTCACCGAAGGTGTTCGCGACGTTGGCCGCGAACGTGTTGCCGCCGTCCTTGAGGATGTGCCAGGAGATGCCGGACGCGGTGGACAGCACCATGGCGACGGCGATCGTCTCGCCGAGCGCGCGGCCGAGCCCGAGCATCGAGGCGCTCACCATGCCGGACCGGCCGAACGGCAGGACCGCCATCCGGATCATCTCCCAGCGGGTGGCGCCGAGCGCCAGGGCCGCCTCGACGTTGGCCTGCGGCACCTGCAGAAAGACCTCGCGGGTGATCGACGAGATGATCGGCAGGATCATGATGGCCAGCACCACGGCGGCGGTGAGCAGCGAGCGGCCGCCGACCTGGTCGCCGCCGAACAGCGGGATCCAGCCGAAGTAGTCGTGCAGGAATTGCGCGACGTGGGCCATCTTGGTGACGAAGAACTGCAGACCCCATAGGCCGTAGATCACGCTGGGCACGGCGGCGAGCAGGTCCACGATGTAGCCGAGGCCGTTGGCCAGCCGCCGCGGCGCGTAGAAGGCGATGAACAGCGCGATGCCGATCGCGATCGGCGCGGCGAGCAGCAGGGCCAGCACCGAGGACACCATCGTGCCGAAGGCCAGCTGGGCGATGCCGAACCTGGCCTCCGCGCCGTTCGGGTTCCACTCCTGCGAGGTCAGGAAGTTGACCTTGTCGGCCCGCAACGCGGGGATCGCCTGCCAGATGAGGAAGCCGGCGATCGACGCCATGATGGCGAGCAGGATGATGCCGGAGCCGCGGGCCGCCGCGCCGAACAGCCGATCGCCGAGGCGGCCGGTGCCCATGCGCTTTCGCGACAGAGGGGTGTCCCCGACTGCTCCGATCTGGCTGGTCACGAATCAACCTCCTCGCGCCCCACAGGCGAAGTCGTCACGATGTCACGATATTGGTGCTTTTCTCCCCGGTGGACGCCGGGGAAAGGGCACCGCACAAATGGGTCCCGCCCCGCCCGTCCAGGGCGGGGCGGCGTCCCAGCGGGAGAGCGTCGCACGGTCGGATCAATGGCCCCAATCGGCTCAGGCGAGCGCCTTGACGGCGTTTTGCACCTTGGTCAGCACCGCTGGGGGCAGCGGCGCGTAGCCGAGGCCGGCCAGCACGTTCTGGCCCGCGGAGCTCGAGGTGTAGGTGAGGAAGGACTTGACGAACTGGCTCTGCTCGCTCGGCAGGCCCTTCTCGCAGACGATCTCGTAGGTGACCAGGACGATCGGGTAGGCGCCAGCGGTCTTGGTGGCGTAGTCGATCTTCATCGAGAGGTCGTTGCCGGTGCCGGTGATCTCGGCTCCCTCCAGGGCCTTGGAGGCGCTGTCGGTGGAGAGGGCGACGAACTCGCCGCTGCCGTTGGCGACCTTGGCGGTGTTGAGCTTGGCCTGGGTCGCATACGACATCTCGATGTAGCCGATGGCGCCGTCGGTCTGCTTGATGACCGTGGTCACACCGTCGGACTTGGTGCCGCCCTGGCCGCCGGGCGCGGTCCACTTCTTGCCGGGCTCGAACTTCCAGACGTCGGGTGCCGTCGCGGCGAGGAAGCTGGTGAAGTTGTCGGTCGTCCCCGACTCGTCCGAGCGGTGCACCGACTTGACCGCGGTGTCCGGCAGCGTGGCGTTCGGGTTGTCCTTCTTGATCGCCGGGTCGTTCCACTTGGTGATCTTGCCGGAGAAGATGTTCGCGATGGTGGTGGGGGACAGCTGCAGGTCGCTGAGACCCCGCAGGTTGTAGGCGACCGCGACCGGCCCGACGACCATGGGCAGGTTGAGGGCGTTGTTGCCCTGGCAGCGCTGCTTGGCCGGGGTCACCTCGTCCGGCTTGAGCGCGGAGTCGGAGCCGGCGAAGGCGACCTGGCCGGAGATGAACGACTGCACACCGGCGCCGGAGCCGCTCGGGTTGTAGTTGAGGTTCGCTCCTGCGCAGCCGGACTGGTAGCCCTTGATCCACTCGGTGACGGCGTTGGCCTGAGCGCTGGAGCCGGCGGCGTTCACCGTTGCCTTCACGCAGTTGCCGGAGCCCGCGGCCGCCCCGCCGCCGCTCGATGGGCTCGTGTTCTCGTCGGTGCCGCACGCGGAAAGCGCGAGCACGCCGGCGACGACGACGCCGCCGAGCGCGGCGAATCGGGTGCCGTTGGACACGGAAGTTCTCCTCCTGGGTTGGTGGGCGGCGGACCCCTGGGCGCGCATGTGTTAGCGCAGGTAGAGGCCGCCGTCGGGGATCGACGCTATGGAGGAGAGGTGACGATAAATACCGATACGGGTGAACGTAAGGTGAACTGCCTCAGGACAACCTGCGAAAAATACCGCGATTTGGGATTGCCAACAGGTGAACAGGCGCGGCCTGCTCACTCTCCGTACATGACGTCCGCGCTCCAGCGGACAAATCCCAGCGATTCGTACATTCGGACGGCCGCCAGGTTCTCATCGTCGACATACAACATCGCGCTGAGCAGACCGATCGCACGCAGATGGCCGAGCCCGGCCACGGTCAGCACCCGGCCCAGCCCGCGCCCCCGCGCCGCCGGGTCGACGCCGACGACGTAGACCTCGCCGAGCCCATCCCCATGCACCTTCGTCCAGTGGAAGCCGATCAGCCGGCTCGCCCGTCCGGGCGCCGCGGCCTCGTCCGTTGCCGCGTCCTCCGCCGGGGCGGGCACGTCCTCCTCGGCCAGGAAGAAGCCGGCCGGGTCGAACCACGGCTCTCGCTCGCGCGCCATCAGATCGTCGATGGTCCACCGCCCCTGCTCGGGGTGGGTGGCGAACGCGCGCCGGTTGAGCTCGAGCCAGGCGGCCTCGTCGCGCCCGGGCTCGAACGTCCGGATCCGGACGCCCGCGGGCGGCGGCGCGTCGGGGATCGGGTCGGCGAGCGGCCGGCGCAGCTGCCACAGGGTCCGCAACCGGGACCAGCCAAGCGAGGCGGCCAGCGCGCCCGCGGCGGGCAGGTCGCCGTGCGCCCACACCCGCGGCCACCCGCCGCCGGGCTCGCGCAGCGCCCGCGCGAGCGCCCGGCCGACGCCGCGGCGGCGGTGCTCGGGATGCACGACGAACTCGGCCGCGCCGTCGTCGCGGTAGGCATAACCGGCGAGCGCGTCCCCGGCCGCGCCCGGACCGGCCGCGTCTGAACCGGCCGCGCCCGGACCGGCGGCACCGGAAGGAAAGGCGAGCAGCGCAGGCCCGCCGGCGCGCAGCGCCAGCATGGTCTGCTCGGCGAGCGGATGTACGCCGTCGGCCGCGGCCGCCGCCTCGACCAGCGCCAGCACCTGGGCGATCTCATCGGCCGACAGCCGATCCCGCGCGACGACCATCGGCTCGCTCATGATCACAACTGTAGTCTCGGGCCGGCAGGCTCTCGGGCCCGGCCGCGTCTCGAGGTCACGACCTGCGGCCGACGACCTCCTCGGTCTCGCCGGGCCGGTGGTCGGGCACGAACCGGTAGCCGACGTTGCGGACGGTGCCGATCAGCGACTCGTACTCCGCGCCGAGCTTGGCCCGCAGCCGCCGCACGTGCACATCGACGGTCCGGGTGCCGCCGAAGTAGTCGTAGCCCCAGACCTCCTGGAGCAGTTGGGCGCGGGTGAAGACCCGGCCGGGATGCTGAGCGAGGTACTTCAGCAACTCAAACTCTTTGAACGTCAAATCGAGCACCCGGCCGCGCAGCCGTGCGGTGTACGTGGCCTCGTCGATCGTCAGGTCGCCGGCGCGGATCTCGCCCGGCACCTCGTCGGTCTCACCCACCGCGATACGGCCGATGGCGAGCCGCAGTCTGGCCTCCACCTCGGCGGGCCCGGCGGTTTGGAGGAGCATGTCGTCGACGCCCCATTCGGCGCTGAGCGCGGCCAGGCCGCCCTCGGTGACGATCGCGATCAGCGGGCAGTCGAGGCCGGTCGTCCGCAGCAGCCTGCTCAGGCTCTTGGCCTGGACGAGGTCGCGGCGCGCGTCGACGAGCACCGCGTCGGCGGGAGGTGCGTCGATGAGCGCGGAGCCTTCCGCGGGCGCGACGCGAACAGAGTGCAACAACAATCCCAGCGCGGGGAGCACCTCGTCAGACGGCTCAAGCGCGTTGGTCAGCAACAGCAGACTGCTCAAGCGACCGCCTCCTTGCCCCGGAAATACATAGGGGACCCGGGGGCAACGTCGCCCGAGTCCCTCAAGCAAAGCATATCCGGCCGGCGGAACGAGGCAATGGCCAGGTCCCCGGGGCCGGCGCGTTGCCGAACCCGCCTCACTGGTCATACTGACCCGTATGGCGAAAGGGACGATCCGCTACTGGGCCGCGGCGCGCGAGGCCGCCGGCGCCGCCGAGGAGCCGTACGACGCGAGCACGCTGGCCGATGCGCTCGCCGCGGCGGGCGCCGGGCGTGGCGCCGAGTTCGCCCGGGTCGTACGGCGCAGCTCCTTCCTCGTCGACGGACAGCCCGTGGGCACCCGAGATCACGCCGGCATCGCGCTGCCGGACGGCGGGACCATCGAGGTGCTGCCGCCGTTCGCCGGGGGCTGACCGGCACCAGGCTGACCAGCGCCCCGGCCGCCCCGGCCCGCCCCGACCTCCCCTGGCCCGCCGCGACCGCCCGGGCCGCCGGTGGTACCGAGCGGTGACCGCTGGGCGCGGCGCCATCGCGCGGCCGGACGCCTCGGGCACGATCGGTTTCACCTGTCAGAGTGACGGCGGAGGCCGGCGCCCGCCGCTAAGGTGGCCCACCACTAGGGTCATGTCCAGTTGGTTCGGCCAAGGAGTGAGATGCGGAAAGTGCTACTGGTTCTGCTTTTCGTCCTGATCATCGGCTTGATCGCGGCCGACCGAGTCGGGGTGGCGGTGGCGCAGGACCAGATCGCCAAGCAGATCGCGTCGCAGAACAACCTTCCGCAAAAGCCCCATGTGAAGATCCACGGCATCCCCTTCCTCACCCAGGCGCTCGGCGGCGACTACAAGAAGATCGACGTCCGGATCGGCCGGCTGACCCGGCAGGGGGTCACGCTCGAGGACGTCGAGGTCGAGCTGAGTGATGTCACCGCCCCGCTGCGCGACGTGATCAACGGCGATACCCCCAACGTCGTCGCCGGCACCGCCACGGCGTCGGCGATCGTGCCGTACGACGCGGTCCGGCGGCGGGCGCCGTCGCCGGTCAAGAGCATCTCGGCGAACGGGTCGGACCTGCAAGTCCGCGGCAACCTGTCGGTCTTCGGCGTCGGCAGCGACGTCACCATCGTGGCCGCGGTGCGCGCCACCGGACGCGGCATCGCCATCACCCCGCAAAGCGTCCGCCCCAGCGGCGGACCGGCCGTGCCGCTGGCGTTGCTGCGCAACCGGTTCACGTTCACCGTGCCGGTCCGCGACCTGCCGCTCGGCTCGCGCATCAGCCAAGTCGAGGTCACTCCGGACGGGCTGCGCATCGCCGCCACCGCCGACGACGTCAAGCTGAACGACGTTCCCCGCGCCTGAGACGAGGCGCTCGCGCGCTCGCCCGGGGGTTTCACCTGGCGATTCCGCCCCTGATCCATCGGTAGGGGCGCGTTCCGGTTGTGAACCGGCACCCGCTGCCGTACGTGTCTGAAGTGTGGGACCCACCGCGGACGACAGGCTGCTGCGCGCGCTCTACGCCGAACACGGCGGCCCGCTCCTGGGCTACATCCTCCGGCTCACCGGCGGCGACCGGCAGCAGGCCGAGGACGTCGTCCAGGAGACGCTGCTGCGCGCCTGGCGCCACCCGGAGGCCCTGACCGGACGGCCGGTCAGGCCGTGGCTGTTCACGGTGGCCCGCAACCTGGTCGTGGACGCGCATCGGGCGAGGCGGGCCCGGCCCCCCGAAGCGGGCGAGGCCCCGCTGTCGGTGCTGCCGGCGGCCGACGATCTCGACCGGGCGCTCGAGTCGTGGACGGTCGCCGAGGCGCTCGCCGATCTGAGCCCGCAGCACCGGGCCGTGCTCATCGAGACGTACTACCGCGGCATGTCCGTCGCCGAGACAGCCGCCGTGCTCGGGATACCCCCAGGCACGGTGAAGTCGCGCACCTACTACGCGTTGCGTGCGTTGAAGCTGGCATTGGAGGAGCGGGGGTTGACCCCATGAACACCCTGGAACTGCGCGCCGCCCGGCGAGCGGGACGGTCGGCACGCGACGTGCCGCCGGCCTCGACGCCTGCGAGGAGGCGGTCGTCATGACGGGCAGGTGCTCCTGGGTGCGGACGTCGTTGGGCGTGTACGTGCTCGGGGCGATCGATCCGGCCGAACGCGCCCAGGTGGACGCGCATCTGCCCGCGTGCGCGATGTGCCGGGACGAGGTCGCCGCGCTCGCCGGGCTGCCGGCCCTGCTCGGCCGGATCAGTGAAGAGCAGATCGCCCAGGTCGCCGACCGGCCGCCGGCGCTGCTGGAGCAACTGCTCACCAAGGCCGCTGCGGAGCGGCCCAACCGGCGCCGGCAGTGGGTGTCGCTCGCGGTGGCCGCCGTCCTGGTGCTGATCGTCGGCGCACTGGCCGGCGCCCTGCTGACGCCGGGGGAGGGCGGATCCCCCGCCCCGCCGATCGCCAGGTCCAGCCCGCCGGCCACGTCGGTCCCCGCGACGCCGCCGGTGGAAGAGCGGTCGGCCATGGACCCGGCGACCAAGGTGGAGGCCTGGGTCGGGGTCGACGACAAGGAGTGGGGCACCGCGCTGACCGTGCGGCTCAGGGGAGCCCCTCCGGGGGCCCGCTGCCGGATGTACGCGATCGCGATGAACGGCCGCCGGGACGCTGCCGGCGCCTGGCAGTACGGCGGCCGGGAGTACGAAGAGTTCAACGGCTCGACGATGATCCCCCGAGCCGAACTGGCCGAGGTCGAGATCGTCATGACCAACGGCCGGCGGCTCATCACCATTCCGATCTAGCCGCCGGCCGGCCGCCCGATTCAGCCGCCCGATTCAGCCGCCCCATCCAGGCGCCCGGTGACCGGCCGGAGGCGGCGGGGCGAGGCGGGCGACGATGTGATCGAGCACACAACGGCGTCGATGCGGTCCGGCTCGCCGGTACCTTGGCTGGTGATGACTGGAGTGGTGATCGCGCTCGTGGTGCTCTCGGCTGCCACGATCGTCGGCGTTGTCTGGCGGCGCGCGAACGGAGTGCTGCGCCCCCCGGCGCGGCCCGACGCCGAGGCCGGCGCGCGTGTCCCGGCCTCGACGGCCACGCCCGCGCCCACGTCGGTGGCCATGCCCGCCTCGACGCTCGCCCCGACGTCCGGCACGGACCCGGGGGAGGCCGCCCTGGCGCTCGGGCCCGAGTTCGGCCCGAAGCTCGGCGAACGGGCGACGCTCGTACAGTTCTCCAGCGCGTTCTGCGCGCCGTGCCGGGCGACCCGCCGCATCCTGGGCGAGGTCGCCGAGATGGTAGAGGGCGTCCGATTCGTCGAGATCGACGCCGAGGACCGGCTCGACCTGGTGCGCCGGCTGGGCGTGCTGCGCACCCCCACGGTGCTCGTCCTCGACGGCGCCGGGCGGATCGTGCGGCGCGGATCGGGCCTGCCGCGCAAGGCCGACGTCATCGCCGCGCTGGGTGTCGCGATCCCAGAGCCGGCGGGCGATCCCTCGCGCGAGACGTCGCGGACCACGAGATAAATGTGACAGCGAGCGAAGTGGCGCCTAGCATCGTAGACGTGCGTATCCGGACGGAGCAGCTGCTGACCAAGCGGCGCGCGGTCGACTTCTGCCGTGTCGCCACCGCGCTCTGTCCCGCCGCCTGAGGCACGAGTCCGCGTTTCCCGGCCATCCGCCACCTCTTACTTTCCTACGCACCACCTCGCCATCAGGAGCATCTGCGATGCAGGTCGATCCGCGCGGCCAACGGTTCGCCGCGGCGGTGACGACGCTCGTCCTCGTCGCCGTCCTGGCGACCGGCAGCTGGCCGTTGCTCGCGGCCCAGGCCCTGGTCTTCGCCATCGGAGCCGGCTTCGGTCCAGGCCATAGCCCCTACGCGCTGGTCTTCCGCCGGCTGCTGCGACCCCGCCTCGGCCCGCCGCGCGAGCTCGAGGACGCGGCGGCGCCGCGGTTCGCCCAGAGCGTCGGCCTCGCGTTTGCCGCCCTCGGCACCGTGGGCTACGGCTTCGCGGCCACGTGGCTCGGTGTCATCGCCACGGCCATGGCGCTGGCCGCCGCGTTCCTCAACGCGGCGTTCGGGCTGTGCCTCGGCTGCGAGCTCTATTTGCTGATCAAGAGATTCACTCCACAGACCCGATCCGCGAGCGGCTAGCCGCCTGCCGGACGGAGAAAAGAAAGGAGTCCCCATGAGCCGCTCGGACGTTCTGGTCGACGCCGGCTGGGTGGAAGAGCACCTCAACGACCCTGGTCTCGTTCTCGTCGAGGTCGACGAGGACACCAGCGCCTACGACAAGGGCCACATCCGTGGCGCCGTGAAGATCGACTGGAAGAACGAACTCCAGGACCCTGTCCGCCGCGACTTCGTCGACAAGACTGGTTTCGAGCAGCTGTTGTCGGCCAAGGGCATCGCCAACGACGACCTGGTGATCCTCTACGGCGGCAACAACAACTGGTTCGCCGCCTACGCGTACTGGTATTTCAAGCTGTACGGACACGACAACGTCAAGCTCCTCGACGGCGGCCGCAAGAAGTGGGAGCTTGAGTCCCGCGAGCTGGTCACCGACGTGCCGGCCCGCCCGGCCACCAGCTACCAGGCCAAGGAGCAGGACACGACCATCCGCGCGTTCCGCGACGAGGTCGTCGACGCGATCGGCTCCAAGGGGCTCATCGACGTGCGGTCGCCGGACGAGTTCGTCGGCAAGCTGCTCGCCCCGGCGCATCTGCCGCAGGAGCAGGCGCAGCGGGCCGGCCACGTGCCGACCGCCCGCAACATCCCGTGGTCGAAGGCCGCCAACGACGACGGCACGTTCCGCTCCGACGACGAGCTGCGTGCGCTCTACACCGAGGCCGGGGTCGACCTGAGCAAGCCGGTCATCGCCTACTGCCGGATCGGTGAGCGCTCGTCGCACACCTGGTTCGCGCTGCACGAGCTGCTCGGGCTCTCGGACGTGAAGAACTATGACGGGTCGTGGACCGAGTACGGCTCGCTGGTCGGCGTTCCCATCGAGCTCGGCGAAGCCAAGTAAGCCCAAGACCGTGACCATCAAGGAGGAACGATGACTGACGGCTGCGCGGCGCCGGCGCAGACGGCGAGCCTGCCGGCGACGGTCGACCTGGCGAACGAGGCGGTGATCCAGGGCACGGTTGTGCGCGACGGCGCTCCGGTGGTCGGCGCGTACGCCCGGCTGCTGGACGCGACCGGCGAGTTCACCGGCGAGGTCGTCACCGGCGACGAAGGGGTCTTCCGGTTCTTCGCCGCGCCCGGCGACTGGACGGTCCGGGTGCTGGCCCCCGGCGGGGTGAGCACCGACAGCAAGGTCGTGGCGGCGACCGGCGAGATCGCCTCGCTCGAAGTCGCCATCTGACCCGCGACGGCCCGCCGATCTTCTCGTGCGAGAAGGTCGGCGGGCCGTCGCGTGTTCGCCGACTCCGCGACCCGTCGGCGCGGGAGCCGCTAGAGTCCTGCTCGATGCCCAGATTGTCGCCGTTGTCGTCCCTCACTCTGCCGTGGACGACGATGAAGCTGGCCACGCGGTTCTTCGTGCCGTTGGTGCTGTGGTTCACCGTCGGCCAGTTGCTGCGCTACGGCATCTTCTACGGGGCCTACCGGTTCATCGGCAACGGCGTGGTGCCGATCATCGCGCTCAGCCTCGGCGTGCTGACCCAGCTCGCGGTGACCGTGGCGATGCTGCACAGCGTGCGCGACGGGCTCGACGCCATCCGGCACGGGGAGATGGACGACCAGCTCGCGCCCTGGGCCGCGCGCGACGAGGAATCGATCTTCGACGCGATGGGCCGGGCGCTGTTCCCGTTCCTGATCTTCTACATCGCCTGGGGCTGGTTCGCCAACGACGCCAGGGACCTCACCGGCTTCGCCGAGGGCCGCGACTTCGCCGAGAGCGGTGGGTCGATCTTCGCGCAGGAGGGCCACGCGATCCTCGACGGCCTGTCCCACCACATGTACGCCGCGGGGATCGCCACCGCGGTGTTCTTCGCGGTGAAGGCCGCCACGGAATGGTGGCTGGTGCCGCGGCTGGCCCGCGTCGGTCCGCTGCTGCTGTCGGCCTTCGAGCTCAACTGGACGCTGTTCGGCATCTTCACCGTCGACTACTACCGCGGCAACGCGGCGGATTGGCTCACCGACCGCGCCGTCTGGGCGGACATCGGCGCCCTGTTCGGCTGGGCGGGAGCGCTGTGGCCCTCGTTCAAGTTCGCGGTGCTCGGCGCGCTCGTCTGGCTGGTGATCGCGGGGGTCGTCCTCGGGGTCGACTCCGACGAGACCGCCGCCGTCGGCAGGGGCCGCCTCGGCCGGCGGCTGGCCGCGGTGAGCGGCATCCACAAGCAGCGCAGCCCGCGCGAGGTGCTGTCGCGGGAGCTGCGGGAAAAGTGGTTCCCCGCCGTGCACGGATTCCGGATGGTGCGGCGGGCCGGGTGGCTGCCCTTCGGCGTCTTCTGCGTGCTGTTCACCGGCCTCGACATGGGCCGGGAGTATCTGCGGCGTGGCATCTACTACCTGCTCGGACCGCACGATGTGCCGTGGTGGATGGTCCGGCTCCCCGCCGTCAACTTCACCGTGGACCTGATCCACGACGTGCTGCGCATCTGCCTGCTGGCGGCGGCGTTCAACCTCTTGGTGGCCAGGGTCAGTGCGCGAAACGCAGCACGTCGAGCACCGTACGTTCCGGCCGGTCAAACGGCCGGATATGCAGATCCAGCACCACTGAGGTGAGCTTCGTCGGCGGCACCGTGCCGGTGACCCGCACGGTCGGGGTGCTGCCCACCTGCGGCCGGTCGCCGGACACGCTCTGATTGTCGACGATCCCAAAGGCCGACCAGATGCGCCCGGCGCTGTCGCGGAGCTCGTATTCCATCTTGTCGAGTTCCTTGACGCCCGTCGCGTCCAGCACCTTGGTCTGAAGCAGCAGGGTGAGCTTCGCGCCGCCGGACGTCCCAGGCGACGACCCGGTGCCCGATCCGGTGCCCGACCCTGTCGACGACCCCGGGGCCCGGTCGGCCACGCGGCCGAGCATCCGCCACTGGAGGTGCCCGAGCGTCGCCCAGGCGCCGCGCGGCACGATCGTGATGTCGCGGTGCGGCTCGAAGGTCAGCACGTTGTTGGCGTCGTCGTACCAGTGGATCCCCAGGTACGCCGGCAGCAGGATGAGCACGGCCCCGAGCTCGATCAGCCGTCGCCTCAGCCGCCGCGGCGGAGGCGGCGGTGCCGGGCGTTCCGCCCCACCCGCCGTGCGGCCCATCGGCGGTGGCGGCTGCGGACCCGGGACCGGTGGAGCGTACGCGGGCGGCGGCGGAGCGTACCAGGGTCGCTCGCCGTACGGGGGTGGGGGCGGCGGCGCACCGTACGCGGGGGGCGCCGACGGCCTGAACGGCGGTGGCGGGGGTGGTGGCAGCGCCCCTGGCGGCAGCGCCCCTGGCGGCGGCGCCGGCGGGTACGGCGGTGTTCCGCCGCCCGGCGGTCGCGGCGGCGGCGGCCACGAGGGCGGTACGCCGGCCGCGGGTGCCCCCGGCCCACTCGATGGCGGACCCGACGCCGGATTCGACGCGGGATTCGACGCGGCACCAGACGGCTCGTCGGCTCGGGGCGGCTGACCGGTCATGATCCGTTGCCCAGTTGATAGGCGGCGGGCCGGGCGGCCAGTCGCGCCGCCTTCGCCTCGTCGATGCCGAGGTCGATGACGTTCTCCGCGGACAGGTCGTTCACCGCTGTGGCCGCCCTCTGCCCCACGACCACCCGGGCCCCGGCCAGCCTGTCCTTGGGCAGCTCGAAGACGAGCGTGCCGGAGCCCCACACCATCGGCTGGTAGGTCTCGTCGGCCTCGCTGAAGATGCCGATCCGGCCGCCTTCGGTGTAGGTCAGCCCGCCCCGCGTCTCCAGCCTGACATGACCCATCGTGTAGGGCCGGCGCTCGGCCCGGGCCTGAAAGCGGACCACGAGGAAGAGCCCGTTGGTGACATGGGCGCCGGAGGACAGGGACGACGTCGTCAGCGACGTTGCCACGTCGTAGCGGTCAACGCGGATGCTGAACTCGTCGTTCGTGACGATCGCCCCGATCCGGCCGTACGTCCGCAGCGGGTTCATGCTGTGGGTCTCGAGATCCGGCTGCAGGTGCCACATCCACATCGCGGCGGCGCACAGCGCGGCGGCCACCAGGCCGGACACGACCGCACGCGCCGCCGTCATGCGGCGCCGCCGTGACGCACGGGCAGGGTCACGACGGAGACCGTCGGGGCGTCCTTGCCCGTGCTCCAGAAGTATCCCCCGCGGTCGAACTGCAGATGGTAGGTCCATTTGCGCAGGTCCAGGGTGACCTGCGCCGGTGGTGCACCGGTCCACTTCCAGATGACGTCGACATCGCGAGGAAGGCGTGGCTGCAGCGTCATCGCGGTGCCCTTGGCCGCGTCGTCGCGCGCCGAGTCCGCCGGCCGCCCCGGCTCGAGGAACACGCCCGCCGTGAACCCGAACACGCCATTGTCCATCAGCACGGTCTCTTTGCCGGTGTTGGTCACCTTCATCCGTACGACGAGCGCGGGGACGAGCTTGTTGTCGAAACCGACCTTCGTCATCTCGGTGTGGGCGCCGACGACCTGCACGGTGAACCGCCCCTGATCGACCGTGGCGCCCGGCTTCGCCCGCGGCGGCGGAGCGGCGGACTGCGACCGCAGCCCGCCGGTCACCCAGGCCACGGCCGTGAGCGCGCCGGCGACGGCCACGACGACCGCCGTGGCCGGCAGCGCACGGGAGCGCGACCGTCCACCCGCTTGGGCGGCCTCGAGAGGCGGCGCCACGGGTTGCTGGGTACTCGGGTTCATCGTCCCCGATCGTAACGGTCTGCGCCGCTCCGCGGGGATCGTCTAGAGTCAGAGGCCGAGTGTCGAAGGCCGAGATGATGAGAATGCGGAGGCCGTCGATGAGGGCGGTGCGATTCGTTGCTGCGGTTTTTCTCGCACTGGCGTACGCGGGGGCCGGCACATCCGCCGCGGCGGCTCCTCGGCCGGACACGTGTCAGCAGGTGCCCGAGGTTCCCAAGCTGACGACGGTGCCCTGGCCCCAGCAGCGTTTCGACTTCGACCGGATCTGGAAGATCACCACGGGGACCGGCATCAAGGTGGCCGTGGTCGACACGGGCGTGGACGATCGCCATCCGCAGCTTGCCGGTCGGGTGACGTCGCTCGACGTGACGAAGACCTACCTCGAGGACACCTGCGGCCACGGCACCGAGGTGGCCGGCATCATCGGCGCGAAGGACATGCGCGACCAGGACCGCCCGCTGGTCGGGATCGCGCCCGGGGCCAAGATCGTTTCGGTGAAGTACACGAACGGCGAACACAGCGCCGGCGCCGATCCGAACCTCCCCAAGGCGATCAGGCGAGCCGCCGACGTCAAGGGCGTGCGGGTCATCAACGTCTCATCCACCTCGCCCGACTCTCCCGAGCTGCGCAGTGCGGTCAAGTACGCGCAGAGCCGCGACATCCTTATCGTGGCGGCCGCCGGCAACATACGAAACGACCAGCAGGGCAAGGAGACGCCCGCCTACCCGGCCGGCTATGACGGCGTCATCGGCGTGGCGGCCATGGACGAGAACGGACAGGTCACCGACTTCTCCAACGAACGCACCCAGATCGCGGTAGCCGCGCCCGGCGCGGCCATCCCCAGCACCCGGCCGGGCGGCGTGTACCACCCAGGCGACAACGGGACGAGCTTCGCCACGCCCTTCGTCAGCGGTCTTGCCGCGCTGGTGTGGGCGTTCCACAAGGACCTCGATTACCAGCAGGTGGCCAATCGCATCGAGGTTACGGCCGAAGGCACCGGCGGAGCCGGTACGGGCCGCGGAATGGTGAACCCGTACGAAGCCATCACCGCCGAGATCTCCGACACCGCGCCGCCGGCCCTCGCGCAGCCGAAGGTCGCCGTGCGGCCGGTGCGGATCGATCCGCCGCCGCCGGTCGACACCCGCACGCGCGGCATCGCGCTCGCGGTGACCTTTGGCGCACTCGGTGCGGCCGCCATGGTGTCGGTCGCGGCCGTCGTCATCCCGATGGGCCGGCGCCGCGGCTGGCGGCCCGGCCGCGTCGAACTTCCCCGCGAGCCGAGCCGCCCCCGAGGCTAGGCCCGGGCGCCGGCTCCCGCCGGGAGGCGGCGCCCGGGCGGCTTACTGCTCGGGGGTGGCGGAGCCGAGGAAGGCGGTCTGCACCAGCCGGACCCCGCGGCGCCGCTCGACGTACTGGCCGCGGCCCAGCGGCAGCGGCTTGGGCCGTACGTCGCCGAACAACGCGCCCTCGTCCTTGGTGCCCGACATGATCAGCGCCGGTGTGGCCATGTCCTTGAGCCGCTGCAGGACGGGGTCGTACAGCGACCGCCCCGCGCCGCCCATCGCCCGCGACAGGATCAGGTGCAGGCCGATGTCGCGGGCCTGGGGCAGCAGGTCGACCAGCGGCAGCAGCGGGTTGGACTGCGAGGTGCCCACCAGGTCGTAGTCGTCGACGATCAGGTAGAGGTCGGAGCCGCTCCACCACGACCGCGACCGCAGCTGGTCGGGCGTCAGGTCGGGCGGCGGCAGCCGCACCTGCAGCGCCCCCACGATGTCCTTGAGCAGCCCGGCCGCCGCCGTCGACGACGCGGCGTACCCGATGCGGTGCTCGGTGTTGGCCGTGTCGAGCAGCGCGCGCCGGTAGTCGAGGAAGATCAGCCGCGCCTCGCTGGTGTCGTGTCGCGCGACGATGCCGTCGGCGATCAGGCGCAGCAGGTTCGACTTGCCGCACTCGGTGTCGCCGAAGACGACGAAGTGCGGGTCGGACTCGAAGTCCAGCATGACCGGGGACAGCGTTTCCTCGTCGATGCCGAACGGCACCCGGCGGCCGGTCTGCGCGGCCGTCGGCATCTGCTCGATCGGCAGCACGTCCGGCAGCATCCGCACCCGCGGGGCGCCCGGGCCCTGCCAGGACCCGCTGATCCGTTCGACCAGCTTGGCGACGCCGTCGGAAAGGTCGTCGGCGGTGGGACGGGAGTCGATGCGCGGCAGCGCGGTCAGGAAGTGCAGGCCCTCGCGGGTCAGGCCGCGGCCGGGGCGGCCCTCCGGCACGTTCTCGGCCAGCTTGCGGTTGACCTCGGACTCGTACGGGTCGCCGAGCCGCAGCTCCAGGCGCGTGCCGAACAGGTCGCGGATCGCGGTGCGATACTCGGACCACTTGTTGGTGGCGGCGACCACGTGGATGCCGTAGCCGAGGCCGCGCGCGGCCAGGTCGGTGATGACCGGCTCGATCTGCTCGAAGTCCTGGCGGACCGTGAGCCAGTTGTCGACCACCAGGAACACGTCGCCGTACCCGTCGCCGGGGATGCGGCCCTCGGCGCGCAGCCGCCGGTAGGTCACCATCGAGTCGATGCCCCGCTCGGTGAACTCCCGCTCGCGCTGGGCCAGCAATCCGGTGACCTCGGCGACCGTGCGGCGCACCCGGTCGGCGTCCAGCCTGGACGCCACCCCGCCCACATGCGGCAGCCCGCTCAGCGTGGTCAGCGTCCCGCCGCCGAAGTCGAGGCAGTAGAACTGCACCTCCTGCGGCGTGTGCATCAGCGCCAGCGAGGCGATCAGCGTGCGCAGCATCGTCGACTTGCCGGCCTGCGGCGCCCCGGCGACGGCCACGTGCCCGGCCGCCCCCGACAGGTCCAGCCAGAACGGGTCGCGGCGCTGGTCGAATGGCCGGTCGACGATGCCGGCGACCGCGTGCAGCCGGCCCCGCCATTCCCAGCCCGAGGTGGTGAACCCCTGCTGCGGGGTCGGCGCGAGGCCCGGCAGCAGCTGATCCAGCGTCGGCGGCTCGTCGAGCGGCGGCAGCCAGATCTCGTGCGGCGGCGGGCCGTGCCCCTCCATCTGCTTCACCACGACGTCGAACAGGGTCTCCTTGCCGCCGGTCTCCTTGGGGGGCGGCGCGGCCGCCTGCTCGATGATCGCCGGACGCATGTAGGCCGGCCCGAACGGCACGATCTGCTTTTGCACCTTGGGCCCGCTTTGCCGGTCGTCCTGCTCGTCCTCGCTGGCCGGACCGGAGACGTACGCCGCCTTGAAGCGGGTCATGGTGTCGGTGCCGACCTTGAGGTAGCCGTTGCCCGGCGCCTGCGGCAGCTCGTACGCGTCGGGCACGCCGAGCACGACCCGTGATTCCATCGCCGAGAACGTGCGCAGGCCGATGCGGTACGACAGGTGGGTGTCCAGGCCGCGCAGCTTGCCCTCCTCCAGGCGCTGGGACGCCAGCAGCAGGTGCACGCCGAGGGACCGGCCGAGCCGGCCGATCATGACGAACAGCTCGATGAAGTCGGGCTTGGCCGACAACAGCTCGGAGAACTCGTCCAGCACGATGAACAGCGTCGGCATCGGGGTGAGGTTGGCGCCCTGCTCGCGGGCCTTTTCATAGTCGCGCAGCGAGGCGTAGTTGCCCGCCGCCCGCAAGAACTCCTGGCGCCGCACCATCTCACCGTGCAGCGCGTCGTACATGCGGTCGACCAGCGGCAGCTCGTCCTCGAGGTTGGTGATGACCGCCGCGACGTGGTGCAGGTCGTCCATGCCGAGGAACGTGGCGCCGCCCTTGAAGTCGACGAGGACGAAGTTGAGCACCTCGGAGGAGTGCGTCATCGCCAGACCCAGCACGAGCGTGCGCAGGAACTCGGACTTTCCGGACCCGGTCGCGCCGATGCACAGCCCGTGCGGGCCGAACCCGCCCTGGGCCGCCTCCTTGATGTCCAGCTCGACCGGGTTGCCGGCGACGTCGATGCCGACCGGCACCCGCAGCCGGTTGCGCGGCGCCCGCTGCCGCCAGTTGGCGGCGACGTCGAGTCCGTACGGGCTGCGCAGCCCGAGCAGCTGGGTCAGCGTCATGCTGGCCGACAGGTTGTCGAGTTCCTCGCCGCCGCCCGCGCTGGCGCGCAGCGGAGCGAGCTGCCTGGAAAGCCCGTCGGCCTGCACGATGCTGAGGTTGTCGGCGACGCCGAGCCGGGTGGCGACGTCCTTGCCCGTGCGATCGCGTTTGAGCATGTGCACGCCGGTCGGGTCCACGTGCAGCCGCAGCATGGTGGCTTCGGAGGTGGGCGCGACCGAGCCGCTGAGGTCGATGACGCAGACGCCCTCGATACCGTCGGCGCCGATCTGGGAGTCGGGCGTGACCAGGCCGCCGTCGACGATCACGATGTGGTACGGCAGGTCCTCGGCGGCCAGACCCGGTGTGAACCGTGGGCGGTCCTTCACCGTGGCGCCGAACATGGCCTCGAGTTCGCTGAGCGTGTTGCCCATCAGCCGGACGGGGCCGGCCGCGTCGGTGTCGGTCGAGTGCATGCAGTGGGGCAGCCACTTGACCCACTCCCAGTACGGCATCCGGTCCGGGGCCGCGCACACGCCGATCTTGATGTCTTCGGGGGAGTGGAACGCCGCGATCTGGGCGATCATCGCGCGGGCGAGACCGCGGGTCAGCTCCGGGTCGCCGGTGGGCACGATCCTGGCGAATGAGGGGAGCGAGACGGCGACCGGCAGCTGGGGCACTGTGGAGTGGGCGCGGACGAAACGGCGCAGCGCGCCGGCGCACATCGGCTCGAGGTCCTCCACCGGTTTGGTCTCCGGCGGCACGAGCTGTACGGCCAGCCGCTGCGGACCGGTGCCGATCCGGATGTGGCCGAAGTCGTCGTCGCGGATCCGGCGCTCCCACAGCCGGGCGCTCATCACCAGCGACCACAGCGAGGTGGGGTCGGGGCTGTTCCATTCCAGCGCTTCGCGTTGCTGTTCGGCCGCCCGGCGCACCCTCTTACGCACCTGCGCGAGATAGCGGTAGTAGTCGCGGCGCTGGCCGTTCAGCCGCTGCTTGCGCTCCCCCGACGTGCGCCCCATCTGGCTGAACATCATGCCGACCATGGACAACCCGAACATGCCGCTCGCGACGTACATGATGGGGTTTCCGCCGCCATTGCCCATGAACATCAAGCCCATGGCGGCGCCGCCCGCGACCATGGGGAGGTACATGAGCGTCTGGCCGAAGCCGCCGGAGATGATCTCGGGGATCTCGGGCGGGGATTCGAGGAGAATCTCCCCGCGTGGAAGCTGTGGCGGCCGGCGCCGTTCCTGTCGTTTGGCGACGATGGTGCTCACTGTGACGTTGCCTTTCGTGCCCCGTGCGTCACGCCGCCGAGCCCTTCTTCGTCGGTGGCCCGGTTTGTGTCTTCCTGGTACTGATTTGGGAGCATCCTAAGGAGTGTTTACCTGTTAGTGTCACGCCTGACCAGAGACAGGGGGAAACGTGAGCACCGCAATGGATCTCTGCCGGGTCACCATTGTGGCGCCGCGAAGGCGCATTGATCTGTCACTTCCGGCCGATGTGCCGCTCGCGCACATGCTGCCCACGCTGCTGCGCGCCGCGGGAGAAAATCTCGCCGACGCAGGTCTCGCCCACTCCGGCTGGGCGTTGCAGCGGCTCGACGACGCCCCGCTCGACCCGGCGCAGACGCTGTCGGCGCTGCGCGTCATGGACGGCGAGGTGCTCTACTTCCGGCCGCGCATGGCGCAACTGCCCGAAATGTCGTTCGATGACGTGGCCGACGTCATCGCCACGGGCATCAAGGAGCGCTCGGATCGATGGCGGCCGCACAGCACCCGGTCCGCCGGTCTGTGGGGCGGCGCGGGGCTGCTCGGCTCCGGGGCGGTGGCGCTCGCGGCGTCCGGGCCGCCGTGGCCGATTCCCGCCGCCGCCGCGGCTGTCATCGCCCTGCTGCTGGTGGTCTTCGGCGCGGTGATGTCCAGGGCACTGGGCGACGCCGAGGCGGGCGCGGTGATGGGCTATCTGGCCGTCCCGTACGCCTTCCTCGGCGGGCTGCTCACGCCCGCGCGCGACACCGTCTCGATCGTGTTCGATGTCGGCGCCCCGCACATGCTCGCCGGCTTCGGCGCGGCGACGCTGGCGGCGATCGTCGGGGGGGCGGTGATCGCAGAAGGGCTCCCCAACTTCCTCGGCATCACGGTGGCCGCGCTGACCGGCACGATCGCGGCGGGCGTCGTCGTGGCGGTGCCCGACGCGCCGCCGGCGGGCGCGGCCGCCGCCTGCGTGGCCCTCGTCGTCGCGCTCACCGCGCTGATCCCGTCGCTGTCGTTCAAGCTGGCGAGGTTGCCGTTGCCTGCGGTGCCCTCCAGCGCCGAGGAGCTGCGCAGCGACACCACCCTCGTCAACGGCAAGGCCGTGCTGGCCCGTACGGCGGTCGCCGACAAGTTCGCCACCGGCCTCGTCGCCGGCGTCGCGATGGTCGCGATCGCGGCCGAGCTGTTCTTGACCGTGGAGGGCGGCTGGATGGCGGTGCTGATGGGGCTGGCGATCTCGCTGGCGCTCATCTTGCGGGCGCGGGTGTTCCGCGGCCGCTTGCAGCGGGTCTGGATGCTCGCGGCCGGGCTGGCCGGCGTCGGCATCCTGGCGGTGGGCGGCGTTGACCCGAGCGAGCCGCTCAGGACATTGGTGGCCGTGGTGTTGCCGCTCGTGGCCGCGACGATTTTGACGGTCGGGCTCGGCATGTGGCTGCCCGGAAACAAGCCGACGCCGTTTTGGGGGCGGGCCGGCGACATCCTCGATGTCATCGTCGTGGTGAGCCTGATTCCGCTGGCCCTCGGCGTTCTCGACCTCTACACCTGGATCCGCGGACAGACCGGCTGAGAAATTGCCGGGAGCCAATTCCGGCGGATTTCGTGCGGTGCGTTGACTCGCATCGGATGCGCGCGGCGGGGCGACGTCATAGGGTTTGGCGAAACTGGGTGCGTGCGATGGTGCGGTTGACGCGTTGGCGACGGAGGCGAGGGATGCTGCCGGAGTGGCAAGCCCACATCGACGAGCTTCTCGAGCGCTATCGCCACAAGCGCGGCCAGTTGCGTGATCTGCGGCGCACGGTGGACGCGGTGAGCGCCACCGTGACGACCGAAGACGAGATGATCAAGGTCACGGTGGGTCCGCACGGCCGGCTGACCGGACTGGAGCTCAACCCGCGCGTCTATCGCAGGCTGAGCCCGTCCCAGCTGGCGGCGGCCGTGCTGGCCGCGGTGGGCGAGGCGAGCTCCCAGGTCGACGGGCAGGTGCGCGTCGCACTGGCGCCGCTGCTGCCCGACGGGCGGGACGGCCGGGTCGGCGGCGCCGATTCGGCCGACGGGGACGCCGGCCTCGATCTGGCGGCGATCCTGCCCGAGCGTCCCGACGATCTGGGCGCCTTCCGGGACAGGCACGGCCTGCGGCCTGGCCCGGCGGTCCCCGACGGTTCCTGACGGGTGCCGGGGGCCTGCGGACGGTTGGAACGGCGGAAGAGAGCGCGATGAGTGGGGAAGAGCTTGCGGTCGAACCCGCGGCGCTGCGCCGGCACGCCACGGAGTTCTCCGAGGGCGGCGAACGGCTTCGCGGGGTCTTCGCCGGCCTTTCCGCGACGCTGTCGGCGGCGGGCAGATGCTGGGGCGACGACGCGGTCGGGCAGCAGTTCGAGCGGGGATACGAAGAGCCGCGGCAGGCCGCTCTGGAGTCTTTCACGCGGCTCCCCGGCGCGCTCGAAGACATCAGGTCCCGCCTGCACACGATGGCCAAGAATTACGAGGCGGCCGAGGAGGCCGCCACGGTAAAGGATTGATCGTGGGTCTGGAGATTCCCGCCGAGGTCCAGTGGTTGTCGTGGATCGTCGAGTCCGACTGGCCGGCGGGCGACGAGACCGCCATGCGCCGCTGCGCGGAGGCGTGGCGGCGGGCCGCCGATGACGTGCGCGAGCTGATCCCCGACCTGCGGCGCGGCGCCGCGGGCGTGCGGGAGTCGGTCCAGGGCGCCGCCGCCGACGAGTTCGAGCGGCATTGGAGCACCTTCGTCACCGCCGACCCCCGCCACCTGCCCGCGCTGGCCGGCGAATGCGACCGGCTCGCGGCGCGGCTCGAAGCGGGCGCGCATGAAATCGAGTACGCGAAATACCAGTTCATCGCGCTGCTGACCACGACAGCCACCCAGATCGCCGAGCTCACCACGAACCCGGCGGCCGCCGGCGACGCGTCAGCGGCGGGCGTCCCGGCGGTCGTGGCGGCGGCGCAGATCACGTCGCGGGCCATCCTGCACAGCCTGCTCGTGGCCCTCGCCGAACGCACCGGAGTCGATGTGGTCATGCCGCCCGTCCAGGCCGTCCAGGCCGTCCAGGCCGGCAAGACCGACGGGTCCGGCAAGACCGACGGGTCCGGCGCGGCAGCGGACGCCGGCCTCGACGCGGCCGGAACGCCGCTCGACCGCGAGGCCGCGCCCGTGCCCGCCCCGTCCGGCGTGGCGGCCTCGGCGGCCTCGGCCCCGGATGAGATCGCCGCCGACGCGACCGAACGGGACCGAAGCGTGGCCGACGCGTACGACCCGGCCGGCGGCGACGCCCCCAAGGCGGCTGCCGATGCGGTCGGCTCGGCTCCGCGTCAAGACGCCGTCGGCACGGCCGATACGGACGACGCCGGCGCGCGGGTTCCCGCGGCCGAGGCGAACGGCGCCGCCGGCGCCGGCGACGGCGCGAACGTCGTGGCCGGCGCCGCCGCTCCGGCGAGTCCGACGTCCCCCACCGCGGACGGCACGCCGTCGCGGCCGTACGGCGGCGGCGGTTGGGCCGCCTCCGGGCCGGGTGACCCGGTCGGGGCGACCACCCTGGCGAGCGCGGGCGCCGCCCCGTCTCCCGAGGTCCCCGCGGCGGACGACGCCGGTGGAGACGCCGCAAGCGCGCCGGACGAACCGGCCGAAGGGACCGCACCCGATGACGCCGGTACGGCGGCGGACGGCCCTGCCGGCGGCGCGATGTACGGGCCGCTCGGCGCGCACGGCGGTGCGCACGGCGGCGGATCCGGCGGCGGCCTGTCGCAGCAGCCTGGCGGCCCGGGCGGCCAGACGACCTCGCCGCCGATGACCTCCAACGAGCCGTTGACGGAGCTCTGGTCACAGGATTTCGAGCCGGCCGCGCCGGCGGACTCGCTCGTCATGGGCGAGACCGCGTCGGCGAGGCCGTTCTCGTCGGCGGGTGGGGAGAGCCCGGGTGGCGTGCCGGTTGACGAGGCGGCCGGGGTGCCGTCGCCCGCGGCGGCCGAGGCGGGGACGACCTATGACGATGCGGTGCCGGGGACTTCGGTTGCTGATGCCGGGTCGGGTTCGCCGGTCTCCGGCCCGTTCTCGTCGGCGGATGGGGAGAGCCCAGGTGGTGTGCCGGTTGACGAGGCGGCCGGGGTGCCGTCGCCCGCCGCGGCCGAGCCGGCAGAAGGCGATGACGGTGACCGGCCGGCCGACGACACCGCGGCTCCGGGGGCGGCGGTCTTCATGGTTCCGCCCCGCATCGGCGGCAGGGCCGGCCGACCGGCCGGCGGTGGCTCCGCCGCCCGAGGCGGGTCCCGGCCGCGGGTGCGGTTGGAGGGCTGGGAGCCGCCTGACAGCCCCTGGACCGCGCCGGGCCCACCCGACGAGCCACGGCCGTCGCGGCCGGCCGAACTCCCCGTACGTCTGCGAGCGGCGTACGGGGTCAGCGAGGCGACACCGGCCGGGCGGTCGCTGTACGGCCCGGACCAGCCCAACATGCGAGACCTGGCACGCCAGGTGCGGCCCGATCCCCGCCGCTACATCCTCGACGGTCACGGCACGGCCGCGGGCATGCGGGTCGGGGACAGGGTGTTGAGCGTGGGCGACATCGCCGACATCGTGCGGAGCGACCCTGGATGGTCCGGTCGCGAGGTGGTGTTGCTGTCGTGCGGCGGCCGCGGCGGTGCCGCGTTCGCCGCGGATCTCGCTCGCGGCCTCGGCGTTCCCGTCATCGCCTGCGACGGTCTCGTGTGGTCGGACGGCAGAGGGAGGATCTTTTCCGCGTCCACCGCCGATCAAGGTGCCGCTCCAGCCGGCGGCCGCGGCCCGACGTGGCCGCCGGACCGCGGCTGGCGCACGTTTCACCCCGACAGCGTTCCGGCGCCTCCGGGACCGGACGCGGTCGTCGCCTCCGACGAGGCAGGTGAGGGCGACGGCGACGTTCCGGCCGGGTCGGGCGTCGACACCATGGCGGCCGTGAGTCGCACGCATCGGTGATCCGGCCACCGGTTGACTGATATGGGGGGAAAATGTCGGTACGCCGCGGTCGGCGCCATCGATCGCGATTCATGGTCCGATCGCCTCGCCGTCGACAACACGGGGGCGGCGGCCCGCCCGGGCGCCGAGTCCGTTCCGGGGCCCGAACAGCCGACCGCCAATGACATACGGCCCGCCAATCCGGCACCAGGTGCGGTGGAGCGGGCCGGCGCCGTTGCCATCGTCATCCCCTCGATGGCGTTCAGCCACCGATGAGAAAAGGACCCCGCGCAATGTCCTATCCCGAGCACGGTCCGGCGCAACCGGCACCGGCGGCGCCGCCGGGACCGCTGCCGTTCGACGAGGACCGCTACAACCAGATGATCCAGGACATCGGCCGTGTGCTGCTGCGGATGGCGCCTCCGGGCTGGCGGCGCATCGACCTCAAGGTGCTCATGGTGGCGCCCGGCCACGACATCGCGGTGACAATGATCATGGAGGACGGGGCGACCCGGACCGTCGAGCCGCCTGCCGTGATCGCGGAGATCGCGGCGGAGCTGCGGGCCCGGATGTATCGGGCGGGCGAGGGCACGTGGTTCGGCATGCGCTACACGCTGGACCCGCCCAGCGACTATCACGTCAGCTACAACTTCGACTTTGATCCCCTGTGGGAGCCGCCCATCCGGCCGGACGTGTTCGCTGAGGACGTCGCGGCCTTCCCCCGAGACGAGGAGCACATCCCCGGCTGGCTGCGCGAAAAGCTCATCGAAACGGCGGCCGGATCCGCCGAACCGAGCCGTTAGTTTCGTGGTCCCCCGACCCAAGGTCGGGGCGGGCCACGGAAGGGAGGCAACTGTGGTCGTCAGCGAACAGGAGCTGCTGAACCCGACGCAACAGGACGCGGTGCTGCAGGACATCGCGGTGGTGCTGGCGCACAACCTGCCCCCGGGCTGGCAGGAGTGCCTCGTCGTGCACGGCGCCCTTGGCGCGCACGCCGAGACGACCGTACGGATCGAGCGGCTCAACGGCCCGCCGACCGACGTGGCGGGGCCCGAGGTGCTCGGCGAGCTGTTCGCGCGGCTGCGCACCGGCATGTACCGGCCCGGAGTCGGCACCTGGTTCAGCGCCAGGTACCGGCTGACGCATCCGGTGGACTACCGGATCGAGTACGACAACACCGGGCGACCGGCCTGGGCGGCGCCACCGCCCCCCGAGGCGTACGCCGACGAGCTGCGAACGTTCCCGCGAGCGCCGGAGCACATCCCGGACTGGCTGCTTCGGCCCGCGGACGACACGGTCGAAGATCGGCCGAGCGGTCCGGAGACCGCGCCCGCCGACGCGGCGGCGCCGAGGTTCCAGATGGCGAGGGTGTTCGACTCCTTGGGGCCGGGGCAGACGCCGCAGGTGGACCGGCCGCCGGTGCCGCCCGGCGAGGCCGAGGCGATCGCCGACTACCTGACCAAGGCACCGCTGGTGCTGGCCGCGCGCAGTCTCGACAACGACCTGCTCGACCCGGCGAGGCCGGCGACGGTGCCATTGACGTACCTGACCGACGGCACCTGGATCTGGCCCGGCGGCGTGGGCTACTACCTCCGCACGCACGGCGTCCCGCCGGAGCCGGAGCTGGTCGAGCACATTCGGCGCCAGGGCTTCCAGCCACCCGAGGTCGACGACTACACCCGCGACGTGGCCGTCGCCGCCATCATGGGGCAGCCGCCCCCGTCCCGCCCGGCTCCCGAAGCACCGGCCGCGGACATGCTGACCGCGGACGTGCGCGCTGCCGACGTGGGCGCTGCCGACGTGGGCGCTGCCGACGTGGGCGCTGGCGACGTGCGCGCTGCCGACGTGGGCGTCGCTGACGTGGGCGTCGCTGAACCGCCGCCCGTTGAACGACCGACCGAGGGTGCCGTACCGCCCGAGCCCGCCGCGCCCGGATCGGTGGCACATCACCTCCTGGCACCCCCGGCGATGCCAATGCGCGAGACGAACGCGCCTGCCGCGGCGTCGCTCGAACCGGAGCCGTCCGTGATGGGCACTCCACCGCCGGCGCCGCGGGAGCCCGCGACGGAGCCGACGACAGAACGGGCGACCGAGCCGACGGCCGAACCGGCGCAGGCGGGGTCGGCTCCGGTCGACGCGGTCGTCGCAGACCAGGACAAACAGGCGCTCCAGCGGCTGCGCGCCAGGCTGACCGAGCTCGGAATCGACCCCGAGTCGTACGGCGTCGAGATGATCGTTCCCGACGCCTGGTGCCTGGTGCGCGAGGGCGAGGGCTGGGCGGTCTTCCGGACGGCGGGCGGCGACCGCGCGGTGAGCTTCGCCTTCCCGGCGGCCGACCAGGCAGCCGCGTTCTTGCTCGGCACGCTGGTACTGGCCGCCGACCGGCCGCGCCCGCCCGTCGCACCGCCGGTGACCGCGCCCGACATCAGGCGGCCGGCGCGCGCCTACGACGGACCGATCGAGCCACTGCCGGGAGAGCCGCCGGTCACGCTGTTCCGGAACCTCCGCGAGTTCGAGTTGGTCGCCGGCACCGAGATCGATCGCGTCGGCGACCCCGGGGGCAACCTCGCGTACGCGGCCGGCACGCACTACAGCCAGCGGTCGCTACCGGCGGAGTGGGCGGACCGGCCGTACCACGTCTACCGGCTGCGACAGCCCTTGCGGGTGCTGATCGGCACCGCCGTACCCTGGTTCGACCAGCCCGGCGGAGGCACCGGTTATTTTTTGCCGGTTTCGGTCGCCGAACTCCTCGCCGACGGTGTGCTCATCGAGATCGAGCCGGCGCGGAAATAGGACCTGACATGGTGACGTACCTCTGGCAGACAAGGGTTGGCGTAGATTGTCCATTTACGGACCGGCCGAATAGGCGATGGCATCCGAGGGCTTCGGTGACCATAACGTCACCCTTTACGTCTATCGTGTTTGCCTGGCCATTCTCGACGCCCCGCTGACCATAGAACTCCCGGGAGAGTGGGATGCAAACCCGTCGCGACCTATATCAGGCGCACAAGCTGATGATGCAGCGGGTCAGTCTGGCGTTGCTGTCAGGCGAGCCCGACCTGCCCGAATCACCGATGCGCAGGCTGACCGTCGCGGCGCTGTCCGGCGCGATGGTGGCGGTGCTCATCGCGGCGGTGTACGGGATCATCGGGCTGCTGCGCGGCGGCGGCACGAACGGCATCGAGCAGCCCGGCACGCTGATCATCGAGAAGGAGACCGGCACACGGTTCGCCTGGTCGGCCAGGGACAGGAAGCTCATTCAGTTCGTCAACTACACCTCGGCGCTGCTGGCCCTGCAGACCGACAACCCCAAGACCAAGACGGTCTCCCGGCAGTCGCTCGCCAAGTACACGCGCGGACCAGTCTCGGGGATCTTGGGCGCCCCCGACTCGCTGCCCGACCCCGACAAGCCCGCCAAGGCGCCGTGGTCGCTGTGCGTGCGCAGGGCCGACAACGGGCGCGGTGGGACCACGCCGGTGGTGACGCTGGTGGGCGGCCGCAACGTCGGAGGCCGCACGCTCGCCGGTGACGAGGCCGTGGTCGTCACCGCGGCCAACCAGCCGTGGCTGATCTACAACAACCAGCGGATGCGCCTGACGCCGAGTGGGCTGCGGGCGCTGGGGGTCAACCAGCCCGCGCCGGTCTCCGACGTCTGGCTGAACGGCATCAACCCTGGCAACGACTTCGTCGCGCCGCCGATCCCGGGGCGTGGCCGCACCGGGCCTGGACCCAACGGCCAGCAGGCTCCGGTCGGCCAGGTGTACCGGGTCCAGCCGCCCACCGGCGGCGCCAGCTTGTGGTACGTCCAGCTGACCGACGGCCCCGCGCTGATCTCAGAGAGCCAGGCCAACCTCTTGCTCAGCGACCCGCTGAGCAAGGACGTCCCGACGCCCAGGCAGGTGCAGGCCGCCCAGCTGGGCAAGCTTTCTCCCCAGCGCATCAAGGCGCTGCCCGACACCATGCCCAGGCCGACCGTGTACGACCCGGTCCAGCCGTTGTGCGCGGTCTACAGCGGCACCGACAGCCTCACGATGGATGCCCGGCTGGCGATCGGCGGCACCCTGCCCGAGGTGGCGACGACGGCGGTCGCCCCGCCCACCAGGACGAACACCGGGGTGATCGATCAGATCGACGTGCCCGGAAGCGGCACCCTCGCGGGCCAGTTGACTACGGCGAAGGTGGCGCCGCAGACATTCTTCATCCTCACCGATCAGGGTCTGAAGTTTCCGATCCCGAAAGCCGATGATCTGAAGAAACTAGGGTTTGACGCAGGCAAGGCTTCACCGGTTCCCAGCAATCTGCTGCGACTTATCCCCCAAGGTCCTGCGCTGGTTCCCGCCGATGCGCTGAAACCTGTTCCGGCTACCGGAACTACCAGCTCAGGCAGCCCTTGACCGAGTAGTCGCGAGTAGTCACAGACCTGTTACGGCAACCTTGCGTATCTGCATGTGGCCAAACAGGTGGACAACGGAGAATACTTCTTAATAGGCTTATGCACACTTTGTCGAGTGACGTCAAATTACATGGAGGTGAGTCGTGGCTGACCAGTCCCAGGTAGATAGGGCAGCGATGGCCCAGGCCGCGCAGAGGCTCGAGGACGCGGCCAGCACCACGAGGAGCATCCGGACCCAGCTGCAGTCGCACAAGGCCGATCTCCTCAGCAACTGGGAGGGCAACGCCGCCCGGGCGTTCGGCACGGTCTTCGAGCAGTTCGACGCGGACTTCCAGAAGGTGCTCAGCACGATGGAAGAGATGCACGGCAAGCTCGTGCAGACCCGGATCACCTACGAGCGCACTGAGGAAGAGCAGCAAGCCACGGTCAACCGCGTCGCCGGCCTGCTCAACAACGGATAACCAGACCAAAGCGACGGGAGGACAGAACATGAGTGACAGCCGTACGCGGGTTGTCTTCGGGGGCATGCAGAGCGGCCAAGAGAGCTTTGTCGCCGCCCACAAGGCGCTGGAGAGCACGCTCAGCGAGCTCGAGCACGACATGGAAGCCAAGCTGGCCGAGTGGGACGGCGCCGCGCGGCAGGAATACCTGCGGGCCAAGGCCGAGTGGCGGGCCGCGGCCGACCACATGGCGGTGGTGCTCGCGAACCTCGGCAGCGTCATCGGCACGGGGCACGAGAACTACGGCGGCGCCGAGCGCTCGGGTGTGAACCTCTGGAGCGGCTGACGCGGCGACGCGTCGCTAAAGCTTCCAGGCGGTGACCCCGGCCGTGTCGCGCTGGCCGGGGTCCCGCGTCGGATTGATGCGCAGACCTTTTCCCATATGGGGAACTCCCACACATGTGGGCCTAAGACATCATTATTGAGCTGATCCAAACAGACGTGCCGGGGGAGTCGGCAGGAGGTAAGGGACCATGGTGCGAGATGGCGGCGGTGGCGGGGGTTATCCGAGGAACCTGCCGTCGGTCGGAGATCACGTTGAGGTGGATCGTGACGTGCTGCGTGACGTCGCAAGGCGACTGCAGGCCGATCTGGATGAGCTCAATAGCTGGAACAGCGGCTCGTTCAAGGACTTGGACAACAGCCAGCAGGAGTGGATCCCCGAGAACTCGTTGGGCGAGTACAACGCCGGACGTCAGATAGCAGGGACGTTCAACCAGGCGTATGCCCAGATCGGGGGTACGTACAGTCAGTTCCTGGAGTCCTATGCAGAGGTCATCAGGCGCATCCGGGTCACGGTCGACGGCTACCAGCGCGCGGAGGACGCCACCGCCGACGCCGCCAGCCGGGCCAACCTGGGCGGGCAGTCGGGCGGCGGGCAATCCGCTGGTGGATCCGGTGGCGGCGGTGGTGGCGGCGCGTGGTAGTCGCGATCCGCTGCGCTAGGAAGGACTCGAGATAATGACCAGCAACAGGATCCAACAGAACGTCCAAGGCGGTGAAAACTGGGGCGGCAATCATGCCGACCTTGCGGTCTGGGAAGACGATGTCGAAGCCGTCCGCGCCATGCTGCAAAGGATGCGGCCCCAAGACGTCGATCGTGCCGCCGCCGCGTTCCAAAGGGTTGCCAGTCGCATGCGCACCAGTGTCGAGCTGCTCTACAACCAGGCATCCAAGATGAGCGAGGTGTGGGGCGGCCAGGCGGCGCAGGGCGCGATGCAGACGATGCAACGCGCCTATGACCAGGCCAACGAAATCTACTCCAAGAGCAGCCAGACCAGCAGCGCTATGTCGCGGCACGCTGGAATGATGCGGAGTTACCAGGCCAATCCCCCCGAAAAGGCGGGGGGTGGCGGCCTCATGGGGGGCATCGTGAACGCCGCGAGCGCGGTTTCCCCGGCAGTCGCCGCGGGAGCGGCGGCCGCGAGCAATGACAACGCCGATGAGTTCATGGGCCGTTTGCAAAATGACACGGCCCAATCCAACCAGAATTTCCCCCCTGGTATCCGGAGCGACCGAATTCATATTTCGGGGTATGACCAAAACACCACCGGTGATCCCCGCCTAGGTAGTGGTGGTGGCGGTGGCGGCCTCCCCGGCGGCGGGGGTGTCCCTGGCGGAGGCGGCGGTAGCGTCGGTGGCGGCCACCTGCCCGGTGGCGGTGCCGGCGGCGGTGGTCTGCCCGACGGCGGTGTCGGTGGTGGTGGCCTGCCCGGCGGCGGTGGTCTGCCCGACGGCGGCGCCGGCGGTGGGAGTCTGCCCGGTGGCGGCACCGATTTGGCCGGTGCCGGTAGCGGCAACCTTCCCGGCGGTGTCGGTGGCGGTGGTCTGCCCGGTGGCGGTGCCGGCCTTGGCGGTGGCGCCGGTGGCGGTGGCCTGCCCGGTGGCGGTCTGGGTGCCGGCGGTGTCGGCATGGGACCCATGGGCGCAGGCGGCGCCGGCCGAGCCGGGGCGGGCAGAGGCATCAGCGGCGCCGGGTCCGGCGCGGGAGGTGCCGGTCGTCCCGGCATGGGTGCACCGATGGGCGGCGGCCACGGCGGCGGCGAGGGCGAGGAGGAGCGCGAGCGCTCCACCTGGCTCACCGAGGACGACGATGTGTGGGGCGGCGATGGCGACGCCGCGCCACCCGTGATCGGCTGACCGCCTCGGATACAACGATTTGACAGATGCATCGCAGGGCAGGCCGGATCGCCTTCCGGTCTGCCCTATTGTTTGGCTCGACTTGTTTGGCGCGACGTCGACTAACGGGAGACGAGGTGTCTCGATGCGCCGGTTGACCCGCTCGGCCATCGGAGCGACGCTGGCACTGCTCATGGTGGCGGCGGTGGCGACACCAGGCCTGGCGGCGGTCCCAGGGCCGCGCAGGGAGCAATGGTGGTTCATCGCCTGGGCCATACAGGACAAGGTGTGGCCGATCACCCAAGGTCAGGGTGTGACTGTCGCGGTCATCGACACGGGGGTCGAGGCGAGACTTCCTGATCTGAGCGGCGCGGTGTTGCCGGGCACGAACCTCGAGGGCGGCGGTGACGGCCGTACTGACTTCGATACCGAGACACCCCCTGGGCACGGGACGGCGATGTCGGCTCTGATCGCTTCCCAGGGCCGCGGTACCGGATTCGTGGGTGTCGCGCCAAGAGCAAAGATTCTTCCCGTCGTGGCGAATTCCACTGACGTTATCGCGCAGGGCATCCGGTACGCCGTCGATCACGGCGCCAAGGTGATCAATATCTCTCAGGCTGAGTCGGCGCCTTGTCCGCCCGTCCTGCAGGAGTCGGTCGGTTACGCGATCCAGCACGACGTCGTCGTGGTAGCGGGTTCCGGCAATGCGGGCGACACGTCGAATCCCTCCTACAATCCGGCGAACTGCGCGGGTGTGCTCGCGGTGGGCGGTCTTGACCTGCAGCTCAGGCCCTTCGCGCAGACCGAACGACAGCCGTACGTGGCGGTGGCCGCCCCCGCCACGGGCGTGGGTGGCGTCCTCAAGGACGGCCAATTCCACACCTCTAGCGGCGGGACGAGTAGCGCATCGGCGTTGACGGCGGGTGCGGTGGCGCTGGTGCGGTCGAAGTACCCGGACCTTTCCGCACGCGACGTCGTCAAGCGGATCATGGCATCGCTTCGGGACGCCGGCCCCGCGGGCAGGGATGACCTAACTGGTTATGGAGCGGTTCGCCCGTACCAGGCGCTCACAATCGGGCAGGTCCCGGCGAACACCCCGAATCCGGTGTTCGCGGCCTATGACAAGTGGGCGGCGGCCAACGGCAAGAAGGCCGGCGGTTCAGGGGCGGCGCAGAAAGAGATCGACAACGCCGGCAACAACGTGGGTCCGCTGGTGGTTCAGCTCAGCGTCGGTACGGCCGTGACGATCCTGGCGATCGTGCTTTTCCTGTTCTTGCGTGCGCGCAACAGGCGCAGGGCGGTACCAGCCGCGGGCTACCCGGGACCGGGACAGCCACAACCGTACGGCGGCCACCAGGGTCCGCCGCCGGGATTCGGCGCTCCGCCGCAAGGGACCCAGCCCGGGCAGGGTTATCAGCCAGGACCGCCCCAGTCGTACGGGCATCCCCAGGGCGGACCCATGCCACCGCAGCCCCGGCAGGAACAGCGGCCGCCGCGCTCGTTCGAACCACCGGACCAGGCGCCGCCACCGCAGCCTCGCAACCAATAAGGGTTTCGAGTAACCGCCGAACAATGGCCACGAGGAAATGGACATGAGCGGTCCAAGCTCTCCGTTAACACCGGATCCCAGGCGTGGCGGCTCCGCACAGCCACCGGCAGGCGGCGGATACCCGTCGCACGGCGCGGGGTACCCGCCCCCGGCCCCGCGGCTCCCGTTAGGGCCGCAGGGATCACCGGCGCCGCAGGGACCTCCGGGCGGTTATGGCTTCCCGCCGCCTGGGGCGCCGCCCGAGCGGCCATCCGGGCGCCGCAAGGGTCGCGGGCCCGCGTTGGCGATCGCCGGCGGCGTCGTTGCGGTGCTCATAGTCATCGGTGGCGCCTTCTACGTGCTCGGTCCGGGCAAATCGGAGAAGTCCTCCGGTTCGGGCGCCTCGGGTGCTTCGGGGGCTGATGAGAAGGGGTGGACGTCCGGCGATGTCCGGACGGTGTCCCACAACGCCGTCTGTCAGCCGATCGCCGGGATCGCCGCCCAGCTGGTGCCGAGACCCGACCCGCAGGGGCCGCCTTCGACGCGGACGGACGCCGCCACCTGCCACTGGCGCAACCTCAACGACGGCCGCAAGCACAGTCGGAGCATTTCGGTCACGGTCGTGCCGCACTCGCCGAGCCTTGGCCCGGGCCGCGACCAGACCGCCGTCGAGGTCGCGTCCAGCGCCTTCCAGGACTCCGTCCGGCAGTACAAGGCAGGTCCACTGGGGGAACGGGTCAAGGGTGCCCGATCCGTTCCGGCGCTCGGCGACGAGGCCGCCATCGTCTACGGCGTGGGGACGACCGACAGCGGCGCCGCGCACCTCGTGATCCGCCGCCGCAATGTCGCGATCACCATCACCTACCAGGGCTCCGACAACTCGCTGCGAGGGAACCCGACCGAGGGCTACTACCCGGTGATAAGGCCGCTGAGTCAGCGCGCGGCCGAACAGGGAGCTCTGGCGATCGGCCGGCGCCTCGTCGCCACGTTCGCGTAACTCCCGGCCCAGGCAAAGCCCCGTTCGCGGCAGGCCGGAGGGCTTTGAGGGGCCGCTAGTTGGCGGCCTGTTCGGCGTCGCTCGCCGCGCCCCAGGCGTCGGCGTAGTCCTGGCCTGCGTGATACCCCGAGCCGGCCACGCCGGGCAGCTGAATGGTCCCGCCGCTCGCGTACTGCAGGCCCTTGGACACCGCGGCCTTCGCCCCGGCGTGCGCGCTGAAGGCCGCGACCTTTTCCAGCCCCGACGCCCCCTGCTTCCATGCCTTCAATACCGCCAGCAATTCTTTGATGGCCTCGAGGAACGCCTTGATCTCGCGGAAGATCGCGGCGATCTTCTGGAAGATCTGCGCGATCTTCTCCAGAATGCCGGCGATCCGCTGCACCACGCTCATGATGCGGGCCAGTCCGGAAAGGCAGGTGGCGATCCCTTCCGCCACCGCGGCCGCAAGGCTGGCGCCAAAGGTGATGACGGAAAGCGCCACATTGATCGCTATCTCCGTGATCAAGATGGCCAGCACCATGACGATGATCTCGATGATCGCGTTGGCGCCCTCGACGCAGGCGCGCGCGCCGGCCTCGAGCACCTCCTTGGTCTTGGCGGTCGAGTCGCCGAGCCTGCCGAGCTTCTCCTCGACCTCCTTCATCTTCGCGGTGAACGCTTCGTAGGAATCACCGGTCCAGCCGGCGCTCAGCCGCGCTCGGTCGCCGTTTTGCTGCTGGGTGAGCTGATGAATCTGCTGGCCGAGTTGCGCGTAGACCGCGCCGGCGCGCACGAGTTCCTCCGGGTGACCGGCCACCCACTTGAGGCCCTCGTCCATCTTTTCGTAGATCGGCCGCAATGGCTCCTGCAGCCAACCGGGAAGCGAACTGAAGGAGCTTTCGAGCTGGTTTGAATACGCATCCGCGGAACTCACTCAGACCCCCCGGATATCGATGCCACGCAGCGATTGCTGGACCGCTTCGTTGGCCTTGTCGGTGTTCAGAATGACCGCCCGTACGCCGCTCGCGATGGCCGCCATCGCCTCGGCCGCCGAGGAGATTCCGTCCTCGCAGGCGCGTACGTGCTCGTCGTAGGCGCTGTAGACGCGGGCGCCGATGCCGGGGATCCGGCCGAAGCTCTCCCGGTCCACCCGGGTCTGGTCGGCCTGCGTTCGCACCTGGTCAAAGTCCTGGCGCCGCCGGTCCGACGCCTTGGCGAACGCCTCCAGCGCGGCGGCGTCGATCTTCATCTCGGTCATTACATCTCCGAAGGCGGGGTCGGGGACAGGGCCGCGACGAGGCGTTTGGCCTGCCCGGACAGCAGGATCCCGGTGTGCACGGCGAGCTGTGAGCTGTCGGCGAAGCCGATCACGACGCGGCCGCGCTGGAACGGTCTACTCCGCCGGCGCGCCTCTACCACCTCGGCGCGCGGCGCCTCGGCGACCAGCGTGAAACGGTCCGTGGCGATGCGCCGGACGATGACGAACCGGCGCGCGGTGACGACGCCGAACAGCGCGACCCCGTGCCGGGTGCCGTCGGCCAGGCGGACGGCGAGCGATCCGGGACGGCCGGCCACCGACGTGCCGGCGAACTTCTCGTCCCAGTCGATCTTGTTCCAGGGCCAGTCGATGTCGAGGATCCGGTCGAGCAGCGACCGGTTCCCCGCGCCGTCGGCGCGCCGCTCGCGGGACCCGAGGTCCTGGGCCCGGCGGCGCAGGCCGCGCGGCAACGGCCGGAGCCGGCGTTCGATGACGTCGGCGTCGCGCTCCACCCGCTCGGCGCCGTGCGCGAGCCGGTAAGGGACGACCGCGAACACCTGGTCATCGGGTCCGATCAGCGCGGCGATGTCGGCCTGATAGATCTTTGTGTAATCCATGGGGGCGCCGATCAGGACTCCAGGCTCCGCTCGACATCGGTCAGCCGGCTGACGATGCCGTCGAGGCGGTAGTTGAGGTTGTCGAGGATCTCGTCGAGCGCGTTGTCCAGGCCGGTCGCCTCCGCGTCCTCGGCCTGGCGTCGTTCGGCGGCGTCGAGCGCGGCGTTGATCGCCGCGGTGGTCCGTTCGCCGAGGGTCACGGTGTCCAGCCGGCGCAACGCGGTGGCGGAGAAGCGCACGCCGGTGATCGTGCCCTGGCCGTCCGCGGTCGCCGTCACGTCGCCGTCCGGGGAGGCGCCGCTGATCTGTTCGTCTCTCAGCTCGGCGGCCTTCGCCCGCGCCTGTGCCAGTCGCTCGGGATAGCCGCGGGTCAACTCGGCGAGCCGCCGCAGGGCCGCCTCCGGATCGTTCATCGCGCGCTCCTCCCCGCCGATCCCCGCGGCCCCGGCGAACCCCCGGAACCCGCCGGGCCGGTCGGCGGCGTCGGCTCCGTCAATGCCGTCAACCCGTCCTCGACCGCCGCCCGCATAGCCGGATCGAGGCCGTCGAGCAGCGTCTCGGCGGCGCCCTCTCTGGCGGCGCGCACCGCCTCGTTCGCCGCCTCCGTGATCGCCGCGCCCAGTGGGCCGGGACCGCTCCGGACGGCGCGTGCGCTCACGTAGACCTCGCGCACCCGCGGTCGCCCGTCCACGGTCACCCGCACCTCGCCATCGGCCGACTCGCCGGTGTAGGTCTGCTCCCTGGCGGTCGCCATCGCGTGCTCCAGCCGGGCCTGCTGGGCCTCGGCGGCGGCGATGGTACGGCCGAAGATCTCCGATACGGCGGCCGGGTCCCACGGCGGGAGCACCGACGGACCCGCCGCGACGTCCGCGTCCCCTGGACTCCCCGCGGCGTCGGAGCCCCCCGAACTCCTCACCGCCCCAGACCCGGGCGCGGCGGCCGCATCGGCCGACGCGGCGGAGGTGGCCGAGGCGGGCGTGGTGCTCGAGGGTTCCGCGGCTTCGGCTGTTTGGTTCGGTATCGGCGGCGTATCGGCCGGTTCAGGGCGGTAGGCCGCCGAAGGGGGAGTCCACGGCGCGGGCTTACCGGGATTGGCCGGCGTGCTGATGTTCAGTAGTCCGGCCAGCCGATTGGATTCCTCATCCATGTTCCGTCTGCCCCAGAATCCGGTCCGCGTGAGCTACCCAAGCGACATTAGCGACATTTGGCTGGCCGCGATGAAGAATGCGGGCGCGAATCGGAGTTGGTTATTCCGGCCCGGAATGTCGCCCTGAGTACCGCCAACGCGCCCAAGTGCGGGATCGACCGGCCGTCGTTGGCCGCATCCGGCCACGGCTTCCGCCCTCTATTGTCCCGTCCGTCCCGTACACCACCAACGTGACCGAATCCAGGTTCTTGGTCATCCGGAGGGGCAAGTGTTCGGATGAACGGGACACGACCACACAGGAACCTTCTTACCCTGTGAAGGACGATTTCGAGTGCAGGGAGGGGCTCCCCGTCCGTCGGGCGGGGGCAGAGGGACACACGTGCCGTCCGCCCCGGCCGGGTGGGCAGAAGGAACCGCGGTGACCGATGTGACAAGCGGATCCGGCGCGATGCGGTTGCGTCATTCTGACCGCGTCTACGTCGGCTGGCGCTACGCGCAGGTCCATCCAGAGCCTGGACCTCCGCCACGCCGCCCGAACCCACCGGAGGCGGTGCGGATCAGCCAGGAATGGCTGGCCGAGCAGCGGCGGGAGGAAAATCTCCTCAACCGGCCGCTGAAGATCGCCGCCGCCTGTACGGGCGTCGGCGTGCTGGTCTTCCTTGCCACCTGGGCGTTCGGCATCCTGCCCGGGATGTTCGCCGTCGTCGGGCTGATCGCGTGCCTGTTCGTCTTTTTGATCACCGGCTCCGGCATCTGGCAGGGCGAGCAGGCGCTGCGGTCGCGGGTCGATGAGGAACAGGCCAGGCTGGACCGGGAGCGCGAGGCCCGGCTGCGCCGCCTCAACTCCGAGCACGCCGCGCACGAGAAGGCCTACCGCGAGTGGGAGCGGCGCCGCGCCGCCTACGACAACCAGCAGGAGTGGTATCCGGTGCCGCTGCCGCCCGGTGTCGACCGGGTCGACGTGGCGGGCGGGACGCTGGCCGGCTGGTCGGCGATGGTGACGATGATGGGCGGCTCCCGGCTGGCCGCCGGTTCGCAGGTCACCGTGCTGGACCTGTCCGAGGGTGCGGTGGCCCGTGACCTCGTCCAGGTGGCCGCCGACCGCGGGGCCGAACCGCTGGTGTGGGTGTTGCCGGCGGACCTGCCGCGCCTCGATCTGACCTCCGATCTGTCCGCCGAATCGCTGGCGGACGTGCTGTCGCTGGTGGTCAGCGTCAGCGAGGAGCAAAGCAGCACCCGCGATCTGTCGTTCGACAACGCGCTGCTGGAGCGGGTGCTGTCGGTCTTCGCCGGGCGGGCCACGATCCGTCAGATCACCGCCGCGCTGCGTGCGCTCGCCCAGGTCGGCGACCCCCGTGACGATCTCCGAATGGGCCTGATCAGCGATGACCAGCTGGACCGCCTCACCACCATGTTCGGCCGCGGCGCCGCCGACCGCGTCGTGATCGAACGGGCCTGGGCGCTTGAGTCGCAGCTGCGCAAGCTGGAGACGCTCGGCACCGATGTCGGGTGGGTGCCGCCGTCACGGCTGCGCGTGGTCACGATGGACCGCCGCGCCGGCGTGCTGACCAATCGCGTGCTCGGCACGTACGTCACAGCCGCGCTCACCCACCGGCTGCGCGAAACGGAGCAGACCGCGCGGCCATGGGACCACACGTTGTTCGTCTGCGGCGGGGAGAAGCTGCGCGGCGACGTGCTCGACCGGCTGATCGACGCCTGCGAGGCCACGGGCACCGGCCTGGTGCTGATGTACCGCTCGGTGCCGCCGCACGTGAAGGAGCGGCTCGGCCGTGGCCACGCGGCCGTCGGGTTCATGCGGCTCGGCAACGCCGAGGACGCCCGGACCGCCGCCCAGCACATCGGGACGCGGCATCGTCTCACGGTCGCCGAACTGACCGACAGCGTGGGCGACGCGGTCGCCGACTCGCTCGGCGAGCCCTACACGAGCACGGTCAACGCGGCGCGCACCCGGCTCAGCGCGCAGGCCCTCGACAGCGACTGGGCGCCGGGCATGCCGGACGGCGCCGCCCTCGTCGCCGCGATCGCCACCTCCACCGGCTGGGGTCAGACGGTGCGTGCCGCGCGGTCCGACGCCGGCGAGACCGCGGCCGACGCGGCCGAGGAGCCCGCCGTCATCGACGCCGAGCGCACCGGTGCCGCGGACACCGGCGACGACGCCGAGGCGGCCTCCCGGCAGACCGTCCGCGAGTTCGTCGTCGAACGCCACCAGCTGCAACAGCTCCCGCCCACCGCGATGATCTTCACGCACGCGATGGCGACCGGGCGGCAGATCCTCCTCGTGGACGCCAATCCGGCCATCATGACGCTGCCGACCGCCCACTCCCAGGCGTACGAGGAGTTCCTGCGCGAGCAGGAGGCGGCCGCCACGGCGGAGGCGGCCGCGCGGCCCGCCGTGGGCGCGCGCCGGGAGGCGGGGCGGCCGGAGAACGGAACTCGATCGGGAGGAATGCCGCCGGACGTGGGCCGCGAGAACGGTCCCGATCCGGTGCCGAAAGCGGAGGAGCGCGGCCCGGCCGTGCGCGTCGGCCGGCACGCGGCCCCGCCGGGGACGCGCGCCCGGTCTCGCCATGCCGCGCCGCCCCTGGGGGCCGCGCCGGCACCGGACGACCCGCCCGCGGACCCGGATCGAGAGGCGAACTCTGGGCCCAACCTGGGCCCGCCGCCCGAACGCCTCGACTTTCGCCGCAAGAAGAAGCGCTGACCGCGCCGTCCCGTGCCGGCGGCGAGGTCGCCGACGGGCGGCCCTACCGTCTCACCGTCTTACCGCCCGCGGCCTCGCCGATCGGGAAACGCAGACCGCCCCTCGCGTCGATCCACGCGGTCAACAAAGCGCTCGTCGCCTCGGACCGGGTCCGGCTTGACGCGCGCCCCGGAGGATTCGGCGGCCCGGAATCGGTCGAAATCGAAGCCATTGTGATCCGGTCGGGGCTCGCCATCCGGCACACCCGGTGAAGCGTCTTATGGGAGATGACCCCGCGCTGAGGCGCCGGGTTTGTCAACTCGGGAAAGACCATCAGGATCTATTTCCGGACCAAGGGCGGCACGACGTGGAGTCGCCTCCACCACGACCCGCAGCGACGGACGCTTCAAGAAGGGCTTCACCGCTCAAACAGGACGGCCATTGGCGCGCGTACTTCCCCGGCACCGGCCGGCACGACAAGCAGACCTCGCCGAGCGACTACGTCGACGTCACCTGACGGGCGCACATCCCGGCCGAGCGCGTCGCAAGATGCCGAGGCGGTGGCGCGCCAGGCCGCGCCCTGGTAGGCAGGTCCGGTGCGCGCTGGACCGTGGTTCCCCGGGCCGTCCGGCCCCGATCACCCCGATTGCCCAGGCCGTCCAGGCCGTCCAGGCCGCCTCGGCCGGCCTCCCGGGAGAGCGGCGAACGAACGCGTGACAAGGGAAGGCCGCGCGAAGACCGCGGTGGACGCCGAGCGGGAGACCTGGTGAGCGAACACGCGAGTCCGGCGCATGCGTACCGAGGCGCCCTGCTCCCCGGGCCCTGGTATCGCGTCCAGGCCATTCCCGTCCCCGAACGGACCCCGTCGGCCGAGTGGGACTTCGTGGCCGTGCTGCCCGCCGTCCTGTCGGCGGCGCAGCAGCACAAGCCCTTCGTCATCGGCTGGCTGTCGGCGGGGCGCGGCGCGCCGCTGGAGCTGATCACCAACGCGGGGCCGGTCGTGCTCAGTGACGACGGTCAGCAGGGCCTGCTGTTCCCCAACGGCGCCCGCGGCGTGCTGATCGGCGACGACTGGCTGGCGCGGGCCGGGCAGATGGTGTGGACGCACTGTCCGGGCAAGCCGGCGCCGCCGCTTCGCACGGAGCAGCCGGAGTCGATCGCCATCAGGAAAGACTGGCCGCTGCGGCCGACGCTCTTCGAGTCCGCGCTGGTCACCTTGCTGAGCAGGCCGTTCGGCTGGCTGGTGATCGCCGACCGGTGTGCGGACGACGCGGTCGACCGTGAGATCCGCGACCTGCAGTTCGAGCAGCAGCGTTACAGCCGCGCCGACCATCTCAGGTTGGAGGCGGAGGGCGCGGAACGCCGCGTCGCCGAGCTGGAGACCTTCGGTGAGGCGGGCCTGTGGAACGTCCGGGTGCTGGCCGGCGCCGCCTCCCAGGAAGAACTCGGCCAGATCGCGCCGGTCCTGGTCGGCTCGGTCGAGATGAGCCATCATCCGTACCGGCTGCGCTCGGGCTCGCGCGCCATCGGCTTCGGCGAGGCATTGACCGCGGGCCCTCAGCTCGCCGGCGCCCGGCCCGGAGCGTCCGCGTTCGGCTCGCCGTTCGCCGTCACCGCCGGCGCGCTGCCCGCGCTGGCCGGACTGCCCAGGCGCGAGGTGCCGGGCCTGCGGGTCGTCGAGACCGGGTACTTCGACGTCACCGCGGAGACCGCCAAGGCCGGTGACGCCCGCGACCGGGGCCGTGACGCGGACGCCGCGCCGCCGCCCATCGAGCTCGGCGCCATTCTCGACGGCCAGGACCGGCACGTCGGCGCGCTGACCATCCCCCGGGCGACGCTCAACCGGCACGTCTTCGTCACCGGCGCCACGGGCGCCGGCAAGTCGCAGACCGTACGCCACCTGCTCGAGCAGCTCACCAGGGGCGGCATCCCGTGGCTGGCGATCGAGCCGGTCAAGGCGGAGTACGCCAAGATGGCCGGCCGGGTCGAAGGCGTGGCCGGCGTTACGGTCGTCAACCCGTCCGATCCGGCGGCCGTGCCGCTGTCGATCAACCCGTTGCAGCCCGAGCCCGGCTATCCGGTGCAGGCGCACATCGACATGGTCCGCGCGCTGTTCCAGGCCGCGTTCGACGCCGAGGAACCGTTCCCGCAGATCATGTCGCAGGCGTTGCAGCGGGTGTATGAGGCGAGCGGCTGGGACGTCGTCACCGGCGGCGGAGCGCCCGGCTCGCTCGTCGAACCGTCCGTGCCGACGCTGGAGCAGCTACAGCACGCCGCCCTGCAGGTCATCGACGACGTCGGGTACGGCGCCGAGCTCATGGCCGACGTCCGCGGGTTCGTCGACGTACGGCTGCGCAGCCTGCGGATCGGTTCGGCGGGCCGGTTCTTCGAAGGCGGGCACGCCGCCGACATCGGCGGGCTGCTGCGCGACAACGTCGTCCTGGCGATCGAGGACGTCGCCAACGACGAGGACAAGGCGTTCCTCATGGGCACGCTGATCATCCGCGTCGTCGAGCACCTGCGCATGCGCAGCCGCCAGACCGCGCCCGGGGAGCCGGCCGGCGGCCTGCGGCACGTCATCGTCATCGAAGAGGCGCACCGGCTGCTGCGCAACCGCGGCCAGCAGCGCTCCAGCGCGCACGCCGTCGAGCTGTTCGCCGGGATGCTCGCCGAGATCAGGGCGTACGGAGAGGGCATCATCGTCGCCGAGCAGATCCCCACCAAGCTGGTGCCCGACGTGATCAAGAACACCGCGCTGAAGGTCGTGCACCGGTTGCCGGCCTTCGACGACCGGCACGTGGTGGGCGCGGCGATGAACCTCGACGCCGACCAGTCGCGCGAGGTGGTGTCGCTGCCGCCGGGGGTCGCCGCGGTCTTCGCCGACGGCATGGACCGGCCGTTGCGCGTCCGGATACCGCTCGGGGAGAACAGGGAACGGGTGCTGGCCGGACCGCCGCCGCCGATCGACGGACGCCGTTCTGCCGCCTGCGGCTGCGAGTGCCGCTCCGGGCGCGCCTGCACGCTGTACGAACTGCGCCAGGCCGACCTGCTCGCCGGCGCGCCGGACTGGGCGTGGTTGCGGCTGTGGACCGACACACTCGTGCTCGCCCATGTCGTCAACCGGCCGCTGCCGGCCGTGCCGCCCCAGCTCGGCCGCGGCTGGTCGAGGCTGGCCCCGCGGCTGCGCGAGTGCATGCTGGCCAGCGTGCTTGATCGGTCCGTGGGCCGGCGGGCGAGCGCGCTGCGCACCGCGTACCCGCCGGCCGAGCTCACCGCGGCGATCGCCGCCACGGCCCAGCGGTTGCTCGGCGAGCAGGACGTCCACGCCGGAGCGGCTCCGGGGACGAAGTGGGTCATCCCGCAGGTGCGCTGGCTGCATGAAATGGACCGGCTGTTCCCCCATGACGGGACGACTCCCGACAAGCACGCGCCCGCGCCGCCGATGGACTACCCGTTGCCGGGGGTCAAACAGCAGCCGGACGCCAAGATCGGGCATCGGGTGCGGGCGCTGCGGCGGCACCCGCTGTCGATGGAGCTGGAGGCCAACCGGCCGATCGCGCTGACGGCGATCGGCGGCGACGACGAGCACGCGGCGTTCGCCAACGATCTCGCGGTGGCCGCGATCGGCGTCGATCCGAGCCGGCAGATCGCGCACGTCGCGGAGGTCATGCGGGTCGAATCGTGGCTGGAGTTGGTGCTGGACTGGCCGAGCCGGCTGGTCAACCCGTTCGCCGCGGGCACTGGCGCGCGACCGCCTTTCGAAGGCTGAGGCAACCGGAAAATCCGGGCCGGTCACGCCCATGGGCGAAGCCGCGCGGGCGTCGCGCCCTTGTCCATGCCCGGCGGCGCGGCTCCAGGACGTAGCGCCCGAGGCGCGTGGTCCTTGGGCTACTGGGTCAAAAGCCGTTGGCGGTACGGGCCGGCAGGTGGTGTTGCCTGGCGACCGGCGCCCACAACGCGGCGAACTGGCTCTTGGCGGCGCTCGCCTGCGCCGACAGCGGGCCCCCGGCGCGCCGGAAGTTGGCGTCGGGCTTGGGCTTGCCGTGGCAGCCCTGCCGTCCCTTGGCCCAGGTGAGCAGCGACTGGTCGACCGCCAGAGAGTATTGGATCGACCGGCCCAGGGTCTGGCGCATCCGGGCGCCGTTCGGCAGGTGTCCGACCTTCAGCGTTCGGGTGCGCGCGATCTGCGCCCGTCGCTGGGTGGCCACCTGTTCGAACCCCCTGATCGCCGTGGGCAGGCCCTTGCAGGTGCGGGCGGCGGCGATGGCACGGGCGAGATCGCCGCGGCTCGCCGCGCTGGCATTGAGGACTCGGTTGACGAGGATCGCCTCGCGGCGCGCCACGGAGTTGGTCTTCGCGGCCGCGGCGGGCGATTGGGCGGCGGCCTGGGACGGGCCGGTCGAGGCCGAAGTGTTGTTGTCACCGCCGTCCGGCCACAGCACGATCGCGGCCGCCACCAGCGCCACGGCCACCAAGCCGACCACGGTGAAGATGAGCGGCTTGCTCGGGCCGTCCGCCTGTCCCCGCGGCGGTGGGCCGCCCGGATGACCTCCCGGGCCGAACCCGCCGGGCGGCTGCTGCTGCCAGCTCTCGGGCTGCCAGCCGCCAGGCTGCTGAGCGGGCGGCAGATCGGGCAGGATGGCCGTCTCGTTCCTGGCCGGACCTCCGTGCGGCGGGATCGTCGTGCCGTAGACCGGCGTCCGGGACCGCGGGTCATGTTCGGCCGCGGGGTTCGCCGCGGCCGGAGGCGCGTCGGACAGCCAGAGCGCCATCGTTCGTTCGGCCACCGAGTCATCCTGGGCGGCCGGTTCCTGCGGCAGACCAGGTGCCGACGGCCCGCCCAGGTATTGCGGCGGGCCCTCAGACCGTGGCGGGGACTGCCCCGGTGGCGGTTGCGCGCCCCACTCGGGGGCCGCGTGCTCGGGCTCGAACGGGGCCGCGGGCGGTGCGACCGGCGAGGGCGGCTGCCGTTCGCTGAACGACGGTGGCGGGGTCCACATCTGGGTGGCCTCGCCCGGCGGCTCGCCGATGTCGGCGGAGGGCGGCGGAGGAGGAACGGCCGACCCGACCGGCGGGGTCGACATGGACGGCATGGACGGCATGGACGGCGGCGCGACCGGCACATCCGGCGCATGCGGTATCGACGGCGCGGATGGCATGGACGGCGGCCTAACCGACATATCCGGCGCACCTGGACTGGACGGCATGGGCGGCATGGACGCGGGCGGCATATCCGACACATGCGGCGCGTCCGGTATGGGCGGCGGCGTGACCGACACATCCGGCGCATGCGGAATACCCGATATGGCTGGTGTGGCCGGCGTGGACGGCATGGAGGACGGAGTGACCGGCACATCCGGCACATCCGGTGTGGCCGGCGCGGGCGGGGTGAACTGCCGGCCGAGCGACCGCCACGAATCGTCGGCGGACTCGACGAATGCCTGCACCGGCGGGCCGCCGCCTTCATATATCGGTGCGCCCAGCGGCGCCTGCTGGATGGGAGGCGGGGCATCGTAGGGGGGTGCCGCGCCGGGCTCGTGGCCGGCGGGCGCAGCCCGCAGCGGAGAGTCGCACCGACCGCATCGGCTCATCGTGTCAGGCGCGGTGGCGCCGCACCTTGGACACTGCATCTCTCAGCCCCCTTACTCGCTTTGCTCTGTCCGACAACGTACTGCCTCACTCGCCTCTAGGGTGCCGGGAGCGCCAAGGTACCCCTCCTACCTGCGAAAAGACGGGACCGGGCGGCCAGAGCGACGCGAAAATCGCGCGGAAAGTGTCGGCGTGCAATGCGAGAGTGACGATTCGTTGAGCGCTCTGTCACGAGAGGTCATCGCTGCGTTATGTCCGCACCGCGAAGACTCGCCGCCATCGCGTTAGTCGTGGCGATCGCGGTTGCCGGCTGCCCGCCGGCGCCCGGCCGCGTGCCTTCCGGCGGCACGGTGCCCGTGGCTCCGGCGCCGGCCTCGCCTCATCCGCGGCGCGCCGGCCCCGTCACGCGGGCCACGGTCGCCTATGTCATCGACGGCGACACGATCATCGTCACGATGCGGGCGCGGCGGGTGCGGGTCAGGCTCCTCGGCATCGACGCCCCCGAAGACACTGGGAGGCGCGGTTGCTTCGGCGCGCGCGCCACCGCCGCGCTGCGCCGTCTGCTCCCTACCGGCGCCGACGTCCGGGTGGCCGTCGAGCGGCACCGGGCGGACCCCTACGGCCGGGCGCTCGGCTACGTGTGGCGGTCCGACGGGCTGTTCGTCAACCGGGTCCTGCTCCGCCGCGGGTATGCGACCACACTGTTCCTCCCGCCCGCCGGCTCCTATCGCGTCGAGTTCGCGGCCGCCGAGGCCCGGGCCCGCACCCTACGGGCCGGCCTGTGGCGCTCCTGCCGGCACCCTCCACGACCACCGCCGCCCACGCGTCGGCAGCGGACGGCGGGCGCCGGTCCGCGCGCGCCTGTTCGCGCAAACGTACGCCCCGCCGTCGACCAAGAAACAGGTCAAATAAGGCGAGCGCGATTTGCCGCCCATCCGCCCAAACCGGCCTTGCGAAACAGCTAGGCTGTAGGCCTGCGGTGATGGCTCGCCACGCCATTTCCTCTGGCGACCGGCCGCCTACCTTCCCGCAGCCATGGTGCCGCGCGGTGCCTCGCGAACCCATCGCGGATCCATCGCCAAGCCGGTGGCGGACCGACTCGGACCGACCAGAGACGGAGGCCAGTTGAGCGACCTTCCCGTGCGCGCGCAGTTGGCGGCCGCCCTGGGCCGCACCGCATCGAAGATGTCGCGCCTGGCCGGACGCGGCGACGGTTCGGTGATCGGCGGGCGGGTCGGGCTCGCGCTCGATCCCGAGTTGCTGCGGCGGCTGGCCGCCGACCGCAAGCTCGTGCTCGTCAGCGCCACCAACGGCAAGACCACGACCACCCGGCTGATCGTGTCGGCACTGCGTGTGCGCGGCGAGGTGGCGACCAACGCGTTCGGGGCGAACATGCCGTCCGGGCATGTGCTGGCGCTCGCGCAGGCGCCCGCCGCGCCCTACGCGGTGCTTGAGTGCGACGAGAAGTACGTGCCGATGGTGCTCGCCGAGACCGGGGCGGGGATCGTCGCCCTGATGAACCTCAGCCGCGACCAGATGGACCGCGCCGCCGAGATCTGGTTGCTGGCCGGCAAGTGGCGCAAGGCGCTCGACGGGGCCGACACCCACGTCGTGGCCAACTGCGACGACCCGCTCGTCACCTGGGGAGCGGCCACCGCGAAGAGCATCACCTGGGTCTCGGCCGGCCAGCACTGGCGGGAGGACTCCTGGTGCTGCCCCGAATGCGGCGGCCCGCTCGACCGTGAGGGCGTGCACTGGAAGTGCCGCGAGTGCCACTTCGCGCGGCCCAAGCCCGACTGGATCCTGCACGCCGACCGGGTGACCACCCCGCGTGGCCGCACCTACCAACTGTCGCTGCAGCTTCCCGGACGGGCCAACCGCGCCAACGCGGCGATCGCGCTGGCCGTCGTCGCGCAGCTGGGCGTCGAGCCCGAAGACGCGCTGCCCCGGCTGGCCGAGGTCACGTCGGTGGCCGGCCGCTACACCACGGTCGAGCATGAGGGCAGACAGCTTCGGCTGCTGCTCGCGAAGAACCCGGCGGGGTGGCTGGAGGCCTTCGACGTGCTCGCGCCCGCGCCCGGCCCCGTGGCGCTGTCGATCAACGCGCAGGGCCCGGACGGCCGCGACACCTCGTGGCTGTGGGACGTCGACTATCGAGTGCTGCGCGGGCGCCCGGTGTGGGCGACGGGCGAGCGCCGGCTCGACCTGGCCGCCCGGCTCGAGGCCGCGGAGGTCGCCTTCACCGTGGTCGACGACATCGACGACGCGATCATGGCGGTCGGCCCGGGCCGGCTCGACGTGATCGCCAACTACACCGCCTTCCAGCAGATCCGAACGAGGTACGGCCGTGTCGTCTGACCGCATCAAGATCGTCTGGATCTACCCCGACCTGCTCAGCACGTACGGTGACCGCGGCAACGTCATCGTGCTGGAGCGGCGGGCCGCGCTGCGCGGCATCTTCGCCGACACGGTGTACGTGCATTCCGACGAGCCCGTCCCGGTGGACGGCGACATCTACCTGATGGGCGGCGGCGAGGACCGGCCGCAGATCCTGGCCGCGCAGCGGCTGCGCGCCGACGGCGGGCTGCAGCGCGCGGTCGAGTACGGCTCGGTGGTGTTCGCCGTCTGTGCCGGTTACCAGTTGCTCGGCACCGAGTTCGGCGGCGAGGAGGGGCAGCCGGTCGCCGGTCTCGGGCTGCTCGACATGCGCAGCGGACGCGGGCAAAGGCGCGCGGTCGGCGAGATCGCCGGCGAAGTCGACCCGGCGCTCGACGTCCCCATGATCACCGGCTTCGAAAACCACCAGGGCGTCACTCACCTGGGTTCGGGCGTACGGCCGCTGGCCACGACGCGGGTCGGCGTCGGCAACGGCGACGGCACCGAAGGCGCCTACCACCACCACGTCCTCGGCACCTACATGCACGGCCCGGCGCTGGTGCGCAACCCCGGCCTCGCCGACCTGCTGCTGCGCTGGGCGGTGGGCCGCCCGCTCGAGCGGATCGACGACTCGTGGGCCGGCCGGCTCCGCGAGGAGCGCCTCGCCGCCGTCCTCCCCGGCTGACCGCCCGTTCGCGTTCCCCGTTCCCCGTTCGCCCGTTCGGGTCGCGCTGTCCGGGGGCGGCGGGCTTCGGCCGCCCCGCGTCGGCGCAGCCGCAAAGACGCGCGGCGAACGTCTCAGTAAACGAGCGCCTGCGCGCCCGCCGCGGAGATCTCTTCCACGAAGGTCGGGGCGCCGGCGATCCGGACGCCCTTGATCAGGTCTTCTTCGCCGAAGTCGCGGCGCGCGGCGCACTGCGTGCACACCGTCACCTGCCCGCCGGCGAGCACGACCTGGAGCAGGTCGGACAGCGGCGTGGCGTGCGCCAACGCGAACTCCTCGGCCCGGCCGGGCAGCCCGTACCAAGAGGACTCGCCGGTCAGCCACAGCGACACCGGCACCCCGCTGGCCACGGCGGCCGCGGCGACGGTGAAGGCCTGGTTGCAGCGCTCCGGGCTCTCGGCGCCCGACGTCGCCTTGATCACAAGCGATCGCCCCATAGGCGCAGACTAATACGTTCCGCGGGTGGTCGTGCCCGCGTGTTTGGCGATGATGAAGGGCCGCCGTCCGCTCCGGCCGAGGACGATGTCGGCGGCCTCCGGCCCACCGGGGTCCCCCCCGCCCCGCGCTCGGCCGACGATGCGCAGCTCCTCGTCGGCGGTCACGGTCCATTCCTCGATGAGGAAGCCGATCGTCATCCGCTTGTGGCGGATCCGCAGCGGCGCACCCAGCAGCCGCGACATCTCGTCGTAGAGCCTGCCGTCGCCGCCCTCGCGGGCGTCGAATCCGGTGAACGACGGGGCCCCGAGGAGGAACTCGGCGCCCGTCGGGTCGACCTGGGCGCGCCCGGTGTCGTCAACGATCGTCAGCGGCCCGCTGACATGGTCGGCCGCCTTGATGGACCGCTCGACCTTCCGCGGACCGTACGGACCCGGTCCGTAGGCCCAGAAGCGTTCGCGGGCGCGGACGACGTACCACACGCACTCGGTGCCGGAGAACGGCGCGGTCAGCGGGCCGTCGGGTCCGGCGGCGGCGCGCGCGCGGACCTCGCTCGGGCGGATGCTCCCGGGGGCCGAGGTCCCGCTCACGAGATCGACGCACGTCCGCGGCCGTGCCTTCCGCACGGTGCGCCGGGTACGTGCCTCGCCGACCTTGCGCGCGGCCGCCGCGATGCCCGCCTGGACGGTGGCGGCCAGCAATGCCGTGAACGCGTACACGTGTCCTCCTCATGGGCCACGTCATGGGCCACCTGGTGGGGAAGCTCAGCCGAAACTCGGACGTACGCGCGGGGCGCCGTGGTTCGGTCGGGAACGAAGCGGCCGAGGGCGGTCGCCGCTCGAGGAGCCAGGCTAACGTCGTGCGGCATGCGGCGACATGCCGACATACCGACGTACCGGGCAAGAAGCAGATATCGGGCCCGCCGACCCTACACTCGGGTCATGCTCGGCACGGTCAACGCCATCGCGCTCGTACTGATGTTCGGGATCACCGCCACGGCAGCGCTGGTCTTGGTGGTAAAGCTGACTCGCTCTCGGTGATCGGCCGGCCACGGAACATATCCGGCCGGTGGCGAGTCTGGGCGCGGGGCAGACCGCGGGGGTCGAACGCCGCTACGCTCGGCGAGCATGGAGCCTGAGCTGCATCCAGACCTCGAGCCCCTCAAGTTCCTCATCGGCGAATGGGAGGGCGCGGGCGTCGGCGGCTACCCGACGATCGAGAGCTTCCGCTTCGGGCAGGAGATCTCCTTCACACACAACGGGAAGCCCTATCTCATCTACACCAGCCGCACCTGGCGGCTGGACGACGAGGGTCATCTCGGGGCGCCGCTCGCGATGGAGGCCGGCTTTTGGCGGCCCCGGCCCGGCGGCCGGCTCGAAGTGATCCTGGCCCATCCCTCGGGCATCGCCGAGATCTACATCGGCGAGATCACCGGCACCCGGGCCGAGTTGAGCACCGACGTCGTCGCCCGCACCGAGACCGCCAAGGAGGTCACGGCGGGCCATCGGCTGTACGGCATGATCGGCGAGGACCTGGGCTATGCCTACGACCTGGCCGCGGTGGGCCAACGCCTGCAGTCCCACCTGTCCGCCCAGCTGAAACGGGTGTCGTAACCGCTCGCCGAACCGGCCGCGCACAAAAGACGATCCCCGGACCACTTCCCGTCGGATGCCGACGGGGGCGGGCAGGACTAGGTCCCACCGGTCCGGGGATCGGGTGTCTGCCTGGTATTCACCGCCGCGGTCCAGCAGTTTCGCGGTGTCCCCGCCGAGTCCGTCAGGATCCGGAGGAACGTCCGCGAGTCAACGCGGCGGGACGGCGGCTAGTGGACAGCCACCTCGCGAGTCCTAGAGCTATGCATGCTTTGGACCACCTCCTTTCCCGCGTTACGCAGAACGCTATGCGAGGGCTTTAGGTGTGGCAAGCGAGTTTTCTGGCCCCTTGTGCGTGACCGGGGTCACAGCGGCGTCCCGGAAAACGGGCCTGGCCATAGACTTGACGTTATGCCCGAGGCCTGGCAGGAGGAGCTGCGGTCGCATGGCTACCGGGTCACTCCGCAGCGCCAGCTCGTGCTCGAGGCGGTGACGGCGCTCGAACACGGGACTCCGGAGGAGATCTGCGCCGAAGTGCGGCGCACCGCGCGTGGGGTCAACATCTCGACCATCTACCGCACCCTCGAGCTGCTCGAGGAGCTCGGCCTGGTCAAGCACGCCCACCTTAAACACGGTCCGCCGACCTATCACCTGGCCGCCGAGGCGGAGCACGTGCACCTCATGTGCCGCCGCTGCGGACGGGTCAACGACGTGCGCCCCGAGGTCGCCGACGGCCTCGTCGAGGTCCTCGGGCGCGACTACGGCTTCGCGACCGACGTGCACCACCTCACCGTGTACGGACTGTGCCGCGATTGCCATGCCTGACCTGAGGCCGAAGCGCGGCGGCGCGGTCCGGCCGGAGATTCGAAACGGGCGGGACGGGGCCGCCGGCCGCGTAGCCTGGAACCCATGGAGAGCCCGCTGCTGAAGGCGCCCGGAGCCGTGCCAGCCGATCCGCCCGATGCCGAGGTCGCCGCGCACTACGGCGAACCATTTCACGAGCAGCGGGCGCTGGCCGAGACCGGGGCGTTCGTCGACCGGAGCAACCGCGGCGTGGTCCGCGTCGCCGGCCCCGACCGGCTGCGCTGGCTGCACAGCATGCTGACCCAGCACGTCGAGCACCTGGGCCCGTTCGAGCCGACCGAGGCGCTGCTGCTCAGCCCGCAGGGCCGGGTCGAGCACCATCTCACGCTCATTGACGACGGCACCGCCGTGTGGGCGCACGTCGAGCCGGGCACCGCCCCGGCGTTGGTGGCTTTTCTCGAGTCCATGCGGTTCATGTTGCGCGTCGAGGTCGCCGACCTGACCGACTCCTACGCGGTGGTCACGACCAGCGGCCCGGCCGAGGGCGAGCTGGTGCTGCCCGACGTCGCGGGCAAGACGCTGATCGTCCCGCGCGGCGAGCTCGGCGGCCGCGACTGGGGGGTGCGCCCCGCCGGCCTGTGGGCGTACGAGGCGCTGCGCATCGCCGCCCATCGGCCGCGAGCCGGGCTCGACACCGACGACCGCGCGATCCCGCACGAGGTGGGGTGGCTCGAGGCCGCTGTGCACCTCGACAAGGGCTGCTACCGCGGCCAGGAGACGGTCGCCCGGGTGCACAACCTGGGCCGCCCGCCGCGCCGCCTGGTCTTTCTGCATCTGGACGGCAGCGTCGACCGGCTGCCCGCGCACGGCGACCCGGTCGAGCTCGACGGCCGTGCGGTCGGCTTCGTCGGATCGGCGGCCCGCCACTACGAGCTGGGCCCGATCGCGCTCGCGCTGGTCAAACGCAACGTCCCGGTCGAGGCCGAGCTGCTCGCCGGCGGAGTGGCGGCCGCCCAGGAGGTCGTGGTGTCGCCCGACACCGGAGCCAACGTCTCGATCGCGCTGCGCCGCCGTCCAGCCTGACCCGGCGGCCGGCGCGCCCGCGTCCGGGTGCCGCCGGTCATCCGATCGGCTTCGGCGCGAGGGCACCACTCACGAGGAAGGACGATATGCGGCGACGGCGGCGACGATGGCGCGAGCCGGTATACGTGTGGTGGGCGGTCTTCGCCCTGCTCGGCGTCGCCGCGATCTTGACGAAGTCGTGGCGGCTGGCCCTGCTCGGCGTGCTGCTGTGGTGCCTGTATGAGTTCTGCCTCGTCCCCACGGCGTGCGGGGTGCTGACCCGGCAGGGCTACACCTGTCTGGAGCCGGTACGGGGCCGGCTGTTCGCCTGCGGGGCCGAGCACCAGCAGATCAAGAACGACGCGCTGTGGCGGCTGGCCGGGCTGTCGAACCCGTTCCACAAGCCTCCGCCGCCGCCCGACCCCAACCGCACCACCGGCATGCTCGTCGTGTCGCCGCAGGTCCGCGGCCGGCTCAGCGGCGACGACCGGATCCTGCTCACCGTCGCCTCGCTGCTGACGTTGCTGACGGTCATCGGCATGCTCGCCGGCCTCCGGGCCTGACCCCGAGCCCGAGCCCCGACCGTGCGGGGCCCGTGCGGGTCGTGCGCCCGCGCCCTCACACGTCGATGACCAAGGTGATCGGGCCGTCGTTGACGAGCGCGACCTCCATCTTGGCGCCGAACTCGCCGGTCTCGACCCTGGCGCCGAGCCCGCGCAACGCGGCAGCGACGGCCTCGACCAGGGGTTCGGCGACCGCGCCCGGCGCGGCGTCGATCCAGGACGGGCGGCGGCCCTTGCGCGTGTCGCCGTACAGCGTGAACTGGCTGATGATCAGCAGCGGCGCGCCCAGGTCGGAGCAGGACCGCTCGCCCTCGAGGATCCGCAGCCCCCACAGCTTGCCCGCCAGCCGTTCGGCCTTGGCCGGGGTGTCGTCGTGGGTGACCCCGACCAAGGCGAGCAGCCCCGGCTCGGCGATGGAGCCGACCACCCGGTCGGCGACGGTCACGCTGGCGCGGCTCACGCGCTGAACAACGGCTCGCACAGTCCCGCATTCTGCCCTCCGCCGCCGGGCTGAGATCATGCGGCTATGGCAGCAACGCTCATCACGGTGGCGCCCACCGGGGCCGAATCGGACAAGGGTGATGTTCCCGCCCTGCCCGTCACGCTGGACGAGCTGGTCCAGACGGCCCGGGAGTGCGAGGCCGCCGGCGCCGCGGTCATCCACATCCACATCAGGGACGACGAGACGCGGCCCACGCTCGACCTCGGGCGGCTGCGCGACACGGTCCAGGCGGTCCGCGCGGCCACCGACCTGATCGTGCAACTGTCCACGGGCGGTGCGGTCACCGACCCCTACGAGGACCGGCTCCGAGTGCTCGACGCGGGCCCCGACGCCTGCTCGCTCACCTGCGGCACCGTGAACTTCGGCGCCGATGTGTTCATGAACCCGTGGCCGTTCATGGTGGAGCTGTACGAGCGCACCCAGGAGCTGGCCATCGTGCCGGAGTTCGAGCTGTTCGACCTCGGCCACGTCGCGGCGCTGCATCGGCTGCTCGACAAGCACGGCCTCCCGTACGGCGGGCACGTGCACTGCGACCTGGTGATGGGCGTGCCCGGCGGAATGCCGGGCGACGCGCGCACGCTGGTGGCCGCCGTCGATGCGTTGCCCGAGGGGGCCACCTGGTCGGCCACCGGGGTCGGCCGGACCACCCTGCCGGTGATGTACGCCGCGCTGGCCGCCGGCGGGCACCTGCGCGTGGGCATGGAAGATACGTTGACGTACGCGAAGGGTCGGCCGGTGACGGGCAACGCGGAACTCGTGGAGCGGGCCGCCGCCCTGGCCCGGATCGCCCAGCGCGAGCCGATGTCGCCCAAGGAGGCTCGCGCCTTCCTGGGCGTCAAGCCGCACGGCTCCCCGTAGCCGAGGCCGTGGCGGCGGTGTGATCAGGACAGGCTGCGGAACTGGCGTGCCTGGGAGATGGCGCCAGAGGTGGCGAGCGTGAAGATCCGCATCGACTCGGCGAACTTCGACAGGTCCCATTCGGCCGGGCCCTCGTACCAGTAGAGGTTGTCGGCGCCCTTCTCGCGCACGCCGGCGTCTTCGACCGTCTTGGCCCAGCGCTGTACGGCGTCGAAGACCACCGCATACGGCAGATAACGGGAGAAGACCGTCAACCGCTGATTTTCCGGGACGTCCTCGGCCTCGCCCCGGTACAGGTACGCGCGGAAGCCGATCGTGTGCGCGAGCACCGTGGCGCCGCGGGCGGTCTTGGCCGGCATGTGCTGGCCGCCCAGCGTGAGCGCCGCGCCGGCGATGATGACGGCGAGCCCGATGAGCGCCAGCTCGGTGAAGAGCGCGAGCAGCACCGTGCCGGCCACCCCCACCGCGGTCACGATCATGCCCACCGTGGTCCACCGGGTGCGCTCGGCGTCGGGCCGGCGCCCGAACCAGCCCTCCTTGACGACGTCCTCGTACAGCGCGCTGCGCACCCGGGCGAGCTGCTCGGTGAACGTGCCGCCCAGCTGCGACAGCCGGATCTCCTCGCGCCCGTCGAACAGCGCGGCGTACAGCATCCGCTCGTACAACAGCAGCTCGTCGGCCTCGTCCACCGGCCGGTCCAGCTTGCGCAGCTTCCAGTCCAGCCGACCGTACGTCTCGCGCGGCAGTTCCTCGATGAGCAGGTAGCCGCGCACCGCGAGGTCGACGATCGTCGCGGTCACGTCGATCACGTCGGCCTGCTCGTCCACGAGCGTGCCCACCTGGCCGGGCCGCACGCCGTCCGGCGGCTCGAAATGCACGCCGTCGGCGGCCACCGGCGCGTGATCGCCCTCGGCGGCCTTCTGCCCGACGATCCGCGAGTCCCGGCCGCGCAGCTGGTACAGCAGTCCGAGCCCGCCCAGGAGCAGCACGAGCAGCGCCACCAGGGCCCCGCCGGTGATGCCGTTGACGGTGAACGCGGTCGCCAGCGTGTGCCGTCGCTCATAGAGCGGCGCGGCCTTGGTCGTGTTGGGCGGGTAGCCCACCGCGACCGTGAGGTACTCCCGCGGGAAGAGGTTCTGCTGGACGAACTGGCCCTGCGTGTGCGTGTGGTTGGTGAAGAACTGGGTGCAGCCGATCGAGCTGGTCAGCTCGCCGGCGAAGCAGTTGAGGTTGTTGATCACGGCGGCGGCGTCGACCGTCACCCGGGCCTCGGCGACCGGTACCTTCCAGCCGCCCACCGCGGTCCAGCGCAGCTCCTGCCCCGACCCGGTGTCGGAGACCGCGCCGCGGATGTCGTACTCCAGCACCGTGGTGCGGGTGCCGGTGACCTGGGGGCCCGACACGCGCACGGTCATGGTGTCGCCGCTGGTGGCGGTGGCGACCGTCGCCGGGCCGCCGCCCGCGCCGGCGGTCGCCTTGATGTTCTCGACCTTGAAGACCCGGTCCCGGCGGTCGCTGTCGCGCGTCTTGACCACGAACGTCCGCTCGATAGACGTGCCGCCGCCCGTGAAGTCGTACGTCACGGTCTCCTTGGCGTGCACTACCCCGTCGGGCCGTACGGTCAGCGCGACATCGTCCCTGACGACACGGTTCGTGAGCCCGTCGCCGACCCGACCCGTGATGTCTCGCTGCGGCGCGGTGGCGGCTGCGGCGCTCGTGGCGGCCCATGGCGCGGCGAGACCCGCGAGGCAGGAGACGCCCGCGAGGCACGCGACGCCCAGGAGGCGCGCTGACACAGGCGTCAGCCGCAATCGACCCAGCATGGGCGCAAAGCGTACCCGCAGGGGGCTCCGCCCCCCGCGAACCCCCCGAAATTGCTCTGAACCCGCAGGGGGCTCCGCCCCCCGCGAACCCCGAGACGCCCACCCCCGCGGGTCGTGCGCAACGCACAGACTCGTATCCCTGCTTATGCCATGATTTCGGACCATGGTCGGCCCGAACCCATCGGTGCCGCCTCGGGGGTATGTGCCTCAGGGCGGTCGGCCCGGACCCGCGAACCCGTACGCGCTGCCGGTCCGGTACTCGCCGCCGCGTCGCTCGGCGGGCAGCGGCGTCGTCGGGGCGCTGGGCGCGGTGGCGGCCGTCATGGTCATCGGAGTGGTGGCGCTGTCCGCGTTCGCCGGCGACGGCGGCGACGACGGGACTGCCTCCGGCGGCGTGGCGCGCCGGGCCGGCCGGGCGACGGCGACCGGCAACCCCCTTTACAAGACGGGCGAGCTCAGGCCCGTTCCCTGCCGGCTGCCGCGCATCGTCCCCGGCAGCGGCGCGTCCATGAAGGGCTTCATGGACACGCTGACCGGATGTCTCGACACGGTCTGGCGGCAGCAGTTCAGCGCGGCCGACATCGCCTTCGGCCGGCCCAACCGGGTCTTTTGGGCGCAACCTGGGCGCAGCCCGTGCGGCTCGTACCCGCAGCCGGGCGCGGCGGCGTTCTACTGCGCGGTGAACAACACGATGTACGTCGGGCTGCGGAACATCATCGAGACGGCGGGCAACGAGCCCGTCTCCCATTACGCGGTGTACGCCCGGGTCATCGCGCACGAGTACGGCCATCACGTTCAACACGAGGCCGGGATCCTCGCCTACGGCCACCAGCTGATGAACCGGCAGAACCCGCTGGCGACCGCGGAGGCCAGCCGGCGCATCGAGCTGCAGGCGCAGTGCCTCGCCGGCGCCTTCCTGGGCGCGGAACGGGCCACGCTGCCGATGACGGACGAGCAGTACCACGCGATGGTCGCCGACGTGTTCGGCCGCGGCGACGACCACCAGCCGCCCGAACGTCGTGATCACGGCTCCGCCCGGCACTACGCCGGGTGGGTGATCATCGGCTTCACCAAACGGGTGCTGTCGGCGTGCAACACCTGGACGGCCGCGGCGTCCGAGGTGTCGTGAGCGAGACCACGGACAACAGAACGGACAACAGAACGGAAGGGTGTGGCGGTGGCAGGGCCAGGGTCATGGGGTCCGTCGAGACCTCCGATGGGACAGCCTCCGGGACGGCCGGTCGGGCCGCCACCGGCTCCACCTCCGGTTCCAGGGCACTACCCGCCGGCTCCGCCGCCGGGCGGGTACCCCGTGGGCCCGCCGCCGGGACCGGGACAACCCGGCGGCGCCGGCCCGGGCTGGCGGCCGATGCCGCCCGCGTACCAGTACCACTACTCGCCGGTGCGGCGGCGCCCCGGCGGCGCCGGTGCCGGGGTGGTGGTCGCGCTCGGCTTCGTCGCGTTCATCTTCGTCTGCGGGATCGTGCTCACGAAGATGCTCTCGACCGGCTCGACGACGTCGTCCCCCGGCTCGCCCGGCTCGTCGGTCGCCGCGTCCCGTTCGGCGGAGCCTGGGACCGGACCGAACCAGGGCGCACCCGGCGGCGCCGGTTCGTCCGGGACGAACTCGACGGGCGGTGGCTCTTCCGGGACGGTGCCGGCGGCCGCGGCCGCCCGGCTCTACCGCGTCGGCGCTCTGACCGGGTACGGCTGCAGGGGCCGGGCGATCGCGCAGGGGGTGCCGTCGTCGTTCGCCGCCTTCCTGAACACCACGACGGACTGCCTCGATCGTTCCTGGACCACGGCGTTCCGTCAGGCCGGCGTCCCCTTCGACCGGCCCCTTCGGGTCTTTTGGACCAGGCCGGGGCGCAGCCCGTGCGGCGACTACCCGGCCCCGGGCGCTGCGGCGTTCTACTGCCCGCTCAACAACGGCATGTACATCGGCGTGACGCACGCCCAGCAGGCGGCCGCCGGCCTGCCGGTCCGCTTCAACGTCGCCTACGCCCGTGAGGTGGCGCACGAGTACGGCCATCACGTCCAGAACGAGGCCGGCATCCTCGACTTCAGCCATGAGGCGCGGACGCAGGCGGCCACCCTGGAGGAGCGCAACGCCATCACCAGGCGCAGCGAGCTGCAGGCGCAGTGCCTGGCCGGCACGTTCATGGCCGCGGTGCGGCCGTCCTTCCCCGTGACCTCCGCGCAGTGGCAGGTGGCGCTGCGCGACTCCTATGGCCGCGGCGACGATCCGACTGAGCCGGCGAACCGCGACCACGGGTCCAGACGCCACTACGCGGGCTGGCTCAACGTCGCCTTCCTCCGCGGCTCGACGCGCGTGTGCGACACCTGGTCGGTATCCTCGTCCGCCGTCTCCTAGCTGTGACAGGACTCACCAAAGACTGCTTGCTACGGCGCTTGCTACAGCAAGCACTTTGCGTACAGTGGAGGTATGGCAGGTTCGAAGGTCGGTTCCATCGGAGAGTACATCCGGGAGCAACGGCAACGGGCGAAGATCTCGCTGCGTCAGCTCGCTGACGCGGCCGGGGTCTCCAACCCCTACCTCAGCCAGATCGAACGCGGTCTGCGCAAGCCGAGCGCCGAAATTCTCCAGCAGATCGCCAAGGGCCTGCGGATCTCCGCGGAGGCGCTGTACGTCCAGGCCGGCATCCTCGAGGATCGCAAGGCCGATACGGACCTCCAGGCGGCGATTCGGGCCGACCTCATGCTGTCGGAACGGCAAAAGCAGGTGTTGCTCGACATCTACGAGTCGTTCCGCAAGGAGAACGAAGCCGGCGCACGCCCCACCGCCGCCCACCCGTCCGGTAAGGCGGCGAAGGGACAGGAGCCCGGCGACGAAAGGAAGGAAGCAGTCGAATGACACTTGCCAGCAAGCTGCGCGACAACAAGGCGTTCTACGCCGCCGCGGGCGCCAGCGACCTCGCCGCCGAGAAGCTGCGTGAGGTCCCGGACCGCGTCAACAAGCTGCAGCACAACGTCAAGGACCTGCAGGAGAAGGTCGACGCCAAGGACATCCCCGGCGCGGCCGTCGCCTACATGACCCACATCGGCACCCGGGCCGTCGAGATCTTCGACGATCTCGCCGAGCGCGGCAAGCAGGTCGTGAACCGCGTCGCGACCGAGGCGCAGACGCAGATCGAGGAGGCCAAGCCGACGCCGACCCCGACGCGGCGGGCTCCGGCGCGCAAGCCGCCGGCCACCGCGGCGGTCAAGAAGGACTGAGCGTGGATGGCGACTCTCACGCTTGGGCGCCAGGCGGGCCCGGCCGGTCGACGACCGGTCGGGCCCGCCGCCGTATGGCGGGGTGCCGGGTCGTCGTTGTCCTCGTTCGCGCCGGGCGCGCGCCCGCGTTCACCACATAGGCTGGGCCCGGAAGATCCTGCGGCGCCGGGGCCCGGCACCGCCCGATCGGGCAGGAGTGATGATCACCGGTGTATAGCATCCATGGCGCGCTCGCCTACTTCTTCTGGATCATCGCGATCATCGCGTTCATCGTCGAGGTATACGCGCTGATCGATGCCATCCGGGTGCCCGCAGAGGCCTACACGGCGGCCAGCAAGCAGACCAAGAAGCTGTGGCTGCTCATCCTCGGGATCGCGAACGTGGTCGGGCTGGCCGGGGCGGCCGCCGTCTTGTCGATCCTGTCGATCCTGCCCATCGTGGCCTTCATCGTCGCCGCGATCTACCTCGCCGACGTGCGCCCCGCCGTGGCGACCTATCGCGGCAGGGGCAGGCCCGGCGGCGGCTCCAACATGGGCCCGTACGGCCCCTGGTGACCCGCCAGACGTAACCCCGGCGGCCCCGGCACCCCCGGGCCCCCCGGACGACCCCGGCCACCGCCGCGGCCGGCGCCGCCCTGTCCGTCACGACCCCAGCCGCGGCCGGGTCAACTCCAGCTTGCGCAGGTCGGCGATGAAGCGGTCGGCGAAGTAGCGGTTCCCCGCCGCGTTGGGATGCGTGCCGTCGCCGCGGATGTAGGCGGGCGCGTTCCCGATGCCCGAGCGGATGTCTCCGGTGATCCACTGCTCGGCGAGGGGATCGATGAACGGCATGCGCAGCTCGGCGGCCACGTCTTGGAGCGCGTCCCGGACCTGCAGGCCCTTGGGCGGCGGGTCGCTGCCCCACAGCGGGCCCATCAGGACCAGCCGGGAGTCGGGCCACCGGCGTTTGATCGCGGTCAGCAGCTGCCGGGCCGCGGTCGTCACCTTGTCGTAGGAGTGCGGCCAGTCGTTGTGCCCGCCGCTCACCACCACCATGTCGGGCGCCGGCCGCCAGGCCAGCTGCTCGGAGAACAGCTGCGCGAACGTCTGCCGCGAGCGTCCGGGCGTGACGAACCCGCTCCCGTAGTGGCCGGCGATGATGAGCTGCCACTTGAGCCGGCGCGCCGCGTCGGCGGCGAAAGTCTCCTCGGGGGTGACGTCCGGCAGCCCGGCGGTGTAGCTGTCGCCGAGGATCATCACGACCGGGGCCGGTGCCCGCGCCGCCGTGTCGCCGCCCCCATCGCCGCCGCCGCCCGCCCCGCCGCGCGCCGCCCCCCGGCCCGTGCCGGCGGCCGGCGCGTCGGCGTTGGCCTTGGACTCTCCCGGCGACGCGCACCCGGAAAGACAGGCCAGCGCCCAGATCAGCGCCGCGAGCGCCGAGGCACACGGGACGAGACGACGCACGCTCCCACGCCTTCCGTACTCAGCCCACCCTCGGTCGCCACTAGGGTGACGCGTATGGAGACAGACCACCACGGGCGGACGCATCGGCTCGAACTCGACGACCAGTCGCTGCGCGAATGGGACGCCATCGTGCTGGAGGCGACGCCCGAGGGGATAGTCCTCGATCGGTCGGCATTCTATCCAGGCGGCGGCGGCCAGCCGCCCGATCACGGAGTGTTGCTCTGGCAGGGTGTGCAGACCCGGATCGTGGGCGTACGCAAGGCCGATGACCTGGTGCTGATCCCCGCGGATGACGACCCGGTGCCGCCGGTGGGGACGGCCGTACTGGGCGCGGTCGAAGACGAACGCCGCACGGCCCTGATGCGGACCCACTCGGCGCTGCACCTGCTGGGCGGGGTGGTGTTCCGCGACTACGGGTGCCTTGTCACCGGCGGGAACATGGAGCCGCTGACCGCTCGCATGGATTTCAACCTCACGGAGGTGCCGCCCGGCTTCAAGGAGGCCGTTGAGGCCGCCTGCAACGCCGAGGTCGCGGCCGACCGCAGGATCGACATCAAGACGCTGCCGCGCGAGCAGGCGTTCGAGATCCCCGACATCATCCGGACCGCGACCAACCTCGTCCCGCCCGAGGTCAAGGACGTACGGATCGTCGACATCGTGGGGCTCGACACCCAGGCCGACGGCGGCACCCATGTCGGGTCGACCCGGCAGATCGGGCGGATCGCCGTCGCGAAGGTGGAGAACAAGGGCCGCGGCTTCCGCCGGGTTCGCATCAAGGTGACCGACTGACCGGTCACGTCCCGCGGGCGCGTCCCTCCTGACGCCGGCGGGAATCTCGCCCCTGCCGCCCCCGATCTCCCATCAGGAACCGACGCCGCCGACGCCGAACGCGTCCTCGAAGGCGTCGTAGACATCCTCGGTGAACAGGACGAACCTGGCCTCAGCCACCTTGGTCGGCGTGCTCCGGACCGTGCCGACCGCGATCCGCGCCGCGTCGCGGACCGGCCAGCCGTAGATTCCGGCCGACACGGCCGGGAAGGCCACCGTCGTCGCGCCGAGTTCGTCCGCGACGCGCAGCGACTCGCGATAGCACGAGATCAGCAGGCCGGAGCGGTCCTCCGATTTCGCGTAGACCGGTCCCGCGGTGTGGATGACCCATTTCGCCGGGAGCCGGCCGGCGGTCGTGGCGACGGCCTGCCCGGTCGGCAGGCCGGCTAGGTACGCGGTCTCGCGGAGCCGCCGGCATTCCTCGAGGATGCGCGGTCCGCCCCGGCGATGGACGGCGCCGTCCACCCCGCCACCCCCCAGCAGCGAGGAGTTGGCGGCGTTGACGATGGCGTCCACCCGCTGCTCGGTGATGTCACCTCGGACGAGAGCGATCTTCATGGCTTCTCTGTCTCCATTGGAACAGGACCTACCGCCACGCTAACGAGAGAGGCGACGAAAACGCGCCCGGCGACGGGCGGCGAACCCGACTCCCTCGCTCCTACTACCTCACGTAGTACTACGGAGAGTGGTGCGACGGCGGCCGGCCACGTTAGGCTGCCGAGCTGTGAAGGGACTCGGAGAGCTGGAACGCACCGTCATGGAGGTCCTGTGGGCCCGCGTCGACGCGGGACAGGGCGCCGCCACGGCTCGCGAGGTCGGCCGCGCCCTCGCGGACGAACGCGATCTGGCGCACACCACCGTGATGACCGTGCTGGACCGGCTGGCCAAGAAGGGTTTCCTGCACCGCGAACGAGACGGCCGCGCCTGGCGTTACCGGCCGGTGGCCAGCCGCGCGAGCTACGTCGCCGAGCTCATGCTCGGCGCCCTCGACCTGACCGGCGACAGGAACGCCGCGCTCGCGCACTTCGCGCGGTCGGTTCCGGCCGACGAGGCCGAGGTGCTCCGCCGGGCGCTCGACGACCTCACGAAGCGGCCGCCGGGATGAGCGGGGCGGTCCTGCTCGCGGCGATCGCGGTCGGCACGATCGCCGGGGCGCACGCGTTGTCACAGGCCCGCTGGCCATGGCGGACGCCGCGGACCGCGATCGTGTTGTGGCAGGCGCTCGGCCTGGCGTGGGGAGTCGCCTCGATCGGCGCGCTGCTCGCCTTCGCGCTGCTGCCATACGAGGCCGGCATCGTGGGCGGGCTGCACCGGGCGGCTCTCGACGCGGCCGCGGGGCGGCTCGGCGCCAGGCTCGACTCGGCGCACCTGATCGGCCTGCTGGCAGGGCTGGCCCTTGCCGCCGTGCTGCTCATCATGCAGGGCTGTGCGGGCTATGAGGTGGTGCGGGCGCGGCGCCGGCACCGGGCGTTGCTCAGCCTGGTGGCGCGCGGCGAGCCGTCCGTGCCCGGCGCGCTCATCGTGGACTATCCGGCCGCGGCGGCCTACTGCGTGCCGGGCGTCCGGTCGGCCAAGGTCGTGGTGAGCGCGGGCACGCTGGCGCTGCTGGATCGGGCGGAGCTGGCGGCCGTGCTGGCCCACGAGCGCGCGCACGTACGCGAGCGTCACGACCTGGTGCTGTTGCCGTTCACCTCGTTGCGGCAGATCTTCCCCCGGCTCGGCCTGGTGGCCCGCTCGCTCGAGGCCGTCAAGCTGCTCATCGAGATGACCGCCGACGACCGGGCGGGGCGGCATCGCGCGCCGCGCGAACTGGCCACCGCGCTGCTGAGGTTCGCCGCGGCGCATCCCGCCGACGCGCCCTCGGGAGCGCTGGCCGCCGGCTCCGCCGATCCCGGCCCCGTGCTGGCCCGCGTGAACCGCCTGCTCGATCCGGTGCGCCCGCATCCCGCCGCGCGGCCGGTGGTGCTGTCGGCGGCGGCGCTCATCGCGGTCGTCCCCGTGGTGCTCTACGCGATCCCGCGCTGACGGCGCGCGGCGCGCCTGGCTTGCCGGCCGCGCCTGGCGAGATCGTGTCCGCCGGTCAGGAGCGCATCTCGGCGAAGCCGGTGCGCCAGGTGGAGTACTTGGGCTTCCAGCCCAGGTCGTGGGCCTTGGCGTTGGAGACGGGCCGGCCGGTGGCCGCGGCGTGCCGGGCGACCCCGGGCTCGGGCGCGCCGATGATGTCGCTGTAGACCGGCAGCCAGTCATTGGCGGTGGCGGGATCGTCGTCGACGATGTTGACCGGTCCGGCCGGCCAGTCGAGCGCGGCGAGCGTCGCCGCGGCCGCGTCGTCCACGTGCACAAAGGACGTCCATGCCGGCGTCAAGGCGAGCTCACCGGCGCGCACCCGGTCGGCGATGGCGCCGTCAGGGGCGTACCACGTGCCGGGCCCGTAGAACGCGCCGTAGCGAAGCACGACCCCGCGCGGCATCGTGGCAACGGCCGTCTCCAGTGCGGCGACCCCGTCGTACGGCGGCGCGCTGGGATCGAGCGGGTCGTCCTCCACCGCCGGCGTCGGGCCCGGGAGGTACAGCCACGCGATGCTCTGCGCGATCATGGTCTCGACGTCGGCCGCCCGCGCCGCCGCCACCAGGTTGCGGGTGCCCTCGGCGCGCAGCCGCGAGTTGGCCTTGAAGTCCTCGGCGCTGAGGTCGGTGAGCTGGTGCACGATGACGTCGGGCCGCTCGGCCGTCACGGCGGCGCGCAGCGCGTCGGCGTCGAAGGCGTCCACGATCAGCGGCCTGGCGCCCAGTTCGGTGAGCGACTCGGCCCGTTCGGGACGCCGCGTGGTGCCCGCGACCTCATGCCCCGCGTCAATCAGCAGCGGCACCAGGCTGCGTCCGATGACGCCTGTGGCGCCAGCGACAAGTATCTTCAAGACGTACCTCCGGGCATAGCAGGTACCGCGAAATCCCGTCCAAAGTCAACTCTGGCAGTTGACAGCGAAAGTCGACCCCGAGTCGGCCAGAATAATTGACTGACTCAGAGCCTAACTCCAACCGATTCACCTAATGCCGCCCCCCGCGGTGATCATCAGCGGCTCGCGTTGCCGAACTCGCGGGTGCCGGTGTCGAGCGTGCTGAGCCGCACCTGGCCCTCGGGTACGCCGAATACCCGCAAGGTGAGCAGGTCAGCGTCGGTGCTGCGGATGCTCCGCACAGCTTTCATTGTGCACCGCATTCCAGAGTGATCGGCTTCCATGATCACATAACCGTGGGCGGCCGAATTGAAATACTTCAGGTGCGGGTTGCTGCCGCGCAGCGCCCAGGTCAGCTCCGTCTCCGGCGGCACGAGGCGGCCGCCGACGCCGAAACTGATCTGCTCCACGAAGTTCGACGACGTGACCGAGCCGCCGAGCAGGCTGACCCCGACCGGCTGCTGCAGCGGATTGTCGAAGTTGGGCCGTAGATATCCGGCGCCGAACGAATGCAGGTCTCCCGTGATGGCGACGAAGTTCTCCACTCCCCGCATCGCGGTGAGGATCCGCGTCCGCTCCGCGGGAAAGCCGTCCCACTGATCGAGGTTCAAGAACACCTCGAGGTTCGGCAGCGTGGGGAACAGCGCCTGGAGATACAGGTTGATGAGCTTGAGCTGCATGCACATCACCTCGTTGCCCCACACCTTCCAGGTGGCGGTCGAGGAGGTGATCTGATCGGTGAACCATGCCCGCTGCTCGGCGCCGAGCATGGTCCGGTCGGGGCTGAGCCGCTCCGCGCATCCGGTCGTCAGGTAGCGCTGCAGCGTGTCGAGCCCGCACGGCGGCCGGCTGCGGAACGACCGCTCGTCGGTCAGCACGAGGTCCAGCAGGTTGCCGACCTTGAGCGTGCGGTAGATCGTGACCGCGTTGATCGGCCCGCGCCCGGCGTCGAAGGGCACCCCGGACATGGAGTACTCGGCCCACGCCTGGACGGCGGCCAGCTTGCGGTCGGGCGCGAAGTTGGCCTGCTCGTCGGTGGTGTCGGTGTCGAAGGCCCCGTAGCTGTCGTTGGCGAACTCATGGTCGTCCCAGATCTGCACCATCGCGAACCGCTCGTGCAGCCGCTGCAGGTCGGGGTCGCCACGGTAGATCTGGTAGAGCGCCCGGTAGTCGTCGAGGGTCTCGGCCCTCGTGTTGCCGCTGGGCAGCTTGACCGTGCGGACCTGGTTGTTCTGGAAGCTCGGGTCGCCGGTCGTCTCGTAGATGTAGTCGCCGAGGTGGACGATGAAGTCGACGTCCTCGTCGGCCAGGTGGCGCAGCGCGGTGTAGTAGCCGTTGCCGAAGTCCTGGCAGGAGATGTAGCCGAACCGGACGCTCGCCACGTCGCCCACCGGCAGCGTGCGGAACCGGCCGGTCCTGCTGGCCGTGCCGGCCACGATGAACCGGTAGAAGTACGTCTGGCCGGGGCGCAGCGCCGCCGGCTCGGCGATCCGCACCTTGACCGTCCAGTCGTGCGCCGCCTCGGCGGTCGTCAGGCCGCGCACCACCGGCGTGGCGAAGGCCTCGTCCGCGGCGATCTCGTACGCCACCTGCGGCCGCCCGCCGGCGACGGCGGGGTCGACGCGCGTCCACAGCACGATGCCGTCGGCCGCCGGGTCGCCCGAGCCCACGCTGAGCGGGAAGAACTCCGCCGCCGCGGCCTGCGCCGCCGCGGCCGTACGGGAGCGGACCGCGAACAGCCGCGCCACGTCGTCGGGGGCGCCCGCCGCCGCGGGCACCGACTCACCGATCGACCAGGTGACGGCGGCGGCGAAGGAGAAACCGAGGAACGTACGGCGCGACAGCGACACGGGGACCTCCGGGCGAGGTATTGGACGAAGGCAACAATGAGGGTGGCGGACGAACGGTGGGTTATCAAGAGATGGCCGACGGCGGCCAGGATGGTCCCGAAATCCTGGCCGCCGTCTTATTCGGTGGTGGTCTTGACGTTGTTTCGTTGTGTCAGCGGAGTGAGCCGGTGCCGGCCGCTCAGCGAGCGAGCGGCGGGTTGGCGCGCTGCGCGAGCCCGAGCGCGTAGTCGGCCCACCAGACGCCCGCGGCGGGATCGACGATGCCGTACTCGGGGTCTTCCGGCCCGGCGGTGCCCCGGGTGCACGATCCGTCGGACTCACCTGGCCGCTTCACCCACAGCCGCGCGTCGATCAGCGGGTTGCCCGTGTCGGTGGTCGGCCGGATGCCCAGCCCGCGCCCGGGCGGATTGCACCAGTCCTGGGCGTCGGTGTAGACGCCGGCCGGCGGCGTCCACGGACCTTGCCCGTTGCGGCTGGTGTCCACCACGAAGTGGGTGAGGCGGCGCGCGTCGTTCGGCACGGCGGCGATGTCGGCGTCGGTGCACGTGGTCGCGCCCGTGCGCATCCGGAAGGCCAGGCACTTCGAGAGATTGGTGCCGTACTCGGCCAGTTCGGCGTCGCTCCGGTAGTTGGAGACGTTGAGGAAGAAGCCGTCGGCCTTGGCGATCCCGCCCTTGAGCAGCCGGCTCGCCATGCCGAGCTGCTGGTTGGGCACGCCGAAGCCGGCGTCGTAGTCGTTGATCTGCTGCCAGGCCGAGTGCCCGGAGTCGATGTAGACGGCCGTGCGCGGCTGCCTGCGCAACGTGGTGATCGCGTAGTTGACCTCACGGAACCGCTCGTCGACGAGGCTGAAGTCCTCGGGCAGCCCGGTCGATCCGCCGCCGCCCTCGCCGCACCACGCCTCGCTGGACAGCAGCGCGAGGCCGTCGGGCTCGAGGATGACGACGGCGCGCCGGCCGCCGATGCCCTTGGCGAACGCGCTGATCCATTGCCGGTAGGCCTGTTCGCTCGGCGCGCCGCCGGCCGAGTACTGCGAACAGTCCCGGCCCGGGATGTAGTAGGCGGCCAGCACAGGCACCTGGTGCGCCCGGGCGGCCGCGGTCACGACCTCATGGACCTGGCCGCGCACCTCGGCCGGCGTGCCCTTGGTGAACCAGATCGCCTGCGAGATCTTGGCGAGCGAACGCATGGCCGCGGCGTCGGCGGTGCGGCCCTCCGCGGCCCAGGTCGCCGCCTGGTCGGCCGCGTTCGTGTCGGGCTCGACGTAGAACTGGACGTGTCGTGCGTCGAGCGGGTTCTCATGGCCGGTCGTCGCCGCGGCGGGTGCGGCCGCGCCGAGGCCCGCGAGCAGCAGGGCCGCCGTGGCCAGCGGCGCGAGCGCGCCCCGGCGAAGAGTACGGGTGAGGTCCATCGGCGTGCCTCGGTTTTCTGAGGGGGGTGAGCGTGGGAGCGCTCCCACGCGACACATCAGATCCTGGCCATATTCGCCGGAAAGCGCAAGAGTCCTCCGACCGAAACCCGGTGGCCGGGTGGGGTCACGCGCCGAGCGACCACGCACCGCCGCGGGGCCACGCAGCCGGGCCGGGCCGGCCCGGGGAGCCGGCCGGGCCCCGCGGCGGTGCTCAGCCGGACACGCGATGGACCTTGTACGGGGCGGCCTGCACGCGCGGCTTGAGATCGATCCGGTCGATGTTGACGTGCGACGGGCGGGTGGCGGCCCAGGCGATGCAGTCGGCCACGTCGTCGGCGGTGAGCGGCTCGGCGACGCCGTCGTACACCTTCGCCGCCTTCTCCGCGTCACCGCGGAACCGCACGAGGGAGAACTCCTCGGTGCGCACGAGGCCCGGCGCCACCTCGGTGACGCGGACCGGCTCGGCCACCAGCTCCAGCCGCATCGTGTCGTTCACCGCGGCCGCGGCGTGCTTGGCCGCGGCGTAGCCGGCGCCGCCCTCGTAGACCGCGTGCCCGGCCAGCGAGGTGACGTTGATGATGTGCCCGTCGCCACTGGCGATCAGCTTGGGCAGCAGCGCACGGGTGACGCGCAGCAGGCCGAGCACGTTGGAGTCGTACATCGTCTGCCAGTCGGCCGGGTCGGCCTCCGCGACCGGCTCGAGGCCGAGCGCGCCGCCGGCGTTGTTGACGAGGACGTGACACTCGCGCACGGCACCGGCCAGCGCGTCCACCGACTCCTGGGACGTCACGTCCAAGGTGATCGCCGTGGTCGCGCCCTCGCGTCCCCGCGGACCGGCGGCCTCGATCTCGGCCGCCAGCTTGTCCAGCCGATCGCGGCGGCGGGCGGCGAGCACCACGTCGAATCCCTCGGCTGCCAGCCGCCGGGCCGTGGCCGCGCCGATGCCGCTGCTTGCTCCTGTCACCACTGCTGTCTTTCGCATGGAACACATCCTCCCGAACCCGGCGCCGGCCGGAAGACCCCGCCTCCGAGGAACAAGCCGCCCTCGTGTATGGCTACTTCTACCGGAGGTGGTAATCAGTGGCGCGCCGTGTGGCTCCCGGAGGGCGGGGTTTCCCTCCACACAGAGATCTCACCGGGGGAATCGCAAGGATCGCGACGATCAGCGTGCATACCTCGCCGCTCGACCAGCCGGGGACGGGCGACGCGGGCGGGATGAACGTCTACATCGTCGAGGTGGCCAAACGGCTCGCGGCACGGGGAATCGCGGTCGACATCTTCACCCGGGCCACCAGCCGGGCGCTGCCGCCCGTCGTGGAACTGGCGCCGGGCGTACAGGTGCGGAACGTGGTGGCCGGCCCGTTCGAGGAGCTCGACAAGAACGAGTTGTCCGCCCAGCTGTGCGGCTTCACCTCCGGGGTGCTGCTCGCCGAGGCGGCCGCCGAGCCCGGGCACTACGACCTCGTGCACACCCACTACTGGCTGTCCGGCCAGGTCGGCTGGGCGGCCAAGCAGCGCTGGGGGGTGCCGCTCGTCCACTCGATGCACACGCTCGCCAAGGTGAAGAACGCGGCGCTGGCCGCGGGCGACTCCCCGGAGCCGGCCGAACGCGTGCTGGGCGAGGAGCAGGTCGTCGAGTCCGCCGACCGGCTGATCGCCAACACCGACGACGAGGCGCGGCAGCTCATCGTCCGCTACGGCGCCGACTCCGGGCGGGTGCAGACGGTGACGCCGGGGGTCAACCTGTCCATGTTCCGGCCGTGGTTCGCCGGCGCGGCGCGCCGCCGGCTCGGAGTGCCGCGCGACGCGTACGTCCTGTTGTTCGTCGGGCGCATCCAGCCGCTGAAGGCGCCCGACGTGCTGTTGCGGGCGGCGGCTCGCATGCTCGAGGACGAGCCGTCGCTCCGATCGCGGCTCGTGGTCGCCGTCGTGGGCGGGCCGAGCGGCTCCGGCCTGGCTCGGCCGGAGGAACTGCAGCGCCTGGCGGCCCACCTCGGCATCGCCGACGTCGTACGGTTCGAGCCACCGTGTCCGCAGCCGGAGCTGGCGCAGTGGTACCGGGCGGCGGACGTGACGGTCGTGCCCTCCTACAGCGAGTCGTTCGGCCTGGTGGCGGTGGAGTCGCAGGCGTCCGGCACGCCCGTCGTGGCGGCGGCGGTGGGCGGGCTGCGCACGGCCGTACGGCACGGCGACTCGGGGCTGCTCGTCGAGGGACACGATCCGGCCGACTACGCGGCGGTGCTCCGGATGCTGGCCGACCGGCCCCGGCTGCGGGCCCGGCTGGCGCGCGGGGCGGTGCTGCACGCGACGGCGTTCGGGTGGGGGGCCACCGTGGACCGGTTGCTCGAGGTGTATACCGGGGTCATGGTCGAGTCGAAGCCGAGGGTGACCCTATGAGCTCCACGGACGGTGCCGGCGGCGACCCCGACGAGGTGATCAGGGAGGCGCTGGAGGCGGGCGGGCTCGAATACGAGCGTCCCCGTGAGGGGGCGTACCTCGTCAAGCTGCCCGGCAGTCACAAGCTGGCGACGATGACGTGGCTGATCGTCGGCGATCAGGCCCTGCACGTCGAGGCCTTCTTCTGCCGCCGGCCGGATGAGAACCACGCCGAGTTCTACCGCTGGCTGCTGGAGAAGAACGGCCGGTTCTACGCCGTCCACTTCACGCTGGACGAGAACGGCGACGTGCACTTGGTCGGCAGGCTGCCGCTGGCGGCGGTGACGCCGGAGGAGATCGACCGGGTGCTCGGCTGCGTGCTGACCTACTCCGACGAGAACTTCGACCGTGCCCTGGAGATCGGGTTCAAGTCGTCGATCCAGCGCGAGTGGGACTGGCGGGTCAAACGCGGCGAGAGCCTCGCCAACCTCCAGGCCTTCGCCCACTTCGCCGACCCCGCGCGGCGCCGGTAGCCGGGCACAGGCCCTAGACTCGGCCGCATGGCGAAGTTGGTGCTGCTGCGGCATGGCGAGAGCGTGTGGAACGCCGAGGGCCTGTTCACCGGATGGGTCGACGTCGACCTGTCCGAAAAGGGGGAGAACGAAGCCACGGCCGGCGGCGATCTGCTGCTCGACGCCGACATCAGGCCCGACATCGTCTACACCTCGGTGCTCAAGCGGGCGATCCGCACCGCCAACATCGCCCTCGACGTCGCCGACCTGCTGTGGCTTCCGGTGCGTCGCTCGTGGCGGCTGAACGAGCGGCACTACGGCGCGCTGCAGGGCAAGAACAAGGCGCAGACCCGCGAGGAGTTCGGCGAAGAGCAGTTCATGATCTGGCGGCGGTCGTACGACACGCCCCCGCCGCCGATCGCCGACGACGACCCGCTGTCCCAGGTGCGCGACCCAAGGTACGAGGGGCTGCCCTCGGAGCTGATTCCGCGCACCGAGTGCCTGGCCGACGTGGTCGTCCGGATGCTGCCGTACTGGTACGACGTGATCGTGCCCGACCTGGCCGCGGGCAAGACCGTGCTGGTGGCGGCGCACGGCAACTCGCTGCGCGCGCTCGTCAAGCACCTCGACGTGATCTCCGACGAGGAGATCCCGGGTCTGAACATCCCGACCGGGATCCCGCTGCTGTACGAGCTCGACGAGGACTTCACGCCGCTGAAGCGCGGCGGCGAATACCTCGACCCCGACGCCGCGAAGGCCTCCATCGAGGCCGTCAAGAATCAGGGCCGCTGAGCAGGCACCCGGTCAGCCGGTGATCTCTTCCGGATGGTGGCCGGTGACGAGGTAGACGACGTTTTCCGCCACGTGGACGGCGTGGTCGGCGAACCGCTCGAAGTAGCGTCCGGCCAGCGAAATGTCGACCGCGGGCTCGACGCCGTGCTTCCACTTGGGCGACAGCAGCACGTCGAACAGCCTGCGGTGCAGCCGGTCCATCGAGTCGTCGTCGGCGTCGAGCTCAAGTCCCAGCTCGACGTCTCGCGTGGCGACCACGTTGCCGGCCTTGGCGACCATCCGCTCGGCGATCTGCCCCATCTCCAAGACCGTGGCCTGCAGCTCGGGCGGGATCGCCCCCTCGGGGTGCCGCCGCCGGGCGGTCTTGGCGAGATGCACGGCCAGATCGCCCATCCGCTCGAGATCGCCGCTCGTCCGCAGCGTGCTGATCAGCATGCGCAGATCGCCGGCGACCGGCTGCTGCCGGGCCATGAGGTCGAAGACGGTCTCTTCGATCTCGGTTTCGATCTTGTTGACCTGCTCGTCGGCGCTGATGACCTCTTCGGCCAGCCGCAGGTCGGCGTCGAGCAGCGCCGTCGTGGCCCGGGCCATGGCGGAGCGGACCAGCCGGGTCATTTCGACGAGCTTGTCGGAGAGACCGTCGAGTTCCTCGTGGTAGGCGTCGCGCAACGTATGTTCCCTTGTCAGTAGAAGCCGGATCCAGCCTACGGCAGTCGTTCACAGTGGCGACGAGTAGTGAACGCCCAGTACCCCAGCAGGCAGGATCGCCGAACGCTATGAACGAATTTGGCCAAAAAGGTGAACTTTGGGCGAACGTCACCACGCAAGGTCAGCGGGTGCGTCAGCACCACATTGCCGGGCACTTACGATCCTAAGTGTGTACGTCGAGGTTATCGCGGGTCTGACCGCCGTGGTCGGCCTCGCCACCGGGCTGGCGGCCGGGCTGGCCGTGCGGGTGAGCGAGCGTGGCCGGCAGGACGTTCAGATCCCCATGCCGTCCGCCGGGCTGCCGCCCGGCATCGCCTCCGTGCTGAGTGTGCTGCCGTCCTCGGCCGTGGTCGTCGACGGTGACGACCGGGTGCTGCGCGCCAGCTCGGCCGCCCGGGCGTTCGGGCTGGTCAGCGGCGACCGCCTGGTGGTCGATGAGCTGCTCGCGATGGCCCGGGTGGTACGCCGCGACGGCGAGATCCGCGAAAGCGAGATCCAGGTGGTGGCGCCGCGCGGCGGCAACGGGCGCGAGGGGCGCTGGTTCGCGGTGCGGGTCGCGCCGCTCGGCACCCACGGGCTGGTGCTGGTGCTCGCGGAGGATCTCACCGAGGTGCGGCGGGTCGAGGCGATCCGGCGCGACTTCGTCGCTAACGTAAGCCACGAGCTCAAGACACCGGTGGGGGCGCTGTCGCTGCTCGCCGAGACCGTCGAAGGGGCCGCGGACGACGCCGACGCCGTACGCCGCTTCGCCGGCCGGATGCAGCAAGAGGCGCTGCGGCTGACCAGCCTGGTCCAAGACCTCATCACACTGAACCGGATCCAGGGAGACGAGCCGCTGGCCGAGCTGCGGCCCGTGTCGCTCGACGACGTGTGCGCGGAGGCCATCGACCGGATCCGGCTCAAGGCGGGGGCCAAGAACATCGAGGTCGCGACGGGCGGCCCGTCGGGGCTGGTGGTGCGAGGCGAAGAAGAACTCCTGACCACGGCGTTGCGCAACCTCATCGACAACGCGGTCGCCTACAGCCCGGACAACACCCGGGTCGTGGTCGTCACGCGGCAGGCCGAGGACCAGCGCGCCGAGATCAGCGTCACCGACCAGGGGATCGGCATCTCCGACGGCGATCTCGACCGCATTTTCGAGCGCTTCTACCGGGTCGACCCGGCGCGGTCGCGCCAGACCGGAGGGACCGGTCTGGGCCTCGCCATCGTCAAGCACGTGACGACCAAGCACGGCGGTGATGTGACGGTCTGGAGCAAACCGGGGTCGGGATCGACCTTTACCATGCGGTTGCCGCTGATCAGCGCGACGCGTGGATCGGACTCAGTGCAGGACACTCGGCAAGACACCGTACGGGAGGCCACACCGTGACCCGTGTGCTCGTCGTTGAGGACGAGGATTCTTTCAGCGACGCCCTGTCGTACATGCTGCGCAAGGAGGGGTTCGAGGTCGCGGTCGCGGGCAGCGGCCCCGACGCGCTGGAGGCCTTCGAACGCAACGGAGCCGACCTGGTGCTGCTCGACCTGATGTTGCCCGGCCTGCCGGGCACCGAGGTCTGCCGTGAGCTGCGGTCGCGCTCCAACGTTCCGGTGATCATGCTGACGGCCAAGGACAGCGAGGTGGACAAGGTCGTCGGGCTCGAGCTGGGCGCGGACGACTACGTCACCAAGCCGTTCTCGTCCCGCGAGCTGGTGGCCAGGATCCGCGCCGTGCTGCGCCGCCGCGGCGACGCGGAAGAGCTCGCCCCGGCCGTGCTGGAGGCGGGGCCCGTCCGCATGGACGTGGAGCGGCACATCGTCAGCGTCGGCGGCGCATCGGTGCAGCTGCCCCTCAAGGAGTTCGAGCTGCTCGAGGTGCTGCTGCGCAACGCCGGCCGGGTGCTCACTCGCATGCAGCTGATCGACCGGGTATGGGGGGCCGACTACGTCGGCGACACCAAGACCCTCGACGTGCACGTGAAGCGGCTGCGCGCCAAGATCGAGCCGTCGCCGTCCGAGCCGCGCTACATCGTCACCGTCCGCGGCCTGGGCTACAAGTTCGAGCCCTAAGAACTCGGCGTCGCCGCTAGGAGCTCGGCGTCGCCGCCGGCGACTCCGCGGCGGACGGCGTGACCTCGGTGGCGGACGGCGTGGCCGAGGGCGTGGTGACGGTCGGCGCGGGGGCGTACGTCGTGTAGTGGCCGTCCCTGGACACCACGGGCACCGCCGCCTGGAGCTCGCCGGCGTTCTGGAACCGCAGCGTCAGGTTGATCGACTCGCCGCCGCTGACCGGCCTGGTGAGACCTTGGAGGATGATCAGCGGGGTGGTGATACCCGCCGGCGACGCGACGCCGATCTGCACCAGGCGCTGGTAGGGCAGGTCGATGCCGCCGCCTTGGATCTGCGCGCCCTGGGCCACGCCGGGGGCGCTGATCCCGATCAGTCGGTCCGGCCGGCCGTCGGTGCTGTCGTTGACGATCGAGGCGTAAACCGTGGCCGCGGACTGCGGGGCGAGCTGCTGACCGGGCACCGGCCCCAGCACGAACAGATTGCGCACGGCCAAGCCGTTCTTGGTCGTGACATTGACGCCCTCGGTCAGCTGGGTCGGCTGTGCGGTCTGCGGGTCGTTACCGGCGCCGCAGGCCGACACCGCTGGGATGATGGCGAGGGCTCCGGCGATGCCGAGCGCGACCATGCGACGGCTGTAGCGGCTCACGGTCTCGATCTCTCCTCGTACTGCCGTGGTGGGTGGGGAGCGCGTTGCACGCCGACCGAAGAGTATCGATGCCGCGACCGCCGCGTCGCGGTGGGGTGGGCGGCGGGCTCGTCGACGGGACGGGCCGTCACATCGGCGCGAGGGCGGCCTGGCCGGGACGCTGCAACGGCTCGAGCTGGGAGTCAAATCTCTGGTCGGCCCTCAGGTCGTTCAACCTGGCGCCGACGACGCCGTCGGTGTGGACGAGCACGGCGGTCAGGCCCTCGGGCCGGTAGGCGGAGATGAGCGCGCCTTCGGGGTCGGCGAGGACGCGGGCGCCGGGGTTCCTTTTGGCCAGCGAGCGCAGCTCACCGTCGTCCGCGGTCGCCCGCGCGGCCGGCGTGAGCCTGGCCGGGGGCCGCGGCGTGGCCGTGATGTTGCCGGGACCCGGTTGCAGGCCGCGGTCGGCCGGCGCCGGCCCGGCGACCAGGTAGACGCCGATGCGCCGCGCGGTCGCCTGGCGGGCGATCGAGGTCACGATGGCGTCGCAGCGGCACTCGGGCGGCACGAGGATGATCACAGCGGGGCGCTGGTCGCTCAGCGCGGCCGGCTCGCCGTCGATGGTGACCTGCCCGGAAGGCAGCGGGCCGCCGACCTGCCCGGGCCGGGCGCTGGGCCGCTGGGCGGGCGGGGGACTGGCCGGCCGCGGCGCCGAGTGCGGTCCGAGAACGGTCAGCAGGGTGCCGCTGATCACCGCGATGAGCACGGCGGCGGCGATGATCGGGGCCGCGACGCCGTATCGGGTGAGCGGGTGGAACACCCTGCGCCAGCGTGCGCGGCGGCGGCGCTGGCGCTGTTCGCGGCGGTAGGCGACGACGTCTCTGTCGAGCTCGCGGGCGTCGTCGGGCACGACGATGTCGATGTGTGGCAGCCCGTAGTCGTCGCCTTGGGGGTCGCCGTTCCGCCCCACGCCACACCTCGCTTCCGCCTCGCCCGCCGTGCTTGCCTTGCGCTCCCTTTCCCAGTATGGGCCGGGTTCAACGGCAGTTGGAGTCTTGCGGACGGCTCGCTCCAGGAAAGTGTTGCCCGCGCGTTTCCGGTGGGTTGCGATAAGGCGACATTCGCCTTCGCGAAACTGCCCCCTGCCCCAACGGGCGGCTTTGTCAACCCCACAAAATCGGGGCTGACCTGCATATATGTTCAAATGGACGGTGCGGTCGCCGGGACCCTCGTGGTATCCTGGTCTGCAGCGGAAGGGGTACTTGTCACATGACTTTCACGGTCGGCGACACCGTCGTCTACCCCCACCATGGGGCTGCTCGGATCGAAGCCATCGAGAACCGCACCATCAAGGGTGAAGACAAGACCTACTTGGTCTTGAAGGTCGACAAGGGTGACCTTACAGTACGTGTCCCCGCGGAGAACGCCGAGTTGGTGGGCGTCCGCGACGTGGTGGGCCAGGAAGGTCTGGAGAAGGTGTTCGAGGTGCTGCGTGCGCCCTACACCGAGGAGCCGACCAACTGGTCCCGCCGCTACAAGGCGAATCTCGAAAAGCTCGCCTCCGGGGACGTCAACAAGGTTGCCGAGGTCGTTCGCGACCTGTGGCGGCGCGACAAAGAGCGCGGCCTGTCGGCAGGTGAGAAGAGAATGCTGGCCAAGGCCAGGCAAATCCTGGTCAGCGAGCTGGCCTTGGCGGAGAAGACCAACGAGGACAAGGCCGAAGCACTCCTCGACGAGGTCCTGACCGGCTAGCGAGTGGGGCATGCTGCTCGCCGGCCTTCGGCCGGCCTCGCTCGCCGATGCCAGCCCGGGGACGACCCCCGGACCCCCGGGGCGGGAACGGCTACTCGTTGATCTCCGATCAACTTCGCCGAAGCCCGCAGTGTCTTCCCGGGGGACCACCTCCGAACTCCCGATGTGGGGGCTTCGCCCCCACGCCCCCTGTCGGCTTGGGGCGGGAGGGGTAACGTAAGCCACATATGAATGCGGGACTTCCTCGGGTGGGCGTCGGTACCGACGTCCACCCGTTCGCGTCCGGGCGGCCGCTATGGGTCGCCGGCCTGGAATGGCCGGACGCCGGCCCCGGGCTGACCGGCGACTCCGACGGCGACGTCGCAGCGCACGCCGCCTGCGACGCGCTCCTGTCGGCCGCGGGGCTGGGCGATCTCGGTGCCGTCTTCGGCACCGGTGACCCGCGCTGGGCGGGCGCCTCCGGCGTCGACCTGCTGCGCGAGGTCGCCCGCCGCGTGACCGCCGCCGGGTACGTCATCGGCAACGTGGCCGTCCAGGTCATCGGCAACCGGCCAAAGATCGGCCCGCGCCGCGCGGAGGCCGAGAAGGTGCTGGGGGAGGCCCTCGGCGGCGTCCCTGTCAGCCTGTCCGCCACGACCACCGATGGTCTCGGGCTCACCGGCCGCGGCGAGGGAATCGCCGCCATCGCCACCGCCCTCGTCGTTCCCCGTCAGGACTGAATCGGGCGCCTGTAAACAATGGCGTTCCCGGCCGGGGAACAATCGGCGGCGAAAGGCGACGCGAAAACGCGGAAAGAGCGGAAAGTGGGCAAAACGCGCGCTCTTTTGTCTACGGGGATTCGGGGTGCTCGTCCGCGGTGCGAGCGGGGTGGATCGTGCCGGTTACGGCGCCGAAGGAGATCCGGGTGCCGTCGGCGGCCGGGGCGGTCGCGGAAATCACGAGCGTGTCGCCGTCGTCGAGGAAGGCGCGCCGAGCGCCGCCGGGCAGGTCGAGCGGCTCTCGGCCGTCCGAGGTGAGCTCGAGCAGGCAGCCGCGCCGCTCCCGCTCGGCCCCCGAGACCGTCCCCGACGCGAACAGGTCGCCGGTGCGCAGCGTGGCGCCGTTGACGGTGGCGTGCGCGAGTTGCTGGGGCGGCGTCCAGTACATCGACGCGAACTCCGGACGAGCGATCTGGTGGCCGTTCAACTCGACGCGCAAGGACAGGTCGAGCCCCCACGGCTCGTCGCAGCGCAGGTAGGACGGCGGCGGCGGGTCCTGGGCCGGCGGGGCCACCCGCGCCGCCTCCAACGCGGCCACGGGAACCACCCAGGGCGAGATCGACGTCGCGAACGACTTGCCCAAGAAGGGACCCAACGGTCGCGACTCCCAGCTTTGGATGTCGCGCGCGCTCCAGTCGTTGACGAGCACGAAGCCGAAGACGTGCTCGCGGAAGGCCGCCGGGGCCACCGGACCGCCCGCCGGCACGCCGACGACATAGCCGACCTCGGCCTCGAAGTCGAGCTTGGCGGTCGGCCCGAACGACGGCGTCGCCTCGCCGGGCCGGAGCCGCTGGCCGGCCGGCCGGACCACCGGCGTGCCCGACACCACGACCGTGCCGGCCCGGCCGTGGTAGCCGACCGGCAGGTGCCGCCAGTTGGGCGGCAGCGGGTCGGCGTCCGGCCGGAAGATCCGGCCGACATTGGTCGCGTGGTCGAGAGAGGAATAGAAGTCGACGTAGTCGGCGACCTCGATCGGCAGATGCGACCGCACCTCGTCCAGCGGCACGAGATGCGGGGTCACGTGCGGCCGGTGCGCCTCGTCGGTGAGCAACTCGGTGAGCCGCTCGCGGTTGGCCAGCCAGGCGGCCCGGCCGGCCGCCATGAAGCCGTTGAGCGACGCGGCCGCGAACCATCCGCGATCGACGACCAGCCCGGCGGCGGCGAGCCCCGCCAGATCGACGACGTGGCCGCCGATGGCCACCCCGACCCGGGGCCGTTCGCCGGGGCGCGAGAACACACCGTACGGAAGGTTGCCGACCCCGAAACCGCCGCCGGGCGGGGCCGGGACCCAAGAGGTGATCGCCATAAGGTGATAGTGCCCGGTGGCCCGGGACCGGCTCAGTCGCGGGGCGGGGTGGGCGAGCTGCGGAACTTGCTCGCCGGGGGGATCCATTCCACGGGGGGTTGCGGGGCGCCGCTGAAGTGGTCGGCGGCCTCGCCCGCCCATCGCTCGGCGTCCTCGGCCGCCAGCGCGCTCCACCGCTCTACGTCGTCGTCCTCTTTGTCGTCGTCTTTTTTGTCGTCTTTGTCGGCGGCGGCACCGTCGTGTTCCGCGCCGGCGTCGGGGTCTTCGGCGCGATCCTCGGCCACGGCGGCGTGGCCCGGCATGACGAGATCGGGCTGGGTCGTCGCCGTCGCGGACACGGACGAGGCCTCGGCCGCCTGCTTGGCGGAGGCGGGCGCATGGGTCACCAGCTTGATGTCGGTGGGCAGCGACGCGGGCACGTTCGCGCGCTCGGCGGCGCGCGGCCGTGCCGGCTCGGCGTCATCCTCCGGCCGCTCCCGCGGCGCCGGGTAGGCCGCCTCGAGCACGAGCCCGGGAACGAGGTGATCGGCCTCTTCGGGCCGCGTCGCCTCGGCCCGCGTGGGGACGACCCGGACCGTTCCCGAGGGCGCGAGCGCGCCGGACTCGTCGGGCGCGCCGGCGCCGGGCCGCCCGAAGAGCGACCTGGCGTGCCGGAACATCGACAGCCACAGCCACGCCGCGAGCAGCAACAGCACCCAGGGTGCGACGGCCACCCCCGCCGACAGGCCCTTGTCGGGCAGCGGGTCATAGCCCTTGACCGCCCGCTGTGCGCCCGCCGCCGCGGCGCCGGCCAGCAGCGCGAGCAGCAGCAGCCAGCGCACGCCTCGCGTCCACCACTTGGTGCGCCTGGCCAGGACGAGCGAGAGGATCGTCACGACGACGAGCGTGTCGATCATGATGGGGTAGATGGGCGCGTAGCGTTCCGCCGCGCCGCCGGCCAACGCGAGAACGCGCAAGTCGTCATAGGACAACGCGAAGGCCGCGCCCGCGAGGGCGGCGACACCAAGGCCCGCGGCGGCGGTCAGCAGGCGTTGCCGCGCGGCCCCGGGAGGGGTTGGGGGCATGGGGCCATTCTCGCCTGGATCATGCCGGAAGGTGGCGGACTGCCCGCCGCGTGTCGTGTGATTCGCCGATGTCGCTGGGTATTCGCTAGATCATCGGCCGCGGACCACAATGGGTGGGGGAGGCGACAGCTATGCCGTACTACCGGGTCGTGGGCGAGATCCCGCGCAAGCGTCATATCCAGTTCCGGCGTCCCGACGGGGGCCTGTACGCCGAGGAGCTCATGGGCGAGGAGGGCTTCACGTCCGACTCCTCGCTGCTCTACCACCGGTATCCGCCGACGGCGATCCTCAAGAGCGAGGGCGTCACCACCGACGGCGTCGTGCGCGCGGACGACGCCGGGGATGATGCGGAGCTCAGGCCCAACCGCCCGCTGCAGCCCCGCGGCTACCGCACTCAAGACCTCCCCGTCGGCGGCGATCTCGTGCTCGGCCGGCAGCTGCTGTTCGGCAACGAGGACGTACGGATCTTCTTCGCCGCCGCCGACTCCGCCAGTGAGCTGTACCGCGACTCCCTTGGCGACGAGGTCGTCTACGTCCAGTCCGGCGCGGCGCGGTTCGAGTCCACCTACGGCGCGCTCGACGTGGGCGAGGGCGACTACGTGGTGATCCCGACGGGCGCCATCCACCGCTGGGTGCCCACCACCGACGTGGTGCGCGCGCTGGTGGTCGAGGGCCGCGGCCACATCCGCCCGCCCCGCCGCTACCTGTCCCAGTACGGCCAGTTCCTCGAGCACGCCCCGTACAGCGAACGAGACCTGCGCGCGCCCGTCGAGCCGCTCATCACCGAGGGCACCGAGGTCCCCGTGCTGGTGCGCAACCGCGGCGGGCTGTCCCGGCTCACCTACGCGCGGCACCCCTTCGACGTGGTCGGCTGGGACGGCTATCTCTACCCGTACGTCTTCAACATCGAGGACTTCGAGCCGATCGTGAAGCGCACGCACGCGCCCCCGCCCGTGCACCAGACGTTCGAGGGGCCGGGCTTCGTGATCTGCTCGTTCTGCCCGCGGCCGCTCGACTTCGACCCGGCCGCCGTGCCCATCCCGTACAACCACCACAACGTCGACTCCGACGAGATGATGTTCTACGTCGGCGGCGACTACGCGGCGCGCAAGGGCTCCGGCATCGGCATCGGCTCGATTTCGCTGCATCCGTCCGGCTTCACCCACGGCCCGCAGCCGGGCGCGGTCGAGGCCGCGGTCGCCGGGCTGGCCCAGGGCGTGACCACGACCACCGAGACGGCCGTCATGATCGACACCTTCCGGCCGCTGCTTCTCGGGCCGGCGGCGGTCCGCTCCGAGGACCCTGAGTACGCGTGGACCTGGGCGCGCGCCGCGGGCGGGCGCGCGGCGGGCGCCTGACGCCCAGACGCCTTGACGCCCTGACGCGGGACCGGGCCTGGTGCGGGGCCGGATGCCGCACGAGTACGATGGCCGACGTCCGATCGCGAAGGGGTCTCCATGGGACGGCCACTGCCCGACGACGCGCGCAGGCTCTTCGATGCGACCAACCTCGTCACCGTCGCGACCGTCAACCCCGACGGCCGCGCCCAGATGAGCCTGGTGTGGGCCAAGGTCGACGGCGACGACATCGTGTTCTCCACCCTCAAGGACCGGCGCAAGTTCGTGAACCTCGAGCGCGACCCGAGGGTGAGCCTCATCACCTTCGACCCCGAGGAGCCGTACCACTACGCGACGGTCCGCGGCCAGGCGAGCATCGTCGACGATCCGGGCGGCTCGTTGCTGCAGGAACTGGCGGCCAAGTACACGGGCGGCGACTCGTGGCCGGACAGCGCCCCCGACCGGCGGGTCATCGTGCGGGTCACCCCCGACTACGTTTTCACGCGCTGATCACGAGTCACCTGGCGTCACCATTAATCGCGGTCGCGGCAACGGCGATCTAATAGCCTTGGCGATGTGAGCCTGCAGCTTTACGACACCGGTACGCGTACGATCCGTCCCTTCGAGCCGCTCCATGAGGGCCGCGTGGGGATGTACGTGTGCGGTGCCACGCCGCAGGCCGCTCCGCACATCGGGCACCTGCGGTCGGGCGTCATCTACGACGTGGTGTTCAGGTGGCTGCTCAGGCTCGGGTACGACGTGATCTTCGCCCGCAACATCACCGACATCGACGACAAGATCATCGCCACGGCGGCGGAGCAGGACGTGCCGTGGTTCGCCCTGGCCCACGCCAATCAGCGGACGTTCGGGCACGGCTACGACGTGGTCGGCTGCCTGCCCCCCACGGTCGAGCCCAGGGCCACCGGCCACATTCCGGAGATGCTCGCGCTGATCGGCCGGCTGTTCGATGCCGGGCACGCCTATGCCGCCGGCGGCGACATCTACTTCGACGTCACCTCATGGGCCGACCGCTACGGCCGGCTGTCCCATCAGAAGCTGGAGCACATGCGGGCGGCGGGCGACACCGCCGACGACAGCGCCAAGCGCGATCCCCGCGACTTCGCCCTGTGGAAGGGCGCCAAGCCCGGCGAGCCGTTCTGGGAGACGCCGTGGGGGCCGGGCCGGCCGGGCTGGCACCTCGAATGCTCGGCGATGGCGACCAAGTACCTTGGCTCGACGTTCGACATCCACGGCGGGGGCGTCGACCTGATCTTCCCGCACCACGAGAACGAGATCGCCCAGTCCGAGGCGGCCGGCGACGGGTTCGCGCGGTACTGGCTGCACAACGGCATGCTCACCGTCAACGGCGAGAAGATGAGCAAGTCGGTGGGCAACGTGGTGCTCCTCGCCGACCTGCTGGAGAAGGCCAGGCCGGTGGAGGTGCGCTACTACTTGGTGTCCGCGCACTACCGGTCGGTCACCGACTTCACGGACGCGGCGCTGGCGGAGGCGGCCATCGCCTACCAGCGGATCGAGGGGTTCGTGACTCGCGCCGCCGAGGTGGTCGGTGCCGGCGAAGGCGGCGCGGCACGGGAGCCGGCCGACGAACTGCCCGATGCGTTCGTCGCCGCGATGAACGATGATCTCGGCGTGCCGCAGGCGCTGGCCGTCGTGCACGAGACGGTGCGGGAGGGCAATCAGGGCCTCACCGCCGGCGACAACGCCCGCGTCAGGGCGGCGCTCGCCTCCGTACGGGCGATGACCGGCACGCTCGGTCTCGACCCGCTCACGTGGGTACGCCCCGGCGAGGAGGATCTCCGGCCGGTTGTCGACGCGCTGGTGAAGATCATCCTCGAACAGCGGGCGGCGGCGCGCGCCCGCAAGGACTACGCGACCGCCGACACGATCAGAGACGCCCTGAACGCCGCGGGCATCGTCGTGGAGGACACCCCGCGCGGGCCGCGCTGGGAGCCCAGGCGCGGGTGACCTTGTTGCCGCGGGGGCCTGCGGCGTAACGTCGAAATTCCCATCCCGCAAGGCGGTTTTCGTGTTCGAGCGCTTCAGCGACCGCGCCCGCAGGGTCGTCGTGCTGGCCCAGGACGAGGCTCGCGACCTCCGCCACGACTACATCGGCACCGAGCATCTGCTGCTCGGCCTGCTGCACGACGCCTCCGGCACGGCGTGTCAGGTGCTGACCAGGTTGCAGGCCCCGCCCGACGCCGTACGGCGGCAGGTCGGCGAGCACGTCCGCCCGGGCGACAAGACGATGCGGGGGCACGTGCCCTTCAGCCCACCGGCCAAGAAGGCGCTGGAGCTGTCGTTGCGCGAGGCGCTGCAGCTCGGGCACAACTACATCGGCAGCGGTCACCTCCTGCTCGGCCTGCTCAGGGAGGAGGCCGGCACCGCGGCGCGGGTGCTCGCCGAACTCGGCGTGGATCTCGATCGCGCCCGCTCGATGGTGGGCGAGACCGGAGACCCCACGGAGGGGCAGGCCACGGTCCGGCCGTTCGGCTCCAGCCCGTTCCGCGAGATCCCGGACCGGCTGAAGGCCATCGAAGACCGCCTCGCGGCGATCGAGGAGCGGCTGTCGGCCATCGAAGGACGGCTCGAGCCACCCGCTCCACCACGTAGTCTTTGAGGGTCACCTGAGGGCGTCCGCCCTGTCATGCGCGTCGAAGGGCGAACCACCAATGGCCAAGCGCCGTAAGAAGGGGCCGAGCTACACCCCGCGGGCCCAAGACCGGCACTGGTACGGCCGGCGGCAGGCGGCGAGGGCGTCGAAGTCGGCCACCCGGACCGGCACGGCGACCACCGGCCCGGCCAAGCCGGCGGTGCCGGCGGGCGCCGCCAAGTCCGAGGTCGTGGCCGGCCGGAACGCGGTCGTCGAGGCCCTGCGCGCCGGCGTCCCCGGCACCGCCCTGTACGTCATGTCGACCACCGACGAGCGGGTCCGCGAGGCCATCATGCTCGCCGGCGACACGCGGATGCCGCTGCTCGAAGCCGGCAAGTCCGAGCTCGACCGGCTCACCGACGGCGCCGCCCACCAGGGCATCGCCCTGCAGGTACGGCCGTACCGCTACGCCCACCCCGACGACCTGCCGGGCCGCGCCGCGACCCCGCTCATCGTCGCCGTCGACAGCGTGACCGACCCGCGCAACCTCGGCGCGATCGTACGATCCGCCGCGGCCTTCGGCGCCACCGGTGTCGTCATCCCCGAGCGCCGGTCCGCGGGCGTGACGGCCGCCGTGTGGAAGGCCTCGGCCGGCACCCTCGCCGCGATCCCCGTGGCGCGGGCCACCAACCTCACCCGGGCGCTGCGCTCCTACCAGAACGCGGGCCTGTTCGTCGCCGGCCTCGACGTCGCCGCCGACGTCGCGGTGGCCGACCTGCACCTGGCCGCCGACCCCTTGGTCCTGGTGGTCGGCGCGGAGGGCCGCGGCCTGTCCCGCCTCGTCGCCGAGGCGTGTGACCTGCTGGTGGGCATCCCCATGCCGGGCAAGGCCGAGTCGCTCAACGTGGGCGTCGCGACCGGCATCGCCCTCTACGAGATCTCCCGTCGCCGCTCCTGACGCCCGGCGCGGTCGACTACCATTCGGTCGTATCTCCGCCGGTGTAGCTCAGTGGCAAGAGCAGCCGCCTTGTAAGCGGCAGGTCGTCGGTTCGAACCCGACCACCGGCTCCGAGCGTCCGCCTAGGGCATCTGGGGGGAGCACTCCATGCCCCGGCGGCCGCATCGAGGCCGCCGATGGGGCGCGCGGGGAGAGCGGGTCACTCCTCGCCGGAGAAGCGTTCCCAGGCCGACTGGCGGGTGATGCCCAGCGTCTCGCCGATTCGGGTCCACGTGACGCCGCGGCTTCGCAGCTCCCGCACCCACGAGCGCAGGTTGCCCTCGACCTGGTCGGCGACGGCGGCGATGCGAGGGATGTGCGCGAGCATCTGCTCATTTGTCAACGAGCCCCACATCGGCAGGCGCAGGTCGACCGGCTTGTCGCGGTATTCCTCGATGATCGTGTCGGCGAGGCCGATGCACTCGTCGCAGATGTGGACGCCCGGTCCCGCGACGAGCCGGCCGACCTCGGCGCTGGATTTGCCGCAGAAAGAACACCTGGGGTGCTCGGCCGCGGAATCCGCCGGGGACATCGCCACCACCTCCTGTCAGGGTCTGCCTGACAGGAGGCTAGTCGTGTCAGGCTGTGCCTGACAAGTACGTGGCGTTCAGTCGGCGGTGTCGACGCGTAGTGACCCGGAGCCGGTCTTGGCGTAGACCATCGCGGTGGCGGCCGGGTCCTCGGGCACGTTGATGTTCTTGTCGCCGGAGCCGGTCGCGGAGTCGATCCGGTAGCGGCCGGGCGGCAGCTCGATGGACAGATCGCCCGAGCCGGTCACCGCGCGCACGTTGACCGGCGCGGCGTCGAACCTCAGGCGAAGGCTCCCCGAGCCCGTGTTGGCCAGCAGCGTGCCGCCGTGCACGGCGGCCGCCGAGATGTCGCCCGACGAGGTGTGCAGGTCGTTCTGTGCGCCGACCGAGTCGACGCGCACGGATCCGGACCCCGTGTGCGCCCGTACCGGCCCGCGGACGTTGCGGACGTTCACGTCGCCAGAGCCCGCCTGGATGTCGGCGGCCGCGACATCGGCGACGCGGATGGAGCCGCCGCCGTTGCGGATCCGCACGTGGACGGACGCCGGCACCGTGAGGTCGTAGTCGATGGAGCAGTCGCCGCAGCCCTTGACGAAGGTCAGCACCCCGTTGGTGACCTGCTGGCTCGGCTGCGGCTTCCGCGACCCGTGGTAGTGGATGGTGCGATGGATCGCCGCGCCCGTACCGGGTCCGGTATGGATCCTGATGTCGCCTTCGCCGCCCGCCGTCAGTTGGACGGCGCTCAGCGGACCGCTCACATTGGCGTCGTTGGTGATCGTGCGGGAGCCCATGGTGACCTCGAACTTGCATCCGGCGACGGCGAGGCCGGCGGCCACGGCGGCGATCGTCACGGCGGCGGCGCGGTATGGCATTGGGACCCCCATGATTTCGGTACTACGGCTGACGCTAGTCAGCGAGAACGCCGGCCTCCATGGAGCTATCGCGTGATCTCGGGGTGGGGATAACCCCACCCTCCGCCGGGCCGCGGTCAGCTTTCGGGCGGCCTGCGGAAGCGCGACTCGAACCGCGGGAAGTCGAAGGGGTCTTCCGGCTCGCCGCCGGCGGGCGGACGGCCGCCGTTGCCGTCGTATTCGTTGGGGCGGACGGCGCGGGTGGGATCGTCGCGACGGCGATCGCGCAGCACGATCTCCCAGCTCTGGTCGGCGAGGGGGGTGCTCGCTTCGAATGTCGGCTCGATGTGGCCGGTGCCCAGCGGATCGTCACCGAAGTCGCGTTCGGGCGCCGGTGCCTGCCGCGACGTCGGCGCCGGCCGGCGGGGCTCGGGAGGCGGCGCGAGCGGCGGCGCGACCGGTACGACCGGTGCGGCCAGCAGTCCGGGCCGATGGGGCGACCACGATGATTCGTCGAGCCGGGTGGGACGGCGGCCCGGCGTGGCGCGGCGCTGCCGCGGTGCCGTCTCCATCGGTGGCGGTGCCGTCTCCATCGGTGGGGCGACCTCGACCACCGGTGCGGCGTGGATCGGCATGGCGGACCCGCCCGGCAACACCGGATGGACCTGTCGGCCGGGCCTGCTGAGCCGGTCGGGTCTGGCGGGCTCGGGAGGCGGCGGGTCATCTGGTCCGTCGTCGTATGAGTCGTCCGGTCCGTCGTCGTACCGGTCGTACGTGGGCTGGGTCTCGCGGGCGCGGCGCCGGCGTTGCCGCCAGCCCATGAAGAGGCTGACGATCAAGAGCAGTCCGCCGCCGCCGAGGAAGCCGATGCGGGGCAGGCTGGCGTGCGCCCGCACCGCGGCGCCGGCGGCCTCCGGCGGGTGCTGGACCGCGTGCGTCGGCGGCGGGGCCTTGCAGAGACGGTTGCCCGCGTAGACCGCCTTGAGCGCGTCGGCGACGCCGGTGCCGACCTTGGTGTTCCGGCCGCCGGGCGGACGGTGCGTGGTGCCCTCTTCGAGCGCCTGCCTGGTCTGTTCGGGGGACAGCGCAGGGCAGCGCGCCCGGACCAGCGCCGCGATCCCGGCGACGATCGCGGCCGACGGGCTGGTGCCGGTGCCCTGGACATAGGAGCGGCCCGCGTCGGCGCTGATGATGTCGACGCCGGGTGCGGCGACGGAGACGTAATCGTGCCGGTTGGTGAACTTGGCGGGGCGCAGCGCCTTGTCGACGGCGCCGACCGCGGTGACGCCGGGGTAGGCGGCGGGGAAGTTCGTACGGTTGAGGCCGGCGCCGTCGTTGCCAGCGGACGCGATGAGCATCGCGCCCTTGCTGAGCGCGTAGCGGACGGCCTCTTCCTCGACCGGGTTGCCGTTGTAGATCATCTTGCCGCCGCCCAGGGACATGTTGATGACCTGGGCGCCGTGGTCGGCGGCGTACCTGATGCCTTTGGCGACCGCGTCCTTGGTGCGGTTGACCCGCGTCCGGTCGGAGCGCTCCGGGTCGTCGTTCTCCCAGGTCACCCGGATCGAGAGGATCTTGGCCTGCGGGGCGACCCCGACGATGCCGGCGGTGCGGCCGGGCCCGTGGCCGTGGCCGGCGATGATGCTGGCCATCGCGGTGCCGTGCCTGCCCCAGTAGCGATTGCCGGGGCGGCGGCCTTTCCCGGTGTAGTCGGGGCCCTGGATGACGCGGCCGGTGAGGTCGGGATGGCGGCCGTCGACACCGGTGTCGAGCACGGCGACGGTCACCCCGGCGCCCTTGGACCACCTCCACGCCTGCGGGATGTGCAGCGCCGCCAGCGACCACTCACGGCTGCGGATCAGATCGGCGGGCGCCCCGGACACCGCGGACGCGGTGGGCGCCGCGGGCATGGCGGTCGCGGAGGGGTGCACGGCGGCGACAGCGGCCGCCGGGCCGGGCAACGTCGCCGCGACCAGCGAGAGGGCTGCCACGAGCGGCCATGTCGGTCGCCGGGTCACGACGGCGGTGCGGAGGCGTCGGCGGGTCCGCCCGGGTCGGCGTCGGCCGGCAGCGGCCACGGCACCGAACCTCCTCCCCGGACTGTCGCGGCGGTCGATAAGAGACGCCCACATTCGGACGACGTGGTCGGACGACACGTAGTCGCACAGTCGCAAACAGATGAGTCCGGACGGTGACATGGCTTGTCAAAGTGCCGAACTCGCCTGGCCGTGTGCCGCCTCATTGTGCCATGGGTGGACCGTCCGCTCGGGTTCTCCGAGTACTTCGCGGGCATAACCGTCTGCCCGTAACCGGGACCGTGACGGGAGTGTACGGCTGTGACAAGCGGGAATCGCCGGAAGGATGAGTAAACCCACCGGTAATAGTGCGGCGGTGTAACGTATCTACCGGACCTTCCGGTCTAACGGTGCCGGCTGGCCGCAGCGCGTGACGCGATTCCTTCCCCGGTGGCCAGTCCTCGCGGGGCCCTCGTGTCCCGGCCCGTCAGAGGCTTGTTCACAAGCCCGCCACCTGCCGCCCGTTCGCGGGCGGCCCAGTGGTGGGCTTGTGAATAAGCTTCCCGTCGCTCCTCGACGACGCCGGAGAGTTACCAGGGCGCCGTCACAGGTCCCGATCATCGCCCTCTGCCGCCGCCGGCGGCGGACGCGAAGATCCTGTCGATGGCGGCCGGGCTCATGGGCCTCCGCACGGCGGCGTCGGTGAAGCGGCTCAGCAACCGGGCGAACTCCGCGCGCTCGCCTTCGTTCCAGTCGGCGAGCAACTCGGCGAGGTAGGCGCGCCGGAAGCGGTCGGCGACGGCCTTGAGCCGCCGGCCGGCATCGGTGAGCTGCAGGTTGGCGCGCCGCGCGTCGCGCGGCGAGGGCCGGCGGGCGATGAAACCCGCGTCGATCGCATGGCCGACCAGCCGGCTCGCCGTCGATGGATCGATGCCTAGCAACTCGGCCACCGAGCCGACGGTGACATCTTCGCTTCGCTCCGCCGTCCGCGGCGGCGGCGCGCACCCCCCGGCGCCCGGACTCAGTTGCGCGACGGCGTGGACGACGAGCAGGCTCGAGGTCTGAACGGGCCGCCCCGATGGGCCCTGGTCCTTGAGCTTGCGCATGATCTCCGGCTTTGCCCATACCCGGCGGATATGGAAAAGCGCTGTTTCGATCTTGACTAGGACGGAGTCGTCATGCCCCGCGGGCATCTGACTCGCGGCCATCGGGGGCCTCCAACGGATCGGGCAGGATCTGCCATTCACAGCAGATATACCCCACATATGCATACTGCACTTAAACGCACGGGCAGTGGTGGTGGTTCAGTCGTCCAGGCCGTCGTAGCCGCCGTCGTAGCCGCCGTGGCGCCGGCGGGCCGACTCGTCCTGGCCGCCCTCCGCGGCGGTGATCCGTACGTGCGCGCCCGGCGGCAGCCCGAGCCGCTGCGCCGCGTTGCCGCCGTTGACCGCCAGCGCGACGCATCCGGCCGAGTCGAGGTAGGCGACCAGCTCGCCCGCCGGGACGGAGCCGAACGTTTCGCGGAACGGCACGGACAGCCGGCGCCGGCCGAGCGTGACGGTGATCGCGGTGCCCGAGCGGACGCCCAGCCGATCGAGGTCGGCGGCGGCTATGGACAGCTGGATGTTGCCGAACCGGTCGACCGTCAGCACCTCGCCCTCGGCGCCGCCGTCCCTGACCCGCCGGGTCGGCTGCGGAAGCGTGACGAGCGTGTCGAGGGCGATCTCCTCGCCGACCGCGGAGATGTCGAGTCCGTTCGCGAGACGCGCGGCGACCGGCGCGAACACGTCGCGGCCGTGAAAGGTCGCGGACAGCGGCTCGAGCCACAGCTTGGCGTTGGTCAGCTCATACGCTCGGCGCGGCCCGTGCGCGGACTGCGCCGCCCACGACAGCACGCCGTTGTCGGGACCCACGAGGACGTGCTCGCCGGCGTCCAGCGCGATCGCCCGGCGCTTGGTGCCCACGCCGGGGTCGACGACGGCGACGTGCACACCGGCGGGCAGGTACGGCACGGTCTGCGCCAGCACCGCGGCGCCGCGCCGTACGTCTCCGGGCGGGACCAGGTGCGTAATATCGATGACCAGGGTCGACGGTGACAGGCGGGCCACCACGCCATGACATGCCGCGACGAATCCGTCCTCGAGACCGTAATCGGTCAGGAACGTTATGCAGTGGTACGTGGCCACGCGATCTCTCCTGTCCCATCGACAGGGGCCCCCTCCGGCCCCCCACCCGCGGACTCGGTAGAGCGTACGTCGTGACGTTCCTCGAGAACACCAGGAAGACGTCGGCCCAGGCGCGTAGCATGACACCCGGCCGAACCCCGGACGACCGGGACCTTAAACCACAAAAGGGGACTTGATGCACTCGGTGAACGCCCCGGGAGAGGGCCACGTTCCCAACGAGGCACTCTCCGCCGGCCCCGCCCCCGATGGCACCTACCCGGCCGACCCGCACTCTGCCCTGTCCACGCGCGACCGTGACCTCCTGGCGTTCGAGCGTCAGTGGTGGAAGTACGCCGGGGCGAAGGAGCAGGCGATCCGCGAGCTGTTCGACATGTCGGCTACGCGCTACTACCAACTGCTCAACCAGCTCATCGACAGTCCCGAGGCGCTGGCCTACGACCCGATGCTCGTCAAGCGCCTGCGCCGGATGCGGGCGCAGCGGCAGCGGCAGCGCGCCGCGCGGCGACTGGGCATCCGGACCTGATGTGGCCAACACTGGCCAAGTGACCTCTCCTCCACCCCCCGGCGCCGCCGCGCTCACCGCGATCAAGGACCACGCCGCCGGTGCGGTGATCGCGCTCGATTTCGACGGCACGCTCTCGCCCATCGTCGACGACCCGGCGGCCGCGCGGGCGCATCCCGACGCCGCCGGAGCACTGGCCGGCCTGGCGCCGCTGGTGAACGCGGTCGTCATCATCACCGGGCGGCCGGCGGCCCTCGCCGTCGAGTACGGCGGGTTCGCCGAGGTCGACGGCCTGATCGTGCTGGGACAGTACGGCGCGGAGCGGTGGGAGTCGGGAGTCCTGCGAGTGCCCGAGCCGCCGCCGGGGGTGGCCGAGGTGCGGGCGAAGCTACCCGAGGTGCTGGCGGCGGCGGGCGCGCCGGAGGGCACCTCGATCGAAGACAAGGGCCACGCGCTGGCGGTCCACACCCGGCGCACGGCCGAGCCCCAGGTCGCCATCGACCGCCTGCGCGGTATCCTCGCCGCGCTCGCCGAACGGACCGGTCTCGCCGTCGAGCCGGGCCGCTACGTCCTGGAGCTGCGCCCGCCGGGCATGGACAAGGGCGCGGCGCTGCGCGGCTTCGTCGCCGAGCGGTCGGCGACCGCGGTGCTGTACGCGGGCGACGACCTGGGTGACCTCGCCGCCTACGACGCGGTCGAGGAGCTGCGCGAGCGGGGCGTCGCCGGCGTCACCGTGTGCAGCTCGTCCGACGAGGTCGCCGTGCTGGCGGAACGGGCCGACGTCGTCGTGGACGGCCCGGCCGGGATCGTGGCGCTGCTGACCGAACTCGCCGCCGACATCCGAGCCGCCCAGTCCGAGTAGCCGGCCGGCGACTACCCGGCCGGCGACTACGGGGCCCTGACCTGGAGGCTGTCGAGGATCTGCCTGGTCAGGTCGTTGTTGTCGATCTGCTTCACCCTGATCCACAGGCCGAACGAGCCGGTCGTGTCGGTGAGCCCGATCTCGCTGAAGGAGATGGGGCCGCCGTCGCAGCGGACCCACCGGGTGATCGTGCCCTTGAGCGTGCCGCGCTGGTACGCCTGCGGCTGTTGCCGCGTGCAGTTCGGATGCCGGGACACATCGGGCGGCGGCAACCGGCCGGGCGTGAGGTCGCGCGTCATGCCCACGAAGACTCCCGGAGTTGCGGCCTTGAGCGTACGAAACTGCGTCAGGTCGGGGGTGGCGCGCAGCACGGGTTCCCGGCGGGCGTCGCGGGTCAGCCCGACGCTCGATGGCACCCAGGTCTCCTCTTGCTGCTTCGCCCAGCCCGTCGGGACCGTCACGCTCAGGCGGCCCGTCGCCTCGCGGACCGTGCTGAACCCGGCGGGCGGCCCGCTCCGTTCGGCCTTGGCGCCGTCGTCCCCGCCGCCGAACAGATCGCCGAACAGCAGCCCGCCGCCGATCGCGACGACGAGGATCGCGGCCGCGATGCCCGCCGGCACCAGCAGCCGCCGCACCGAGTCGGACCCGCGCGCCGGCCGACCCGCCTGCCGGTCCGCCGACCGATCCGGGCCTGGCTCGCCCGGCGGCGGTGGTGCCGGCGACCGGGGCGATGCCTCCTCCGCGGCCCGCCCCTGCCGCATGGACGGGTAGACGGCGGTGACGTCCAGGTCACGGGGGGCGGCGGGGTCATGGTCGACGGTGGTGCGGTCGGGGTCGGGGTCGGGGTCGGCCGTCGTCCGGCCGGGGCCCCCGGGGCCGGGGCCAGGGCCGGCGGGCGGTGGCACTCTGAGTTCGGCCGTCACCTCGTTGTCGGCGTTGTCGGCGGTATCGGAGTTGTCGCCACTACGGTCCTTGTCCCTGGCGCCGGCGGGAGGGCCGCCGGGAGGCCGGGCCGGCCCTGGAGCGTACGCGGGTACCGCGCCCGCCGGCGGCTCCAGCGGCACCGGCGCCCCGCGCTCGCGCCGCGGTTCCCCCGGCGATTCGGGCGGCGGCCCCGGCGGCGGCGGTCCGGGCGGCGGCAGGTGCCGCGCGCCCGGCGATTGCCCGCGACCGTCGGGCCCAGGGGCAGGCGACGCCCCGGGCGGCTGCCGCACGATGGGCACGCCGCCGACCGGGGTGGGCAGATCCATGCGCAGGGCGGCCGCCGCCCGCGCGAACGCCCCGGCCGTCGGCCATCTCTTCTCGCGGTCGAGTTCCACCGCCCGCATGATCAATTCGTCGAGTCGCGGCGGCAGCCGGGGGACCGTCGCGCTCGGCGGGACCCGTATCGGCGCCGGCCCCGGAGGACGGCCGGTCAGCAGGTGGTAGGTGAGCGCGCCGATCCCGTACACGTCCGCCCGTACGTCCAGCCCGCCGCCGAAGCGGGTCTGTTCGGGCGACATGTAGCCGGGGGTGCCCACCGGGAGGGTGAAGGCGCCCGACGCGTGCGCGAGCGCCTTGGCGAGGCCGAGATCGGCGATGAGCAGCCGTTCGCCGCCGTCGGAGGTGGACTGGAACAAGATGTTGGAGGGCTTCAGGTCGCGATGGATCACGCCCAGCCTGTTGATCACATCGACGCCGAGCGCAATCTCCTCGGCGATATACAGTGCCTGCCCGACCGGAAGTGGCCCCTTCAACCGCTCGGCGAGCGTGCCGCGGTCGGCGTACGACATCACAAAGTAGGGGCGGCCATCGGGCAATTCGCCTATATCGTGCACCCGGACCAGCCGCTCGGAGTCGGCGCGGCGCAGGATGCGGGCCTCCTCCAGGAAGCGATTGCGCACGTCAAGGTCGTCGAGCAGGCTTCCCGACAGCACTTTGATCGCGACCGGCGCGTCGAGCGCATCGTCGTGTCCCAGCCACACCGAGGCGAACGCCCCGGAGCCGAGGACGCGATCTGTTCGGTAGCGGCCGACCGACGATGGTATAGACACCCCCGTATCATGCCCAAAACGGGGTGTGCTGGGGAGCACGCCGCGTGGACGCTGCAACGGGTCGCCGATGTTCGGCCGCGGTCAGGCGTTCGCCGGCAGGCGTTCAGGAGGACCGAGGGGTTGGGGCGGCGATGGCATTTGACGAACGGACGGAAGATCTGGCGGTGCGCGCCGCCAAGGGCGACCAGAGCGCGCTGAACGACCTGCTCCGCAAGATCGAGCCCGACGTGCTGCGGCAAAGCGCCCGCTTCCTGCCCTGCAGGCAGGACGCCGAGGAGGCCTGCCAAGACGCGTTGTTGCAGGTGGCCCGCAACATCCACCGGTTCGAGGGGCGCTCGCGCTTCAGCACCTGGCTGCACGTCGTGGTGGCCAACTCGGCACGCTCCACCTACCGCTCGCTGAAGCGGCGTTCCGTCGAACAGGCGGGCGAGCTTCCCCAGCAGCGCCCGGACCCGCGCCGCACCAGTGTGATCGCCGGTTCGCGGGTGGACATCCTCGACGCCATGGAGGACCTGGAGCGCCGCAAGCCCGACCTGGTCGCGGCGCTCGTGCTGCGCGACGTCTCCCAGCTGGAGTACACCGAGATCGCCGAGCAACTGGGCCTGCCGCTCGGCACGGTGAAGTCGCGTATCCACGAGGCGCGCAAGCAGGTCCGCCAAACCCTCGGCGAGTCCTACACCGGCTAGATCCCATTAGGGAACCGGCCGGGGGCGCGCTCAGGCTCGGCGGCTCAGTCGAGGGCGGCGAGCTGGTCGGCGAACCACTGCTGCGGGGGGAGCGCGGTGGCGGCCCGGGCCAGCCGTTCCGTGCGTTCCGCGCGTTCGTCGCTGGGCATGAGCAGCGCCCGGTGCAGCGCCTCCGCGGTTTGCGACACGTCGTAGGGGTTCACCACCAGCGCGTCGTCGCCGAGCTCGGCGGCCGCGCCCGCCTCGCGCGACAGCACCAGCGCGCAGCCGCGCTCCGATAGCGTCGGCCCCTCCTTGGCCACGAGGTTCATCCCGTCCCTGATCGGGTTGACCAGCAGTACGTCGGCCAGGCCATAGGCGGCGAGCGACCGCGGGTAGTCGTCGTTCACCTGCAAGATCAGCGGCTCCCACCCGGTGTTGCCGAACTCGTCGGAGATCGCGGCCGCCTCCCGCTGGACGGCGGCCGTGTACTCCCGGTACTCCGGCAGGTCGTGCCGCGACGGATAGGCGAAGGCCAGATGAACGATGCGGTCATGCCACTCGCGGTGCTTGGTCAGCAGCTCCCTGTAGGCGGCGAGTCCGCGCACGATGTTCTTCGACAGCTCGGTGCGATCGATGCGTACGATCAGCTGCCGGTCGCCGACGCGGTCGCGCAGCGCCTGTGCCCGCGCCAGCACGTCGGCCTGAGCCGCGCGCTCGCGCAGCGCGGGCCCGTCGATGCCGAGCGCGTGCACCCCCACGCGCGTGGCCCGGCCCGCGTACATGACCGTACGGGAGAGCCGGTCGACCTTGGCGCCGAGCACCACCTCGCAGCAGTCGAGGAACGCCTCGGCCCAGCGTTCGGTGAGGAAGCCGGCGTGATCGGCGCCGAGCACGCCTTCGAGCACCTGAACGCCGATGTCGTCCGGGAGCAGCCGGTAGTACTCGGGCGGTGCCCACGGCGTGTGCGAGAAGTGCGCGATCTTGAGGTCGGGTCGCCGGTCGCGCAGCATCCGCGGCGCGAGCGTCAGGTGATAGTCCTGGATCGCCGCCTTCGCGCCGCGTGCCGCGTCGCGCCCCAGCGCGTCCGCGAAGGCCGCGTTGTACGCCTCGTACGACTGCCAGTCGCGCCGGGACCTGGCGTTGAAATGCGGCTTGTTGGGCGTGTCGTACAGCAGGTGGTGGACGAACCAGAGCGTGGAGTTGGCCACCGAGTTGTAGGCGCGGTGGAACGTCGCCGCCGGGATGTCGAGCATGCGTACCGCGGCGCCGCCCGTGTCGTGTCCCGCCAGGTCGAGCCGCCCGTCGGGGGCCTGCCGGGCGGCCGCCCGATCGGCGTCGTCCAGCGCGGCGCACACCCAGATCACGTCGGCCTCGCCGGCCACCGAGGCCAGCCCGGAGACGAGCCCGCCGCCGCCCCGTCGCATGGTCAGCTTGCCGTCGTCGGCGAGGGCGAACGACACGGGACCGCGGTTGGAGGCGACGAGGATCTGCGTCCCACTCATGGCGCTCATGGCGGCAGTGTGGCATGCCCGACCGGGCCGTCATCCATGTACCCGGTTCCCGCGCCGTCTCAGAGAATGGAATGCCCGCTCGGGTTCTGGGCCGTCAGCAGGTAGAGTCGCCTTTAACAGATCCGGCGCAGCACGCCCGGGTCGCAGCAAACTCGCGAAAACTGAATACAGTTCGACTAGTGGGTGCGGGAAGCACAGTGGCCCTGGGCCGGTCTTCCACGGAGCGCCTCGACAACTGAATACAGCTCAACCAGAGGGGTGCAGGAAGCACAGTGGCCCTGGGCCGGTCTTCCACGGAGCGCCTCGACAACTGAATACAGCTCATCCAGAGGGGTGGAGGGACCGGCCCTGTGAAGCCCCGGCAACCTCCCCGGTGACGCACTCGCGGACATGGCAGCGAGGCCCGCCCGGGACATGGTGCCAACTCCGACTCGCGACCAAGGTGGCGCGGGAAAGATGAGGAGAAAGGCCTCGCAGACACATGGGACACACTTCTGCCCCCACTGATCTCGGCCCTGCCAAAGCCCTTACCTGCCGCGAGTGCGGCGAGACGTACGATCTCGGCCCGCGCTACGCCTGCGAGCAGTGTTTTGGCCCCCTGGAGATCTCTTATGAGTTCGGCGCCGTCACGCACGCGGACATCGAGTCCGGGCCGCGCAGCATCTGGCGCTATCGCGGCCTGCTGCCGGTGCCGTCGTACGTGGCCGAAACGCCCAACACCGAGCCGGGGCTGACCCGGCTGGTCCGGGCCGATCAACTGGCCGAGTCGCTCGGACTGCAACGGCTGTGGGTGAAGGACGACAGCGGCAACCCCACCCACTCGTTCAAGGATCGGGTCGTGGCTGTCGCGCTGGCCGCGGCCCGCGAGCTCGGCTTCAAGGTGCTGGCCTGTCCGTCGACGGGCAACCTGGCCAACGCTGTGGCCGCCGCGGCCGCCCGCGCCGGCATCCGCAGCGCCGTGTTCGTGCCGGCCGACCTCGAGACTCAGAAGATCATCACTACGGCGGTCTACGGCGGGCTGTTCGTCACGGTCGAGGGCAACTACGACGACGTCAACCGGCTGGCCTCGGAGATCGCGGGGGAGCGGGACGACTGGGCGTTCGTCAACGTCAACGTCCGGCCCTACTACGCGGAGGGTTCCAAGACGCTCGGCTTCGAGATCGCCGAGCAGCTCGGCTGGCGGCTGCCCGACCAGATCGTGGTGCCCGTCGCCTCCGGCTCTCAGCTCACCAAGATCGACAAGGCGTTCCGTGAGCTGATCGCGCTCGGCCTGGTCGAGGACCGGCCCTACAAGGTCTTCGGCGCCCAGGCCGCCGGCTGCGGCCCGGTGGCCGCCGCCTTCAAGGCCGGGCACGATGTCGTCCGGCCGGTCCGGCCCGACACCATCGCCAAGTCCCTCGCCATCGGCAACCCGGCCGACGGTCCGTACGTCCTCGACATCGTGCGGCGCACCGGCGGTGCTGTGGAGGACGTCACCGACGCCGAGGTGGTCGAGGGGATTCGCCTGCTCGCCGGCACCGAAGGGATCTTCGGTGAGACCGCGGGCGGCGTCACGGTCGCGACGCTCCGCAAGCTGGTCTCCACGGGGCAGCTCGACCCGGCGGCCGAGACAGTGATCATCAACTCCGGAGACGGGCTCAAGACCCTGGACGCCGTGGCCCCGGTGGCCCGGCCGTCCGCCACCATCCCCGCTTCGCTCGAAGCATTCCGAAAGGCAGGCCTCGGATGAGCGTCAGTGTTCGGATCCCCACGATTCTCCGCAGCTACACCGGCGGCGAATCGGAGGTCAAGGCCACGGGCGGCACGCTTCGCGAGGTCATCTCGGATCTGGATGCCAACTACTCCGGCATCGCGGCCCGCATTCTCGACGACGAGGGCAAGATCCGGCGATTCGTCAACGTCTATGTGGGCGATGAGGACGTCCGGTTCGCCTCCGGTCTCGACACCGCGACGCCGGAAGGCGCGCAGATCTCGGTGATCCCGGCCGTCGCCGGCGGCTGATCGCGGCTCTTGGCAGGGCGCGGATCTTGCCGAAGACCGCGCCCTCCAGGTCGGACCCTGAACGAAATTGTGCGTGGCCAGGACCGGCCGATTGATCTCTTCGCGGTGAGGGTGTCGAATGCGCGATTGTCACCAGTATGGTCGAGCCGATCACGCTCTGGTGTGATCGCCGGATCCAGCAAGCCGGGGCTGGACCCGCAGGATAATCCGCGGCCGCTCGCCGGCCGCTGCATCGCCGAGGTTGAGAATGGCGCAAGGCACTGTCAAATGGTTCAACGCGGACAAGGGTTATGGCTTCATCGCCGTCGACGGCGGCCGTGATGTGTTCGTGCACTACTCGGCCATCCAGATGGACGGCTACCGCTCCCTGGACCAGGGGCAGCGGGTCGAGTTCGAGATCACCCAGAGCGATCGAGGCCCTCAGGCGGAGTCCGTCCGCATGATCTGATCGCCCGTGGGGCGGCCGGCCCCCGACCCCTCGTTTCCACCCTCGCCTCAGATCGTGACGCTTCGCCGGAACTAGACGGCTCCCCGCTCAATCCAAATAGCGGTACCAACACGGAGGTACCGTTCGTATGTCGATTCCTGTGGCGGGCGGAGGGCGGAGATGAGCGGGTATGGGGGCCGGCCTCCGTCCGGCTGGCAAGGCCCTTACAGCCAGGGTCCTTACAACCAGGGCCCCTACGGCCAAGATCCGTACGCCCAGGACCCGTACGGTCCGCAGCCGGGCTGGCAGGACCCGTACGCCCAGCAGCAGTACGGGCAACCGCAGTACGGGCAGGCGGGGCACGATGTCTATGGCGGCATGTACGGCCCGCCCGGCATCCCGCAACAGCAGCCCAGCAACGCCGCCGCCGTGGCCGCCATCGTCGGCAACTGCGTCGGCCTGGTCTTTGTCTGCGGCATCGGCATCGCCTGGCTACCGGGGTTGATCCTCGGCGGAATGGCGGTCAACAAGATCGGTTCCGACCCCGAGGCGGCGCGCAAGCTGACCATGTACAGCTGGATCTGCTGCGGCCTCAACTTCGTGATCGAAGCCGTGATCTTCATCGTCGCCTACATGGTGAATAACTGATGGGGAAGTCCCGGCCAGGCCGCGGTGTTGCAGACTGAAGTCTTCGTTTCGCATGGGGGAAAGGCAGCCCGTGACCGACGGACCGCTCATCGTTCAATCCGACAAGACCCTGTTGCTCGAGGTCGACCACGACCTCGCCGGCGCGTGCCGCAGGGACATCGCTCCGTTCGCCGAGCTCGAGCGTTCCCCTGAACACGTCCACACCTACCGGGTGACGCCGCTGGCGCTGTGGAATGCCCGAGCGGCCGGCCACGACGCCGAGCAGGTCGTCGACGCGCTGCTGCAGTACTCCCGCTACCCGGTGCCGCACGCGCTGCTCGTCGACGTCGCGGACACGATGGCGCGATATGGGCGGCTGCGGCTGGAAAAGCATCCCTCGTACGGCCTGGTCCTGGTCTCGACCGATCGGGCGGTGCTCGAAGAGGTGATGCGGGCCAAGAAGATCAGCCCGCTGCTCGGCGATCGCGTCGGCGACGACTCCGTGGTCGTCCACCCGAGCGAACGCGGCACCCTCAAGCAGGCGCTGCTCAAGCTCGGCTGGCCGGCGGAGGACCTCGCCGGGTACGTGGACGGCGAGGCGCACCCGATCGAGCTTCGCGAGGACGGCTGGGGGCTGCGGTCGTACCAGAAGCAGGCCGCCGAATCGTTCTGGCACGGCGGGTCGGGCGTCGTGGTGCTGCCGTGCGGCGCGGGCAAGACGATCGTCGGGGCGGCGGCGATGGCGCACGCCCGGGCCACCACGCTGGTCCTGGTGACCAACACCGTCGCCGCGCACCAGTGGAAGCAGGAACTGCTGCGCCGCACGTCCCTCACCGAGGACGAGATCGGCGAGTACACCGGCGCCACCAAGGAGGTCCGGCCGGTGACCATCGCCACGTACCAGATCATGACGACCCGGCGGAAGGGCGCCTACGCCCACCTGGAGCTGTTCGACGCCCGCGACTGGGGACTGATCGTCTACGACGAGGTGCACCTGCTGCCCGCGCCGATCTTCCGCATGACCGCCGACCTGCAGGCCCGCCGCCGTCTCGGGTTGACCGCGACGCTCGTGCGCGAGGACGGCCGGGAGGGCGACGTCTTCTCGTTGATCGGGCCGAAGCGCTACGACGCGCCGTGGAAGGAGATGGAGGCGCAGGGCTGGATCGCGCCGGCCGACTGCGTCGAGGTGCGGGTCACGCTGACCGACTCCGAGCGCCTCGCGTACGCCACCGCCGAGCCCGACCTGCGGTACCGGTTCTGCGCCACGACGGCGACCAAGACCAAGGTGATCCAGGCGCTGGCGGCGCGGCACGCGGGCGAGCAGACCCTCGTCATCGGGCAGTACATCGATCAGCTCGACGAGCTCGGCGAGCTGCTCGACGCCCCGGTGATCAAGGGTGACACGAGGGTGCGGGAGCGGGAGCGGCTGTTCGACGCGTTCCGCGCCGGCGAGATCTCGTTGCTCGTGGTCTCGAAGGTCGCCAACTTCTCCATCGACCTGCCCGAGGCGGCCGTCGCGATCCAGGTGTCCGGCTCGTACGGCTCGCGCCAGGAGGAGGCGCAGCGGCTCGGCCGGCTGCTCCGCCCCAAGGCCTCCGGCCGCGGTGCCCGCTTCTACGCCGTCGTGGCCCGCGACACTCTCGACCAGGACTACGCGGCGCACCGGCAGCGCTTCCTCGCCGAACAGGGCTACGCCTACCGCATCGTCGACGCCGACGCCGTGCTCGCCGGCGACGAGATCTGAACGCACCGACCTTCTGACCCTCTGACCCCTCTGCCGCTCTGAACGAGATCTGACCGCCGCCGCGCGGGGGAACCGGTCAGGGCTGGGCGAGATAGCCGCCGACGAAAAGGATGCCTTCGGCGACGACCCAGCCCACGGCGGCGAGCGCGAGCAGGCCGTCGAGCCGATCGAGGTCGCGCCGGATGGCGGGCGACAGCCAAGATCCCAGCGCCAGCGCGGCGGCGACAGCGGCGGGTACGGCGGAGACGCCGGCCGCGAGGTCGACCCCGTCGGCGCAGCTCCGTGCCGCGTCGTCGCCGCAGAACGCGGCCGTGCCCCAGCCGCCGAAAACCGAGAACGCCCACAGCACGGCCAGTGCGACGTTCGCGATCGTCGGGATCACGGGCGAGATCCACCAGCGGTTCTGCCGTCCTGGGGAGGCCTGCACGCTCGGGACCGTACCTCGGTCTCACGCGTCTCGGAACCCCCTCACGTGTACATATCGGGATCCGCGGGTGACGCGAAAAGGGCGGCCCCAGATCGGGACCGCCCTTTTCGCGTTGATGGAGTTGGGACGTCAGGACCTCAGAAGTCCATGTCGCCGGCGCCCGGCGTGGCCGGGGCCTTGTCCTTCTCCGGCTTCTCGGCGATGACCGCCTCGGTGGTGAGGAACAGCGCGGCGATCGACGACGCGTTCTGCAGTGCGGAACGCGTCACCTTGGCCGGGTCGATGATCCCCGCCTCGAACATGTTGACGTAGTCGCCCGTGGCGGCGTTGAGGCCGTTGGCCACGGGCAGACCCTTGACCTTCTCGATCACGACGCCGCCCTCGAGGCCGGCGTTCACCGCGATCTGCTTCAGCGGCTCCTCGAGCGCCCGGCGGACGATAGCCGCGCCGGTCGCCTCGTCGCCTTCGAGGTCGATCTTCTCGAACGCCGTGGTCGCCGCCTGCAGCAGCGCGACGCCGCCGCCGGGGACGATGCCCTCCTCGACGGCCGCCCGCGCGTTGCGGACGGCGTCCTCGATGCGGTGCTTGCGCTCCTTCAGCTCGACCTCGGTGGCCGCGCCGGCCTTGATGACGGCGACGCCGCCGGCCAGCTTGGCGAGCCGCTCCTGCAGCTTCTCGCGGTCGTAGTCGGAGTCGGTGTTGTCGATCTCGACGCGGATCTGGTTGACCCGGCCGGCGATCTCGTTGGCGTCACCGGCGCCGTCCACGATCGTCGTCTCGTCCTTGCTGATGACGACGTTGCGTGCCCTGCCGAGCATGTCGAGGGTGACGTTCTCGAGCTTGAGACCGACCTCCTCGCTGATGACCTGGCCACCGGTGAGGGTGGCGATGTCGCCCAGCATCGCCTTGCGGCGGTCGCCGAAGCCCGGCGCCTTGACGGCGACGGACTTGAAGATGCCGCGGATCTTGTTGACGATCAGGGTGGACAGCGCCTCACCCTCCACGTCCTCGGCGATGACCAGCAACGGCTTGCTCGCCTGCATGACGGCCTCGAGCACCGGCAGCAGGTCCTTGTTGGCCGACACCTTGGAGCTGACGATCAGGATGTACGGGTCATCGAGGACCGCTTCCATCCGCTCGGGGTCGGTAACGAAGTAACCCGAGATGTAGCCCTTGTCGAAGCGCATGCCCTCGGTGAGCTCGAGCTCGAGGCCGAAGGTGTTGCTCTCCTCGACGGTGATGACGCCTTCCTTGCCGACCTTGTCCATCGCCTCGGCGATCATCTCGCCGATCTGGGTGTCGCCGGCCGAGATGGAGGCCGTCGAGGCGATCTGCTCCTTGGTCTCCACGTCCTTGGCGAGCTTGGACAGCTCCTCGCTCACCCGCTCGACCGCGGACTCGATGCCCCGCTTGAGGGACATCGGGTTGGCGCCGGCGGCGACGTTGCGCAGCCCCTCGCGCACCAGCGCCTGGGCCAGCACGGTGGCCGTCGTCGTGCCGTCACCGGCGACGTCGTCGGTCTTCTTGGCGACTTCCTTGACGAGTTCGGCGCCGATCTTCTCCCACGGATCCTCGAGCTCGATCTCCTTGGCGATCGATACACCGTCGTTGGTGATCGTGGGGGCACCCCACTTCTTCTCCAGCACGACGTTGCGGCCCTTGGGACCCAAGGTCACCTTGACGGCATCGGCAAGCTGGTTCATGCCGCGCTCGAGACCCCTGCGGGCATCTTCGTCGAACGCGATCATCTTGGCAGCCATAGGCTCCAGTCCTCCCGGAACATGGGTGACTATGACGGATCGAGCCGACGCCCGCGACGGACGGCCCCCGGTCGGCGACTTCCATGCAGCCGTCGAACGTGAGGCCTCATCGCCCCGATCCCAACTCCTGGGATTGTCACTCTCAACTGTAGAGTGCCAACCGACTGTTTAGCACTCTACCCGCCCGAGTGCAAGTGTGAGACATCCTCACCAGCGCCGATGTCCTCGGCCTGCGGGCCTCGCTCCCCACCTGCGACAAGTCCTTCTGACGGCCCATGAGACGTGGGCACCTTCTGTCACGATGCCCATGTTCGTTCCGGCGATACGTGTCCTGGATCACCGATCGTCGTGCTGTGTCAGCGGGCCGCCGATGCGGGTGCTCAGTGCGGACTGGGTCTTGTCCAGGCTCTGCCGTGCCGTGTTGACGAACTCCATCTGCGCGTCGGCGAGGGTGTTCAGCAGGCGTGCCCATGCGTCTTCGTCTCGATCTCCGGCGTGGATGTAGGCCTCCATGCCGTTCAGGGTCTCGGTGATGGCCTGTGCGGCCAGCACGACCCGGTCTTCGGCGACGAGGCTCAAGGTCGCCAGGGCCGCTCCCCACTGGGCCCAGTCGACCTGGGGCGGGCGGCGGCCGAGGTGAGCGCGGCGGAGATCGAATTCGACGCGCATGTATTCCCGCAGCACCGCCGCGTAGGCGGCGGATTTGGTGTCCTTCAGCCAATGGCGGTCTTGGGTCCGGCGGCCGAGGAGTCCGCCGGCCACCACGCCGAGCAGTGTGGTGGCGACACCCCCGGCGGTGGTGGCCACCACGGCCCACGGCACAGCGCTCACGGCTCTCCCGGGTCCGATGGACAGGAGTCCCAGTCTCGGGGAGCCCGTCCCGTCCTGTGAACCCTGCCGCCCTTGCGCCGTGTGAATACCTAGATTTACTATGCATTAAGGCTCTAGGTATCGATGGAGGATCTCGTGAGGGTTGCCAAGGATCTGGTGGCGGCCTCGGCGACACCGATGGTGCTGGGCATCCTGGCCGAGGAGGAGAGCTACGGCTACGCGATCCTCAGGCGGATCAACGAGCTGTCCGGTGGAGAGCTCGACTGGACCGAGGGGTTGCTCTACCCGCTGCTGCATCGGCTCGAGCGCCTGGGACATGTGGAGTCGAGCTGGCGGGCGGTCACCGGCGAACGGCGACGCAAGTACTACCGCATCACCGACAGCGGTTTGGCCGAGCTCGCCGAGCAACGCCGGCAATGGGCCACGGTCGTGGACGCGCTCAAGGAGATCTGGCGCGGCCCCGGCGACTTCAGGTCGTTGACCGCGATCCCGCGGGAGGGATCGGCATGACAACATCAGACGAGCAGAACGGGCTAGAGACCCAGTTCGCGCAGTGGCGGCACTACGTGCGGCGCCGCCCGGAGCTACGGCAGTCCGACGCCGACGAGCTCGAAGACCATCTCCGCGGTTCCGTCGACGAGCTCGTCGCCGTCGGCCTGCGCCCCGACGAGGCGTTCCTCATCGCGGTCAAACGGATGGGCAGCCTGGACGACCTGTCCCGCGAGTTCGCCCGGGAGCATTCGGAACGGCTGTGGAAGCAACTCGTGCTGACCGGCGAGACCGCCGGCCCGGTGGCGGCCGGCCGATCGCGGCGCGACCTGTTCGCGATGATCATCTGTGCGGCCGGCGCCGCGCTGTCCATCAAAGCGCCGGCGCTGTTCGGGTTGAGCCTCGAAGACGACGCCGCGTTCTACGGACCCAACTTCAGCCTGTTCGCGCTGCCCTGGCTGGCGGGCTTCCTGGCGTGGCGCCGGCAGGCCGGCAGGGCGCTCATCGGCGTGCTGGTGGCGTTGTTCGCACTCGGCGCCGTCGCGGCCAACGTCTACCAGCTCGCCGAAGACTCCCAGTCACTGGTGCTGACCGGCATCCATCTGCCCATCGCCCTGTGGCTCGTGGTCGGTCTGGCCTATGTGGCCGACGACCTGCGCTCCGGACGCCGGCGCATGGACTTCATCCGCTTCACCGGCGAATGGTTCGTCTACTTCACCCTCATCGCCCTCGGCGGCGGGGTGCTGATCGCGTTCACCGTCGGGACCTTCCAGGCCATCGGGATCGAGCCTGAGGTCTTCGTCTCGCAGTGGCTCGCCCCCTGCGGCGCCATGGCCGCCGTGGTGGTGGCCGGGTGGCTCGTCGAGGCCAAGCAGAGCGTCGTCGAGAACATCGCGCCGGTGCTCACCCGGCTGTTCACTCCGCTGTTCACCGCCGTGATGCTGGCCTTCCTCGTCGCGCTCGGCTGGACCCGCGGCGGCATCGATGTCGAGCGGGAAGCGCTGATCCTGTTCGACCTGTTGCTGGTCGTGGTGCTGGGGTTGCTGCTCTACTCGATCTCCGCCCGCGACCCGCTGACCCCGCCCGGCCTTTTCGACAAGCTGCAGTTCGCCCTCGTGGTCGCCGCGCTCGCCATCGACGTGCTGGTGCTGCAGGAGATCACCGGGCGCATCAGCGAGTACGGCACCACACCCAACAAGGCGGCGGCGCTCGGCGAGAACATCATCCTGCTCGCCAATCTCGCCTGGTCGGCGTGGCTGGTTCAGGGGTTCGTCCGCCGGCACACGCCGTTCGCGGCGCTGGAGCGCTGGCAGACCGGCTACCTACCCGTTTACGCCGTGTGGGCGTGGATCGTGGTCCTGGTGTTCCCGCCGCTGTTCGACTTCGTCTGACCGCCGGCGTCTCGGCGCTTACACCCGGTCGAGGAGGTCGGCCGAGGGACTGTAGTCGATCTTCCAGTCGGCGCAGCAGCCGAGGACGCCGTCGCTCGTACAGCGCATCCCGACGCTGACCCAGCGCACGTCGCCGTTCGCGCGCAGGGAGAAGGCGACGCCGACCTCGAAGAGATCGGCGCCGCACCGGCACCGGACGTCCTCCGGTGCGGCGCCCTCCCAGTAGTCCTCGCTGTCCAGCAACAACGCCGTCTTGCCGCATGCGGCACACGTACGCTCGGCACAGCCTTCGTCGGCGTCGGCGCGCAGCCGGAACACGCCGCCGGCGCATCCCGAACATTCCGCCGCCACGACCCGGCCGACCCGGTAGCCGCCCGCCTCGAAGTCGCGAAGGTAGTCCGCGAGGTCGGCGGCATCCTCCCCGCGCCACACATCACCGCTCTTGTCGATCGCCACCCGCATAAATTACGGCACCCGTCCCGGCGCGCGGGCCAGGTCCGGCGAGCTGCCGTGCCTATCCTTCGGTCTGCTCGGCGAGCATCTGGCGCAGACGTTTGCGGTCGGTCTTGAAGACGCTGGTCACGGGGACGGCGTCGACCACGTGCACCTCGCGCGGGTACTTGATCTTGCCGATGCGCTCACGCGTCCAGGCGATGAGCTCGTCCGGCGTCACCGTCGCCCCCGGCGCCAGCGAGACGAACGCGACGATCTCCTCGCCGCTCTTGGGGTCGGGACGGCCCACCACCCCGGCCATCGTCACCTCGGGATGCTCGCTCAGGGCGTCCTCGACGTCACGCGGGAAGACGTTGAACCCGCCGCGGATGATGAGATCCTTCTTGCGGTCGACGACGTAGATGTAGCCGTCCTCGTCGAGGTGCCCGATGTCGCCCGTGTGCAGTTCGCCGTCGACGATGGCGGTGGTGCTGGTGTCGGGCTCGTGCCAGTAGCCGCGCATGAGCGAGGCGCTGCGCACGCAGATCTCGCCGTCCTCGCCCGTCGACAGCTCCTTGCCGTCCTCGTCGCGGATCGTCACCTCATAGCCCGGCAGCGGCAGGCCCACGCTGCCGACCTTCCTGCGCCCGGGCGGGTTGACGGAGGTGACCGCGCTGGTCTCGGTCAGGCCGTACCCCTCGAGGATCTGGACGCCGGGCAGCCGCCGCTCGAACTCCTCCAGGGTCTCCCTGGCCAACGGCGCCGCGCCGGACGTGACGTACCGCAGATCGGGCAGTGGCGTGCCGCCGAACTCGGGGTTGGCGAGCAGCATGTGGATCATCGCCGGGACGAGCGAGCCGAACTGGATGCGGTGCTCGGCGGCGAGGCGCTCCCATTCCTTCGGCTCGAACCATCGCATGAGCACGGCGGTGCCCGGCTCGCTGGCCTGCATCCCGCCCAGCGTGACGATGAGGCCGTACGCGTGGGACAGCGGCAGCGGCACCAGCGAGCGGAGGAGCCCGGGAACCTCGGTGGCCTCCCGCGCGGCACGCGACGTGTGGTAGAGCCCGGCGTTGGTGAGCATGACGCCCTTGGCCCGCCCCGTCGTGCCGCCGGTGTACATGAGCGCGGCCAGGTCGTCCTCCGCCGTGTTGACGAGCGGCGCCTCGTCGCACGATTCGAGCTGCGCGTACGGGATCGTCTGCTCGGGACCGTCGCCCACGACGACGATCGCGATGTCGAGGCCGTCCGTGGCCATCTGCACGGTCAACAGCACCTCGGGCGTGGTGACGATCGCGCGGGCGCCGCTGTCGGTGAGGATGTGCCGTAGCTCGTCGGCGGAGACGAGGAAGACGATCGGCGTCACGACCGCGCCCGCGCGCCACAGCGCCCAGTACGTGATCGGCACCTCGGGGCAGTTCGCCATCATCACCGCCACCCGGTCGCCGGGGCGGACGCCGAGCTCGCGGAAGCCTCCGGTCACCCGGCGGGCCCGCTGGGCCAGATGATGGCTGCGGTGCCAGGTGCCCTCGAAGTACAGGGACTCATAATCGTCGAACCGCTGCCACGACTCTTCCGCGAGCCTGCCGAGCGTATGCGTATCGGTGTGCGACTCCGTGTGCGACTCGCTCATCACCGCCATCCTTTCTACTGACGAGTACGGCCCCCGGGGACTAATAGCCGACCGTTGTTCCGCGCTCACGTCAAGAGGAAGCACGGGAATCGACCTTGGCGACCCCCGTGATGCGGTGCAGGGCGAACCGCTGGACGCTGGCCCGGGTGGCGTCGTAGGCCGTCAGGTAGCCGCCGTCGACGCGTATCGGCTCGACGATCCGCGAGGACGCCTGCCCCTGCTGGTCGAGGTAGCCGATCCACACCCGTCCGCCGCGCTCGACGGCGGCGCGCAGTTCCTCGACGGTCGCCAGCGACGGGGTGCGGGGCGGCTCGCCGTCCGGCGCGGCCGGCCGCGACCGGGCGGCGAACTCCGAGCCGTGCCGGGCGGCCTCGTCGCCGGCGCGCAGCGCGCGTACGGCGGCGGCGACCACGGCGTCATCGGGGGACAACGGGCCGCCCGACGCGCGCGGCCGGCGCGGCATGCCGGCCGGGTACGAGGCGCCGTCCGTGAAATCCCCGCCCCTGGAACCGCCGCCCGCGGCCCCTCGGCCCGGCGAGTCGGCCGCCTGCCACCCCGCGGCGGCGCTCGGCGTCCCCGTGACCGCCGTACCGGCGCGCCTGGCGTCGGGCCGGGTGATCACCATCCCGCCCTCGGCCGACTCGGCGACGGGAGCGAAGCCCATCGCGCGCAGCGATTCGAGCAGCTCGGTCCGGGTCAGCCTGCTGGCGACCACCGTCGGCGCGAGCCGGTGCATGCGCAGCGCCGGCGCCTCGCGCGAGGCGAAGATCTCATCGAGCGTGGCGGGGTCGTCGCAGCGCACATAGGACGAAGCGATCCCGACGCGCAGGTGGCCGTGCCTGCGGGCGACGTCCTCGATCAGGTACGTCAGCGGCTGCGGCACGGGAGTCCGCGAGTGGCGCGTCAGCACGTCCAGCAGGTCGGCGGCCGTTCGTCCGGCGTCGAGCGCGCGCCGCACCGACTCGGGGCCGAACCGATAGACGGTGGCGCCGCCGGTCGACTCGACGTCGGCCATCAGCGCCAGCTCCCTGGCGAGATCGGCGACGAGCGGGCCGGGCGCGACGGCGGTGAGGTCGGCCTGGATCAGCACGTGGTCGATGGGCTCGGGCAGCACGGAATCGAGTCGCGCCGCCGCGACGGCGACAGGGTCCGCGGCCGCACCCGCACTCCTACCCGCACCCGCACTCCTACCCGCACCCGCACCCGCTCCCGCATCCGCACCCCTGCGCGTTCCCTGGGCCGTTGCCGCCCCGCCGCCGTCATCGGCGAGGTCTTCGGCGGCCAGCAGCGCGCGAGCGTAGGACGTCAGGGCGCCGAGACCGGTCAGCCCGAGTACCTCGGCCTCGCGCAGGGTCCAGTCGATCAGGCGGTCGCGCAACCGTCCGCCGCGCCGCGGCTCCCGCCAGGCCAGGTACGCCCGTACGGCGTCCGCACCGGGCGCGGCGGCGGTGCGGGCGAGCGCGCCGAGGACCGCACGCCGCACCGGGGCCGCGCTGGTCCGGACCGACTCCCCGGCCAGCGCGTTGATCGTCTTGTCGCGTTCGTCGCGTTCGCCTGCCAGGCCGGGCACCCGATCGGTGTCGAGCCAGGCGCTCGCCAGCTCCGTCCAGCGTACGGCCGCGTCCCGCAGCCGCCACAGGTCGAACGCGCGGGTCGGCAGCCATTCGCCGCCGTCCCGGGCGAGCAGCCCGGCGGCGTAGGCGACCTCGAGCAGCAGGGCGGCCGTCCACTCGGGCACGTCGAGATCCGTCGCCGTTGCACGCAGGTCGCGGACCGAGAGCCCGCCGGTGCGCAACACCGGCGGCGGCCGCACGCCCCACCGGTCGAGCAGGTCTTCGACCGTGCGAACGAGGGTGAACGCCTGGCCGCCGGCGGTCCTGTCGACCAGCGACCGGTCGCGTACGGCGCCGTCGAGCGGGGGCGGGCCGTCGACGGGCTCGCGGAACAGCCGGCCGGCCCGCAGGTGGAGGGCCACCTCCCTCGGCAGCACGACGGTGCGTTCGTCGGCGGCGGCCAGCAGCCCGCGGGCGAGCAGCCGTTCGATCGGCGATGCGGCGGTGGCGGTGCGGACCGGCCGCCGGGCCCCGCCGACCCGGCCGACGGGAGGGCCCCAGGTCAGGTCGTCGAGCGCGGCGCGCGCGTCGGCGCCGGCGGCCGCGATCAGGTCGCCCGGATCGGCGAGGCGGACGGCGATGGCGTCGATCAGCGCCTCGGCGACCGGGAACGCGGTGGCCGACACCACACCGATGTCGGTCGCCAGGGCCTCGAGCCGCTCGGTCGCGTACCCGGCGAATGCCTCCCTGGCGGGCGGGCCGAGCCCGGCGGGATGGGGCAGCGCCTGGGCCATCCCCGGGGCGGTGCGCAGCGCGTCGTCGTCGCCCCAGAAGAGGGCGAGCGTCCTGAGGCGGTCGACGGCGGCCCTGACCCGTCCGGCGACCTGCCCGTCGGCCTGTTCGCCGGCCCGCCCGCCGGTCTGTTCGCCGGTCTGGTCTCGTGGCGACGCGTCCGCGGCCGGATCGAGCGCGGCCACCAGCCGCTCGTACGGCGCCGGCTGGGGCAGCGCGAGCAGCGCCTCCACCGTGGCCAGCGCGAACCTGTCGAGCCGATCCAGGCCGCGCACGATCGCCGAGGGGGTCGCCGCGCGGGCGGCGAGCGCGCCCATGTCCGCCGGCACCGGAGTGATCAGCTCCGGGCGTTCGGCGAGCAGCGCGCGCAGTTCGGTGTCACTGCGCGCGCGCACCCAGTCGGCGTACGTTTCCATCTCCACAACCGTAGGTCAGGATCGGCTCATGAGCGGGGCCGAGGCGGGTACAGCACAATCGGGACCGAGGCGGAACGGTGAACGATGAGCGAGCCTGCCGACCAGGTCGTCCTGGAGTACTTGAGCCGAGCGAACGACGCCGCGCACCGCTACCTGGGCTCTCGGGAGCGGATCGACTTCATGGCGCGGCTGCGGCGACGCATCGAGGAGCAGCGCGCGGCCGCGGGCGGCGCGACCGAGCCCAGCCAGGTGCGCAAGGTGCTGGAGCGGTTCGGCGACCCCGAGGCGCTCGTCCGGCGGGAGCGCCGCCGGCTCGATGAGACCCACGCCCGGGCCGTCCCCGAAGACGCCGACCGGCCGGGGCCGGGGTCGGAGCACCGGCCCGGGTCCGGGCCGGCGGAACCGGTGCGGCCGCCGCCTGCCGAACCGACGGCGCCGCCCGCGGGATCGATGTGGCGGCCGACCCGGCCGTCCCGGCCGTCCCGGCCGGTACGCGGCTCCGTGCGGCGCTCCGGCGAACCGGTGCGCGGCCCCGTACAGCCGGTAGCGCGCCCCGGGGACCGGGTCCGGCGGGCGGCCGCCGGACGCGCCGCCGGACGCGCCGCCGGGAGGACGCCGGCCGAGCCGGTACGACCCGTCCCCGTAGACGAGGGCGGCGCGGTGGAACTGGAGACGCTGTTTCGGGGGCGGCCGGTGGAGGTCGGCGCGATCGCGCTCATCGGCATTGGCGGGGCATTGCTGCCGGTGCCGTTGTGGATCTTCGGGGCGGTCGCCGGGGCCGCGTCGCGGGTGTGGACGGCGGGGGAGAAGATGATCGGGCTTGTCGCGCCCATGTTCGCCGCCGCCGCTGTGGTGGCGGCCGGGGCGGGCGGTGTGGCCTCGCTCGGCGGCCTCGGCACCGGCAGCGTGCCCGCGATGCTGCGCGTCGCCGGGCCGGTCGGCGCCGCCTATCTCGGCTGGCGGTTGCTGCGCGCGGTCGGCGCCAGGACCGTACGGGTCACGCCGGTGCGCGCTCGGGGGCGATCTCGGGGGCGATGAGGCCGAAGGCCAGCCTGGCCCAGGCGGCGATGAACCGCTCCTCGTCGATCCGGGTCGGCGGTTCGTACAGCGACTCGTTGGCGAGCCAGTAGTTGACCACCGAGCCGCCCAGGATGGAAGAGATCGCCGGCCAGTCCTCCTCGGAGCCGGCGAACTCGGGCTGCTGGGCGAGCCAGGACGCGATCGCGTCGTAGAGCGGGTTGACGATGCCTTCGCGGATCTCGGTGACGAGGCCGGGGAACTGGTCGAGGTCGCGGAAGAGCACGCGGATCAGGTCCTGTTCCTCGCGCATCTTGGCGAGGCCCACCTTGCAGGCCAGCCGCAGCCGCCCGGCGAGCGGCTGGTCCTCGAGCGCCGTCGCGCGCTCCATCACCGTGCTGATCTGCTCCTTGGTCCGCGCGATGTGGCCGCGTACGGCGGCGCCCAGCACCTCTTCCTTGGACCGGAAGTGCCGGTAGAGGCCGCCCGCCCCGGGCGACAGCCCGGAGGCGGCCTCGATTTCGGCGACGGACGTGGCGGCATAGCCCCGCTCCGCGAAGAGCCGAAGAGCCTCGGCCACGATCCGCTCGCGCGTCGATCTCGTCATCACGTTGACCTCCCCCATGACATTAGGGCATCTGGCCGTGTGGGCGTACTCGTACGCACGGCGTCCCCCCGCGCGGCTTGCGGCGCGCGCACAGTCCGGCCAGAGGACCGCGGACCGGAACGCCGTGCTCGGGACCGATGCGCGGTCAGAAGACATTAGAGTGCTGTGGACCCATCACGCTCGTGCTTCGCTACGGAAGGGGCTCGGTGTGGCGTTCTTGCCCGAGGACTTCTACGTGCCCACTCTCGTGGCGGGGTTGCGATTCCAGCTCCGGCCCATCAGCGTGCACGATGTCGTGCGCTACTTCGACGCGGTGATGAGCAGCCGGGAGCGCCTGTGGCACCAGTTCGGCGGCATCTGGGAATGGCCGAGCCCCGAGCTGACCCTCGAGCAGAACCTCGTCAACCTGGCCTGGCACCAAAAGGAGGGCGAGCTGCGGCGGTCCTTCACCTACGCGGTGCTGACGCCGGACGAGGCGAGGTTGCTGGGCTGTGTCTACATCTTCCCGCCGCGGAAGGCCGGCGCCGACACCGAGGTGGGCTTTTGGGTCCGGTCGGACGAGGACGACAACGACCTGGAGAAGGAACTCGAGGAGTTCGTCAGGGAGTGGCTCGACGCGACCTGGCCGTTCGAGAGCGTGCGCTTCCCCGGGCGCGACATGTCGTGGTACGAGTGGCAGGCCCTGCCGGCCGTCACCTGACGTCGTCGCCCGCTCGCAACGGACGAGGACTTCGAGACACGCCCTAGCCGAGCCGGCGCAGCACGGCGGCGACGACCCGTCCGGCGATCAGGTAGATCACGGCGGCCAGGCCGTAGTTGACCAGCGCCGCCGTCTTGGGGTTGGTCGGCGTGAAGATGTCCTTGAAGCTCCAGGCGAGCGAGTCCGCCCAGCTGTTGATCGTCTTGACGATGCCGTTGGCGCCGTTGGCCTCGAAGACGACGAACACGACGTGGACGGCGAGAATGATGGCGACGGCCACCGCCACGATCACGACGGCGGTGGCGAGCGCGTCACCGACCCGCCGCCGGCCGTACCGGGGCGAGCCGAGCCGCGGCCGCCGGCGGGCGGACGGCGCCTCGGTGGCGCTTGTCGCCGCGGCCTTGGCGGTGTCCTTGGCGGTCTTGGCGGTGTCCTTGGCGGGGGCGTCGGGCGCCTGCTCGGGACGGCCGGGTGGTTGCTCCGTCATGGCGCTTCCTCTCGGGGGGCCGCGGACCTCGGCTGTCGGGTGTGCTCAGTCTCCAGCGCCGGGGCCGGTGATGCGATGGAACCCGAAAGGTTCTCGTCGCGCGGGTAGGGGTATAGACACAGTACGAAACCTTGGTTTCGGGCGGATAGATCTCGCGTCTGGGCTCCCGCGCCCTCTCACTCGGATCCCGTCGCATCGCCACTACCGAGGGGGCGCGGGTACGCGGGTGCGGGCCGCCCATGACCCCTCCCATACCCTGAGACGCGTGGCGTCTCTCATGGTGGGTTTCGACCTCGACATGACCCTCGCCGACACACGCCGGGGAATAGCGGCGGTCTACGACGCGCTGGCGGCCGAGACGGGGGTCTACATCGACAGCGCGCTGATCTGCACGCGACTCGGTCCGCCTCTCGACATGGAACTCGCCAACTGGTACCCCGCCGAGCGGGTACCGGCCATGGTGCGGCGGTTCCGCGAGCTGTATCCCGAGATCGCCATCCCCGTCACCACGCCGATGGCCGGTGCGTACGAGGCCGTACACGCCGTACGGCAGCGGGGCGGTCGCGCCATGGTGGTGACGGCCAAGAACCAGCGGGACGCCGAGCGCACCGTCCGCCTGCTCGGCCTGCCGGTCACGGTGGTGATCGGCGCGTTGTGGGCGGCGGGCAAGGCGGCCGCGCTGAAGGAGCACGGCGCCGCCGTTTACGTCGGCGACCACACCGGTGACGTGGACGCGGCCAAGGCGGCCGGAGCGGTCAGCGTGGGGGTGGCCTCGGGGCCGTATGACGCGGCCGCGCTGACGGCCTACGGGGCCGACTTCGTGCTGCCCGACCTCCGCGCCTTCCCGGGTTGGCTCGGCTCCCGCGCGCACTCGAACGGGGCCGCTCCGGACGGGTCCCGCTCGCCGCGTACGTGATCGTGATCGCTGTTCAACCCAGCGCCGCGAGGCACTAGCCTTGAGAAGCACCCCAGCGACGAGCAAGATGAGGTCACCCGTGCCCAGTGGCAAGGTCAAGTGGTACGACGCCGACAAGGGCTTCGGCTTCCTCACCCGTGACGACGGTGGTGAGGTCTTCGTGCATTCTTCCGCGTTGCCGAGTGGCGTGACCGCCCTCAAATCGGGCCAGCGGGTGGAGTTCGGCGTGATCGAGGGTCGCCGTGGTCAGCAGGCCATGCAGGTGCACGTGCTCGACGCTCCGCCGTCCGTCTCCCGTGCCAAGCGCAAGAAGCCGGACGAGATGGTGATCCTTGTCGAGGACCTTATCAAGCTGCTCGACGGGATCTCCACGACCTACCGGCGCGGCAAGCATCCCGACTCGCGCGACGCGCGCAAGATCGCCGCCGTGCTGCGCGCCGTCGCCGACGATCTCGACCACTGACTCAGGGGGTCAGGGGACCGGCCGGTCACGGGGGAATGCGGCCGGTCACGGGAATAACGGAGCGCGGCGTCAGGACGTATCGCTCGCCACCGACGGCCCGCCCCCCGTCTGTGCCGCGGACTGCCCGCCCGGTCGCGTGGTGGGCTCGCCGTCGTGCGGCGGGTGTCGCTCCGCCGCCCGGTGGCGCCGCCGGGCGCGCCCAGAAAGCAGCGCGACGAGGGTGGCGGCGAGCGCGGCGGCGACGATCCCGAACGCGACCCGCCCGTCGGCGATGAGCGACGCGCCCAGCCCGATCACGCCGCCGATCACCCACACCAGCTGATGGATGGTCTCGGAGACGGCGAAGGTGGACGAGCGGATCTCCTCGCCGATCCTGCGCTGCACGACGGCGTCCAGGCTGAGCTTGCCGAGCGACTGGCCGAAGCCGCCCACGAACGCGACGACGAGCGCGGCCCACAGGCTGAAGAACACCGCGCAGACCACCGTGATCACGGTGGTCACCCCGAGCGTGCCGTACAGCATGAGATGCGGTGCGCGCGTCTTGGCGGCCGCGCCGGTGGTGGTGCCGGCCAGCCCGCCGAGGCCCGCCGCCGCGACCAGCAGGCCGAGCGCCACGTTGCCCGAGACCGAGCTGAAGCCCTTCGTGCGAAGGACGAAGGCCAGGTAGAGGATGAGGAACCCGGAGTAGGCGCGCAGCGCCGCGTTGGCGCGCATCGCCTCGCTGACCGCGGGCCCGACCCGCAGCAGCGTGCGCCAGCGCCCCTTGTGCGCCTTGGCGGGCGCGCCCTCGGTCTCGTCGGCGTCGATGTGCGCGGGCAGCCGCAGCCCCAAGATCGCGCCGGCGAAGAAGATGAACGTGCCGATGCGCAAGATCCAGCCGGGACCGGCCACCACGGCCAGCCCGGCCGCCAGCGGGGCGACCGCCGACGCCGTGATCAGCCCCGCGAAGGTGGCCCTGGCGTTGGCCGTGACGAGGGAGATCTGCGGGGGCAGCACGCGCGGCGTGACCGCGCTCCGGGAGACCCCGAACGCCTTGGACAGCACGAGCGCGCCGAACGCGGACGGCAGCAAGGTGAGCGGGTCGTCGTTGGTGGCGGCGCCGGCCATGCCCCAGCACAACAGCCCCCGGGCCAGCATGGTGCCGGCGATGGCGATCCGGCGGGCGGAGCGCATGTGGTCGAGCGCCGGCCCCACCAGCGGAGCCACCAGCGCGAACGGGGCCATCGTGACGAGGAGATAGAGCGCGACCCGCCCCCTGGCCTCGTCCATGGGCATGCCGAAGAACACCGTGCCGGCGAGGGCGACGGCGATCATCGCGTCGCCGGCGCTGTTGACGGCGCACAGCTCGATCAGGTTGCCGAGCCCGCTACGGCCGGCTCCCTGAGCGTGTGTGGCGCGGCGCAGGAACCGGCCGGTGGACTGGGCGGCCCCCCGCGTCGTACGCCCGGCGGCGCCCACGCGTGCCCGCAAACCCATAGCGACCAGTCTCCCTCTCCGAGACCGATGAAAAACCCTCTGACGGCAATGGTTTCTTGTGATCTGTCGATCTCAGACCGCTCGTACCCGACCACTGTTACCCGATCGGAGCCTGGAACGCGCAGGGACCGGTCGGGATGAGACACAATCGAGGGGTGAGCCCAACGCGTTATTCGGCCGCGACCAGGCGGGCCCGTTCGGCGCCCGTCGACGCCGCCTGCGCGGCCGCGATCGAGGAGGCAAAGGCGGCGGCCGACGAGATGGCCTGGCCGGGCAGGGCCGGGGCGCACATCGGCATGCGCGCCGAGGGCGACCGCGTGGTCACCCACTTTTTCGAATGTCTTGATCTCGCCTACCGGGGCTGGCGGTGGGCCGTCACGGTCGCCCGGGCCGCGCGGGCCAAGTCGGTCACGGTCAGCGAGATCGCGCTGCTACCTGGCGACGACGCCCTGCTGGCTCCGCAGTGGGTGCCTTGGATCGACCGGCTGCGTCCGGGCGATCTCGGCCCCGGCGATCTGCTGCCCACTCCTGCCGACGACGTCCGCTTGGCGCCGGGGTTCACCGAGACCACCGACGCCGCCGACCGCCAGCAGCTGTGGGAGCTCGGGCTCGGGCGCCCGCGGGTGCTGTCGGCCACCGGGCGCGACGACGCCGCGGAGCGGTGGTACGAAGGTCCGGCAGGTCCCACCAGCCCGATCGCGCAGGCGGCGCCCGCCCGCTGCGCGACCTGCGGGTTCTTCGTGCCGCTCGCCGGCGCGCTGCGGCAGCTGTTCGGCGCCTGCGCCAACGAGTACGCGCCCGACGACGGCAAGGTCGTCTCGGTCGATCATGGGTGCGGGGCGCACTCCGAGGCGGTCGCGCTGCCGCCGATCGTCGAGACCACCCCGCCGCTCGTCGACGAGTGGGTCTACGACAGCATGCGCGCGAGCGGCGCCGACGACGAGGGGGCCCTCGGCCGCAGTTAGGCCGGGCCGGAATTGGTGAACGTGGATCCCTTCGGTACGGCCGGGCTGCGAGAGCGCGTGCTGGCGGCCTGGGCGGCGTCCCCGGCGCGGTTCCGCGAGGACGCGAACACCGAGGAGGACTTCGCGCTCGGCGGCTACCGCGACCGCGTCGTCGTCGAACTCGCCCAAAACGCTGCCGACGCCGCCGTGCGGGCCGGCGTAGCAGGCCGGCTGCTGCTGCGGCTGCGCGACGGGCTGTTGACCGCCGCCAACAACGGCGCCCCCCTCGACGCGGCGGGCGTGCAGGCGCTGTCGACGCTGCGCGCCTCGGCGAAGCATCCAACGTCGACTCCGGACGATCCGTACGGCTCCGCCAGCCGCGGCGACGAGCCGGGCGAGAGCACCGTCGGCCGGTTCGGCGTCGGGTTCGCCGCCGTGGTCGCGGTGACCGACGAGCCCGCGATCGTCTCTCGGATCGACGGCGAGGTCACCGGCGTGCTGTGGTCGGCGGCGCGCACCCGCGAGCTGGTGGCCGCGCGGCCGGAGCTGACCGCCGAGCTCGGCCGGCGGGCCGGGCACGTCCCCGTCCTGCGGCTGCCCTTCGCCGTGCCCGCCGCACCTGCTACCCATGCCGCACCGGCCCCGCCGGCCTCGCCCGCCGCACCGGCCTCGCCCGCCGCACCGGCCTGGCCCGACTCCGCCGAGATCAGGCGGTGGTTTCCCGACTCGGGTTTCGACACCGTCGTTCGCCTGCCGTTGCGCGACGCCGACGCGGTCGGCCTGGTACGCGCGCAGCTCGACGAGGTCGGCCCGGCGCTCATGCTGGCCCTGCCGGCGCTGGCGCGCATCGACATCGATCTCGACGGCGATGTGCGGACCATCGCCGCCACCCACGGTCCCGGCACCGCGACCATCGACGGGGCCACCTGGCGGACCGTCGAGGCGCACGGCGAGTTGCCCGCCCACCTGCTGGCCGACCGGCCGACGGAGGAACGCGCGCGGCCGTTCTGGCAGCTGCGCTGGGCGATCCCCGATGCCGCGGGCACCGCCGGCGCCCTTGGTATCGCCGAGATGACGGCGGCGCGAGGCTCCCGCGGGCCGGCGCTGCCCGATGGTGTGCCCGCCGTGATCCACGCGCCCACCCCCAGCGCCGAGCCGCTCGGGCTGCCCGCGCTGCTGATCGCTTCGTTCCCGATGGCTCCCGACCGTCGTCACGTCGCCGAGGGGCCGCTGACGGATTTCCTCATCGAGCGGGCCGCCGAGGAGTACGTCAACCTGCTGCGCGGCCTCCCGGCGTCCCCGCGGCTGCTCGACCTGGTGCCGGGCCCGGTGGCCGCCGGGGCGCTGGACGCCCGGTTGCGGCGCGCCATCACGGGCCGGCTCCCCGACGTTCCGCTGCTGCCCACGGCGGCCGGTCCGGCCCGGTCGCCGGGGCGCGACGTGATCGCGCTCGACGCCTCGGCGGCGGTGACCGGGCTGCTGGCCGATGTGCTTCCCGGCCTGTTGCCCGGCGGCTGGCCGGCGCGGCACCCGGCCCTCGGGGCGCTGGGCGTGCGGCGCGTCGAGCTGGCCGATGTGATCGACGACCTCGCCGCGCTCGAACGCGACCCCGGCTGGTGGCACGACCTGTACGCGGCGCTGGCGGGCGCCGATCCCGAGGCCCTGGGCGCGTTGCCGGTGCCGCTCGCCGATGGGCGGCTGGTCCGCGGTCCGCGCGGGCTGCTGATCGCCGACGACGACCTCGACCCGAGAGCGCTCGGCGCGCTCGAGCTGCGTTTCGTCGATCCGCGTGCCGCGCATCCGCTGCTGGTGCGGCTCGGCGCGACCAGGGCCGGGCCGCGCGCGGTGCTCGACGACCCGGCCGTACGGGCGGCGGTCGCCCGATCGCTTGAGGACGGTGCCGCCGGGGACGCCCACGGCGCGTACGGCATGCCGGAACGGTACGAACCCGACGAATCGTACGGAGCGGATGAACCACACGAACCGGGCGACGCGCACGCGGCGGATCCCGGGCCGATCGCCGCGGCCGTGCTCTCGCTGGTGGCGGCGGCCCGCGTGGAGCCTGGCGAGCGGCCGTGGCTGGCGGAGCTGGGGCTGCCCGCCGCCGACGGATCCCGGTATCCCGCGGGCGAGCTGGTGTTCCCCGACGCGCCGCTGCGCGCGATCATGGCCGCCGACGCCCCGTTCGAGGTGGTCGATCCGGGACTGGTGGAACGCTACGGCGCCGGGCCGCTCGAGGCGGTCGGCGTCCTGCGGACGTTCGCGCTGCTCCGCGAGCACGACGTCCCGCTGACCGACCTCGCGCTCGACCTCGACGGCGAGGACGACTGGGCCGCCGACATCCTGGCCGGCCTGCCGCCGCAAGACGTGCCGCCGACCGTCCCCGAACTGATCGCCGTACGCGATCTCGAACTGGTGGAGCACTGGGACCGGGCGCTGGAGCTGCTGGCCGCGCCGCCGCTGCGGGCCGCCGTCGTCGAGCCCGTCCGGGTCCTGACGGCCGACGGGCGCGGCGTGACCGTCCCCTCCTACACGGCCTGGTGGCTGCGTCGCCATCCGGTGCTCGACGGGCGGCGCCCCAGCGGCCTGCGCGCGCCCGGCGCCGAACCGGTCCTGGCCGGGCTGTACGACCCGGCGCCCGCCGGTCTCGACCCCGAACTGCTCCGCGCGCTGGGGGTGCGCACGTCGCTGGCGGAGGCGCTCGCCGAGCCCGCTGATTTGCTGGCCCGCCTCGCCGATCCGGGCCGTACGGTGGCGCGCGATCAGCTGCGGGACATCTGGATCGCGCTGGCCGCGGCGACGCGCGACATGGACGATCCGGATGAGCTCCCGGACCCGCCCGAGCGGGTGCGCGCCGTGGTCGACGGCGACATCGAGGTCGTGCCCGCGGCGGACGCGCTGGTTCTCGACGACCCCGCGCTGCTGCCCCTGCTGACCGGCCAGCCTCTCGTCATCGTCCCGTACGACCTGGCCGCCGACCTGGCCGAGTTGCTCGACCTGCCGTTGGCCGGCGAGGAGGTCGCGGGCCGGGTCGAGTCGGAGGGCGCCCTCCGGCCGGTGCCGGAGGCGGTCCGCCGGCTCCTCCCTGGCGCCCCGGCGCACTACCGGGCGCACGATCCGCTCATCGTCGCCGGCCGGCCGGTGCCGTGGTGGTACGACGGCGAGGCCGTACACGTCGGCGGCGACGAGGCTCTCGGGCCGGCCAGGGGGCTGGCTCGGGGCCTGGCTCGGGGCCTGGCCTGGGCGGCCGGACGCTGGTCCGACCGGCTGCTGATCGAGGCGGCGCTGCGCTCGCCCGACGCGATCGCCGTACTGCTCGCCGAGGCCGACCTGGACGCCGAGTGACCCCCGCCGATCTTGATGTCAGAGTTGTATCAAGCGCGGCGATAGAACTCTCACATCAAGATCGGCGGGGGTGGCGGGCCTCGGCGGCGGCTCGGCTGCGGTGCAGTCGGGGGATGTACCAGATGCCGAACAGCCCGATACCGATGCCGACGGCGCACACCCACAGCCACCACCGGTCGGCCTCGGGCAGACCGATGAAGAACAACACCACGAGCGCGACCGCCCACGCGACGCTGCCCACTATGGCGATGAGCACGTCGTTCGTCTGCAGCAGCGGCGGCTCCGGACGGTGCTGTCGGGGCATGTCAGCAAGGGTAGCGGGCCCGTCCTCAATGTCTTGTATGCCTTTGTTGTGAACTTGTGCTCGCTCTCCGTTTGAAAGAATCCCGTCACTTCTGTCACTCTGCGCGCGTGAGCACCACGGAATCGGCACGGCAGCGCTCGTTGAACGGCCTCGACAGATACTTCAAGATCTCCGAGCGCGGGTCCACCGTGCCGAGGGAGCTGCGCGGCGGCCTGGCCACGTTCTTCACGATGGCCTACATCGTCGTCCTCAACCCGTTGATCATCGGCACCGTCGCCGACCAGGACCACCAGTACCTCGGCGACCTGACCGCCAGGGGCGCGAGCATTCCCCTGGTCGCGGCCGCCACGGCGCTGGTGGCGGGGGTGATGTCGATCCTCATGGGGGTGGTCGGCCGCTATCCGTTCGCACTGGCCACCGGGCTCGGCCTCAACGCCTTCGTCGCCGTCGGCATCGCGTCGGACATGTCATGGGAAGACGCCATGGGCCTGGTCGTGATGGAGGGGCTGATCATCACGCTCCTCGTGCTGACCGGCTTTCGGAGTGCGGTGTTCAACGCGATCCCCACCCAGCTCAAGACCGCTATCTCGGTGGGCATCGGGCTGTTCATCGCGTTGGTCGGGTTCGTCGACGCCGGGTTCGTCCGGCGCGTGCCAGACGTGGCGGGCACCACGGTGCCGGTCCAGCTCGGCCAGACCGGGCAGCTCGCGGGCTGGCCGGTCTTCGTGTTCGCGGTCGGCGTCCTGCTTACGGCGATCTTGGTGGTCAGGCGTACGGGCGGCGCGATCCTCATCGGCATCGTCGTGACGACGATCCTCGCGATCGTCGTTCAGGCGATCGCCGACGTCGGCTCGTCGGTCGACAACCCGCGGGGCTGGAGCCTGAACGTCCCCGAACTGCCCGACAAGATCGTCGACACCCCGGATCTGGGGCTGGTCGGGCAGTTCAGCCTGTTCGGCGGCTTCGTCGAGGTCGGCATCCTGGCCGCCGTCCTGCTCGTCTTCACCCTCATGCTGGCCGACTTCTTCGACACCATGGGCACGGTCGTCGGCGTCGGCGCCCAGGGCGGCCTGCTCGACAGCCGGCGGAACCTGCCGGGCCTGCGCAACGTGCTTCTGGTCGACTCGGTGGCCGCCGCGGGGGGTGGCGCCGCGTCGGTGTCGTCGAACACGACCTACATCGAGTCGGCCGCGGGCGTGGGCGAGGGCGCCCGCACCGGGCTGGCCAGCGTGGTGACCGGGCTGCTGTTCCTCGGCGCGATGTTCCTGGCGCCGCTCGTCACGGTCGTGCCGTTCGAGGCGGCCACACCCGCGCTCGTCGTGGTCGGGTTCTTGATGATGACGCAGATCCGCAACATCGACTTCACCGACTACGGCCTGGCGATCCCCGCCTTCCTCACGATCGTGATCATGCCGTACACCTACTCGATCGCCAACGGCATCGGCGCCGGCTTCGTGTCGTACACGGCCATCGAGCTGCTGCGCGGCCGGGCCAGGCAGGTCCATCCGCTGCTGTGGGTGATCTCCGTGCTGTTCCTCGTCTACTTCGCGATTGTGCCGATCAAGGAGCTGCTCGGCGTCACCTGATCGAGCGCGGGAGGAGGCCGGGGCCGCATGCTCGACGCCGACGATGTGGCGAAATACGACTCCTCGCTATATCGTTAGCAAGAGTAATGAGCTCTGCTAATCATCATGACAACATCACAGGCCAGAAGCCGTACGGGTCTCGCCGAGGACCTGCGAATATCGATCGCGCGACTGTCTCGCCGACTCCGCGCACAAGGCGGAAGTTCGCTTTCCGCCACCCAGCACGCCGCGCTCGCCGCCGTCGACCGGCATCGCTCGATGACCCCGCGCGAGCTCGCGGAACACGAGAAGGTGCAGCCGCCGTCGATGACGCGGGTGATCGCGGTGCTCGAGGAACAGCGGCTCATGGTCCGCAGCCCGCACCCCACGGACGGCCGGCAGGTCGTCCTGCAGGTGACGGACAAGGGCAAGAGCCTGCTCAAGGAGGAACGGCGGCGCAAGGAGGCATGGCTGACGCGCCGGCTCCAGGAGCTGACCAACGAGGAGCGGGCGATCCTACGCCGGGCGGCGCCGATCCTGGAGAAGCTGAGCAAGGCGGGCTAGGCGTCTTCAGGTCGCTGCGCCGGCGCAACTACCGGCTGTTCGCGAGCGGGCAGATCGTCTCCAACACCGGCACCTGGATGCAGCGGGTCGCCCAGGACTGGCTCGTCCTCGAGCTCACGCACAACAACGGCCTGGCGCTCGGCATCACCACGGGCCTGCAGTTCCTGCCGCTGCTGGTGTTCGGCCTGTGGGGCGGGGTGATCGCCGACCGCTACGACAAGCGCCGCGTGCTGATGTTCACGCAGACGATCATGGGGTCGCTGGCGCTGCTGCTCGGGGGGCTCGTGCTCGGCGGCGTCGTCCAGGTGTGGATGGTCTACGGGCTGGCCTTCGCGCTCGGCATGGCCACCGTCGTGGACAACCCGACGCGGCAGACCTTCGTCGTGGAGATGGTGGGCAAGGCCGACCTGCCGAACGCCATCGCGCTGAACAGCGCCATCTTCAACTCCGCGCGCATCCTCGGCCCGGCGGTCGCGGGCCTTTCGATCGCGCTGCTCGGCACCGGTCCGGTCTTTCTCGTCAACGCGGCCTCGTACGCGGCGGTGCTGACGGGGCTTGCCCTGATGCGTGTGGGCGAGCTGCACCGGGGCGACCCGGTGGGCCGGGCCAAGGGACAGCTGCGGGCCGGCCTGCGGTACGTCCGGGCGCGCCGCGACCTTGTCTTGATCCTCATCCTCGTCGGGTTCGTCGCCGCTTTCGGCATGAACTTCCAGCTGACGACGGCCCTCGTCTCCCGCGAGGTCTTCCACACCGGCGCCTCGGCCTTCGGCCTCGCCTCCACCATGCTCGCCGTCGGCGCGCTCACCGGCTCGCTGCTCGCGGCCCGCCGGGCCAAGCCGCCGCGCTCGCTGCTGCCGATCGCCGCCTTGTCCTTCGGCCTGCTCGAGATCGTCAGCGGGCTGATGCCGACGTACGCCTCGTTCATCGTGCTCCTCGTGCCCACCGGCATGGCGCTGCTGACCTTCAACACCGCGGCGAACGCGACGATGCAGCTCAGCGTCTCGCCGGAGATGCGCGGCCGGGTGATGGGGCTCTACATGCTCGTGTTCGCCGGGACCGCGCCGCTGGGCTCGCCGGCGATCGGCTGGCTGGCCGAGCAGCTCGGCCCGCGGGCGGGTCTCATCGTGGGCGGCATCATCTCGAGCGTCGCCACGCTGGCCGTGGTCGCCGCCCAGGGCGCGGTCCAGCTGCCGCGGCGCCGGACGGCCGCGGCCGACGCCGACGGGTGAATTCCAGCGAATCTTCCGTTCTCGACAAGCTCCGCCTCGGCTGTCAGGCTGGGCGCGTGACCTGCTGGAACATCCCATGAGATTGTTCGTGGCGGTGCAGCCGCCGCCGGCGATCCTCGACGAGCTCGAGGAACTGGTGTCCCCCTACCGCGATGCGTGGCCGCAGCTCAAGTGGGTGGGCCGTGACTTCCTGCACATCACGCTCGCCTTCTTCGGCGAGGTCGACGAGAACGCGCTCGATGGGTTGCTGGTCCGGCTGGAACGGGTGGCTTCCCGCTACTCGCGGCTGGAGCTGTCGTTCGCCGGTGCCGGCGCCTTCCCCGGGCGGGGCACGCACGCCAGGGTCGTCTGGACGGGCCTGTACGGCGATCGGCGCGCGCTGAGCCGGATGTCCGCCTCCGTGTGCGCCGCCGGGCGCCGCGCCGGAACGGCCGAGGGCGAGCACAAGCCGTTTCGCCCCCATCTCACGCTGGCCCGGTGCCGCCGCCCGACCGACGTCCGGCCGCTGATCGAAGAACTCGCCGCCTACGCGGGCACCCACTGGACCGCGGACGCCATCCACCTGGTCCGCAGCCACCTCGGCGCGGACATGCGCTATGAGACCGTCAAGAGCTGGACGCTCAAAGATTGATCAAGGCGCCCACTATCACGGCCAGCACCAGCGCGGCGAGCACGACCGGCAACAACCACCGAGGCGATCGGTCCACCCTCGAAACCCTATCCACCCGCCCGACCTGCTCACGGATTGCCCATCGCGCTTCGAGCGGCCTCGATGAACCCCTCCAACCGCCCACGGAAGGTCCGGTGCGCCTCACCGAATCGCTCGTGAGCCCCATCTTCCCCCTGCGAAAGCCGCCACAGCGCCGAATTGGCATCCGACGCCGCCTGCCTGACCGACTCGGCCGCCTCGGCCACCGATACCGGCCCCTCCAGGACGACGACGCACGCTGGACGCGGACGCCATTGTGGCGCACAACGCGCACGTTGACCTCGACGTTCTTCAGCGCAAGCTCGGCGACTGGCGCCCGCCCGGGGTATTCGACACGCTCAAGTTGGCCCGCCGACTGTTGCCCGGCCAAGGCAGTTACATGCTCGGCGCGCTGGTCAACACATTCGGCCTGGCCGGCGGACTACGAGAAGAGCTGACCCCGCACCGCGCCACCTATGACGTGCTGGTGACGGCCCGGATGTTCGTCATGCTCGCCAGCCAGACCGGCTCCCTGAACAAGCTGCGCGGCGATCCATCAGAAGGGGGCGAGGATGAAACTCCGGCCCTTTTCTAATCGCCGCCGTGGCCTCTTCGTCAGCGTCGATGGCCCCAGCGGTGCCGGGAAGTCCACCATCGTTCACTCGATCGGGCAGCTCTGCCGAGAGCTGACTGTCATATCTCCAATATCCCGCGCTCACGGAGAGCGCGATCGGGAAGGGACGTGGACGAAACGCTCTCGCTCGAAACAGGCGTGGAGCCCCCCGCTATGAAGTGGTCTCACTACAAGATCAACTCGATAGCGGTAGGCTCCACGTGATCGCTCGTCGTGCCACTTACTGTGAGAGGTCGAACCTGCCTGTCTTCACGCCCGTCATGAAGGTTTGCCATTCAACGGTGCCGAATCGAAGTTGCGGACCGTCGGGCTGCTTGCTGTCGCGGGCCGCTATCCGGTCGCCGTGTCGCGCGACCTCGACACAGTCCGCACCATCGTTGGAGCTGTACGACGACTTGCGCCAGATCACTGTTCTGGCATCCATCTCTGCATCACCTTTCTGATGAGATCTAGTGATTCATTCTTGCGGAGCGCGTCCCCGCGGAAAAGCTCCCACTTGCGCCGAAGAGTCGCGATCTCCTCGGGGCGATGTCTAACTCGTCCGATAACGGCATCACCGAGAAAAGCCGCTTCGACGCGCCCATCGACCTCGGCGAGACCAAACGGACCGGAGAACTCGGAACAGATGTCGCTGTCGAGCGGGATGATCTGAATCCTGATGTCGGGCCGTTCGGCCATCTGCGCGAGGTGCAGCAACTGGTCGTACATGGTCTTGGTGTTGCCCACCTTGCGCATCAGAACGCTTTCATCAAGCAGCACGATGAGCGTCGGGGGATCGTCACCCTCCAGGATCTTCTGCCGTTCGAGCCGGTGACTTGTCTTGTGCTCGTCCTTGAGGACACCGCGGGCGTACTCTTCGGTCTGCAGGATGCCGGGGACCAGCGTTGGCTGGAACCACAGCAGGGTGGTGGCCGTCTCCTCGTACTCGATCCACTCGCGGAGCCACTCGTGGCTCACCTCGTCCGGCACCCATTCGTCGAGCAGCCGTGCCAAATAGCCGTTGGTGCCGAGCACCCGCTCACATTGGGCAAGATCTTCGGCTTTTGGAATCCTTTGTCCTAACTCCCACTTGGCGATCGTCGAGCTCGACACGTAGATCTCCGGGTGTTCGGCCAGGGCCACTTGACTGCGAAACCCGGCGGCCTCACGCGCCCGGGCGAACTCCCTACCCCATCGAACCATGGCGTCCAGGCGTTTTGGCATCTTCTTTCACTTCCCCCGGGCGGTAAGTATGGGTCGGGCCTTTACCCGCTGATGTCCTCGTCCTGACACTTCTCAGCGTAGCGCTGTCAGGCCAATCTGTTGAGTCGGTTACGGATGGCAAGTGGGGCGTGACGATGAGCGACACTGACGAGGTGGCGGCACTGGCCGCGGCCTGGCCGGACTGGCATATCTTCCTCTCCCGGCACGGGCAGTACTGGTGCGCGAGATATCGGCACCGGATTCCGAGCGGCCTGCTGCTGAGCGGCCGCGCGCACCCGCACGCCACCGTCATCGCCGATGGCCCCCGGCAACTGGCGATCGAGCTGGCCAAACAGCCCACGCTGAACGAAAGGAACACGCGGCAGTGACCGGTCAACCCGAGCTCGGCGACGGCGCCCCGTTGGTGGCGACCGCCGCGGAGCTGCAGACGATGGCGGATCTCATCGCGAAGTACCCGGCCGAAGCGCAGCTCATCATGGGGGCGCTCGAAGACGGGCTCACGCTCGGACCGATGAGAGTGGCGGGTGAGCCCGACGCGAAAAGCGCGGTCAGATGATGATGACCGGGACGACAGTTGCCGGACCTGACGAGATCGCACGACGCATTCAATACCGGCATCAACCCGGATGGGTGGTTTGGTACGGACACCAGACGAAATGCTATTGGGCAATAGCTGTCTGGGTAAGCGGCCTGGACGGCATGCTCTCCGCGCCACATCCGGATGCGCTCGACGCGGCTATTTCCACCTTTGAAATGCTCCGTCCCAAGCCTGGAAATCATGCTGTGGGTCATCGAAGAGACCCGTGACTGCGGAGTGCACTGGCGGCGCGCCGAGTACACCGCCTGCTACCGGCATCCTCGTGTCGCGGTGCTGGAGGCGATGGAGATCATCCGGGATGAGTGGCGGCCGTCGGAGCATTCGTGGCGTCAGCTCGTGCATGCCCTGGAGAGGGAACGGGTGGCGTACTACTGGGAGCGCGGCATCCGGATCGTACGGCCGGGGGACCACAGGTCTCCAATTGCCTAATGACGTTGTCGATGGCGTCCGTTCCTCGTCCGGCGGGTAGCCGTGGCGGGCCGGCAGCCGCGGCGAGCTTCTCCTCGCCATCGGTGCGATCGCCCCTGCCCATGAGGACGACGACGGTCTCCTTGGCGGAGACGGCGTCGTAGAAGGCCGGCTCGTTGGGGTCGAGCGCCGGGCGGAACCGGTGGCCGCGGTCGGCGTCGGCGCGGCAAGAAGGGCCGCATGCCGCGGCAGATCACGCCGGACTCGCTGTTCCCGCCGGCGCAGGTTGCCCTGGCCAACGCCGCGAGACAGCTCAACTCGTACGGCATCGACGTTGAGGTGATCGGCGTCGCGGTCGCTTCCATGCACCAGGCGGCCTAGCCGGGGAGCGCAGGCCGCGGAGCGGGCGGGGCGGTTGGGCCGGCTCGCCCGCGGGCTCTGGGCGCTGGTCAGAAGGGTGGAGGCGGATCACGGGGGATGGGGTCGGGAAAGGATTGGATGATCAGCGGCGGATCGACGTGGTAGTGGCGGCCAAGCCGTGAGCTCCACTCGAAGTGGCCCGGCCGAGGCTGGGTGAGCGTCCAGCCGCCCTCGTGTTTGAGCCGGTGGTCGTGGCGGCAGAGGGAGCCGATGTTGCCGTCGCGAGTGGCACCCCCGTTGGCCCAGTCATGGGTGTGGTCGCCGTCGGTGCCGTGCGCGGGGGCCCGGCACTGGGGATGGACGCAGGTGCGGTCCCTGATCTCGGTGCTGCGCCGCAATGGCCGTCCGGGACTGCGACCGGCTTGGCGGGCGGGGGGCTGGTGGGACACTTGAGGATGGCCGCGTTCGAACCGGTCGGCCTGGCGTGCGAGGTCGGCGATGACCGTCGCCCAGTCGCCGGATCGGGCGGCGAGTCTGTACAGGTCGAGCAGCTTGACATGAAGTTCGACGACGCCGCCGCGGCAGGGTGACGCGGCACGAGGCGGGTAGCCGTGCGGGCGACAACGGGTGATGCCCTCATGCAGCAGCCGGCCGGCCTCGTCGGTGATGGCGAATCGCCACTCGGCGGCAGTCTGCTCGCGCACGAGTCGGCGGGTCGCCTCGGCGTCGACGAAACCCCAGCCGGCGATCTCGCCCGGATGCCGGTCGAAGCCGAGCAGCGTGGTGAGCTCGGCGCGGATCTCGACGCCGGCCCGCCGAGCGGATGTCGAGGGAGTCTCGGTGGCCGCGCGATCGGGCGTGCCATCGCGGTGCCCGTGCGGGCGTGGCTCACCTGCCGGATCGCCGGTGGGCCTGCCGTTTGGGTGGGAGTGCGGCCCGGGTGCCGTGACGTGCTCCTCGGCCGCGGCCAGCATGTGGACGATGATGTCCGCGTCTGTTCGGCCGGCATAGGTGCCGTCCAGCATGCCGACGTACAGATCGGCCTTGATGTGGTCGAGCGGGCGAGTGTCGCCGGCGCGCTTGACCTTCTGGGCGAGTTCGCCGATGTGGGCGCACGCGGCGGCCACACGGTCGGTCGGAAGTTGGTAGCCGCACAGGTTGGCGGTGCCGTCGTCGTTGCGATAGCCGACCACCTTGCGGCCGCGGACCGCCTCGGCGTAGCGGCGGAGAACCCACTCCGGGTCGATGGCGATCGCGAGTCTCTTGACGCGCTCGGCCAACTGCCCGGTGGTCAGGGTGGGCGCCTCGGGCAGCAACTGGGCGCAGATGTGGCGGGCCTGCCGATCGGTCAACCCGGTGGTCCACTCGGAAAAGACCCGTGCCTTGGGGGCGTCGATGGCCCCGGCGTCGATCGCGGCGAACACCTCGGGAAGGCGGTCGACCAGATCCCACGCCAGCGACAACTGGTTGCCCGCCGCCGACCGCGTCCACGCCAGGGCGCCGCGGATCTCGTCGGCGGAGAACTCATCGGGCGCGTCCATGCGCGGCAACTCATCGTCGGGGCCGATGCCGCACAGCGCGACCTCGACCATGGCCGCCATCAGCCGGGCCTGCTCGTGCGACGCCTGGCGATGCTGCGCCCGCATCACGGTGACGCAGTCGAGGCCGCCCAGCCGACGCGGATCGATGGCGGCCAGCACGGCGGCCAGCTCCGGCCCTGGCGGCATTTCCGCCAGGCCCGCTGGAATGGGCTGCCGTGTCTTTTTCATAAAGTCGAGGCTAACAACGGGCACCGACATTATTGCGCGGCGAGGATGCTGTCGATCAGAAAGGATTAAAGCTTCTGCGACACGATATTTCCCATTTCTGGCTTTTTGTTGAGTGAGCGGTTGTTGGCGCGTGGTTAACGGGCTATGCCGACGCCGGCCCAGAGCCAGAAGCGGTCGGACGCCCGGTCGATCGGGGGGCGCCACCGGTGGACCGCGACGAGACCGGGCTCCACGAGGTCGAAGCCGGCGAAGAACCGTTCGACGTGGTCCCGCGTGCGCGGAACGATCACGGTGGGCTCAGGAGCCGAGGCGAGCACCCCGGCGAACCGGGCCATGCCCTCGGGGTCGGAATCTGCCGTGAGGTGCGAGATCGCCAGGACACTGCCGGGCACCATCGTCCGCCGGAGCCGGTCCATCACCGCGTACGCCTCGTCGTCGGGCAGGAAATGCAGCACTCCGAGCAGCAGCAGACCCAGCGGTCGATCGAAATCGATCAGACCGGTCACATCGGGGTGGTTCACGATCGCCTCGGGGCGCCGGAGGTCGGCCTGAACGACGACGGTCGATCCGCTGGAGGCGAGCAGTGCCTGGCCATGGACGCACACGATCGGGTCGTTGTCGACATAGACCACGCGGCACTTGGGGTCCGCCCCGATGGCGATCTCGTGGGTGTTCTCCACCGTCGGCAGGCCCGAGCCGATATCGATGAACTGCTCGACCCCCGAGTCGACCGCGAATCGTACGGCTTGTTTGAGGAAGACCCGATTGGCGCGCGCGCTGGCCACCGCACCCGGGATCGCGTCGATGAGTCTTTCGGCCATCTCGCGGTCGGCGGCGAAGTTGTCCTTGCCGCCGAGCCAGTAATCGTAGACCCGCGCCGGATGGGACCTGTCCATCCGAAAACCGTTGGACGACCCCTCGGCATCGACCATGGATCATCCCCCGGGAGCACCGCGTGTGCGGCCGAACCGGCCATTGCGCGTGCAACTCTAGCGGTTCCGGCCTCGCTGCCCGCAGGCCCGCGAGGTGAGACCCGGGCCTGCGGGGCGAGGCGGGGTGCGGCGCCCGTCCCCCAGAACGCCGCAGCCCCACATTGCACGGAGCCCGGCGGTCAAGGGTTCAATGCGAGTGCGCACGACTTTTCCGGTGTGGCGATCAGGCCAGGGTGTCGCAGAGGTTCTCCACGTCGGCCCGCAGGTGGGAGAAATCCCGTGTGTTGTCGGGCGCGATGGTGAGCCGGCCTCTGCCGTGCAAGATGTACCAGCCGGCCGGGTAGGCCCGGTTGCCGATGAAGACCCTGACGCTGAAGCCGCCGTCGAAATACCAGACGGAACCGCCCGTGGCGAGGTTGTGGAGACGTCCATAGCCCGATACGTCCCGAACGGCGGATCTGCCGGTGGCGGTGTTGCTGAAACGGATCACGAGGGGACCACGGAACTCCTGAATCCTGGGTGAGCCGTCCGGGAAGGTCGCGTCGGTGCGAACCTCCTCCTCGTCCCGGACGATGTCGCCGTGCACCGTGAACGGGCACACCCCGGACGTGGTGAACGGCTGGGTGCGGAAGGGTACCCAGCCGGCGGCGTTGGCCGCCTGGGCGGCCGGGACGGCGAGGGTGGTCAGGGCCGCGGCGGCGCTCGCGAGCGACGCGATGATGGATACTCGGCGCATTGGCTGCCTTTCGCAGAACGTTTCGCGCATAGTCCGCGGGTTCCGCGTCCGGCGGCCATGGTTTCGGCTCAGCCTGAATGGTTCGGCTCGGCCTGAAAGGTAGGCGGCGTGCTGCGGCTGCGTTTCACCCCCGGCGATCTGCTCCGCGTCCGCCTCGCCGCCCGGCCGGCGCCGCTGATCGAGTTGGGCATGGCGATCGCGACGCTGCGGCGCCGCGACGCCGTCTTCGCGCACTGGTCGCGCCGGACCCGGCTGCCCCGCGCGGCGCTCCCGCTCGTTGAGCTGATCCCGCCGACCGCCACCGGGCCGCTGTTCGTCGATCCCGTCAGCGATGGCCTCGAGGACGGCCTGGACATGGTCTTGTCGACCCCGCCGGAGTACGTCCGGGCCGAGCTGACGCGCACCTGCCGTGCCACCCCGCTGACCAAGGGGCTGGCCGCGCGCGACCGCGACGCCTGGCGAACCCTGGAGGACGCCCTGCGCACCGCGTACGGCGCCATCATCGACCGAGACCAGGAGCGGATGCGCGCGAGCTTCGCCGCCGACCTTTCCTGGCGACGGCTGCTGCTGTCGGAGCAGGGCGTCGGCGCCGCGCTGGCCGGCGTGCATCCGGCCGCGCGCTGGGCCGGCACCACACTGGAGATCGACGTCCCTCACGACGGCGAGCACGATGCCGCCGGCCGCGGCGTGACGCTCCTGCCGTCGGCGTTCTGGACGGGGCGGCCGATGGTGGGCACTCACTCGGACGGCTCGATGCTCGTGGTCTACCCGGCGCTCAACCCCGTACCACTGGTGGACGCCGAGGCCGGCGACGCGCTCGGCTCGCTCCTCGGCCGCAACCGCGCCGCGATCTTGGAGCTTCTGGTCGAGCACCGTACGACCAGTGAACTCGCGCGCAAGCTGGGTATCAGCGCGGCGTCGGCCTCGGCGCACGCCAAGACGCTTCGCGCGGCGGGTCTCGTCGCCACGCGGCGCGCGGGCAAGGCCGTCGTACACGTGGCCACGCCGCTGGGAACCCGCCTGCTCATGCGGCGGTGAACGGCCCGGCGGTGCCACAGCATGGCCGGGCATCCTGGCCGCGCACACCTGGCGGGCCTTTGGGCGGGTCGGCGTGGTGCGTGGTGCGCGGATCGGGGAGGATCGGCGCATGCTCGATGCGCTGCGGGGGTCGTGTCTGCGGGTCGGCGTGGTGTCCTGTCTGACGATGGCGCCGGCGCTGTCGGCGCTGTCGGCGCTGTCGGCGCTGCCGGTGCTGCCGGGCGCGCCGCGGGCGGCGGCCGCGGCGCGGGGGCAGGGGCCGGAGGCGCGGGTGGCGTGCACGGTCTCCGACCCGCGCATCACCGAGGCGAGCGGGCTCGCGGTCAGCCGCCGCCACCGCGGGATCGTCTACATCCACAACGACTCCGGCGACGGTCCGCGGATCTTCGCGGTCGGCCCTGACGGCCGTACCCGGGCGACGTTCACCGTCGCCGGCGCGGGCAACCGCGACTGGGAGGGCATGGCGCTGGGCCGCGACGGCGCGGGACGACCGGCGCTGTTCGTCGCCGACATCGGCGACAACCTCGGCGGGGAGTGGCCGTTCGTCACCGTCTACCGGGTGCGCGAGCCGGCCCACCTGCGCAGCCAGACGTTGCGGGCCACGGCGTTCCGGCTCAAGTACCGCGACGGGCCGCGCAACGCCGAGTCGGTGCTCATCGACCCGCGCACCAACCGGCTCTATGTCGCCAGCAAACGGGTGACCGGGGCCGCGCTCTACGCGGCACCCGCGCGGCTCTCGGCCGGCGGCGTCAACGTGCTCCGCAAGGTGGGCGGCGCGCCGCCCGTCGCGACCGACGCGGCGTTCGCGCCGGACGGCAGGACGTTCGTCATCCGCACCTATACGGACGCGCACGTCTACGCGATGAGCGGTGCGCGGCCCGGGCGGCGGCTGGACGTCGTGTCGCTGCCCGACCAGGATCAGGGCGAGTCGATCGCCTACGGCCTGGACGGGACATCGCTGCTCGCCGGTTCCGAGGGGACCGACCAGCCGCTGTGGCGGGTGCCGCTCCCCGCCGCGGCCCTGCCCGCGCCGCGCGCCACGTCGTCGCGGTCGCCCGCCGCCGCTCCGCGCGAGCCGTCCGAGCGCCACGCGGGGCGCAACGCGCTCGGCTTGGGGCTTGTCGCCATCGCGGCGGTGGCCGCCGTGGTGGTCATCCGACGGCGCCGCGCATGAACGGGCCGCTCAAGAGCCCAGCGCAGTACGCCCGAAACATGCCAGGATCATCCGTTATGAAGCATGAGCTCGTCGGAATCCGCCCGGTGACCGGGCGACTCCGACCGGTTGCCGGCGGCGCCCTCGCTCTCGCGTCGTTCGTCGTCGCGCTGCTTCCGGTTCGTCCGGCATGGCTGTGGGTGGGGCTCGTCGTCGCCGTCGCCGCCGCCCCGTGGGCGCTCGGCACCTTCGTCCGGCCCCGCCCCGCCCCGTACTGGCGGCTCAGCGCGGCGGGTCTGGAGCGGCTCGACGGCCGCGGCGGCGTGACCGCTCGCTACGAACACCGGCGCATCGAAGAGCTCGCCGTGACCTCGGAGGACGGAGTGCTCACCGTCTTCCACAAGTTCGGGCGGGTGGCCGTCGGCGAGCTCAATGAGATGGGCCTCGAACCGCTCCCGCTGTTCGTCACGGCCCGCCGCTTCGGCGTGCCGATCCATGTCCTCGACGCCGACGCCTCGACCTTCTCCGACGACGACGAGCCGGCGCCGGGCCGGGTGAGCGAGCGGCAGTTGCTCGAACAGGAGGCGAAGCTGCTGGCCGCGGCGCACGATCCCGCCGCGGACGCGACCGGCGCGAAGGCGGCGCTCGCCCAGTCGGCCGGATTCGTCGCGGCGGCGCCAGTCGGGAACGATCCATCCGGCCCGCCGGACGGGTCCGACGCCGATGCCGCCGGCGCCGCCCGCGCGGCTGAGACCGGCGCTGAGACGAGCGCTGAGACCGGCGCCGAGACGGGCGCCAAGCCCGGTGCCGAGACGAGGCCCGGGGCCGCGTCCGTGCGCCTCGAAGCGTCCTCGTTCCCGGCTCGCGGCCGGCTCGCGGCGCTCGGCGTGCTGGCCGCCCTGCTCGCGCTGACCATGATCACTCGGATCGCCGTGGACGGGGCCGGTGAGCCCGGCGGCGTCGACTCATCGTCGCGTCTGGCGGCGGGCGGCTGGGCGCTGTTCGGCGCGCTCGCGCTGATCGCGACCCGCCGCCGCCTGGCCCGTACCGCGCCGGTCCGCTGGGAGATCTCGGCCACCGAAGTCCGCGTCGAAAGCCAGCTGGGACGTCAGGAGGTCGCCGCGGCCGACGTCGCCGCGATCGTGCTCGGACCCGGCCTGACCGTCGACGGCTGGACCGGCGAGCCGCGGGCCACGCCGCTGGCGGCGCTGGTCTTCGGCTACCGGCAGGAACTGCTCGCCAGGCTGCCGGCGGGCAGGCTCGACCCGTTCCAGCTCGCCCACGCCCTCGACGAGCACGGCTACCACGTCGTGACTACCCCCGGCGCGCGGGCGCTCAAGCCGTCCGAATACGGGCTCGACGGACTGCCCGACGTCTTCGCGCAGGTGCCCGGCGGGCGCCTGGTCGTGCACGAGCGCGGGCTCGGCTGGGCCGATGCGGCCGGCGAGGTCGTGCTGCGGATGCCGGGGGAGCGGATCGGCGGCATCGAGCTGCTCACCATCGGCGGGCACGCGTGGCTGCGGGTCTACGACGCCGAAGGCGAGGAGTTCTTCGCCGCGCCGCTGTCGGTGCTGCGCATCGCCCGTACGGAGCTGCGCGACTCGGCCCGCAGGGCCGGCCTGTCCGTCACCGACGCGGAGTACGACGCCTACCTCAACGCCGCCTTCCACGGCACCGTGTCCGCGTTCGCGACGGCCACCGAGCCCGACCGCGGCAGCGTCCCCGAGGTGATCGACATCCCGGTGCACGAGCCCGGGGTGCTGATCGACGCGACCTGGCGATCCCGGGTGTGGGCGGCCGCCGCGACCGTGGTGCTCTGCGAGGTCGTCTCCGTGCTCGGCGCGCTGTGGCTGGCCGCCGAGCTCGGCGGGTTCGGTCTCGCGCTGAGCTGGGCGGCGCCCGGAGGGCTGCTGCTCGGCCTCGGCGCGTCGTGGCTGTACGACCGGAACCGCTCGCGGTTGCGGATCTCCGCCGCCGGGATCACCTCGATCACCAGACGCGACCGGGTCGAATGGAACCTCCTGCACGAGACGATCGGCGGGGTGGGCATCGACGACTCCGAGCAGGGGATGCCGCGGCTGGTCATCTGGAGCCCGGCGGGCAGGGTGCTGCGCCGTGTGTCGATCTCCACCGACCTCGGGGCGCTGCGCCGCGCCTGCGAACGGTACGGCATGCCCTGGGGCCCGCCGGCGACCGGCGCGCCCAAGCCGCCCCCGCCGGAGCTGTGACCGGCTCCGGAGCTATGACCGCGGAGGTCTACGCCAGCGCCTCGACGACGTAATCGACGCACGCGGTGAGGGCCTCGACGTCGGCGGGGTCGACGGCGGGGTACATGCCGATGCGCAACTGGTTGCGGCCCAGCTTGCGGTACGGCTCGGTGTCGACGATGCCGTTGGCCCGCAGCGTCGCGGCGAGCTTCGCGGCGTCGACGCCGGCGGCGAAGTCGATCGTGCCGACGACCGGCGAGCGCTGCGCCGGGTCGGACACGAACGGCGTCGCGTACGGCGACTTGTCGGCCCACGTGTAGAGCCGCTGCGCGGAGTCGGCGGTACGCGCCGTGGTCCAGGCGAGCCCGCCCTGCTCCAGCATCCATTCGATCTGGTCGGCGAACAGCAGCAGCGTGGCCACCGCCGGGGTGTTGTACGTCTGGTCCTTGCGCGAGTTGTCGACGACCGTCTGCAGGTCGAAGAACTCCGGCACGTACCGTCCGGAGGAGGCGATCTCGTCGATGCGCGCCAGCGCGGCGGGGGAGACCACGGCCGCCCACAGCCCGCCGTCGGCGGCGAAGCACTTTTGCGGCGCGAAGTAGTAGACGTCGGCCTCGCGCACGTCGACCGGCAGGCCGCCCGCGGCCGACGTCGCGTCGACCAGCACGAGCGAGTCGCCGGTGGCCACCCGTTCGATGGGCATGGCCACGCCGGTCGAGGTCTCGTTGTGCGTCAGCGCGTAGACGTCGACGCCGTCCTCGGCCACCGGCCGCGGGTGCGAACCCGGGTCGCTCGTGATGACCGACGGCTCGGCCAGCCACGGCGCGCGCTGGATGACCTTGGCGAACTTGCCGGAGAACTCGCCGAACGACAGGTGCTGCGACTTGTCTCGCACCAGCCCGTAGGCGGCGATGTTCCAGAACGCCGTCGTTCCCCCGTTGCCGAGCAGCACCTCGTACCCGTCGGGCGGCGAGAACAGCTGCGTCAGACCGGATCGTACGCGGGCGACCAGCGACTTGACCGGGCGCTGGCGATGCGAGGTGCCCATGTAGGTGGCACCGGACTCGGCGAGCGCGGCGAGCTGCGCCGGCCGCACCTTGGACGGGCCGCTGCCGAAACGGCCGTCGGCGGGTTTGATCTGCTGCGGAATGACGATGTCGGTCACGTCGCCGAGCGTACTTGACCCGATGAGACGATCATTTCGCGGCCCGCTTCCCGCGCCGACAGCCAGGGCATAAGTCAGGAAATTTCATGCAGTAGGCCATTCTTGTGGTCGATTTCCACTGTCAATGCGTCTAACCATCGTGACGGTTGGCGAAGGGAGGCGCCGGGTGACACAACCACCCGCAGGCGACCCTCGGGCGCTGTCCGGGATGCAGGCACTGCTTCGCGTGTTCGAGCAGATGCGCGAGCGCCCGCGCCGGCGCAAGGACGAGCGGCTCCGCCCGCTGCTGCTGATCACCGGCCCGGCGGACGCGACGCGGCTGGTCACCCAGGTCCTCGCCCGGCGCTGCGGCGCGCGCGACGCCGACCGCGGCGGGCCCGCGCGCGGACACGTCGATCCGTACGCGCGGCTCGACGCCGACGTGCCCGACGTCAAGGAGCCCGGGGCGCTGCTGCGTCGCATCAGCCAGGAGCTGTCGGAACACCACCCGCGCTGGGAGCCGGGGCTGCGGTTCCCGCGGCTCAGCATGGCGCTGTGGCTGCAGGAGTTGCGCGACGACCCCGAACACGCCGACCTGCGCAGGCAGCTCAACGCGCCCGGAGTCGACCGGCGCAAGGTGATGCGCCGCATGATCCGCCAGCGCGGTCCCGTTGTGGTGCCCGGCGATCGGCCGAGCGACAGGGCGGCCCGGCGCAAGGACAAGGTCGCCACGCTGTTCACCTACCTGGAGCAGATCGCCCCGATCGGCGTCGTCGTCATCGCGCTGCTCAGCGCCACGGCCGCCAGCACGCTCGACCTCGCCGCGGCGCTCACCGCCGCCGGCTTCGGCCTGGCCTTCCTGGCCGGGCAGGCCATCGCGCGCACCCGCGACTGGGCCGGGCGGCGCAGGTACGAGTGGTTCACCGGCCAGCCCTACCTGGAGGGCAGGAAGTCCGACGACTTCCTCGGCTTCGCGATCAAAGCGGTCACCCAGCAGCACGGCCAGGAGGAGGTCGAGGGGCTGCTGGTCGCCGCACTCCTGGCCGACCTGCGCCAGTCCTACACGCGGCTGTGGTGGCGGCGCGCGACCTGGGCGCGGGTGCGCTACCCCGTGCTGCTGCTCGACGGGGTGACCGAGGGCACCGAAGGCTACGAGATCATCCGTCACATCGAGGCGATCAGGCTCGACACCACCGCGATGGACCCGCTGGTCGTGGTCGCCGCGCTGGAGCCGGCGGCGCTGACCGAGGACTTCGCCCGGCTGGTCCGGGTGCCGGCGACGGCCGTGGAGGCCGTCGACCCGCACGGCGTGGCGGCCGCGTGGGAGCAGCACCAGGCGGGCCAGGTCCGCTTCGCCGCGCTCGGCCCCCGCCGCGCCATCCGGGTGGAGATCGACGCCGACGACGCCGAGATGAGCGGGTCGGCCGACCGGTTCGTCGACCCGCCGCGCGCCCGGCCGAAGCTGACGCATCCCGCGCTCCCGTGGCTGGCGATGGGCGCCGCGCTGGCCGGCTCGCTGACCGTGATCGGCGCGGAGGTCGTACGGTACTGCGACCCGTACACGGTCTGGCGCGCGAGCAACGGGGAGTGCGTGGGCATCACCGACGGGTCCTATGTGTTCGATCCTCGGCTGGCCGCCGTCGAGCACCGCATCCGCGACCTCAACGAGGCCGTGATCGATTCGGGTCAGCCGTACGTCAACATCGTCTACCTCGGCGGGATGACCGTCGATCCGGCGACCAGGAACTCCCAGCCCGACCTGCTGGCCGGCTTCCACGGCGAGCTCGCCGGGCTGGCGATCGCCGCGCAGGAGCTCAACTCCTCCAAGCTGCTGCCACGGGTGCGGATCCTGCTCGCCAACGCCGGGTCGAAGAACCGGTACGCGGGCGAGGTGGCGGAAAAGATCAAGCAGCGGGCCGACGGCGACCGCAGGCTGGTCGCCACGGTCGGCTTCGGGATCAGCAAGAGGCAGACCCAGGAAGCGATCGAGAAGCTCGGCGAGTCGGCGTTGCCGATGATCGGCACGACCAACACCTTCGACGGCACCGCGCGCCGCCGCGACGGCAGCTTCTCGCCGTACTACTTCCGGCTGGCCCCGTCCAACCGGAAGGAGGCCGAGCACGCCGCGTACTGGGCGCGGCACGGACAGCTTTCCGGGCTGCGGGCGCGGACGGTCGCGGTGTTCTACAGCGCCGGTCCCGACGAGCTCTACAGCCCCAACCTGGCGCAGGACTTCGCTTCCGCGTTCCTCCGGGACGGCCAGAACGATCAGAACGGTCAGAACGGTCAGAACGATCAAAACGGTTCGGCCCCCGCGACGCGAGCGCCCGGCGCGGGCGCGCGGGGCGGGAACGCGGCCGAGGCGCGCATGTACCCCTACAGCGACAGCTCCGGCATCCCGCAGCAGGTCCTTGCGGCCTGCCAGAATCCTCCTGACCTGTTCTATTTCGCCGGCCGGTCCGACGACTTCCAGCCTTTCGTCCAGCAGCTGTCCACGACCGCGTGCGGCCGCCGCCGTACGGTGCTCGGCGGCGACGACGTGACCATCTACGTCACCGACAACGCCCGGCAGATCGGCCGGACGGACACGCTGCGGCTCTACTACACGCCGCTGGCGGCCAGGGAGGCGTGGGAGCAGGCGGGACAGGCCCTGCCGCCCTTCTACCCCGACTACGACGCGGTGGCGCCCCGGCTCGAGGGCAAGGGAGAACACCCGTCGCGGACGCACGCCGCCATGTCCTACGACGCCGTGCTCGCGGTCGCCACCGTGGCACATCAGCTGTACGGGGCACAGCGGCAGTCGCTGCCGACGGCGGGCGCGGTGCTGGCCGCGCTCACCGAGCCCGACGCCGCGGCCCCGCCGCCGCAGGGCGCCAGCGGCCTGCTGCGGTTCGGCCCGCGGACGCAGGGGCACGCCGTCCTCGACAAGCCCATGCTGCTCACGGCCGTCGGCCCCGACGGCAGGCTGCGCGTCGTGGCCGTGTGCGGGAAGCTCACCCAGAACGCGCCGGCGCGGCGCGGGGCCTGCCCGCCGCAGTGACCGCGTACGGCCCCGGCCCGTGCGGATCAGTGCGGATCAGCGCCGATCAGCGCCAGTGCCGATCAGCGCCGATCAGCGCCGATCAGTGCCAGTGCCGGTCAGTGCCGGTCGAGCACCTCGGCGGCGCCGGGCACGTCGGTGACCTCGCGGGTGCCCGGGCCGATGTACCTGGCGCTGGGCCGGACCAGCCGCCCGGTGCGCTTTTGCTCCAGGATGTGCGCCGCCCACCCGGCGGTGCGGGCACAGGTGAACATCGCGGGCATCATGTGCGTCGGCACCTGGGCGAAGTCGAGCACGACCGCCGCCCAGAACTCCACGTTGGTCTCGATCGGGCGGTCGGGGCGGCGCTCGCGCAGCTCGGTCAGCGCCGCGTCCTCCAGCGCCTTGGCCGCGTCGAAGCGCGGCGCGTTCAGCTCCCTGGCGGTCCGGCGCAGCACACGGGCGCGCGGGTCCTCCGCGCGGTAGACACGGTGACCGAAGCCCATGAGCCGTTCGCCGTTGTCGAGGATGGTGGTAACGACCTTGCGGGCGTCGCCGAGCTGCTCGACCTTGTCGATCATCGGCAGCACCCGGGCGGGCGCGCCGCCGTGCAGCGGCCCCGACATCGCCCCGATCGCACCCGACATCGCGGCGGCCACGTCGGCGCCGGTCGAGGCGATGACGCGGGCGGTGAAGGTGGAGGCGTTCAGCCCGTGCTCGGCGGCCGACACCCAGTAGGCGTCGATGGCCTTGACGTGCCGCGGGTCGGGTTCGCCCTGCCAGCGGATCATGAAGCGCTCGGTGATCGTCCTGCCCTCGTTGATGCGGGTCTGCGGCACCATCGGCTGCGCGAGTCCGCGCGCCGACTGGGCCACGAAGGACAGGGCGGTGACCGAGGTGCGGGCGAGGTCGGCGCGGGCCTGCTCGTCGTCGATGTCGAGCAGCGGGCGCATGCCGTACGCGGGCGCGATGATCGGCAGCGCGCTCTGCACGTCGACACGGACGTCGCCCGAGTGCACCGGCAGCACGTGCGGCTCGGCCGGGGCCAGGCCCGGGGTGAAGCTGTCGTCCACCAACAGCCCCCAGGCGTCGCCGAAGGAAACGCGGCCGACGAGGTCTTCGATGTCGACGCCCCGATAACGGAGGGAGCCGCCCTCCTTGTCCGGTTCCGCGATCTCAGTCTCGAAGGCGACCACGCCCTCGAGGCCGGGTTTGAAGTCGGACATAGCGTCTGCCTTTCGTCCCCGCTGATGGAAAAACGTTGACCTGTAATTGAACCGTGTCCCTGTTACCCATTAGTACCCAGGGTGGTGTCATCCTTGCGAAGCGCTGGTGAGAGGGTATGTGCCTGTGGAGACCCCCAAACCGGCCGCACTACGGCGGGCGTACGCGAACCAAGGTCTGGACGAGGCCGCGCTGGCTCCCGATCCCATCGAGCAGTTCGGCGCCTGGTTCGCCGACGCGGTCGCCGCGGGCCTGCCCGAGCCCAACGCGATGGTCCTCGCGACCGCTTCGGCCGACGCGGTCCCCAACGCCCGCACGGTGCTGCTCAAAGGCTACGGTCCCGAGGGCTTCCGGTTCTTCACCAACTACACCTCGCGCAAGGGCCGTGAGCTGCGCGAGAACCCGCGCGCCTGCCTCGTCTTCCCCTGGCACGCCCTGCAGCGCCAGGTCGTGGTGACCGGCACGGCCGCCCGGCTGTCCGACGCCGAGGCGGCCGACTACTTCCGGTCCAGGCCGTACGGCTCGCGGCTGGGGGCCTGGGCGAGCCGCCAGTCGTCGGTGCTTCCCTCCCGCGCCGAACTGGAGTCGCGCTACGCGGCGCTGGCGGCGCGCTGGCCCGAGGACGCGGACGTGCCGGTGCCCGATTTTTGGGGCGGCTACCTGGTGACCCACGAGACGGTGGAGTTCTGGCAGGGCCGCGCCAACCGCCTGCACGACCGGCTGCGCTACGTCCGCGCCGCCGGCTCTCCGGGGGAGGACGGGTCCGGCTGGGTCGTTGAGCGGCTTTCTCCTTGACGTCCGGCCGCTGAGCAACGCGGCCTTCCGGCGGCTGTGGGCGGGGCAGGGGGTCTCGCTCATCGGCTTCCAGCTGACCGCGGTGGCCGTGCCCGTCCAGGTGTACGACCTGACCCGCTCCTCGTTCTGGGTCGGCGCGCTCGGCGTGGTCGGCCTCGTGCCGCTGATCATCTTCGGGCTGTGGGGCGGGGCGGTCGCCGACCACATGGACCGGCGGCTGCTGCTCGTCGTCTCGTCCTGCGTGGGCTGGGTGTCGACGCTCGCGCTGTTCGTCCAGGCGCTGTTCGATCTCGACCAGCTGTGGTTGATCATGGTCTGCGTCGGCGTGCAGTCGACCGGCTTCGCGATCACCTCGCCGACCCGCGGCGCGATCATCCCGCGGCTGCTGCCGATGGAGCTGGTCCAGCCGGCCAACACCTTGAACTTCACCCTCACGCAGGCCTCGACCCTGCTGGGCCCGCTGCTGGCCGGCGCGGTCCTGGTCCGCTGGTCGTTCGCGGTCGCCTACGCCATCGACGCGGTGCTGTTCACCGCCGGGCTGTACGCGGCGCTGCGGCTGCCCGCGCTCCCACCGCTCGGCCAGGTCCAGGGGCGCCCGGGGCTGCGCTCGGTGGTTCAGGGTCTCGGCTATCTGGTCGGCCGGCCCGTGCTGATGATGTCGTTCGTTGTCGACATCATCGCCATGGGCATCGGCCTGCCCAGGGCGGTCTTCCCCGAGCTCGCCGAGACCCGGTTCGGCGGCGCCGCCGCGGTCGGCTGGCTGTACGCCGCGATCGGCATCGGCGGCCTGGCCGGCGGGCTGATCTCCGGCTGGATGGGCCGGGTGCGACGGCAGGGCATCGCGCTCGTCTGCGCCATCGTGTGCTGGGGTCTGGCGGTGGCGGCCGCCGGCCTGGTGGGCCGGCTGTGGCTCGCCGTGCTGCTGCTCGCCGTGGGCGGCGCGGCCGACCTGGTGTCCGGCGTATTCCGGCAGACGATCTTGCAGACGTACGCCCCCGACGAGATGCGGGGCCGGCTGCAGGGGGTGTTCATCGTGGTCGTCGCGGGCGGTCCGCGCCTGGGCGACCTGCGGGCCGGGGCCACGGCCGCGCTCGCCGGCGCGACCGTCTCGTGGGTGGGCGGCGGGATCGCGTGCGCGGTGCTCGTCGTGGTCGTCTCGCTGTTCGTGCCGTCCTTCCTGCGCTACGAGTACGACCCCCACCACCCCCGCCGATCTTGATGTGAGAGTCGCATCGCGGCTCGCGATGCGACTCTCACATCAAGATCGGCGGTTGTTGAGGGCGCGCGCGGCGACCTGGAGGTCGGCGAGGAACCCCGCGTACACGGCCTCCCTGTCCTCGGCGCGGATCACGGCCGACGGGTGCAGGGTGGCCACGATGAAGCGGTCGTCGCGGGCCGGCAGGTCGCCGATCGCCGGGCGGGGCATGAGCACGCCGCGCTCCTTGGTGACCCGGAACGACGGCCCGAGCAGCGCCTTTCCCGCCACGGCGCCGAGCGCCACGATGACCGTGGGATCCAGCAGCGCGAACTCGGCGACGAGCCACGGCCGGCAGGCGGCGATCTCGGCGGCGTCCGGCGTCTGGTGGATGCGCCGCTTGCCCGGGGCGTCCTGTTTGAACTTGAAGTGCTTGACAGCATTGGTGACGTAGGCGTCATCGCGGTCGATGCCGGCCTCGGTCAGAGCTCTGTCGAGCAGGCGGCCGGCCGGGCCGACGAACGGGACGCCTTTTTTGTCCTCTTGGTCGCCGGGGACCTCGCCGACCAGCACCGTCCGCGCGGCCACGGCACCGGCGCCGAACACCGTCTGTGTGGCGGATTCGTACAAGGAGCAGCCCTGGCAGCCGGCCGCGGCGGCGCGCAGTCCGTCGAGATCCGCGGCCGCGGGCACGTACGCCTCGGCACCTGGTTCTTTCCGGCTCAAGGTCCCTCCTGACGAGATGTTCGCGACCGGTGATCCCTGTCTGCGTACCCAGTAGCATCGAGGGTGACCCTGGAGGAAACGTTGACCGCAACCGGCCTGATCGACACTACGGAGATGTATCTCCGTACGATCTTCGAGCTCGAGGAGGAGGGCATCGTCCCCCTTCGGGCGCGCATCGCCGAGCGGCTTTCCCAGAGCGGTCCGACGGTGAGTCAGACGGTCGCCCGGATGGAACGTGACGGGTTGCTGCATGTCGAAGGCGACCGCCACCTGGAGCTGACCGAGTCAGGGCGCTCGCTCGCGACCCGTGTGATGCGCAAACACCGTCTCGCCGAATGCCTGCTCGTCAACGTCATCGGCATGCCGTGGGAAGAGGTCCACATCGAGGCCTGCCGGTGGGAGCACGTGATGTCCGAGGACGTCGAGCGCCGCCTCGTCACGCTGTTGGAGAACCCGACCCTGTGCCCGCACGGCAACCCGATCCCCGGTCTGGGCGAGCTCGGCGTGGAGTGGAGCCCGCCCGCCGACACCGCCCCGGCCGAGCCGCTCGTCACCATGACGGACGTCGCCACTCCCGGCGGCGTGCGGGTTGTTGTGAGCAGGATCAGCGAGCAAGTGCAAAGTGACACTTCGCTGATGCTTAAACTCAAGCAAATCGGGATACAACCGGGACACGAGGTGACGCTCGCTACGGGCGACGACGGTGTGCGAGTGACGGGTGACGATTCTGGCGGAGGCAGCGCTGACTTGCCGCGCGATATCGCCGCACACGTCTTCGTGGTCAAGCGCTGACCCTCTGGCTCCGGTGATCTGTACCGAAGATCTCCTTACCGCCGCGCTGTTTTCACGTATCCCGCGAGCCGTTCGTCGTTCAATACGAAGGGACGGGAGGTGCGATGAAACGTAGGGGGGAGGAGTCGCCGTTCGCGGCTCTGCTGCCGGCCGAGACCGTGCTCGGTCAGATGGAGATGGCGGTCATCGTCATCGACCGGTTCAGCAACATCCTCTACGGCAACGAATTCGCCCGTCAGTTGTTCGGCTTCGGCGAGGAGTACATCGGGCACTCCATCCTGTCCCTCGGCATCGCGGAAGAAGACCATGACCAGGCCAGGGAGCTGGCCAGGCACGTGCTCCGGGGCGGCGTGTGGGAGGGCACGTTCTCCAACCTGCGCCGCGACGGGGGCACCGTCTACACCAGAGCGCACGCCGTCCCGCTGCGACATCCGTCCGGTGACGTCGACGGCATCGTGATCTTCGCGCGTGAGGCGCTGCGCAGCAACCAGCGCGAACAAGACCGGTACGGCCTGCTGGAGCGGGTCGGGGAACGGCTGGCCGGCTCACTCGAACTGGAGATGACGCTGCGCCGCGTCGCGGACACGCTGGTGCCGCACTTCGCCGACCACGTCTTCATCGACCTTTTCAGCGGCGACAAGCTCGTCCGCCAGGTGTCGAGGCACGCCCGCGGCTGGATGCCGCCGCCCGGCACGTGGGCGGGGGTGGGCGAGCCGATCTCCTATCCCTCGCACCACTTTTGCGCGCGGGCGATGCGGCGCCGCGACGCCGTCCTCGTCGAGAACCTCGCCGAGCACCGGTTCGCCGCGCCCAGCGAGGCGGGGATGCGGCTCAGCGACGACATGGGCCTCACCTCGGTGATCTCCGCGCCGCTCCTGGCCCGCGGCGAGCTGCTCGGCGTCATGAGCCTGGCGCTGTCCAACCTCACCAAGCGGGCCGATCCGCATTACGACGGGTTCGACCGCGACCTGGTCGGGGCCATCGCGAGCCGGGTCGCGATCTCCATCGACAACGCGATGCTGTTCGAGGAGGAGCGCGAGACCGCGCTCGCGTTCCAAAAGAACCTGCTGCCCGGCGAACGGCCGCCGCGCCTCGACGGGCTGCGCATCGCCTGGCGCTACGAGCCGGCGCGGCCGCTCGAGTCGCACGGCCACGGCATCCAGACCCAGGTCGGCGGCGACTGGTACGACGTCATCCCGCTGTCGGCCGGCCGGGTCGGCATCGTCATCGGCGACGTCGAGGGCCGGGGGGCCCGGGCCGCCGCGATCATGGGTCAGCTGCGGGCGGCGCTGCGCGCGTTCGCCCAAGACGACAAGCCGCCCGCCGAGATCTTGCGCAAGCTCGACGAGTGGGTGCGCACGATGGCGGCGCCGGAACGCTTCGGCTATGACGAGGTCGTCCCGCGCGCGCCGCTCGTGTCGTGCACCTACTTCGTCTACGACGCGTGGTCGCGGACGCTGTCGTTCGCCAACGCCGGGCACGACCCGCCGCTGCTGGTGGCCGACGGTGTTGTGTCGGAGATGCCGTTCAACAGCCGCGGCGCGATGTTGGGCATCAGGTCGCCGGGCGTGGGCGGCGAGATCCTGTTCAACGAGGAGTCCTGCCAGCTCGCGCCCGGCACCACGCTCGTCCTCTACACCGACGGACTGATCGATCGCCGGCCGCGTACCGACGGCGAGTACTACACCCGCGACCAGGCCAGGTGCATGCTGCGCGACGCCGTCGCCCAGGCGGCGCACGGCGATGTGGAGGCGATCGCCAACGCCGTCTACCGGGCGGTGCCCGGCGACATCGACGACGACGCGGCGATCGTGGTGATGCGCACGGCCTCCGATGAGCTGCGGATGGAGGAGCGGAGGTTCCCCGCCGAGCCGATCATGGTGTCGGAGGCGCGGCGGCTGGCGGCCGACACGTTCGCGTCCTGGGGAATGCTCGACGAGCAGGCCGAACTGGCGTGCCTGCTCGTGTCCGAGGTCGTCACCAACGTCGTGCTGCACACCGCGCCGGCGCCGGCGCCCCGCCGCGAGCTGGTGCCGTTCGCCGGCCCGCTGGCCGGCCCGCATCCCGGCCCCTTGGCCGGTCCATTGGCCGGCCCGCTGGCCGCGCCCACCCCGGAGCTGCTCGCCGCTCCGGCGCCGCGCCTGCCCGACGACGACGGCTGGTCGCTCGGCCCGGAGCTGCGCCGGCCGCGGCGCACCAAGGAGTTCCGGCTGCGGCTGCGCCGCGGCGCCGACTCGATCTGGGTCGAGGTCTTCGACAGCGACATGCGGCTGCCCAGGATCCGCAGCGCCGGCGAGACCGACGAGGGCGGCCGCGGGCTTTACCTGGTCGACCAGCTCGCCACCCGCTGGGGGTCGCGCCCCACTCACGACGGCAAGGCCGTCTGGTTCGAGCTCCCGCTCACTCCCTGAGCGAACGCCCCGACCCGCCGCGGCGCGGGGTGCTGGGGCGCGCGGCGCCGGAGTCCGTACGGTGGGGGCATGCGCGCGTGGGCGGTACACACTCCGGGGCCGATGGCGACGCGCCCGCTGGGCCTCGTCGACCGGGCGGTGCCCGAGCCGGGGCCGGGCGAGCTGCTGTTGCGGGTGCTCGCCTGCGGCGTCTGCCGTACCGACCTGCACGTCGCCGAGGGCGACCTGCCGCCGCACCTGCCCAACGTGACGCCCGGCCACGAGATCGTCGGCATGGTCGAGGCGACCGGGCCCGGTTGCCGGCACGTCCCCGGCGACAGGGTGGGCGTGGCCTGGCTGCGCGCCACGTGCGGCGCGTGCGGCTACTGCCGGCGCGGCGCGGAGAACCTCTGCCGGTCGTCGCGCTACACCGGATGGGACGCGCACGGCGGCTATGCCGAGTACACGGTGGCCCCCGACGCCTACGTCTACGACCTGCCGGCGGGGTTGACCGACACCGAGGTCGCGCCGCTGCTGTGCGCCGGGATCATCGGCTATCGCGCGCTGCGCCGGGCCGCGCTGCCGCCGGGCGGCCGGCTCGGCATCTGGGGGTTCGGCGGCTCCGCCCACCTGGCCGCGCAGATCGCGCTCGCCGAAGGCGCCACGGTGCATGTCTTCACGCGCGCGGCGGCGGCCCGCGAGCTGGCGCTCACGCTGGGCGCGGACACGGCGGCCGACTCCTATGATCCGGCGCCGGAGCCGCTCGACTCGGCGATCGTCTTCGCGCCGGTGGGCGACCTGGTGCCCGCGGCGCTCGCCCAGCTCGATCGCGGCGGCGTGCTCGCGATCGCCGGGATCTACCTGTCAGACATACCGGCGCTCAACTACGAGCGTCATCTGTTCCAGGAGCGCGAGCTCAGATCGGTGACGGCGAACACGCGGGCCGACGGCGAGGAGTTCCTCAGGCTCGCCGGGCGGCTGCGGATCGCGGTCACCACGACGCCGTACGATCTCGGCGACGCCGATCGCGCGCTGGCCGACCTCGCCGGCGACCGCGTCCACGGCGCGGCGGTGCTGCTGCCGCGCTGAGCAGAGCTCTCCTTGGCGGATGAGCAAGGCGCGGGTCAGCGGGGGACGGCGGCGATGTGCGCCCACGACTGGGTGAACCACAGCTCGCCGCCGATCATGCGCGGGCGCACACCCGTCGGCGGGCCGCCGTCGATTTCGGCGAAGAGGGCGGCGCGGATGAGGTCGGCGCGCATGTCATCGCACCCGGCCAGCCACGGCTCGGCGGGTCGTTCCACGACGAAGACGTCGAGCCGGCGCACCTGGGCGCCCGCCTCGGCGAGCAGGCCGGTCAGCCGGGACAGCGCGGGCGTGCCCGTGTGCGCCGGGTCGCGCAGCCGCTCCAGCCGGTCCCGCGCTGCGCTCGCCGCGTTGGTGCGGACCCGGCCCGCGATGACCAGGCGGCCGTCGGGCCGGCAGACCCGCAGCATCTCCCGTACGGAGGTGAGCGGATCGGCCAGGCTGTTCAGCGCGAGCTGGGCCGTGACGAGCGTGAAAACGTCGTCCCTGTAGGGCAGCGCGAGCGTGGAGGCCTGCACCGGCGGCACGGCGCCGCGGCGGCCGTCGGCGTGGAGGTGACCGGCGCGGACCTCACCCGCGCGGACGCCGGTGCGGGAGGTAGCGGTGGGGGCCGTCGCGGTCCGCGTCGCCGGAGCCGACGCCGGTGAGACGAACGGCGGCGCCTGAGCCGAGACGGGCGGCAACGCGTGCGGGGCGGTATCGGGGGCCGCCTGCGGGCCCGGGTGACGGGGGTCGGGCCGCGGCCCCGCGTCGACGGAGGTCACCCGGCGTACACGGTGGCGCAGCGCCGCCGCGATCGGGCCCGCACCGTAGGCGACGTCGAGACATACGTCGTCGGCGACTGGCTGGGCGAAATCGAGCAACCTGCCAAGATGGGCGGCACCGGGCCCCACGTCTGTCCCCCTCGCTGCCGGCGACGTCGGCACCGGTTGAGACGATAGAGAATGCCTAAAAGTTCGCGAAAGGCGCGGTTATTTCTGGTTTTGTCCCCACAAAGCAAGGACGACCAGTGCGAATACCACAAAGACCGCGAAGTAGGTCGGCACTCCCAGGCGCAGCCGGCGGCCCAGCCACCGCAGCACATAGGCGCACAGCAGTGCCAGCAGCACCAAGGTAATGATCCCCGACATGCGCACCTCGATCACGGGGTGATTTGCCTTCAGCAGCCTACGCGGGCTGCCGGGGCCATGACACTGCTTGCTCCGGTCACATACTGCACTCCTGCCGAATAAGCATAAATATGGACATCTAGTTAAGTTTCCGGCCGCTCAGCCTGGGCAGGCGAGGCAAAGTGCGCCTCACCGCCGCCGCCGCGCCCAGGGCTCCGCCCGTCCGTCGCGCTACCGAAGCCGATCAGCCCGACCAGCCCGATCCGCAGTCACGGGAGTGGAGGAACAGCCATGGCGGACACGAACCGAGGAGTCGTCTACCTGGAACCGGGAAAGGTGGAGGTCCAGGATCTCTCCTATCCGGCTCTCGAGTTGCCCGACCAGAACAACCGCCAGCTTCAGCACGGCGTGATACTCAAGGTCGTCGCGACCAACATCTGCGGCTCCGACCAGCACATGGTGCGCGGCCGGACCACCGCGCCCGCCGGGCTCACCCTGGGCCACGAGATCACGGGCGAGGTCGTCGAGGTCGGCAGGGACGTGGAGTTCATCAAGCGGGGCGATCTCGTCAGCGTCCCGTTCAACATCGCCTGCGGACGCTGCCGCAACTGTAAGGAACGCAACACCGGGGTCTGCGAAAACGTGAACCCCGCCCGCGCGGGCGCCGCGTACGGCTATGTCGACATGGGCGGCTGGCGCGGCGGCCAGGCGAAGTACGTCACGGTGCCGTACGCGGACTTCAACGCGCTCAAGTTCCCGGGCGACCGGGACACCGTCATGGCCAAGATCAAAGACCTGGCGATGCTCTCCGACATCTTCCCGACCGGCTACCACGGGGCCGTGACGGCGGGCGTCACCACCGGCTCGACCGTGTACGTCGCGGGCGCCGGACCGGTCGGCCTCGCCTGCGCCACGTCCTGCCATCTCCTGGGCGCCGCGGTCGTCATCGTGGGCGACATGAACGCCGATCGGCTCGCCCAGGCGAGGAGCTTCGGCTGCGAGACCGTGGACCTGTCCCAGCACGACAAACTGACCGACCAGCTCGAGCAGATCCTCGGCGTGCCGGAGGTCGACGCCGCCGTCGACTGCGTCGGCTTCGAGGCCCGCGGCCACGGCCGCGACGATCATCAGCGGGAGCAGCCGGCCACCGTGCTGAACTCGATGATGGAGATCACCCGCGCGGCGGGCCGGCTCGGCATCCCGGGCCTGTACGTCACCGGTGACCCGGGCGGGGTGGACGAGCACGCCAAGATCGGCCAGTTGGGCATGCGCTTCGGGCTCGGCTGGGCGAAATCCCATGTGTTCACCACCGGGCAGTGCCCCGTCATGCGCTACAACCGGCAGCTCATGATGGCGATCCTGCACGACAAGGTGCAGATCGCGCGCAACGTGAACGCGACCGTGATCTCGCTGGACCGCGCCGCGGAGGGTTACCGCGACTTCGACCAGGGCGCGGCGAAGAAGTACGTGCTCGACCCGCACGGCGAGCTGGCCGCCACCGGCTGAGTCCCTCGGTCCCGGAACGATCGCCGGGCGGGCGCACCCCGGGCCCCGGCCGGCGATCACCCGGACGAAACGGCATTCGCGCCCACGCGATGGAACCCTCACATCAAGATCGGCGCGGGTGGGGATTGGTGGGATTACGTGCCAATAGGCGGCTGAGGTACGCTCTAGGGCAACTAACCGAATCCCGCTCGGTTTCCAGCGGACGGCGCGGAAACCCCTGGAGACTTGGAGGCGTCGTGGCCGAGGCGTACATCGTAGGCGCGGTCCGTACCCCCGTCGGCACCAAGAAGGGCGCGCTGAAGGACGTGCATCCGGCCGACCTCGGTGCCCATGTGCTCAAGGAGCTCGTCGGCCGCACCGGCGTGGATCCGGCCGCCGTGGAAGACGTGATCATGGGCTGCGTTATGCAGGTCGGCCCGCAGTCGCTGGACATCGCACGCACGGCGTGGCTGTCGGCGGGCCTGCCGGAGGGCGTGCCCGGCGTCACCATCGACCGGCAGTGCGGGTCGTCGCAGCAGGCGGTCCACTTCGCGGCGCAGGCCGTGCTGTCCGGCACACAGGACCTCGTCGTCGCTTCCGGCGTCGAGCAGATGGCCATGGTGCCGATGGGTTCCTCGGTCGCGATGGCGCTCGAGAAGGGCATGCCGTTCCCGTTCGGCGACGGATGGGTGGAGCGGTACGGGACGCAGGAGATCTCGCAGTTTCGCGGCGCCCAGCTCATGACGGAGAAATGGGGCTTCAAGCGGCGCGACCTGGAGGAGTTCGCGCTGGAGAGCCACCGGCGCGCCGTCCACGCGATCGAAAACGGCCACTTCGAGCGTGAGATCGCACCGTACGCCGGGCTCACCAAGGACGAAGGGGCCCGCGCCGACACCTCGCTGGAGAAGATGGCCGATCTCAAGCCGGTGCGCGAGGGCTGGGACATCACCGCGGCCGTCGCGTCGCAGATCTCCATCGGCGCCGCGGCGGTGCTCATCGCCTCCGAAGAGGCCGTACGGACGCACGGGCTGACGCCGCGGGCGCGCGTCCACACCCTCTCGGTGGTCGGCAGCGACCCGGTCTACATGCTCACCGGCCCGATCCCGGCCACGGAGAAGGCGCTGGGGCGGTCCGGGCTGTCGATCGACGACATCGATGTGTTCGAGGTGAACGAAGCGTTCGCGCCGGTGCCGCTGGCGTGGGCGCGCGACACGGGCGCGTCGCTCGACAAGACCAACCCCAACGGCGGCGCGATCGCGCTCGGCCACCCGCTGGGCGCCACCGGCGCCGTGCTGATGACCAAGCTCGTCCACGAGCTCGAGCGCACCGGCGGCCGGTACGGCCTGCAGACCATGTGCGAAGGCGGCGGCCAGGCCAACGCCACCATCATCGAGCGCGTCTGAGAGCCGCCTCGGAGGCGTCACGACCCAGGCGGCGTGGTCCCAAGGGGCGGGCGACCACGCCGTCCCGGCGGGCGAAGGGGAGAATGGCGGCATGGACGAGACGGTCGACTACGACGTCACGGATCATGTCGCGCGGATCACGCTGAACCGGCCGGAGGCGCGCAACGCGCTCACCGAGCAGATGACCGAGGAACTGCTCGCGGCGTTCGACCGCGCCACGACCGACGACGACGTACGGGTACTCGTCCTCACCGGGGCGGGCGACAAGGCGTTCTGCGCCGGGGCCGATCTCGGCGGCCTCGGCGCCCAGTTGCGCGAACGCCCGGACGGCGACGGCGGCGATCCAATCCGGGAGAGCGCGCCGTACCGGCTCTTCACCGCCTTTCCCCGGCTCGAGAAGCCGATTATCGCGCGGCTCGCCGGGCACGCGATCGCGGGCGGCCTCGGCCTGGCCGTGGCCTGCGATCTGGCGATCGCCGCCGACGACGTCAGGCTGGGCACGCCGGAGGTCAACGTCGGCCTCTGGCCGATGATGATCATGGCGATCATCAACAGGAACGTGGCGCCCAAACAGGCTTTCAAGCTCTACTACACAGGCCGGCACGTCAGCGCGCTCGAAGCCGTCGACCTCGGGTTGATCACCGAGGCCGTGCCGCGCGACCGGCTCGACGCGCGGGTCGACGAACTTGCCGCCACCGTCGCCGCGAAGAGCCCGATCGGCCTGCGCATGGGGCGGGAGGCGTTCTTCGCCGTCGACGGGCTGCCCTTCGACGACCAGATCGCCTACCTGCTGGAGCGGTTGCGGGCGCTGGCCGGCACCGATGACGCCGCCGAAGGCGTCACGGCGTTCCTGGAAAAGCGGGCGCCGCGCTTCACCGGCCGCTGAGGAGACGAGGGGCTGGAGAACGCCCAAGGCCGAACGCGCGTTCGAACGATATATCGTCCGTCTGACGTAGGGTCGGCGCCATGGACTACACGCATCTGGGACGAAGTGGGCTGTCGGTGAGCCGTTTGTGCCTCGGCACGATGAACTTCGGTCCCCTGGTCGACGAGGCCGCGTCGCACCGGCTGATGGACACCGCGCTCGAACACGGGCTGAACTTCTTCGACACGGCCAACCGGTACGGCGGGCCGGCCAGCCCGCCGGGCCAAGTGGCGCGCACGGACGCCGCCCACGTCGGCTGGACCGAGGAGATCATCGGGAACTGGTTCGCCGGAGGCGGCGGCCGCCGGGAGCGTACGGTGCTGGCCACCAAGGTCTACGGCCCCATGTCGGAGTGGCCCAACGCCGGCGGGCTGTCCGCGCTGAACATCCGGCAGGCGTGCGACGCGTCGCTGCGCCGCCTGCGTACCGACTACATCGACCTGTACCAGATGCACCACGTCGACCTGACCACGCCGTGGGACGAGATCTGGGAGGCGATGGAGGTCCTCCGCCGGCAAGGCAAGATCGTCTATGTGGGGTCGTCCAACCACGCCGGCTGGCACCTGGCCAAGGGCCAGGAGGCGGCGAACCGGCGCGGGTTGGTGGGCTTGGTCAGCGAGCAGTCGCTGTACAACCTGGCCGAGCGCACGATCGAGCTCGAGGTGCTGCCCGCCTGCCGCGACTACGGCATCGGCCTGATCCCGTGGAGTCCGCTGCACGGCGGCCTGCTCGGCGGCATCTTGCGCAAGCAGGACCGCAGCCGCAGCGGAGCCGACCGCGCCGCGCGGCTGCTGGAGACGCACCGCACGGCCATCGAGGCGTATGAGTCGTTCTGCGACGAACTCGGCGAGCGGCCCGCCGACGTTGCGCTGGCCTGGCTCTTGCACCAAGACGGCGTGACCGCCCCGATCATCGGGCCGCGCACCGCCGAGCAGTTCACCGGCTCGCTGCGCGCGCTGGAGATCACGCTCGACGCCGGTGCCCTGGACCGGCTCGACAAGATCTTCCCCGGCCCGGGCGGCCCGGCGCCGCAGGCGTACGCCTGGTAGCGCACGCCAACGGCGTGCCGACCGTCCGCGTCCCGGTCGCTCGGTTCTTGATCGGCACTCGTGATGGGCGCCGCGTGGCGGCGCCCATCCTTCTTTGCTGTACTGATGTGCGATGCCTTCACTGCCCGTCGACGACGAATCCGCGCCGCTGTACACGGTCGGTCAGGTGGCCGGCATGCTGCGGGTGCAGCAGGCCTTCCTGCGCCGGCTCGACCAGTACGAGGTGGTCCGGCCGAGCCGCTCCGCCGGCGGTCAGCGCCGCTACTCGCGCATCGAGATCATGCGGGTGCAGTACGTCATCGAGCTCGTCGACGAGGGCATGACGCTGGCCGCGATCCGGCGGATCCTCGAGCTCGAACAGCAGGTCGCCAAGCTCGACCGGCAGGTGCGCGAGCTCACGGCGCGGCACCATGCCGACGCCCGGCGCATCGCCGAGCTCGAAGCGCGGCCGCACTCTCGCCGCACCTGAACGTTCGGCAAGGGTCAGCGGCCGTTACGCTGCCCGCTATATCCCCTGCTGAGGAGGTCCGTGGGCATGGAGACCGGGGTGAAGCGGATCAACGGCATCCGGATGTACTACCGCCTTGCCGGGGACGGGCCGCTGATCGTGCTGCTGCACGGCTGGCCGCAGACCGGCCACTGCTGGCGGCACCTCATCGGACCGCTCGGCGAGACGCACACGGTGCTCGCCCCCGACCTGCGAGGCTACGGGCGCAGCGACAAGCCTGCCGGCGGTTACGACAAGCGCACCATGGCGGCCGACCTGCACGAGCTTGTGCACGCGCTGGGGTTCGCGAGCGCCACGGTCATCGGCCACGACCGCGGGGCCAGGGTGGCGCACCGCTGGGCGCTCGACCACCCCGCGGATGTGGACAGGCTGATCCTCCTCGACATCATCCCGACCCGCGAGATGTGGCGGCGCATGGACGCCGACCTGGCGACGCGCACGTGGCACTGGCTGTTCCACCTGCAGCCCGACATACCCGAGCTGCTCGACCCGGCCGCCTATGTCCGCCTCATGATCGACCGCTGGTCGCACGTGCCGCTGCCGGAGGAGGACATCGCCGAGTACGTCCGGGCGTTCCAGGCGCCGGGCGCGATGCGGGCCGGGTTGGCGGACTACCGGGCGTCCTTCCCCGACGACGCGGCGGCCGACGACGCCGACTACGGGCGCAAGCTGACCATGCCGGTCCACCTGCTCTGGGGAGCGCACAGCTTCCTGCGCTCCCTCGACCCTGTCGGCATCTGGAAGGACTACGCCGAGAACGTCTCCGGCGCGGTCGTCGCCGACTGCGGTCACTTCCTCGCCGAGGAACGCCCCGGGGAGGTCCTGGCGGCGCTCACTCCGCACCTGCGCTGAGGCGGCCGTCGCCGGGTGCCCGTCGCCCAGGTGCCCGGGTGCCCGTCGCCGGGTGGGCCGTCGGGGGGTGGCGGCTCACCCGGCGGCGACGGCTACTTGATGGTGCGGTGGACGTTGTCGTGCTTGGACGGGCCGGGCTCGGCGGCGGCGATCCACGGGCCCGGGATCGACGCGTCGATGACGCCCTCCTCCTGCCAGGTGAACTCGCCCGCCAGCACCTTCTTGGCCAGCTGGGAGTCGAGTGCGTCGGTGTTGCTCCACAGCCGGTCGAACAGCTCGTCCACGCGCAGCCGCGCCTGGCGGCAGAACGCGTCGGCCAGCACGATCGCCGACTTGCCGCGCTCGGTCTCGGCGGCGTCCATCTGGGCGCGTACGCACACCGCGCTGATGGCGAACAGCTCGGCGCCGATGTCGACCATGCGGCCGAGGAAGCCCTGCTTGCGCTCGAGCTTGGCCTGCCACCGCCCGGAGGCGTAGAAGATCGACCTGGCCAGCTTGCGCGCCGACCGCTCGACGAAGCGCAGGTGCGTCGCGAGGGGGCCGAACTCGCCGTACGCGCCGGGGCGCTGGCCGTTGCCCATCACGAGCGTCGGCAGCCACTTGGCGTAGAACCCGCCGGCCTTGGCGGCGGCGCGCGCCTTGGTGCCGGTCGTCGCCTCCGGGTCGATGATGTCGCCCGCCACCGACAGGTGCGCGTCGACGGCCTCCCGCGCGATGAGCAGGTGCATGATCTCCGTCGAGCCCTCGAAGATGCGGTTGATCCGCAGGTCGCGGTACATCTGCTCGACCGGCACGCCGCGCTCGCCCCGCGCGGCGAGCGACTCGGCCGTCTCGAAGCCGCGGCCGCCGCGCACCTGTACGAGCTCGTCGGCGATCCGGCAGGCCATCTCCGAGGCGTACAGCTTGGCCAGCGCCGCCTCGATCCTGATGTCGTTGCGCTCGTCGTCGGCGAGCTGGCTGGACAGGTCGAGCATCGCCTCCAGGGCGTAGGAGGTGGCGGCGATGAACGCCACCTTCTTGCCGACCGCCTCGTGCCGTCCCACCGGGCGGCCCCACTGCTCGCGTTCCCGCGACCACTCGCGGGCGATCTTGGTGGCCCACTTGCCCGCCGCCGCGCAGGTCGCGGGCAGCGACAGCCGCCCCGTGTTCAGCGTGGTCAGCGCGATCTTCAGCCCCTGGCCCTCGCGGCCGATCAAGTTGGCGGCCGGGACCCGTACGTCGTGGAACCGGGTGACGCCGTTCTCGATGCCGCGCAGCCCCATGAAGGCGTTGCGGTTCTCGACTGTGACGCCCTCGGCCGTGCCCTCGACGACGAACGCGGAGATCCCGCCGCGATGCCCCTCCGACTCCGGCACCCTGGCCATGACCACCAGCAGGTCGGCGACCACGCCGTTGGTCGTCCACAGCTTGACGCCGTTCAGGACGTACGAATCCCCGTCGGGCACCGCGGTCGTGCTGAGCCGTGCCGGGTCGGACCCGACGTCCGGCTCGGTGAGCAGGAACGCGCTGATCTCGTTCACGCAGCGCGGCAGGAACGCGCGCTTTTGCTCGTCCGTGCCGAAGAGCTTGATGGGCTGGGGCACCCCGATCGACTGATGCGCGGAGAGCATGGCGCCGACGGACGGGTTGGCGGATGAGACGATCATCAGCGCCCGGTTGTAGTAGACCTGGGTGAGGCCGAGCCCGCCGTACTCCTCCGGGATCTTCATGCCGAAGGCGCCGAGCTCCTTGAGGCCCGTGACGATCTCATCGGGGATGCGGGATTCGCGCTCGATCCGCAACGAGTCGATCTTGGATTCGCAAAATTCCCGTAGCCGCACAAGGAACTTCTCGCCCTTGCTGCTGGTCTCCTCCGGCAGCGTCGGGTGGGGATGAATCAGGTCCAAACGGAAGTCGCCCAAGAAGAGCTGCTTACCGAAGCTCGGCAGCCGCCATTCGGTCTCGCGGGCCTCCTCGGCGACCTTGCGGGCGGTGCGTTCATCGACCGGTCGGCTCATGAGTGCTCCCCTCGTAATTCTTCCCTGCGAAGTTACTCCTCAGTTGTACCCATGGGTAGGGGGCAGCTCCACCCTGACGGTGGTGCCCGCGCCGGGGGCCGAGCTGAGCGTGGCGCGCCCGCCGTGCGCGGCGGCGATGGCCGCCACGATGGACAGGCCGAGGCCGGCTCCGCCGCGCGAGGTGCGGCCGGCCCGGTGGAAGCGGTCGAACGCGCGGGCGGCGTCCGCCTCGCTCATGCCGGGCCCGTCGTCCGCCACCTCGATGAAGACACCGCCCGGCGAGCTGCCCAGCCGTACCACCGCGCCGCCGGCGGTGTGCGCGGTCACGTTGGCGAGCAGGTTGGCCAGCACCTGCCGGATGCGCGCCTCGTCGGCGACCGCGGGCAGCGAGTCCGGCGCGTCGAGGTCGAAGGCGCGACCGGGCGCCGCGACGGAGGCGTCGGCCACCGCGTCGCGCGCCAGCTCGGTCAGATCCACGGGGGCCAGCTCGAGCGACGAGCCCCGGTCGAGCCTTGCCAGCTCGAGCAGGTCGCCGACCAGCAGGCTCATCCGGCCGGCCTCCTCCTCGATCCGCCGCATGGCGTCGGGCAGGTCGTCGAGCGCGCCCTGCCGGTACAGCTCGGCGTACCCCTTGATCGTCGTCAGCGGCGTGCGCAGCTCGTGCGAGGCGTCGGCCGCGAAGTCGCGGACCCGCGCCTCGGACCGGGTCCGCGCGAGGAACGCCTCGGCGATCCGGTCGAGCATCACGTTGATCGCCGCGGCGAGGCGGCCGACCTCCGTACGCGAGTCGCCGCCCGGCATCCGCGCTCGCAGGTCGCCGCCGGTCGCGATGCCGTGCGCCGTCGAGGCCATCCGGTCGAGGGGGGCGAGGCCGCGCCCGATGAGCCGCCGGCCCAGCAGCGTGAGCAGGCCGATCAGCACCCCGCCGGTGACGAGCTCGGCGGCGATCAGTCGCCGGACGGCGCCGTTGATCTCGGCCAGCGGCGTGGCCACGACCACGATGTTTCCCCCGGCCGCGCGGATGCCGCCGGGCCGGGCGATGGCGCGCAGCCCGCCGCCGAGTGAGAACGGCTCGCCGCTTGCCGCACGGGCCCGCAGATCGGGCAGCCCGAGCGCCCGCACCCGTTCGATCGCCTTCGCGGGGTCGGGGTCGAGGCCAGAGCCGGAGCCGGAGCCGGGGCCGGGACGGGAGCCAGGACCGAGCCTGGAGTCGCGGTCGGCGGTGGGCGTGCGGATCGCGCCGGCCGGAGTGACCGTGAGGATGACGTACCGCGCGGGCGCCACGCCCTGCGCCGGCAGCCCGGGCTGCAGCAGCCGCACGACCGCCCGGTCCCGCGCCGCGCGCAGCTGCGCGTCGACCCGGTGCATGAGATAGGAATGCAGCACCAGCGCGCTGACCAGGCCCATCACCAGCAGGCCCAGCCCCGTGACCGCGAGGAGCCCGGTCATGAGGCGGGCGTTGAGGGTCACGAGGGCGGCCGCAGCGTGTACCCGACGCCGCGTTGGGTGTGGATGAGCGGCGGGCCGAGCGGATCCAGCTTGCGCCGCAGATAGCTGATGTAGGTCTCGACGACCTGGGAGCTGCCGGAATGCGCCCAGCCCCAGACGTTGTCGAGCAACTGGTCGCGGGACAGCACCCGCCCGGCGTTGCGCATCAGGTACGCGAGCAGCCGGAACTCCGTCGGCGACAGCTCGACGTCGGTGCCCCCGCGCCGGACCGTCCAGCCGCTCTCGTCCAGTTCGAGGTCGGCGATCCGCAGCACCTCGTCGGGGGCGGCTCCGGCGCCGGACCCGGCCGCCCCGCCCCCGGCCCCGCCGGCCCCGCCGGCGGCGGACGTGGCACGGCGCAGGACCGCGCGCACCCGGGCGACCAGGGCGTCGATCGAGAACGGCTTGGTCACGTAGTCGTCCCCGCCCAGCGTGAGCCCGGTCACCGTGTCGGAGGGCGTGTCCCGGGCGGTCAGGAAGATCACCGGGACGTCGTGGCCGTCCGCACGCAGCCGGCGGCACACCTCGAAGCCGTCCACGTCCGGGAGCATGACGTCGAGGACGATCAGGTCGGGGCGCTCGCTCCGCACGCCGCGCATCGCCTCTTCGCCCGTCGCGGCGGTCACGGGGGAGAAGCCGTGAAAGCGCAGCGCGACCGCGACCAGGTCGCGGATGTTGGGCTCGTCGTCGACGACGAGGACGCGCTGCGCTTGGGTCACGTGCTCATCATCGCGCCTTGGGGACAACGGCGGCACGTGCGGTACGGGTGGAACCGGCGACCGTGCCGATCACGAAGATCCGGTCGTTCGCGGCCAGCTGGGAGGCCGAGGCCTTGTCGCCGTGCCTGCGGACCCTGGTGTCGGCGCCGGTGACCCATTGCCAGGTCGCGCCGTCGGCGCTGCGGACGGTCACCTTGCCGCCCGACACCGCGGTGACCTGCCCGCGCTGCCAGGCCACCTCGGTGAACCCGCCGTCCTTGACCCGTACGGTCGCGGTGCCGTGCACGCCGCGGAGGAATTGCCTGGCCCGCAGCGGGTGCCGGGCGAGCCGAGGGTGCCGGTCGCCGGGAGCCGCGGTGGCCTCTGGGGCGGCCGAGCCGGGTTGGTCGGACCCGCCGGCCAGGTCCGGCTCGTCGGCCGCGGCGAGGGCGGCGTCGAGGAACGACCCATCGGTCATCGTGAGCGCGTCGTCCCTCGCCGGGCCGGCCACGTCGGTCGCCCCGGTCGCCCCGGAAGCCCCGGACGCCGCGGACGAGGACGAGAGCGAGTCCGACGACGAGCCCATGAGGTAGCCGCCGGTGCCGATCACGGCGACGGCGGCGACCCCGCAGATACCGGTCACGAGCTTGCTGTTCAGGTTCATGAGGCCAGCCAACCAATCCTGTCTGGGAGTGGTTGGCCATGATTTCTGAGAGTTTCCGGGGAATGACCCGGTAAGCGGCTGAGAACGACGCAATGCGGCAAGTATTGTCAAAGGACTTGACCGCGTGGGTGGAGAAGGGTTCGCTGTGCGTGATGGATGAGACACGCAGACCGACTTTGATCTCCTCGGTGCAGCGCGCCCTACATCTGGTCGAAGCTGTGGCGTCGCATCCCAACGGCGCGCCGGCCAAGCAGCTTGCCCGCGAGACGCGGCTTCCGCTGGCCACGTGCTACCACCTGCTGCGCACCCTGGCGCACGAGGGCTACGTCAGCAAGCTGTCCGACGGGGTGTGGATACTCGGCGACCGGTTCGAGGCATTGCGCAGCCAGGGCCGTACCCAGGCGCTGCTCGCGCGGATCCGCCCGACGATGATCGCGCTGCGTGACGAGCTCAACGCGGCCGCCTACTTCGGGCTGTTCGAGGACGATGAGATCCGCATCATCGACATCGCCGACGGGCCGCGCACGCCGCGCGTCGATCTGTGGGTCGGCTTCGACGAGGCCGCGCACGCCACCGCCATCGGCAAGTGCGTGCTCGGGCAGCTCGACCAGGACGCCAGGCGCGATTACCTGTCCCGGCATCCGCTGGTCGACCTCACCCCCAACACGGTGACCGAGCTGAGCGAACTGCTGCGGCGGCTGGAGAAGACGACCGAGCTGTCCCTCGACCGCGAGGAGTACGCCATCGGCACCGCGTGCGCCGCGGTGCCGGTGAGCGCCGCCGACGGCAACGTGGTGGGCGCGCTCGCGGTGTCCTGCAGGTCCTCGCGGTTGCCCAAGATCGAGGCGTCCGTCGACCGGCTCCGGCGATCGGCGGCCCGCATCACCCGTACGCTGTCGCTCACCATCTGAAATACCGGTCCTTGTGGACCAACCCCTTTGCCCCAAACCATATTCACAGAGCGTTTATTGTTGTTTCGTCGTCAGTTGCTACGCTTTGCCGTGGTGACGACGAGCCTGTGATTGGAAACAACCGATAGCTCCCCGCCCCGACCCCGCGGCCCGACCTCGATGAGTCTCATGGCCACGGCTATCGAAGGGTTCGGCCTCCCGGCCGCTGCGGGTTCGGGGCGGGGTCATTCGGTGATCCTCAGGCGTCGCTCGCGGATATGTGGATACACTGACCGCCCTGCAGCACGCACATACACCAGCGATCGGGATCGCATGCAGCCATCATCGGACAACAAGCCCCTGGCCGCCGAGGACAACGCGGCCGCCCCCGCCGAAGTGGTCCAGCCGGCGGCGGGTGAGGGGGCCCTGGAAAACCACCTCGGCGGCGATGAGGCCCGCAACTATCGCAAGTACGAGTACGACATGGTGGCGCCGCACGTCGGCAGGTCGATGCTCGAGATCGGGTCCGGCCTCGGGCACTTCTCGGAACAATTCGCCGGTCAGCTCGACTATTTGGTGGTCAGCGACAACGATCCCTATTGCGTCTCGCAACTGCGCGAACGCTACGCGGGCAACGACGACGTCGAGGTGATCGAGCTGGCGCTGCCGGCCGAGGTCAAGATCAGCCGCACCGTCGACACCGTCGTCATGATGAACGTCCTCGAGCACATCAAGGACGACGTGCGGGCGCTCCAAGACCTCGCCGCGGTCGTCGAGCCGGGCGGTCGCATCGTCATCTGGGTGCCCGGCTACATGCAGCTGTACGGCGACTTCGACCGCAAGGTCGGCCACGTGACGCGCTACACGCCCGCCACCCTGTCGAAGACCGTCACCGCGGCCGGCCTGACGATCGAGTCGATCAAGCCGATCAACTTCCTGGGCGGGATCGCCTGGTGGGCGGCGGTGCGCCGCGGCGGCGCCGGCTATCCGGACCCGCGGCTGGTCAAGATCTACGACCGTACGGTGATCCCGCTCACCAGGATGATCGAGCGGTGGATCCGGCCGCCGTTCGGGCAGACGGTGCTCTGCGTCGCCCGCGTCCCCTGACGCCGCCGTTCCCGGTACCCCCCGGGGTCGCAGCCCGCATTACGGGTGCCGGTCGCATGGCCTAGTCTTGCCTGAATGTTACCCTCCGAACGCGCTCGGTTGCGGCACGGTAATCTCCCCGCGGAGATGACGAGGTTCATCGGGCGAAAACGCGAACTGGCCCAGGTCAAGTTGCTGCTCGAGACCTCGCGGCTGGTGACCGTGACCGGGATGGGCGGCATCGGCAAGACCCGGCTGGCGCTGCGCGCCGCCGCCGGCCTGCGCCGCTCCTTCGCCGACGGCACCTGGTTGGTCGAGCTGTCCGGCCTGCACGATCCCGAACTGGTCGCCCAGGCGGTGGCCGAGGCCCTCGGGCTGTCCGACCAGTCGGCGCGCGACCGCGTCGACCTGCTCGCCGAGCATCTGGCCGACAGGCGGTTGCTGCTGATCCTCGACACCTGCGAGCACCTGATCGACGCGTGCGCGATGCTCGTCGAGTCGCTGCTGCGGGCCGCGCCCCGGCTGCGCGTGCTGGCCACCAGCCAGCGGCCGCTCGGGGTGACCGGCGAGCACACGATGCTGCTGGCGCCGCTGCCCGTGCCCGATCCCGACGACCCGCGTTCGGTGGCCGGGCACCACGACGTACTGACGCTGTTCGCCGACCGGGCCGCCGCCGTACGGCCCGATTTCGCGCTGGACGAGCCGAACCGGCACGCGGTGGCCCGGCTGTGCCATCGCCTCGACGGCATCCCGCTGGCGATCGAGCTGGCCGCGGTGCGGCTGCGGGTGGTGTCGCTCGAGCAGATCGTCGAGCGGCTCGACGATCGCTTCCGGCTGCTCGGCACGGCCCGTACGGCGCTGTCCCGGCAGCAGACGTTGCGGGCGGCGCTCGAGTGGAGCCACGAGCTGTGCACCGAACGGCAACGGTTGCTGTGGGCGCGACTGTCGATCTTCTCCGGCGGGTTCGACCTTGCCGCCGCCGAGGCGGTGTGCGGCGACGCCGAGCCCGGTGACGCCTCGGACGCGGCCGGAACGGCCGGAGCGGCCGGCGGCGGCCCCGATGACCGCGAGCTGCCGGTCAGCGCCGTCTTGGAGACGCTCGCCGGTCTTGTGGACCGGTCCATCGTGCTGTGTACCGACCATCCCGACGGCGCGCGGTACCGGATGCTCGACACCATCCGCGAGTTCGGCGTGGAACGGCTGGATCGGGCGGGCCGGCGCGGCGAGATGCGGCGCCGGCATTTCCGGTACTACCGGCGACTGGCCGCCCGTGCGGAACGACAGTCGTTCTCCGGCGCCCAGGTGGACTGGCTGCTGCGGCTGCAACGCGACCACGTCGACCTGCGTACGGCGCTGGAGTACGCCGGGCGGCCCACGGCGCCTGCGACGGACGCGCTCACGATGGTCGCGACGCTGCACCACTTCTGGGTGGTCGGCGGCCATTTCACCGAGGGCCGGCACTGGGCCGGCCGGGTGCTCGCCGCGCATCGCGAGGAGAGCCTGCCGCGTGTCATGGCCGTCTGTACGGCGGCGATCCTGGCCACGCTGCAAGGCGACCTCGCCGCCGCCCGGCCGCTGGCCGCCGAGGCCAGGGCGCTGGCCGAACGCAGCGGCGAGCGGCGGGCTCTGCGCGACGCCGAGGGCGTCGCCGGGATGATCGCGTTCAGCGAGAGCGCCCTCGACAAGATCAAGGATCATTGGGAGGAGCCCGCGCTGTGGGCCGAGGACGTCGCCCACCCGGATGTCTGGTCCGCGACCCGGCTCGCCATGCTCGCCGGGGCGTACTGCCTGGCGGGCGAGATCGAGCAGGCCAAGGCCTACGCCAAGGAATGCACCGATATGTGCGTACAAATCGGGGAGCGCTGGTGCCTGTCGTACGCCCTCTACGTGCGAGGCGGCTGCGCGCTGATGAGCGGCGATGTTCCGGAGGCCGCCGCCCTCGTGCAGGAGTCGCTGCGGATCAAGCGGGGCTTCAACGACACGCTCGGCGTCGCGATGACGTGCGACGTGCTCGCCGGCTGCGCGATCTTGGAGGGGCGGGCGCAGCGGGCGGCCCGGCTGTTCGGCGCGGCGGGCCGCATCTGGCGCATGCTCGGCGCGCCGATGTTCGGCAAGGGCTATGCGGCGATCCACGCCATGGGAGTCGACCTCGTTCGTCAGGCCCTGGGGGAGGAGGCGTACGCCGCCGTCAGCGCGGAAGGGGCCAGGTTCGACATCGAAACGACGATCGCGTACGCACTCGAGGAGGACGCGGGGCCGGACGGCTCGCGGCGGGCCGTGCCGGGCGCGTCGCGCGACCCGTGGGAGCCGCTCACCAGGCGGGAGCGCGACATCGCCAGGCTGGTCGCCGAGGGCCTGCCGAACCGCGAGATCGCCGCCCGCCTGGTGATCGCCAAGCGGACGGTCGAAACGCACATCGAGCACATTTTGGCCAAACTCGACTTCTCATCACGCGCACAGATCGCCGCGTGGGCGGTCGGCCGGGACAAGATTCAGTAGCGATATCGGGAGGTCTCCCGATGCGCGGACGCGGCGGCGGATCGCACACTGTCAGTGGCCCAATCGGGTGTCGCACCGCCTCTCCGGCGGAGGAAACGCCGCGTTTCCCCGGTGCGGATCCGGTCGGGCCAGCCACTCAAGTTCCCGTGTGGCCCACCGATCCGGTGGTGGAAGCTGGGAGGGGAAGTCTCCACCACCGGATCCCGCAATCTCCCCCGTACGCGCCCAGTGCTGCTTGGCCGGCCGTCGCGCCGTGCCGTGTCGTGCCGGTCTGGACGTGCACGTGACCGGCCCGGACCGCTTCCCGTTTTGATCCGCCGGCTACGCGGCGGGCTTCCAACCCGGCTTGCCTCGGGGGCGGACGACGCGCTCGGGCGGCGGGACCCACCGCGAGCGCGCGGCCCGCCGCGCCGCGCGAGCGCGGCGCCGTGTCGCCGCCTCCTCGTGGAGCGAACTGACTCGCTCGGTGGCGAGCGCCTCGATGATGTACGGATGCATCTGTCCTCCGTTGCCGAATCCGACATCATCCAGGCTCGTGCTAAGGCGTCCGCCGGCACATCGGTCGCATGCCCTATCCGCACACGCCGAGTTGTGGCTTAGACGCCCGCCGCACATCCCGCGCCGGGCTTGTCAGGACTTACGCGGCTTATCCGGGTTTACCCGGACACGGCGAACAGATGGTTGCGGTACGCGGCCGCGGCGGCCTCGCCGCGGCTCGTCACCCCCAGCTTGCCGAGGATGTTCGACACGTGCACGCTCACGGTCTTGCTGGAGATGAACAGCTCGTCGGCGATGTCACGGTTGCTGCGGCCCGCGGCGACCAGCCGCAGCACCTCCAGCTCGCGAGGAGTGAGGCCGAGCCCCGGCGCCGGAGCGCCGTCGAGGCGGGCACCCGTGGGCGGGCCGACCCGGCGGGCCAGCGCGTCGATCCGGGAACGCAGCGGCCGGGCGCCGAGCCGGTCGGCCAGCTCGGCGGCGCGGCGCAGCCGCTGGGCGGCCGCGGCGCGCTCGCCCGCGGCGGCGTCTGCCTCGGCGGCGCGCGACAAGGTGCGGGCCAGACCGTAGGGCTGGTCGAGCTCCTCCCAGGCGGCCACGGCCTCGGCCCAGGCGGTGCGGTCGGCCGCCCCCTCGGCCTGTGCCACCTCCGCGCGGAACGTCAGCTCGTGGGCGCGCTGCACCGGGCCCCACACGGGCAGCTTCTCGGCGTGGGTGCACAGCACGCTCAGCGTCTCGACGTCGCGCGTCTCGCCGCAGGCGGCGGCGCCGATCACGAGCAGCGGCCAGCTGTACCTGGCGTCCGTCCGCAGGTCGGGGTCGGCGAGCAGGTCGCGGATCGCGGCGAGCGCCTCATCGGGACGGCCATGCGCGATGCGCAGCTCGCTGTGCAGCCGGCACAGCGGATAGAGCTCCTCGGCCCGGCCGAGCGGCCCCCGTGCCGTGAGCTTGTCGGCCGCCTCGAGCGCGCTCGCGGCCCTGTCGAGGTCGCCGCGGGCGAGCGCGATATCGCCGGACAGCCGGAGCAGATAGGACCGGTAGGTGGGCGGCGGTATCTGCTCCAGCGCGTCGGTGATCACCGTGTCGGCCTCGTCCCATCGCCCGAGCGAGATCAGCGGATCGGCGAGGTTGACGGACAGGACGGCGCCGGTCGTGCGGGCCAGGCCGTACTCAGCTGCCTGCGCGATGCCGGCCCGGGCCACCTCAGCCGCCTCCGCGTGCTGCCCGGCGCTTTCGAGCGCGTCGGACTCGTGCAGGGCGGCCTTGAGCAGCGGCGGGTAGACCTTGGCGCGCTCGGCGACGGCGCGCGCCTCCAGCAGCCGCGCCGCCCGCAGCACCGTGCCGCCGCGCTCGTAGTCGTCGGCGCAGGCGAGGATGAGCAGGCTCATCGCCTCGGCGTTCGGGTCGCCGGCGGCCCGCGCGACCCGCAGCGCCTCCTCGGCGGTCACCCGGGCCTCGTCGCCGCTCGCGCGGTGATTGAGCGTCTCGGCGAGCGCCGCCAGCGCCCGGGCGCGCTCCTTGCTGGGCGGCTCGGCGGGCACGATGCGCGCCGCCTCGCGCAGGTCGTCGAGGCCGCTGACGCGGCCGAGCCGGATCGCGAGCCGCCCGCGCCGCTCCAGCAGCCGCGTCCGCGCCATCGGGTCGGTGACCTCTTTGAGTGCCGCCGTGGCCAGCTTGACGCCGCGTTCGCTCTCGCCGGCGTGGTCGGCCATGGCGGCCGCCCGTTCGAGCACGGTCGAGTGGTCGTGGCCGATGCGTTCGGCGGCGTCGGGCACCCTGTCCCACAGCTCGAGCACGCGGGAGAGCATCCGCAGCGCCTCGGCGTAGGCGACCGACCTGCGGGACTCCTCGGCGGCCCGCCAGGCACTGGTCAGGGCCCAGGTCGCGTCGTGCGCCGAGTACCAGTGGTGCGCCAGCTCGACGGCCGCCTGCCCGGACGGCACCAGCGAAGGATCGCTCTCCAGCGCCTCTGCGTAGCGGGTGTGCAGCCGGGTGTGCTCGCCCGGCAGCAGGTCGTCGTGGATCGCCTCTCGGATCAGGTCGTGCCGGAAGGCGTACCCTTCGCCGTCGACCACCAAGACGTTGGCGGCGACCGCCGGGCGCAGCCCGCGCGAGAGCGTGGCGTCGTCGAGCCCGCTGATGGCGGCGAGCAGGCGGTGCTCGATGTGCCCGCCCGCCGCGCTGGCCATCCGCAAGATCTCCTGCGTCTCCTCGGGTAGCCGTTGCACGCCCGCGACCAGCAGGTCGCGCAACGACTCGGGCAGGTCGGTCGCGACAGCGCCGTTCTCGCAGTCGACCAGCGCCTCCACGAAGAGCGGGTTGCCCGCGCTGCGCCGGAACGCCTCGGCGACCAGCTCGGGCGCCGGCGGCCGGCCGATGATGCCGGTGAGCAGCTCGGCCACCTCGCGCTGGGACAGCCGGGGCAGCTCGCATCTCTGCACCCGGTCGACCCTGTCGAGCTCGGCGAGCAGCGGCCGTAGCGGATGGTCGCGGTGCAGCTCCTCCGAGCGGTAGGTGACGATGAGCAGCAGCGCCGTGCCGGCGCCGAGGCTGCGGATGAGGAACGCGAGGAGATCGCGGGTCGAGCGATCGGCCCAGTGCGCGTCTTCGATGACGACCACGATCGGGCCACGCGCGGCGAGCCGCTCGAACAGGGTGAGCACCAGCTCGAAGAGCCGCGCACGTTCCTCGCGGCCGTCGGCGCCCGGCTCGCCGAACTCCGGGAGCAGCCGGGACAGCCCGGCGGCGCCGCCGCCCGGCAGCAGCTCGGCGATGCCGTCGGTGCCGATCTCACGGACCAGCTGCCGCAGCATCGCGGTGAAGGGGCCGAACGGCAGATCGCTGGTGTGCAGCTGCAGGCAGCCGCCGATGAGGACTCGCGCCCCCGCGCCGCGGGCGTGCTCGCCGAACTCGCTGATCAGGCGGGTCTTGCCGACGCCTGCCTCGCCGCCGATCAGCACGGCCCGCGGTGCGCCCTCACGCCCGGGACCCCCGCTGACGGCCGCGAACGCCCCCTCCAGACGGTTGATCTCGGCGGCACGGCCGACGAGAACCGGACTGACCCCATGCGCGCTCACGCTGTCAAGCATGCCATCGCGCTCCGACAGATCGTACGAATTAACTATGGTGGGGCGATCAGGCACCGGGAGGGCGATCATGCGCTTCGGGATCTTTTATGAACGGCACTTTGAGTACCTAGACTGAAGGTTATGGCAAACCCCCGAAGTGCCGCTGACCAGCACGTCCATCTCCCCGACGGTGTCCCGAGCGGCGCAGAGGTCCACTCGCTTGGGCGAGGCGGCCTGTCGTACTGGTTAGTCGTCAACCCTCAGACCTATGTCCCTGGTGGTCCGGTCGTTGCCGGGGGTTACGCCCGCATCTCGCGCGACGAGGACAAGACGCTGCGAGGGGTCGGCAAGCAGCTTGAGGACGACCTGGAGCGCGCCGGAGCGCTGGGCTGGACCGTGGCGCGCCTCTATATAGACGACGATCTGACGGCGGCGAAGTACGACGTGGTCCGGCCCGCGTTCGAGCAACTCATGGCTGACCTCGCGGCCAACGTCATCAACGCCGTCGTGGTCTGGCGCTCGGATCGATTCACGCGGCTCGACTATGACCTGACGCGGCTGTTTCGAGAGCATGCGTTCAAGAAGAAGCAGGCTCGCCACAGCGGCATACTGTTCGCTTCGAAGTCAGCGCTGTACGACCTCGACGATCCGGCGACCCATCAACGCCTCACGGTTGAGGTCTCCATCATCGGGACGGGCGAGGTTCATGCCATGCGAGAGCGGCAGACGCGCGAGCATGCGCGTAAGGCCGCCGCGGGCAGCCCTGCGGGCGGACGGCGGGGATTTGGATACCAGGCCACTCCCGAAGCCCTAACAGAGCTGGAGGCCGCCAAGGCGTCGGGTGACAGGCTCCGTATTGACGCAGCCAACAAGCGTGTCTGGTACGAATTGCGCTACCGCCAGGACCCGCGAGAGGCCAAGGCGCTGCGAGACGCTCGTGACCGCGTGCTTACCGGTACGAAGATCAGCACCATCGCGAACGAATGGAATACGACCGGCTTGCTCACGCCCCTGGGCAGGTTGTGGCGGCCCAACATGGTCAAGGCCACGCTGACCTCGCCACGCCTGGCCGGGTATCGGATCTATCGCGGCGAGATCGCGCTGGATCGCGACGGTAAGCCCGTGTTCGTCGCCGGACAGGATCCAATTTTCACCGTGGCCGAACATGAGGAGATCGCCGCGTACTTGAAGAGTGCGAGTGGTCCGAACCGGCCGGCGCCCGGTCAACGCCGCTTCTTGCTCACAGGCCTGATGCGGTGCGGGGTGTGCAAGGGCCCGATGTACGGCAACGTCTCCGCCGGCTACAACAAGGCCACGAAGCAGCACGAGAAGGGCCAGCGGCGTATGTATCTGTGCTCCGGTACGGCAACCTCGTGTGGCAAGAGCGCCATCAACGCCGACAAAGCCGAAGCGCACATCATCGAGCTGGTAGCCCGCCACATCGATCAGCTCACACCCGAGACCGTCACACCGGGCGCCCCAGAATGGGACCGGCAGGCAGACTTGGACCACGCGGAGACGCAGCGCGCCAAATGGGGTGATGCCATTGACGCAGGCGAAGTCCCGGAAACATACGGCTTCGCCAAAGTCACCGAATGGGACACCAAGGTAAGAGAGCTAAAACGCGAACGCCAGGCATGGCAGCGAACCACGATCACGACCAAGGGCCGCATCCTCGACAGCGGCAAAGAACTACGCGCCATGACCGGCAAGCCCGATCTAATAGATCAGCAACGCGCCGTCATTGAGCGCTACCTCACTGGTGTACTTGTGCGAAAGATCAAGCCACAAGGCCCGCGGTTTCAACCTGACCGTCTGCTTCCGATTTGGCTGGAGCAATGAACCAGGTCGTGTCCAAAGGCTAGGAAGCTAGAGATGCGTAACATAGAGCATGATTCTCCTACACGTCCCGCTCGGCCAAAATCTCATCACGCAAGGCATTGCTAAGACGAGTCCAAATTTTATCGTCCCTCGCAAGATTGTATTCAGGCTGAACACCGCTACCTGCTTCCTTCATCCGTCTCCATTCATCTCGCAAGACTCGCCTTGCGTGTAGCAAGATCGGGTCGACACACTTGTTGAAGGTAGCGCTCGTCGCAATAAGCGTCTCGTAATTCACAAAACTGTCTTCACGGATAGTTTCGAGTCCAACCCCGACAAGTCCAGTGACATATCGTGCTAGGCGGAAGAGATACTTCGTCTCTGATGAAAGGACTCGGTTATCTGACTTTCGTATTGTTCTACCAAACTCCTGCACGCGTTCATGAATAGCGATAGCCGCTCCCGCTTGAGCAAGTGTCTCCGGCCCCCAGGAAGACACCTCTCGCCCATCTTCACCAAATGCTTGCCAGTAACGCTCATTCCTTGACTCAAAGAACTGCTGAGGCTCTTTATAGCTAGTTACGGGACCATAAATGAACGCATGACGTATTCCCGCGAGTTGTTCGATCTTAATACCTTTACCTGTCGATCCCGGTGGCTTGTAGCCTGACTTGTGAACATAGTAGAAAACGGGAAGGGGTCCCTTGCCTGACAATTTTGGCAAGTTGTCGCGTAGCCAGATTTGGATCTCATCATTCGAAAAGAAATCGGAAACTTTAACTGGATTTTGGGTATTGTTGTATCGAATAATGTTTTCGGTAAATGCACCTCCGTACTGCTCCGTGGTCTCAGTTAGTCGGAATAGTACATACGCCTCCATATTTTGATTCCTGCGTCGAGCCTTAACCAGCGCACTAACCGTTTGAGCGCCGTTTATTATTTGAAATTTCTTCGTCCTTACCAATGTTCCTTCAATTTCATAGTGGCTACAGACAGCAGACACGCCATTATTATAATAGAAGAAATGCCCGCTTTCGGTTGGATCAACTGCGGTGTCTATCATCTTTGGATTGACACGCTTGGTTGTTAGCGGTAGTCGAATATTCAGATTAAATAGCTTGTTGTTGACACCACGCCGCCGATAAATATCTACAAGCTCATTAGCCTTTATGACACCAACAAGAGTTCTGTAGGGAAAATTCTTAAGTTCAATAAACTTGTCCTCCTGAATATGCAAGTCGACATTAATGAAACCACCCTTGAGTGCTGATCTGAGCTCTTCGTCGCGCTGTCTTAATTCCGCCAGGCCATACAATTCACAAGTTATAGGAAGATCGTCATCCTGATAGGTCTGATTTTTGGCCTCCACAAGCTCTTGAAGTCGCTCCTTATCGCCTACGCGAGCGTTAGTGACAAAACGAAGCTGAATGTCATATCCGTTAGCCACCTTCTCGTTAAATCCTGCGAGGAGCTCCTGAATCTGGTCATTTCCCTTTTCTACATAACTCGGCGAATTAATGCGTGAAGGAACATCGTAGAAGTACCCGACTTTGTCCTCTTCTAGACTGCTTCCCCTCCCACGCCATGTGGCCTGGATTAGAACCATTCTTCTATTTACATCATCCTCCAGGACTCCATCAATCCCCAGATCATTACTGCGACAAATGTATTCGCGTAGATCTGCATCTTGGGTTGGCGAGCCATCTAGAATGGAGTCGAATCCAATTTCCTGCGCAAAGAGATGGATGGCATAGGCCTCTAGGCCATGCTTCATGTCATCGCGCTTATAGCCATACTTTTCGGCATACTGTGCACAAAACTTGCGAAGCAGCTTATCGTCAAGAAATGGCATATGTTATATCCGGGTTCTTGTGTAGGGACATTGAGATTGTAGCGATTGGGGCGCTGAGATCCAACCACTGTGGCAAACGACTGACCTTCAGCTTTGGGCTGCCACCCACTGGCTTAGCCGAACTGGCTCGAAGGAACCCGACGAGTGCCACGACGGCTCGCATACGGAGTGGCTTGTTTGGAAGATCAAACTGCGGGGTCCGAAGTTGAGGCCGGAACGCCGGCGTGTGACGTGGCTAGGGCAATGATCCGGAGCGTGTCACTGGCTTGTTCCTCGCTGATAGGCGGGGCCTTGGCTAGCTGCTCGGCGAACCATCGTTCAGACTCTGCTGGGAAACATTCTGCGTTTTCCGGTGTCTGGTCTGCGTCGTCCTCTCGTCGTTCCCGCTCATGGTTGGGTTTCAGTGCGGCCTCACCTCCCTGCCCTGGCTACGCTGCGTGCTGGATGGCCGGTGGTGGGTTGTGCATGTGCACTGGTCGGACATCGGTCCCTATACGTGCAGGCGCGCGCGACTTCATGCACGTGCACAAACCGTGCACGATTACGTTCCGCTATCGAGGGTGATTGGTAGCGCGCCAGCGGCCCCGGCTTGTCTGGATCGCGCGTCCGGCTTTGGCAAGTTCGCTGAGCCGGTAGTAGACCCAGCGCCGGCCCATCCCGGTCGCGATCATGAGATACGGGATGGGGATGCCTTCGTCGGGAGCGTTCGACAAAGCGGCCCACAGCTTGGCCTCTGCGTCCCGCTCCGGTACTTCTATTTCGGCGTGCCAGGGCGTGTGGGTCGGGCGCTCTGTTGGCGGTTCAGGGGTGTAGGGGACGGCGTCGATGGCGCGCCGTGATGATTCGTCGAGTTGTGGCCGGGTGGAGGCGTAGCGCCGTGCGGTTTCGGACACGGCTTCGTCGGTGAGCAGGTAGGCGCGGGCGCGGCGGGGTGTGTCGTGCTCAGGCGCGGAGATGAGGAATTTGCCGGGTGCGTTGAGGGTGTGGGCGTGCCAACCGGCTTCCCGCATGCCTTGGCCCATGATGAGGTCCACGTCTCGGCGTTCGCGGACGCGAAAGCAGACGCGAACGTCCATTTGGGAGCGTACGGCGCCGTGCCCCATGGCCTTTTGCGTCGGACGCTGCGTCGCCGCGATGAGGGTTACAGCGACCGCGCGGCCGCGGCGGGCGATCGAGTCCGCATCGCTGATCGCGTCGGGTGCCTCTTCGGTCAGTTCGGCGTACTCATCGATGATGATCATCAGTGCGGGCATGGCGGGTGTGGGTTCCCACACCCGCCGGCCGGTCGAAGCGAGGAGTGCGGCACGTGCTTCGAGGACGGCCACGGCGTCGCGTAGCAACGCTCGGGCCTGGTCGGTGGTGGTGGCGAGGCGATCGAGGCAGGAGGCCCAGGGGCCTAGTTCCATGCCGCGTTTGAGGTCAACGCCCCAGATCACCACGTCTCGGCACGCCGCGAGGTTGCCGATCAGGACGTTGATGCCGCCGCTCTTACCGGATCCGGTGGCGCCACCGAACAGGCCGTGTCGCCGCAGCATGAGTACCCGTGCGGGTGCGGCGTCTTCGAACGGGCCGAACTCGATCGGATCGGTGATGGTGGTGACGGATGGCCCCGGCCATGCGATGGCGTCCGCGTGCGGGTCCATGTTGAGGACCCGCAGCTCGAATCGGTTCGCGCGATCGTCTGGTGTCGGGTAGACGCGGATCGCGCCGCGGAATGTGCCCAGCGCGGACTCGATCGCGGGGACCTTGTTGAGCACGTCGCCGATGGTGTGGCCGCGTGCCAGGGTGAAGCGGGCGCGCCATCCCCACACGTCCACTACGGCGGACTGGACGCGCGACCCTGCCAGTTGGACGGCTTGGGCGATGTCCGGCCACGCGGCGAGCGTGCGTTCCACTTTGACGCGGGCACGGCGTCGGCGGTGCGCCCACCAGGGCACCGCCAACACGAGCCCGCCCATGAGCAGCACGGTGGGCAGCGGCGGATGGGTCGGGCCGCTCGCGATACCGGCAGTGAGCCATCCGCCGGCCGCGAGGGTGACCGTTGCGGCGTAGAGCCGTTCAGGCAGCCAGGTCAGCCCGATTCGGTGCCCGCACAACAGCGTCACGCTCGCGGTCGCCACGGTGGCCGCGAGGACGTACGGCCACCAGTGCGGCCGGGTGGCGTGGACGATGAGCGCCGCGATCGCCGATACGGCCATGAGCGCGGCGGGTGCGAGTTCGGAGCGGTAGCGCCACAGCGTCCGCAACAACAGCACCATGAGCATTTCCGGGAGTGGGTCACCGGAATTGATGACCACCATGGGTTGGAGCCCATACCTGCGCATCCGGCGCGCATGGCGACGCATCTGAACGGGCCTCATGAGCGGCCCCGGACGCTGTAGCCCTGGGCATCCAGTTCGTCGCGCAGATACGAAAGCGGGTCGTCTTCTCCATCGTGGTGTGCGGCGATCGTGGCGCGGATTGCGGCCACCAGGTTCGCGCGATCGAGACGAGCGCCGGTTGCTTCGGCACGCAGGCGGGTGATTTCGGTGACGAGGGCGGGGGTGTCGGCGAGGGCAGTTTCGACGTAGTTCCAGATCTCGGCAAGCGTGGGGCTCGCGGCGGAGAATCCGGCGACGATGTCGCGCGCCATGTTGTTTCTGGTAGTGACCTCCGGAAGATCAATTCCGTTGTGGTGTGGAGTGTTTGTCACTAAGGCATCCCTCCTAAGGGGTCGGGTACTGGGGGTGTTCAGTTATGGCTCGTGAACGCGTGGACGATCGTGGCCACGAGTCGGCGGACTTCGGGCGCGGCGGATGTGGCGGCGAGGAAGAATCCGAACAGCAGGCAGACGACGGCGTGCCAGGCGCGCAGGCCCATGTAGCGCCAGGCCAACCACATCCCTGCCGCGAGGAGCGCGACCAGGGGAACCGATACGGTCAAGCCGTCACCTCCCCTCTACATCGAGCCGAGGGAGCGCCGGTGCTCTTTGCGCGCCCGTTGGAGCCTTGGTGGCTTCGTCGGCGAGGCGGCGCCGTAGTTCGGTCGCGCGGGCGCCGCTGATACGCAGCGTTTTACGGAGGGCGTCGCGGGTGATCGGGCGGCCGTGCGCGGCCTGGTGCCGTTCGTTCGCTTCGCGGGCCGCGGTCATGAGTTCGTCTTCGGTCCGGTACCGCGGGCGTTTGGGCGTGCGGCCCGCGGGCGGCCGGGCGGGGCCGGGTTGAGAACGGTGGTCTGGGTGTGGGCGGGTACGGTGCTTGGTCCCGTCCTGGGTCCGGTCCGGGGTCGGGCTTGCTTGTGGCGGGTCGGGGTCGGTGCGGCTTTGGAGGGCGTGTAGGTGTGCGGTGAGTCCGAGTACGGCTGCGGGTACGGCGC
>DASTYC010000013.1:0-129448 GCA_035765195.1 Streptosporangiaceae bacterium
GGAACCCCAACCACAAACCCCCAAAAAGAAGGCCCATGGCACAGGGACCAAACGCACTGGCTCATTCAAGCACGCTGTTGAGTTCTCAAAAAACGGACACCCACCGCAGAAACCCGCACCACGGGCCCCATCGGGGCAACCATATAAACCTACCAGATGCCCCATCAGTAGTCTAGTCGCCACATAAGCGGCATATCAGACACCTCACCGCATCCACTTCCCCTCGCGACACGATGATCTAACCACCGAGAAACGGGGGGAGGTCCTGTCAGAACGAGCCGCCTCGGCGTCCCGTCCTCTCAAGGGCAGAACGTACAGTACGTGCGCCGTATTCCCGCGTCAAATCACCAGTACGACGTCAATTATTGCTGGTCAGAGGCCGTTTTTCGGCGCCGCCCAGGCTCCCGGAGCGCTACCCGTGACGGGACTGTGACGTTGATCTCCGGTGGCTTTGCCGCGCGGCCCTCACGACGCCGCCACCTCGACGCCGCCGACGCTGCGCTTACCGCGGCGGAGCACGAGGAACCGGCCGTGCAGCAGGTCGCCGGCGCCGGGCACCGCGTCAGGCTCCGCGATCTTGGCGTTGTTCAGGTAGGCGCCGCCCTGCGCGATCGCCCGCCGCGCCTCGGACTTGCTCTTGACCAGCCCCGTCTCCGCGAGGAGATCGGCCACCGAGGGCAACTGCCCGCCCTCGGGCACCGCCGCGCCGGGCACCTCGGCCAACGCGGCCGCCAGTGTCCGCTCGTCCAGATCCGCCAGGGAGCCCTGTCCGAACAGCGCCCGAGACGCCGCGATCACCCGGTCGCACTCCTCCTGCCCGTGCACCAGCGTCGTCAGCTCGGCGGCCAGCGCACGCTGCGCCGCGCGCGCCGCCGGACGCTCGGCGGTCTCCTTCTCCAGCTCCTCGATCTCCTCGCGCGAACGGAAGCTGAAGTACTTCAGGTACTTGACCACATCACGGTCGTCGGCGTTGAACCAGAACTGGTAGAAGGCGTACGGCGACGTCAGCTCGGGATCGAGCCAGTAGTTCTCCCCGCCCGCGGTCTTGCCGAACTTCGTGCCGTCCGCCCGGGTCACCAGCGGCGTCGTCAGGGCGTGGACGGACCCGCCCTCCACTCGCCGGATGAGGTCGACCCCCGCGGTGAGGTTGCCCCACTGGTCACTGCCGCCGGTCTGCAGGCGACAGCCGTACCGCCGGTACAGCTCGAGGTAGTCGAGCGACTGCAGCAGCACGTAGCTGAACTCGGTGTAGCTGATCCCGCTCGTCTCGAGCCGCGCCTTGACCGTCTCCCTGGCGAGCATCCGGTTGACAGGGAAGTGCTTGCCGATGTCCCGCAAGAACTCGATCGCCGACATCGGTCCGGTCCAGTCGAGGTTGCTCACCAGCAAGGCCCGGTCGTCGGTGAAGTCCAGGAACCGCGAGACCTGACGCCGGATCCGCTCCACCCAGCTCGCGACGACGTCGGCGGAGTTGAGCGTGCGCTCGTCCGACTTGCCGCTCGGGTCGCCGATCAGCCCGGTGGCTCCGCCGACCAGCCCGATCGGCCGGTGGCCGGCCTGCTGGAACCGGCGCAACGTGAGCAACTGCACGAGCGATCCCACGTGCAGTGAGGGAGCCGTCGGGTCGAAACCGCAATAGAGCGTGACCGGACCCGCGGCGAGCAAGGCTCTCAGGTCGTCCGGGTCGGTGGACTGCGCGAGCAGGCCACGCCATGCGAGATCGTCCAGGATGTCGGCCACGTTCGCCCTCGTCTCGTTTCCGTCGTACGCCAATCCAGCCTGCCCGAGGCCGCCGGATTCACGGTAATCAATATCACCGGCGGCACCCGCGCCACCCGCCGGAGAGCCGATCGCACCACGCCATTCCCGGATGCCCGCGAGGGGTTTCTCCAATGAGTACGATCCATCGCCGCGCGGTGCCTCGTCCGCTACCCACCGGCGCCGCACGCGGCCGCCTCGGTCACGGCGAGGAGTTCGGCGGGCGGCGCGGGATGTGCAGCCGGTACGGCGACACACTCGGCTCCCCGTCGATCCAGAACCGCCACGGCACGTCCTTGGCGCCGTTCACACCCGTACGCGGCCCGACCATAATGCGTTCGGGCGGCACCGTCGCTCCTTCGAGGACACGCAAGGGTCCGGCCGGATCGCAGACGTCCACGCCGTTGAGGTCGCGGCCGATCCCCAGCGCCTGGCACAACCGGGCCGGGCCGCGAGCCAGGTCGCGATCGCTCGACCGCGGCCGGCGGGCGCGCGCGAGCTCCCGCCCGGACTCGACCTCACCGGCCCGGAGCAGTACGGCGGCCGCCGTGTCCTCGCCCAGGCAGACCAGGTTGACGCAGAAATGCATGCCATAGGTGAAGTACACATAGGCGTGCCCGGGCCGGCCGAACATGACCGCGTTGCGCCGCGTCCGGCCCCGATAGGCGTGCGAGGCAGGGTCGCGCTCGCCGGCGTACGCCTCGACCTCGGTGATGCGCAGCACGACGGTCCCCTCGGGCGACGACCGCTCCAGCAGCCGGCCGAGCAGATCCGGCGCCACCTCCTCGGCCGGCCGGTCGAAGAACTCCCTGGCCGGCGGAGTGCCCGCGATCAAGCCTCGCTCGCCCAGGACGCGTGCCCGTTGACGACCGTCCGCAGCGCGGCGAGCTGCTCGCGTACCTGATCGGGGGCGGTGCCGCCGAACCCGTCGCGGGACGCGAGGGCGCCCGGCACGTCGAGCACCTCGCGCACGTCGGGGGTCAGGTGCGGCGACACCGTCGCCAGTTCCTCGTCGGTCAGCTCGCCGAAGTCCTTGTCGTGCACCTGACACCAGATGACGAGATGCCCGACGACCTCGTGCGCATCGCGGAAGGGCACCCCGCGCCGCACCAGCAGCTCGGCCAGGTCGGTGGCCAGTGCGAACCCGGCGCCCGCCAGCTCCTCGAGTCGCGCGGTGTTCACCCGCATAGTCGCGATAAGTCCGGACATGGCGGGCAGGACGAGCAGCAACGTGTCGACCGCGTCGAAGATCGGTTCCTTGTCTTCCTGCAGATCGCGGTTGTAGGTGAGCGGCAGCCCCTTCAGCGTCGTCAGCAACGCCGTCAGATCGCCGATCAGCCGGCCGGCCTTGCCCCTGGCCAGCTCGGCGACGTCGGGGTTCTTCTTCTGCGGCATGATCGACGATCCGGTGGCGTAGGTGTCGTCCATCTCGATCCACCGGAACTCGTGCGACGCCCACAGCACGACCTCCTCGCCGAGCCGCGACAGGTGCACGCCGATCAGCGCGGCCGCGAAGAGGAACTCGGCCGCGAAGTCTCGGTCGGCGACGGCGTCCATCGAGTTGGGCGCGGCCGAGTCGAAGCCCAGCTCGGCGGCGACCGCCTGCGGATCGACGGGCAGCGACGACCCGGCGAGCGCGCCGGCGCCGAGCGGGCAGACCGCGGCCCGCCGGTCCCAGTCGCGCAGCCGGTCGACGTCGCGGCTCAACGCGTGGGCGTGCGCGAGCAGCTGATGGGAGAACAGCACGGGCTGTGCGTGCTGCAGGTGCGTCATGCCGGGCGCGGGCACGCCCAGGTTGTGCTCGGCCTGGGCGATCAGCGCGGTCTCCAGCTCGACCACCCGCGAGACGATCTGCCGAACGTGGTCGCGCAGGTAGAGCCGCAGGTCGGTGGCCACCTGATCGTTGCGGCTGCGCCCCGCGCGCAGCTTGCCGCCCAGCGCGCCGAGCCGCTCCAGCAGGCCGCGCTCGAGGGCGGTGTGGACGTCTTCGTCGGCCACCGTCGGCCGGAACTCACCCGACCGGCAGGCGCGCTCAAGGTCGTCGAGCGCCGCCAGCATCCTGGTCAGCTCATCGTCGCTCAGCAACCCGGCCCGGCCGAGGACCCGGGCATGCGCGCGGGAGCCGAGGAGGTCGTACGGCGCCAGCCGCCAGTCGAACTGGACGCTCACCGACAACCGGGCCAGCGCGTCCGCCGGCCCCCCTTCGAACCGTCCTCCCCACAACCGCGTCGGTGCCTTGGTCACGCCGCTCCTCATACCTCTAGGTCAGGATGCTGTTGGGCAAACTCCGGTCAAGCCTAGCCGCGTGATCGCCTCGCGGCGCGCCCCACGAGGCGAAACTCGCGCGGGCCCATAGGTTCCATAGGGCCATACGCCCCGATAACGACAGCAAGATCACGACCCGCCACAGATCGTGATCTTGCTGTGCCGCCGCTCGGGTCCGGCCTAGCGCGCTTGGGTCCGGCCGCGGTCGCGCTCGGCGGCGATCTTGCTCGGCAGGCTCCACAGCTCGACGAAGCCCCTGGCCAGGCTCTGGTCGAAGGTGTCGCCCGTGTCGTAGGTGGCCAGGTCATAGTTGTACAGCGAGGCCTCGCTGCGCCGCCCGGTGACCACGGCGCGACCGCCGTGCAGCGTCAGCCGGACATCGCCCGACACGTGCTCCTGCGACGCCGCGATGAACGCGTCGAGGCTGTCCTTGAGCGGCGAGAACCACAGGCCGTCGTAGACGAGCTCGCCCCACCGCTGGTCGACCGACCGCTTGAACCGGGCCAGGTCGCGCTCGACCGTGACGTTCTCCAGCTCCTGGTGGGCGGTGATCAGCGCGATCGCCGCGGGCGCCTCGTACACCTCGCGCGACTTGATGCCGACGAGGCGGTCCTCCACCATGTCGAGCCGGCCAACGCCTTGCGCGCCGGCGCGCCGGTTGAGCTCGGCGATGATCTCGTACGGGGTGAGCGCGCGCCCGTCGAGCGCCGTCGGGATGCCCTCCGAGAACGTGATCACCACCTCATCGGCCTCGCGCGGCACCGCGGGGTCGGCGGTGTAGTCGTAGACGTCTTCGATCGGCGCGTTCCAGATGTCCTCGAGGAACCCGGTCTCGATCGCGCGTCCCCACAGGTTCTGGTCGATGGAGTACGGCGACTTCGCGGTGACGTCGATCGGCAGCCCCTTCTCCTCGGCGAAGGCGATCGCCTTGTCCCTCGTCCAGGCGAAGTCGCGGGCCGGCGCGATGACCTTCAGGTCGGGGCTGAGCGCGGCCAGCCCGGCCTCGAAGCGCACCTGGTCGTTGCCCTTGCCCGTGCACCCGTGCGAGACGGCCGTGCCGCCGAACTGCTTCGCCGCGGCCACCAGATGCCTGACGATCAGCGGCCTGGACAGCGCGGAGACCAGCGGATAGCGGTCCATGTAGAGGGCGTTCGCGCGCAGCGCCGGCATGCAGAAGTCGGCGGCGAACTCCTCCTTGGCATCGGCGACGACCGCCTCGACCGCGCCGCACGCCAGCGCCCGCTTGCGTACGACCTCGAGGTCCTCGCCGCCCTGGCCGACGTCGAGCGCGACCGCGACCACTTCGGCCCCGGTCTCTTCGGCGATGAACGGGATGGCGACGGAGGTGTCGAGACCTCCCGAGTAGGCCAGTACGACACGCTCGCTCATGATGTATCTCCTCTGAAATTCGTTTGTCGGTGGTCGGGGCCGGCAGGGCCCGCGGGACGTCGACGATGGGGGCCGCGCCCCTAGGGTCGTCGCTCGGTCAGCTTCAACAGCGCCTCGGCGAGCGCCGCGCCGCCGTCCGGGGCGCGCGCGATCACCAGGATCGAGTCGTCGCCGGCGACCGTGCCGAGCACCGACGGCCATTCGGCGTGGTCGATGGCCGAGGCGAGGAACTGCGCGGCGCCGGGCGGGGTGCGCACGATGACGAGGTTCGCCGACGCCTCCGCGCTCACCAGCAGCTCCTGGGCCAGGCGGCTCAGCCTGGTGGCGAACGTCTCCGCCGCTCCGGTGCGAGCCAGCGGGATGCGGCCGCCGCCCTCGCCGGGCACCGCGTAGATCAGGCTGCCGTCGTCGGCCCGGAGCTTGACCGCCCCGATCTCGACCAGATCTCTCGACAGCGTCGCCTGGGTGACCTCGAGTCCGTCGTCGGCGAGGAGCTTGGCGAGCTCGGCCTGCGAGTGCACGGCGTGCCGGCTCAGCAGCTCGACCACCCGGGCATGCCGGGCCGCCTTCGTCAACGGCGTCGTCATGGGCCCTCCCCGGGACGCCCCGCGCCCCCACCGTGACGCGGGGCGTCCAAGCCCACGCGCCGCGGGCTCTCCTCCTGGCGGGCGAGCAGCCAGGTGAGCAAGGCCTTCTGGGCGTGCAGCCGGTTTTCGGCCTCGGCCCAGACCACGCTGTGCGGGCCGTCGATGACCGCGGCGGCGATCTCCAGGTCGCGATAGGCCGGCAGGCAGTGCAGGACGGACACGCCGGGCGCGGCCAGCGACACCTTCTCCTCGTCGACGGCAAAGGGCCGGAACGCCGACAGGTCCTTTTCCTGCTGCCCCATCGACGTCCAGGTGTCGGTGGCGAGGACGTCCGCCCCCGCCGCGGCCGCCTTGGCGTCCGTGGTCGCGGTCACCGAGCCGCCGGTCGCCCGCGCGATCTCGTCGGCCCGGGCCAGGATCGCCGGGTCGGGCCGCAGCCCTTCGGGGCCGGCGATCCGCACGTGCATGCCCGCGGTCGCGCCGCCGAGCAGGTAGGAGTGGGCCATGTTGTTGGCGGCGTCGCCGAAATAGGTCAGCGTCAGGCCGGCGAGCGTGCCCTTGACCTCGCGTACGGTCTGCAGGTCGGCCAGGACCTGGCAGGGGTGGAACAGATCGGTGAGCGCGTTGACCACGGGCACCGAGCTGACGGCCGCCATCGCCTCGATGCGCTCCTGCCCGTAAGTCCGCCACACGATCGCGCTGACCTGCCGCTCCAGCACGCGTGTGGTGTCGGCGATGGTCTCGCCGCGTCCCAGCTGGCTCTGCTGCGCGTCGATGATCAGCGGGTGGCCGCCCAACTCGGCGATGCCGACCGCGAACGAGATGCGGGTCCGGGTTGAGGGCTTGTCGAACAGCACCGCGACCGTCTTCGGGCCGACCAGCGGGCGGTGCGCGAAGCGGTCGCGCTTCATCGCGTCGGCCAGGTCGAGGATCTCGGCCTGCTCGGCCGCGGTGAGGTCGTCGTCGCGCAGGAAGTGTCGTACGGCCGGCATGCCTCACCTCTCCTTCGCGGCGCCCGCCGCGCTCGCGCTGTCCGCGGCGTCCCTGGTGTCCGCGGTGTCCGCGGCGTCCGCGGCGTCCGCGGCCCGCGCCGCGGCGTCGAGGATCGCGGGCAGCGCGTCGACGAACGACCGCGCCTCCGCCGTCGTCATCGTCAGCGCTGGGGCCAGCCGGATCGCGTCCGGTCGCACGTTGTTGACGAGGAACCCGGCCTCGCGGGCGGCGGCCTCCACCAAGGCGCTCACCGGAGCGGTCAGCGCCAGCGCCAGCCACAGCCCGCGCCCGCGCACCCCGGCCAGCAGCGGGTGCTCCACCTCGCCCAGTCCGGACAGCAGGAGTTCCCCGACCGTCGCCGCCGCGGTCAGCAGGTTCTCGCGCTCGATGGTGTCGAGCACGGCGAGCGCGGCGGCGGTGGACACGGGGTTGGCGCCGAAGGTGCAACCGTGGTCACCGAGCGCGAACACCTCGCCGGCCGGGCCCACGCCCACGCACGCGCCGATCGGGATGCCGCCGCCGAGGCCCTTGGCCAGCGTCAAGATGTCCGGGCGGACGTCCTCGCGCTGGTGGGCGAACCACGTGCCGGTGCGGCCGATGCCGCTTTGGATCTCGTCGATGACCAGCAGCGCCCCCGCGGCATCGCAAGCCCGGCGCGCCGCGGTGAGGTAGCCGTCGGGCGGCGGCACCACGCCGGCCTCGCCCTGCGTCGGCTCGAGGAAGACCGCCGCGCACCCCTCGGTCACCGCGGCGGTGAGCGCGGCCGCGTCGCCGTAGGGCACGAACCGCACATCGATCCCGTACGGCCCGAACGGTTCGCGGATCGCCGCCTTGCCGGTGAGCGCCAGCGCCCCCATCGTGCGGCCGTGGAACCCGTCCTCGGCCGCGACGATGAACGCGCCCGCGCCCGCGTGCTTGCGCACGATCTTCAGCGCCGCCTCGTTGGCCTCCGTCCCGGAGTTGCACAGATAGACGCGACCGTCGAAGCCGACCAGTTGAAGCAGCCGTTCGGCGAGCGGCACCTCGTTTTCGTTCATGAGCAGCGGGCTGGTGTGCGCGATCTTGGCCACCTGTCCCGACACCGCCTCCACCAGCGCCGGATGCGCGTGCCCCAGCGCCGACACCGCGATGCCGGCGAACATGTCGAGGTACTCCCTGCCCTCGACGTCCCACACCCGAGAGCCCGCGCCCCGGACGAGCGTCACCGGCGGCACCGGCCGGTTCGGCATGAACGCCGCCGCGAAACGCCGCCGCAGCTCTGTACTCGTGCCCGTGCTCACGCCGGCACCACCATCGTCCCGATCCCTTCGTCGGTGAACACCTCGAGCAGCAGCGCGTGCGGCACCCGTCCGTCGAGCACGTGGGCCTGCGACACGCCGCTGCGCACTGCCCGCAGGCAGGCCTCCATCTTGGGGATCATGCCAGCCGACAGGCCGGGCAGCAGCTCGGCCAGCTGGTCGGCGGTCAACCGCGCGATGATCTCTTCGGTCGCCGGCCAGTCGGCGTACAGGCCGTCGACGTCGGTGAGCACGATGAGCTTGGTGGCCTCCAGCGCTATCGCCAGCGCGGCGGCCGCGGTGTCGGCGTTGACGTTGTAGATGGCGCCGTCGTCGCCGCGCGCGATGCTGGAGATCACGGGCACCCGCCCGTCGTCCAGCAGGCTCCGCACGGAGCCGACGTCGACCTTGACGATCTCGCCGACCTGGCCGACGTCGACGGACACGCCGTCGACCACCGGGCGGGCGCGCTCGGCGGTGAACAGGTTCGCGTCCTCGCCGGACATGCCGACGGCGAACGGGCCGTGCCGGTTGATCAGCCCGACCACGTCCCTGTTGACCTCGCCGACGAGCACCATCCGCACCACCCGCATGGCCTCCGGCGTGGTCACGCGCAGCCCCGCTGTGAACGTGGACTCGATGCCGCTCTCGGCGAGCGCCGCGCTGATCTGCGGGCCGCCGCCGTGCACCACGACGGGACGCAGCCCGACGTAGCGCAGGAACACGATGTCCTCGGCGAAGCCGTGGCGCAGCGCGTCGTCGGTCATGGCGTGCCCGCCGTACTTGACCACCACCGTCCGGCCGTGGAAACGCTCCAGCCACGGCAGCGCCTCGATGAGCGTGGCCGCCTTGGCGAGTACGTGACCGCGGTTGTTCATGTGGAATACGCCGAGTTCTCGTGGACGTAGTCCGCGGTGAGGTCGGTGGTCCACACGGCGGCCGAGCGCCGGCCGGCCGAAAGGTCGACGGTGATCGTGACATCGCGCGGGCGCAGGTCGACCTTTGACCGATCGTCGCCGAACGAGCCGTTGCGGCACACCCAGACGCCGTTGATCGCCACGTTGAGCCGGTCGGGCTCGAACGCGGCGTCGGTGGTGCCGATCGCGGCGAGCACCCGGCCCCAGTTGGGATCCTCGCCGTGAATGGCGCACTTGAGGAGGTTGTTGCGGGCGACCGCGCGGCCGACGGTGACGGCGTCGAGGTCGCTCGCCGCGCCGACGACCTCGATCGTGATGGCCTTGGCCGCGCCCTCGGCGTCGACGAGCAGCTGGCGGGTCAGGTCGGCGCAGACCTCGGTGACGGTCTCGGTCAGCTCCGCCTCCGAGGGGGTGATGCCGGTGGCGCCGCTGGCGAGCAGCAGCACCGTGTCGTTGGTCGACAGGCAGCCGTCGGTGTCGAGCCGTTCGAAGGTGACGGAGGTGGCCGCGCGCAGCACCCTGTCCAAGGTCGCGGCGTCGACGTCGGCGTCGGTGGTGACGACGCACAGCATCGTGGCCAGCGCCGGCGCGAGCATCCCGGCGCCCTTGGCCATGCCGCCGACCATGTAGCCCCCCGCGCCGCGGCGGAAGGCGATCTTGGCGACGGTGTCGGTGGTGCGGATCGCGTCGGCGGCGGCCAGCCCGCCGTCGCCGCGCGACAGCTCCCCGGCGGCCGCGTCGACGCCGGCGATGATCTTCTCCAGCGGCAGCCGCTCCCCGATCAGACCGGTCGAGCACACCGCCACCTCGCCGGCCGACTCGCCGAGCACCTCCGCGACCTTCTCGGCGGTCGCGTGCGTGTCCTGGAAGCCGGCGGGTCCCGTGCAGGCGTTGGCGCCGCCGGAGTTGAGCACGACGGCGCGCACCCTGCCGCCCTGGAGAACCTGCTGCGACCACAGCACAGGCGCGGCCTTGACGCGGTTGCGCGTGAACACCCCGGCCGCCGCGCGCGACGGTCCGTCGTTGAGCACGAGGGCCAGGTCGCGCCCGCCGCCGGCCTTGATGCCCGCACTTACCCCGGCCGCCCGGAAACCACGCGGTGCCGTCACGCTCATGGAGCCACTCCCAGGGTCGTCAAGCCGAGCTCTTCCTGAAGCCCGAGGGCCAGGTTGGCGCATTGGACGGCGCCGCCCGCCGTGCCTTTGGTCAGGTTGTCGATGGCCGCCACCGCCACGATCCGGCCGGCCTGCTCATCGAGGGCCACCTGCACCAGCGCCGCGTTGGAGCCGAGCGTCATCGAGGTGGCGGGCCACTGACCCGCCGGCATCAGCTCGGCGAACGGCTCGGCGGCGAACGCCTGCTCGTAGGCGTCGCGCACCGTCGCGCCGGTGACGCCGGGCTTGGCCTTGGCGGTGCAGGTGGCGAGTATGCCGCGGCTCATGGGGGCCAGCACCGGGGTGAACGACACGGTGACCGGCTCACCCGCGACCGCGGACAGGCTCTGCACGATCTCCGGCGTGTGCCGGTGCGAACCGCCCACGCCGTACGCGCTCGCCGACCCCATCACCTCGCTGCCGAGCAGGTGCGGGCGCGGCGAGCGGCCGGCGCCCGAGGTGCCGGACGCGGCGACGATCACGACGTCGCCGGGCTCGGCGAGGGCGGCGACGTACGCGGGGAACAGTGCGAGCGCCGCGGCGGTCGGATAGCAGCCCGGCACCGCGACGCGCCGGGCGCCGCGCAGCGCCGCCCGGCCGCCGGGCAGCTCGGGCAGGCCGTACGGCCAGGTGCCGGCGTGCGGCGACCCGTAGAAGCGCGTCCATGCGCCCGGGTCGGCGAGCCGGAAGTCGGCGCCGCAGTCGATGACGAGCACGTCGTCGCCGAGGTCGGCCGCCAGCGGCCCCGACTGGCCGTGCGGGAGCGCCAGGAAGACCACATCGTGCCCGCGCAGCGCATCGGGCGTGGTGTCGGCGAGCATCCGGCCGGCCAGCGGGCGCAGGTGCGGCTGCACCGCCGCCATCTCCGCGCCGGCGTTGGCCCCGGCGGTGAGGGTGCCGATCTCGAACTCGGGGTGGGACAACAGGATCCGCAGCAGCTCGCCGCCCGCATAGCCGCTCGCACCCGCGACGGCCGCTCGCAAACCCATGCACCCTCCTGAATACGTTCTCGACAAGAGTATGCAATGGCTCGGATGACTATGCAAACGCCGGTCGTCGCGCCGCCCAGAGAGTAACCAGAGAGTAAGGCGGGCAAGGCGGAACGCGGCCGCTCGCTACCCCGGCGGACTGACCGCCGCGGCGAGCGAGCCGATCACGAGCAATGCCACCACCAGCCCGCCGAGCAGCACCGGGACGAGGGCCACCTTGTACTGCCAGCCGTGATCACCGCGCCGGTGCATCATGATCACGATGATCAGGCCGAACACGAAACCGAACGGCGGATACAGCAACGTGAGGGGGCTGAACACGGCGGCGCGGCGCAGCCGCTCCTCCGGCGGAAACCGCCAGATCGGCGTCCACGGCCGGCGCCACACCTCGGCCCACCACAGCCCCGGGATCTGCGCCCAGGTCGGCGATCCCGGCGGTCCCGTCAACGTGGACCGGAAGGCCTCGAAGAGCTCCTGCGGCGACTGGGAGAACAACGGCGGCGCCTCGCCCCGCGGATGCGTTCCGGCCTGGGGGCTCCCCCCGGCCTGGGGAGGGGTGCCGGCGGCGTGAGGAGACGCACCGGGCTGAAAAGCGGCACCGGCCTGGGGCGATGGTTCGGCCTGGGGAGGCGGCGATTCGACGTAGGTGGCCGGCTCGGCGCCCGAGATGTTCGCCCGGCCCCGCGGGTGGGGCCGCACCCCGTCGGCGACGTGCCGCAACAGCCGCGCGGTCTGGTCGGCGCTCAGGCGGTGTTCCGGGTCCTTGCGCAACAGCCCGCGCAACACGGGCGTCAGCGGACCGGCGTGCACGGGTGGCCGCGGCTCCTCGGTCGCCAACGCCATGAAGACCGCGCCGGAACTCGGCCCGCGGTACGGCGGGCCGCCCTCGGCCGCCGCGTACAGCGTGGCGCCGAGCGACCACAGATCGGACCGCTCGGTGGCCCGCAGACCGCGGGCCTGCTCGGGAGCCATGAACGCCGGCGTGCCGAGGATCAACCCCGATTGGGTGATGGCCGCGTCGCCCTCCACCGCGGCGATGCCGAAGTCGGTGAGCACCACGCGCTCGGTACCGGGCGACCCGCCTTCGAGCAGGACGTTGGCGGGCTTCACGTCACGGTGCACGATCCCCGCCGCGTGAGCGGCGCGCAGCGCGTCCAAGATCCGCAGGCCGATCCGCGCCACGGTGGCGGGCGGCAGCGGCCCGCCGGAGTCGATCACATCGGCGAGCGAGCGGCCCGCGACGAGCTCCATGATGATCCAGGGCAGGCCGTTTTGTTGGATGACATCGTGGATCGTCACGATCCCCGGATGCTTGAGCCCGGCCGCCGACCTGGCCTCCCGGATGGTCCGCGCGCAGAAGGCGTCGCGTTCGGCCTTGCCGACCACGGGCGGCAGGACGAGTTCCTTGACGGCGACGTCCCGGCCCAGCGTCTCGTCGCGCGCTCGCCAGACGGCTCCCATGCCCCCTCTGCCGATGACCTCGACAAGGTGATAGCGCCCCGCAACGGGTTGACCCGGCTCCCGCACCATATAGCCGACCTTAGTGACAAGTGGCTGCGACTCGGGCATGCTCGGCGCACCTGACCGCCGAACGGCGCCAAAACTCGCGTCGAACCGCGAAGGCGGGGCGGCACGGAGATCCCCTAGCCTGGCGATCATGCGGACCGAACCGAGACCGGCACGGGCGCCCGGCGCGCTGCCGCTGGTCGGCCATGTACTGCCCTTAATGCGCGATCCACTGGGCTTCGTGCGGTCATTACCCGCCCACGGTGACCTCGTCGAGGTACGGCTCGGCCCCGTCAGGACGCTCGTCGTCTGCACCCCCGAGCTGACCCGGCAGGTGCTGCTCGACGACCGCACGTTCGACAAGGGCGGCCCGGTCTTCGGCAGGTTCCGCGAGATCGCCGGAAACGGCCTCGTCTCCTGTCCCCATGCCGACCACCGGCGGCAGCGGCGCCTGCTCCAGCCCGCCTTCCGCCGGACGCGGCTGCCCGGCTACGCGACGGTGATGGCCGAACAGTTCGCCGAGGGCGTCGGCTCCTGGCGGGACGGTCAGGTCATCGACGTCACGGCCGCGATGCAGATGATCGCCGGACGGACCGGCGTCGCGACGATGTTCACCGGCGCGCTGTCCGCCACCGACCTCGCCCGCATGGTCGACGACCTCAACACCGTCTTGACCGGCATCTACCGGCGCGTCTTGCTGCCCCCGCCGTTCGACAGGCTCCCGACGCCGGCCAACCGGCGGTACGACCGGGTGCGCGCCCGCCTCCGCCGGACCCTCGGCGAACTCATCGCCGCCTACCGGGCCCACGGCGTCGACCGCGGCGACCTGCTGTCGGTCGTGCTGGCCGGCCGCGACGCCCCCGGTGACGGGCGGGGCCTGTCCGAGACCGAGGTCGTCGACCAACTCGTGACCTTTTTCATCGGCGGCACCGAGAGCACCGCCGTGACCGTGTCCTGGGCGTTGAATCTCCTCGGCCGGCACCCCGACGTGGCGGATCGGCTGCACGAGGAGGTCGACGAGGTCCTGGCCGGCGCGCGCCCCGCCTTCGACGATCTGCCGCGGCTGGACCTCACAGGAAAGATCGTCACCGAGACGCTGCGGCTGTATCCGCCGGCCTGGATGCTCACCCGCACCGCCACCGCCGACACCGAGCTCGGCGGCCACGCCGTCCCCGCGGGCACCCCGGTCGCTTTCAGTCCCTACCTCGTGCACCACCGGGCCGACGTGCACCCCGACGCCGAACGCTTCGACCCGGACCGGTGGAACGCCGGGAACGCCTCGCCGCCACCACGCGACGCGGTGCTCCCGTTCGGCGCGGGGGCCCGCATATGCATCGGCGCCGACTTCGGCATGACCGAGGCCACCATCGCCCTGGCCACGATCGCGGCGCGCTGGCGCCTCGAACACGTCTCCGACCGGCCGGTCCGCCCCGCGATCGGCCTCGCGATGATCCCAAAAGACCTGCGTATGCGCGTACGGGCACGGGTCGGCGGCCAAGTCGAGGTGATGTAAGAATCGCAGAAATGGTCATCCGGCAGACGCTGATATATCACATAATTTGCCCATGACCGATGACAAGATCGCCGTGCCGAGCGGCGGGTCGCCGCGGGCACCCACACCGGGATCATTAACCAGGTGGGACACCGCGTACCACAAATGGAAGCTATTGTCGCCCAGGTTCCGCGCCGCCGCGGCGGGCGCGTTCGTTTCGACGGTGGTCCTTGTCTCTTTTTCGGTGGCCAAGGCCGGTATCGCCCCGAGAATCGTGTCGACCATGGCCGTTCTCGCGAGTCTCGTCACCATCCTCGGGCTCTTTGATGTCAAGATCCGGGAATTCCCCTCGCTGAGCCGCAGGGCAGCCGGGGGCCTGATCTACTTGATCTTGGTGATGAACGTCCTCGCCGGCACGGGGTGGGGGATCTCGTCGTATCACCAGGCTCACCGAGCCGTGGACGTGCTCGCGATGATCACTATCTCCAGGAACATCGACCTGCGTCCGGACGGCGCCCCGGCGACGCTCGACGCCCCGATCACCGCGCAACGGGACGACATCGTGCTGGTGTTCCAGGCGGTCGATCACAACCCCGAGGGCGGGATCTGCACGCCGTTCGCGGAGTTCCTGGTGACACGGCGCCTTAGCGGCAACGCCACCGCACCGGTCGCCGCGGCCCCCGGCCGTCCGGTGCGGGTGGACCTGCCGCGCGGCGGCACGAACGTCCACCTCGAGATCGCCCTCAAGGACGCCAGGCAACTCCGGAACTGCGGCGTGGATCTACGGGTGACGAGCGTCAAGTTGGCGAACAGGTAGCGATCAAGCGGCATGGAGCGGCATATGCGTCGTGTTCCGACAAAGACCACCCTCGCCGTCGTCGGCCTGCTCGCGTTTCTGAACGGCTGCGGCTCCTCGTCGGCGGGGGATCCGTCCATTTTCGACGGCCCGGGACCCGTCGTCGTCGGCGTCGCCAACGACGCGCCGGGTTTTTCGGTCGGCGATCACAATCCCGCCGGGTTCGACATCGATCTGATGAACGCCATCGGACGCGGGCTGCACAAGCCGGTAACGACGCACTTGATAGCCTCCAAGGACCGCGATCCGGCGCTCAAGAACAACCAGGTGACCATCGTCGTCGACCAGTACTCGATCACGCTCGCCCGCAACGCCGCCGGTATCGACTTCGCCGGACCCTATATGGTCAGCACGCAGGCACTGCTCCTCCGCAGAGACGACCGGCGCATCACGACAAAGGGTGACGCAAAGGGTAAGAGTGTCTGCGCCGAAGAAGACACCACCGGAGCGAGCGCCCACCTGCCCGGAGCGCTGTTCACCAAACTGCCCACGCTCAAAGAGTGTGTCGACGCGCTGCTCCGCAAGAATGCCGATGCGGTCCTCACCGATACGCTGTTGCTCTACGGCTATGTCGCCACGGATCCGGAAAGGCTGAAGGTCGTCCTGCCCGGCGACGTCGGCCAGACTCAGTACTACGGCATCGGCCTGCTCGGCGGCCATCGTCAGGACTGCCGGAAGCTGAACCAGATCATCCGCGACTACCTGCGGACGCAATGGCGGCGCGACTTCCAGGACACACTGCCCGTGGCGGTGAAGGCATTCCCCGGCAGCGACCCCGGCGACGGCGACTTCGAAAGCGAGTTCAAGCCGCTGGACACTGACATGACCAGGCTGTCGTGCAAGCTCGCTAAGCCGGTAACGGAGCAGCCGCCGCTCAGTTAGTCGTGGCATAAGATCGAGCGTCTGTCCGCACCGATGTTTGTTATAGCTCGAAATATTTGGGGGAATGCCGGGCAACGAGGTGCTGACGTCTGGGGAATGTGGCGGTCGCTTCGAGCCATGGCCGCCATTGCCGTTCGGGGATTGAGACGCGTGTATCGGGGGTCCTGGCCGCGGCTGTGCTGACCGGCGTCGTGGGCGGATTATCGGGGTGCGAGCGGTCGCACAGCCGCTGACCGTCCTCAGGTGCCGCGGAGGGCGGCGCCGGTGCGGTCGGCCGCCGCGGCGACGGCGGCGTCGCGGGCGGCGGTGATCTCTTCGGTGGTGAGGGTGCGGTCGGAGGCGCGGAAGCGCAGCGTGTAGGCGAGTGACTTGCGGTCGTCGCCGACCTGTTCGCCGGTGTAGAGGTCGAACAGGCGGATCGACTCCAGCAGTTCCCCGGCCCCGGCCCGCAGCGCCGTCTCCACCTCGGCCGCCGGCACATCGGCGCCGACCACCAGGGCCACGTCCTGGGTGGCGACGGGGAACGGCGACACGCGCGGCGCCTGGACGGGACCGGCGGGCGTCAGCCGGCTCAGCTCCAGCTCCATCGCGCACGTCCGGTCGGGCAGGCCGTACGCCTGGACCGCCCGCGGATGCAGCTCGCCTGCGTGGCCGACGAGTTCCTCGCCCACGTACAGCGCGGCGCACCGCCCGGGGTGCCAGGGGGCATGCCGGTCGGCGCGGACCGTGAGCGTCGCGCCGGCCTCCGCCGCCACCAGCCGAGCGGCCTGGATCGCGTCGGCCCAGGTGGCCGGCCGGCCCTCGCCCCACCAGCCCGCAGGCTCCCGGGCGCCGGCCAGCACGACCCCGACGCGCAGCGGCTGGTCGGGCAGCGCGGCCTCGATCGAGGCGAGCTCGTCGGCGGTGGGGCCGCGGTCCACCGGCAGCCGCGGCGGCTTGGGCGCGTTCAGCCGCGGCCGGTACACCAGGCCCACCTCGAACAGCGCGACGTCGGTCGAGCCGCGACCGACGTTGCGCGCCAGCGCCCGGAACAGGCCGGGCAGCAGCGTGGTGCGCAGCAGCGGCTCGTCCTCCGACAGCGGGTTGGCCAGCCGCAGCGCGTTCCGGCGCGGGTCGTCGGCCGGCAGCTGCAGGGCGTCCCAGTCGCTCGCGGCGGAGAACGGGTAGTTGAGCACCTCGACGTGGCCGGTCTCGGCGAGGGTCCAGCTCACCCGGCGGCGCAGCCGCTGGGCGGGGGTCAGGCCCCGGCCGGGCGGCGCGGCCGGCATCCGCGCCGGGATGTTCTCGTAGCCCTCGAGCCGGATGACCTCTTCTGCGAGGTCGTTCGGGTCGCGCAGGTCGGGACGCCAGCTGGGCGGGGTGACGGTGAGCGTGGCGTCGCCCGTCACCTCGCAGCCGACGTCGCGCAGCCGCCTGGCCACCACGTCGCGGCCGTACGTCATGCCGGCGACCTTGTCAGGATGGTCGGCGGGCATGGTGATGGTGACCGGCTCCACCGGGGCCTGGGCGTGCGTCACGCCGGGCAGGACCTCGGCGCCGCCCAGCTCGGCGAGCATGCGGACGGCCTTGGCCGAGGCGTACAGCGGCAGCTCCCGGTCAACGCCGCGCTCGAACCGGTACGACGCCTCGCTGTGCAGCTTGTGGCGGCGCGACATGCGGGCGGTGCCGGGAGCGGAGAAGTGCGCCGCCTCGATCACCATGTCGGTGGAGCTCTCGTCGATCTCGGTGGACAGCCCGCCCATGGTGCCGGCCATCGAGATCGGACCCGACTGGTCGGTGATGAGGATGTCGTCGGCGTGCAACTCCCGCACGACGTGGTCGAGGGTCTCCAGGCGCTCGCCCGGCTCGGCGCGGCGCACGACGATCGGCCCGGTCAGCTTCGTCCGGTCGAAGGCGTGCAGCGGCTGGCCCAGCTCGAGCATCAGGTAGTTGGTGACGTCGACGGCCAGCGACACCGGCCGCATGCCGCACAGCTGCAACCGCCGCCGCAGCCACAGCGGGGTCGCGGCGGCGGGGTCGAAGCCGCGGACCTCGCGCAGCACGAACCGGTCGCAGGCGGTCGAGTCGGCGATGCTCGCCGGATAGGACTCGCCCGAGGTCTCCGGCAGCGGGATCGCCGCCGGGTCGTGGAACGGCACGCCGTACGCCGTGGCGGCCTCGCGGGCCACGCCGCGGATCGACGCGGTGTAGCCGCGGTCCGGGGTGATGGCGATGTCGAGCACCTCGTCGCGCAGCGCCAGCAGCTCGATCGCGTCGTCGCCCGGCGTCCCGGCGTCGGCCGGCAGCACCAGGATGCCGGTGTGGTCGTCGCCCATGCCGAGCTCGCGCTCGGAGCAGATCATGCCTTCGGAGACGTGGCCGTAGGTCTTGCGGGCGCCGACCTCGAACCCACCGGGCAGCACGCCGCCCGGCAGCACCACGACGACGAGATCGCCCGCCGCGAAGTTGGTGGCGCCGCAGACGACGTTCTGCGGCTCGCCCGTGCCGTTCGCCGCGCCGACGTCGACCTGGCAGTACCGGATCGGCTTCTTGAACCCGGTGAGCTCCTCGACGGCCAGCACCTTGCCGACCACGAGCGGACCCTCGAGGTCGAGCCGGTCGACCGTCTCGACCTCGAGGCCGGCCTCGATCAGCCGCTGCGCCAGCTCCCTGCCGGTGACGTCGCCGGGCAGGTCGACGTACTCGCGCAGCCACGAAAGCGGGGCCCGCATCAGATCTCCATCCCGAACGGGAGGGTGAACCGGACGTCACCCTCGACCATGTCGTGCATGTCCTCGACGCCGTGCCGGAACATCAGGCTGCGCTCGACCCCGAGGCCGAACGCCCAGCCGCTGTAGCGGTCGGTGTCGACGCCGCAGGCTGTCAGCACCCGCGGGTTGACCACGCCGCAGCCGCCGAGCTCGATCCAGCCCTCGGACCTGCAGGTGCGGCACGGCGGCGCACCCGGCTCGGCGGAGGCGCCGCGGCAGACGAAGCACTGCATGTCCACCTCGGCGGACGGCTCGGTGAACGGGAAGTAGTACGGGCGGAACCGGGTGCGCAGGCCCTCGCCGAACATGCCGACCACGAAGGCGTCGATCGCGCCGCGCAGGTCGGCCATGCCGATGCCCTCGTCGACGACGAGGCCCTCCATCTGGTGGAAGACGGGGGTGTGGGTGGCGTCCAGCTCGTCGGTGCGGAACGTCTTGCCCGTGCACACCACGTAGACCGGCAGCTCACGGCTCAGCAGCGCGCGGATCTGCACCGGCGAGGTGTGCGTGCGCAGCACGAGCCCGGAGTCCTCGGACTCGACGAACAGGGTGTCCTGTGTGTCGCGCGCCGGGTGCCCTGGCGGGAAGTTGAGGGCGTCGAAGTTGAACCACTCCGCCTCGACCTCGGGGCCTTCGGCGAGCTCGAAGCCCATGGAGATGAAGACGTCGGCCATCCGTTCGGCGGTGGTGGTCAGCGGGTGCCGGGCGCCGCGCGGGGCGCGGTCCCAGGGGAGGGTGACGTCGACGGCCTCCTCGACGAGGACCCGCTGGTCGCGTTCGTCTTCGAGCTCGGCCTGCCGTGTCTTGAGCGCCTCGGCGATCTCCTTGCGGGCGCCGCCCACCCGGCGGCCCGCGTCGGCCTTCGCGTGCGGCGGCAGCGCGCCGATCTCGCGGTTGGCGAGGGCCAGTGGAGACCGGTCGCCGGCATGCGCGAGCCGGACCTGCTTCAACGTCTCCAGGCTGTCCGCGGCCGCGATGGCCGCCAGGGCCTCATCGCGCATGCGGACCACCGCGTCGGGACGCAGGGAGGCGACCTCGACGGGGTCGTAGGACTTGTTCGGTGCTGACATGACGGTAAGAAAACTCCAGCCTAGGCGGGCCGTGGGCGGCTGGACGCCGCGACGCCCGCGAGTCTAGTGGGCGAGCGGGATCCCTCCGCGCGAGCGGCGCACGGGCACGGGCGGGGTCGGCGTGAGCCCGCTCGGCGTCCCTCGAGTCCTGGGGTCGGTCGGCCCGTCAGGCGAAGTCGGGAGCGCCGGCGGGCAAGGTAAATCGGAACTCGGCGCCGCCGCCGGGCGCCTGCCGCACCACGATGCCGCCGCCGTGCGCCTCGACCAGGCCCTTGACGATGTAGAGCCCGAGGCCGGTGCCGCCGCGGCGCTTGCCCTGGCTGCGCCAGAACCGCCGGAAGATGCGCTGGGTGGCCTCGGGCGGGATGCCCTCGCCCTCGTCGCGCACCACCACGACCGCCCCTTCCCCGTGTACGTCGGGCTCTATCGTAATCGTGACAGTACCAGCCCCGTGCCGCACCGCGTTTTCGGTGAGGTTGGCGAGGATCTGGTCGATCTTGTCGGGGTCGAGCCACATCTCGGGCAGCGTGCCCCGCTCGATGAGCCGGAAGCGTTCCGCGGGGTCACCGGCCGCCACCCGGCCCGCGACGACCTTGCGCGCCTCCTCGGCGAGGTCGACCACCTGACGGCGCAGCTCGAGCCGCCCCGCGTCGATCCGCGATACGTCGAGCAGCTCGGTGATCAGCCGCGTCACCCGGTCGGCGTCGGCGTTGACGGTCTCCAGCATGATGCGCTTTTGGTCGTCGTTGAAGCGCTGCCACTTGGCCAGCAGGGTGGCCGTGAAACCCTTGACGCTGGTCAGCGGGGAACGCAGCTCGTGGGCCACGGTGGAGACGAGGTCGGCGCGGTCGCGGTCCTGCCGGGCCCGGCACTCGGCTGAGCGCAGCGAGACCGAGAACCGCTCCACTCGGCGTGCGGCATCGCGCCGGTAGGCAGCCGTCACGAGGAGCTCGGTGCCGTTGGGCAGGTAGAGCGACAGCTCGGGGTGCCGAGTGCGGGTCGACAGACCGCCGTAGGGGTCCAGGCACTTCCACCAGTCGCGGCCTTCGGCGTCGTGCAGGGGCAGCACGTCGGGCAGTTCCTTGCCCAGGGCCTCGTCGTGCGTCATGCCGATCAGCCGGCAGGCGGTCGCGTTGATGACGATGACCCGCCGGCGGGCGTCGGCGACGACCAAGCCGTCGGGGAGATCGTCGGGAGCGGGCAGTGCGGCGGTGGTCGCGGACGCCGGGGAGGGCGGGGACGGCGCGCCGTCCCCGCCGCGGGGATCGTCTCGACCCACGACGACCTCCATCTCGTCCCGTTTTGTCGTCTCACGTCTCGGGAACCCGGCAGCCGGGACACTCGGGATCCAGAAGCACTCTAGCGGGACGGCCCGCACCCCGGGAGTCTCGAACCGGACGGGCACCCGGCGCCGACGGCCGCACGTGGGCGGCCGAGACCGCACGGGGCCGGGAGCTCCCGAGGTCCGGCCGGTCAGCCGAGCGGTGCCGTGGTGGGATCGCGCTGCGCGCGGACGGCGTCCGGCACGCTCTCGTACAGCGCGAACGCCGTGTCGAGCCCGGCGACGCGGAGCAGGCGGCGCTGCGCCGGCCGCACCCGCGCGAGCGAGATGACCCCGGACGGGACGTCGTCGTCGGCCGCGCCCTGGACGCCCGACCGGCCGGCCTGGGCGCGCAGCCGGTTCTGCGCGGCGACCAGGGCGCCGAGGCCGGCCGCGTCGCAGAACCGGACGTTTTCGAAGTCGATGACGATGCGTTCGAAGCCGGCGTCGGTGAGCTCGAAAAGCCGCTTGCGCAAGATCCCGACCGTCCTGAGATCGATCTCGCCGGCCACCTCGGTGACGACCAGCCCGGCGCCTGCCTGGAGGATGTCGAACCGCCAGTCCTCGGGCCCGGTATCCGCCGCCGCGCCCGCGACGGGACGACAGCGCAGGCTGCCGGCGTACCGCCGGACCGCGTCTTGGCGGTCGGTCCGCCGCCCGTTATCGCTCATCTCGATATGCCTCCACCGGGGCCTCGCCCCGGTCAGTCCATCCTTCGTCACTGCTCCGCCCCCGCTCAGAAACCCCACTCCGAACCCCACTCCGACTCGCTCCGAACCGCTGGTGCCCGCCGCGGATCCGCACCGGGCCCCGACCCCGCACCCCGCCGCACCCGCCCGATCGCGCGCCCCCGTCACACCGGCACGTTCCATCCCGATGATCGCGGTCACCACTACCGTAGCCATGACCTCAGACGCGGTGATCCCGCGCCGGGTTGGCATCGGCCTCGTCCGCTCGAATGAGCCCGACGGCGTCAGGTCCGTCGCGCGAACGAGAAAACGATAATCGCTTCATCCAGGTGAGGATTTCCGTCGCACGCGTACGACGGGATCCCCTTAGTGCACGTCCGCGTACATCCGGTTATATGCGGATTCGTAGATGTTAAATCTTTGCAGGGCGTTACCGAACGCGTGCGCGAATCACTGTCCGCTTCCGGCCAGAATCGCGCGTTCACCCTAGGTGATGGGGTCCGTGTAGGCGTCACGTGAAACGCGCGCGTCAGGTCTCACGTTCGTCACGATTGCCGTTGGGCGGTGAACACCAGGGCTGAACCCGGACATTTCTGGAAATCGTCCCCGGTATACAGTCTTCAATTCGGAGGGCCAGCCCCCGGCCCGGGCCCTCCGCCCAACGCTCCTCGCCCCCCGTCCCCCGAGAGGAGAACCCCGCAGCTATGCGCACGCGCAGCCTCGCCGCGGTCCTCGCCGCACTCCCACTCGCCCTGGCCGCCGCATGTTCCGGAGGCGGCAACGCATCGTCCCCGCCCACCGTCGCCGGCGCCGCCGCGGACAACCGCCCCGTCAAGAGCGGCGGCACCTTGACCGTCGCGCTCGACGCCGATCCCGACCCGCTCGACCCCACGACGGCCACCACTCTTAACGGTCGCATGGTCTTCGCCAGCATGTGCGAAAAGCTCTACGACATCGACGCCAACACCAAGCTGGTCCCGCTGCTGGCCAGCGCGCTGCCGCAGCTGTCCGCCGACGGCAAGACGGCGACGATCAAGCTCCGCACCGGCGTCAAGTTCAACGACGGCACCACGTTCGACGCCGCCGCCGTCAAGAGGTCCCTCGACCGGCACCGCACGTTGGAGGAGTCGGCCCGCGCCGCCGAACTGGCCGCCGTCGACAAGGTCACCGTCGTCGACCCGAGCACCGTGCGGCTCACGTTGTCGCGGGCGTTCGCCCCGCTCACCGCCCAGCTGGCCGACCGCGCGGGCATGATCTTGTCCCCCGCCGCGCTGGACAAGCTGGGCGACAACTTCGGCACCGCGCCGGTGTGCGTCGGGCCGTACAAGTTCAGCAGCCGTACGTCCGGCAGCCAGATCGTGCTCGACCGCGCCCCCGATTACTACGACGCCGGCAAGGCCAAGCTCGATAGGATCATCTACAAGATCATCATCGATCCGAACGTACGCGCGGCCAACCTCAAGTCGGGTGACATCCAGGTCGCCACCCGCCCGCGCCCCAACACCATCGCCGGCCTGCAGTCAGACCCGAACCTCCGCGTGGTCGCCGGCGGCGGGCTCGGCTTCTACGGGATGCACATCAACATCGGCAACGTCAAGGGCGCGACGGAGGAGTACGGCACCGTGCGCACCCCGCTGGGCGGCAGCCCACAGCTGCGCCAGGCCTGGGAGCTGTCCCTCGATCGGAACGCGATCAACAAGACCATCTTCAACGGCATGTTCCAGCCCGACTGCGGCCCGCTGCCGCTGGACAGCCCGTACCGTACGCCGAACCTGGCCTGCTCGAGCCGCGACGTGGCGAAGGCCAAGCAACTGGTGGCGCAGTCCGGGGTCAAGACGCCGATCCCGGTGACCATGACCGTGCCCAACGACTCCGACAACATCCGGCTCGGCGAGGTCATCCAGCAGATGACCAAGGAGACCGGGTTCAACGTGTCGGTGCGGCCGATGGAGTTCGCCACCACCCTCGAGGTGGGCAAGGCGGGCAAGTTCGACGTCATGCTCGACGGCTGGTCGGGGCGGGTCGACCCCGACGGAAACCTGTCCAACCAGGTCACCACGGGCGGCGCGAACAACTACGCCGGGATGTCGGACCCGGTGATCGACGAGTCGATCAAGCAGGCGTCCACGATCCTCGACGTGGCGCAGCGGCAGGCGCTCTACGCCAAGGCGATCCAAAAGGCCGCTGAACTGCGCGGATACATCTACATCTACCACAACAAGGAATACCTGGGGCTGAACAAGAACATCGCCGGCGTCGGCTTCTACGCCGACGGCCTGCCGCGCCTGACGGCCGCCGGATACGCGCAGTAGCGGGCCGATACGGTGGGCTGGTTCATCCTGCGCCGCGCCGGAGCGGCGGTCATCGTTCTCCTCCTGGGCAGCGCGCTGGTCTTCTTCGGGATCAGGGCGCTGCCCGGCGACCCGGCCACGGTGCTCGCGGGGCAGGAGGCCTCGCCGCAGGCCATCGAGGCCATTCGGCACGACTACGGTCTCGACCGGCCGCTGCCCGTGCAGTACGTCGACTACCTCAACCGGTCCCTGCACGGCGACCTGGGCCGCTCGACCCAGGACAAGCTGCCGGTGGCGCACATCATCACCGAACGCGTGCCGATCACCCTGGAGCTGGCGCTGCTGGCCATCGTCGTGGCCGTCGCCATCGGCGTGCTGACCGGGATCGTCGCCGCCGTACGGCGGGGCCGCCTCGCCGACTATGCGGCGACCGGGTTCGGGCTGGTCGGGCTGTCGGTGCCGCACTTTTGGCTCGGCCTGCTCGCCATCTTGTTGTTCTCCGTCACGCTGGGCTGGCTGCCCGCGTCCGGCTACGTGCCGTTCACGCAGGACCCGGGCGGCAACCTGCTCCGGATGGTGCTGCCCGCGCTCGTCCTGGGCACGGGCTTCGCAGCCGTGCTGATGCGGCAGACGCGCTCGGCGATGCTGGGCGCGCTGTCGGCGGACTATGTGCGCACGGCGCGGTCGAAGGGGCTCGCGGAACGCCGGGTCGTCGGCCTCCACGCGCTGCGCAACAGCCTGACCACCGTGGTGACCGTACTCGGCCTGCAGGTGGGCGTGCTGATCAGCGGCGCCGTGGTCACCGAGCAGATCTTCGTCATCCCCGGCTTCGGCAAGCTCACCGTCGACGCGGTGGCCACGCGGAACTACCCGGTGATCCAGGCGGTCGTGCTCGTCACCGTCGTGGCGTACGTCCTGGTCAACCTCTGCGTCGACATCTTGTACGCCGTGTTGAACCCGCGGGTCCGGCTGTCGGGGGTGACCGGTGACTGACCAGCTCCTCTCCCCCGCCTCGCCCCCGTCCGCCGCGCCCGGCGCCGCCGGGCCGGTGCGCCGGCGCCGCATGTGGCGACGGTTCCGGCGGCGGCCGATGGCCATGACCGGGCTCGTGCTCGTCGCGGGCTTCCTGCTGCTGGCGCTGGCCGGGCCGTTCGTGACCGCCGACCCGGCCACTCAGGACTACGGCGCCACGCTGGCCCCGCCGGCGCCGGCGCATCCGCTCGGCACCGACGACCTCGGCCGAGACGTGCTGGCCAGGATCGCGACCGGCGCCCGGACGTCGTTGCAGGCGGGGCTGATCTCGACGCTGCTGGCCATGGCGGTCGGCATCCCCATCGGGCTCGTCGCCGGCTTTTACCGCCGCTGGCTGGACCCCATCGTGATGCGCCTGGTCGACGTGGTCTTGGCGTTCCCGTTCCTGATCTTCGCCGTGGGCCTGGCCGCGATCCTCGGGCCGTCGCTGCGCAATGTGATCATCGCGCTCAGCGTCGCGCAGCTGCCCGGAGTCATCCGGATCACCCGCGGGGAGGTGCTCGCGATCCGCGAGATGGACTACATCCCGGCGGCGGTCGCGGACGGCGCAACCGACCCCTACATCCTTTCCCGCTACATCCTGCCCGGCGCCGCCGGCGCCCTCATCGTGCAGGCCACGGTGGCGATCCCCACGGCGATCATCGGCGAGGCCACGCTGTCCTTCCTCGGGCTCGGCGTGCAGCCGCCGACGCCGTCGTGGGGGGTCATGCTGACCAGCGCCCAGCAGTTCCTGTCGCAGGCGCCGTGGCTGGCGATCTGGCCGGGCGTGATGATCGCCTTGTCCGCGCTGGGGTTCAACCTGCTCGGCGACGGGCTGCGGGACGTCCTCGACCCGAAGGAAGGCCCCCGATGAGCCTGCTAGAGATGACCGATCTCACTGTCGGCTTCGCGACCGAGGACGGCCTGGTCCGCGCGGTCAAGGGGATGTCCTTGTCGCTGGAGCACGCCGAGATCCTCGCGCTGTGCGGCGAGTCCGGCTGCGGCAAGACGGTCACCGCGATGTCGATCCCGCGGCTGCTGCCCGCCGACACGACGCGGCTGACGGGATCGATCACCCTCGACGGACGGGAGCTCACCGCGCTGTCGGAGGCACAGTTGCGCGACGTGCGCGGCAAGGACGTCTCCGTGGTCTTCCAGGAGCCGATGACGTCGCTGAACCCGTCGTTCACGGTCGGCTTCCAGATCATCGAGGTGCTGCGCCGGCACGAGGACCTGTCACGGGCGGCCGCGCGGGAGCGGGCCGTCGAGCTGCTGAGGCTGGTCGGCATCCCCGATCCGGCCCGGCGGCTCAAGGAGTACCCGCATCAGCTGTCGGGCGGCATGCGCCAGCGCGTGATGATCGCGATCGCGGTGGCCTGCTCGCCCCGGGTGCTGATCGCCGACGAGCCGACGACCGCGCTGGATGTGACGATCCAGGCCGGTGTGCTCAACGTCTTCCGCGATCTGCGCGACCGCCTCGGCACCGCGATCATCCTCATCACCCACGACCTCGGGGTCGTCGCCGACATCGCCGACCGCGCGATCGTCATGTACGCGGGGCGCGCCGTGGAACAGGCGCCGGTCGAGGAGCTGTACGCGCGGCCGCGCCACCCGTACACGGTCGGCTTGCTGAACGCGCTGCCGACGGCCGCGACGGCGGCCGGCCGGCGCCGGCTCACGGAGATCCCCGGCATGGTGCCGCCGCCGTTCACCGACCCGGACGCGTGCGCGTTCGCGCCGCGCTGCCCGCGCGCCGAGGCGGACTGCACCGCCGCCCGGCCCCCGCTCGAATCGCACGGGGCTGACCACCTGGCGGCGTGCCTGCATCCGGTGGCGGTACGGACCGGAGCGGCCCTATGAGCGCCGAGGCTGCGCGGGGGGCAGAACCGGTTCTCGAGGTGTCCGGCCTCGTCAAGCATTACCCGGCGAGCGAGCGCGGCAGCGTCGTCCGCGCCGTGGACGGGGTGTCGCTGTCCATCGGGCAGGGCGAGGTGCTGGGGCTGGTCGGCGAGTCGGGCAGCGGCAAGTCCACCGTCGGCAAGTGCGTGCTGCGGCTGACCGAGCCGACATCGGGCCGCATCGTGCTGGGCGGGCGCGACATCACCCACCTGTCGCGGCGCCGGCTGCGCTCGCTGCGCCGCGACGTCCACATCGTCTTCCAGGACCCGTACTCCTCGCTCAACCCGCGCTTCACGGTCGGGCGCATCGTCGCCGAGCCGCTGTTGCGGCACGGCATCGCGCGGCGCGCCGCGGTGGCGGACCGGGTGTCCGTCATGCTCGAGAAGGTAGGGCTGGGCCCGGAGACGCGGCATCGGTACCCGCACGAGCTGTCCGGAGGGCAGCGCCAGCGGGTCGGGCTGGCCCGCTCGCTCATCTTGGAGCCCAAGCTCGTCGTGGCCGATGAGCCGGTGTCGGCGCTGGATGTGTCGGTGCAGGCGGCGGTGCTCAACCTGATCGCCGACCTGCAGCGGGACATGGGCTTTTCGTGCCTGTTCATCACCCACGACCTGTCGGTCGTGGAGTTCCTCGCCGACCGGATCGCGGTCATGTATCTGGGCCAGGTCGTGGAAACCGGCCCGCGCGACCGGCTCTTCGCCGCCCCGGAACACCCCTACACCCAGGCGCTGCTGTCCGCGGCGCCGGTGCCCGATCCAGCGCTGCAGCGGCGGCGCGACCGCGTCGTGCTCCGGGGCGACCCCCCGAGCCCGGTGCATCCGCCGTCCGGCTGCCGGTTCCATACCCGCTGCCCGGTCGCTATCGAGCGCTGCCGCACCGAGCCGCCGGAACTGACCAACCGCCGGCGCGGCGGCGATCACCTCACCGCCTGCCACCTCGTGACGCCCGGCGGCGTACCGGACGCCCGGGGCGAGCCGACGCTGAGCGAGCGGTGAGCGCGTGAGCGGATGAGCTAGTGAAAGGAGCCCCAGTGTTCACGACCCGGCCCGAGCTCGTCGGCGACCACGGCATGGTGGCGAGCACGCATTGGCTGGCCTCGGCGACGGGGATGAGCGTCCTCGAGCGCGGCGGCAACGCCTTCGACGCCGCCGTCGCCGCCGGCTTCGTCCTGCAGGTCGTCGAGCCACATCTCAACGGACCGGGCGGCGAGGTGCCGATCCTGCTGTGGGACGAAACGGCGCGGGAGGTCTCGGTCGTCTGCGGCCAGGGCGTGGCCCCGGCGGCCGCCACCATCGAGCGGTTCACCGACCTCGGGCTCGACCTCGTTCCGGGTTCGGGACCGCTGGCCGCCACCGTGCCCGGCGGGGTCGGCGGCTGGCTGCTGATGCTGGAACGCTGGGGCACCTGGCGGCTGGCCGACGTGCTGGAGCCGGCGATCGGCTACGCCGAACGCGGGTTCCCCGTCGTCCCGCGCATCAACAAGACCATCGCCGGGGTGGCGGCGATGTTCGCCGCGGACTGGCCGACCTCGGCCGCCACCTGGCTGCCGCACGGCCGGGTGCCAGCGGCCGGCTCGCGGCTCGCGAGCCCGGTCCTCGCGGCCACCTACCGCAGGCTGGTGGCCGAGGCCGAGGCCGCCTCCGCGGGCCGCGACGCTCAGATCTCCGCGGCCCGCGACGCGTGGTATCGCGGATTCGTCGCCGAGGCCATCGCGGACTTCTGCGCCGGCCGGCCCTGGCCGGACAGCTCCGGGGAGCCGCATCGCGGCCTGCTCACCGGCGACGACCTCGCCGCCTGGACGGCCACCGTGGACCGGCCGGCCACCTATGACTACCGCGGCTACACCGTCTGCAAGACCCGCCCATGGGGGCAGGGGCCGGTCTTCTTGCAGCAGCTCGCGCTGCTGTCCGGCTTCGACCTGGACGCGGCCGGGTTCTTGAGCGCCGACTACGTGCACACGATCATCGAGTGCGCCAAGCTGGCCTTCGCCGACCGCGAGGCGTGGTATGGCGACCCGGACCACGTCGACGTCCCGCTCGCGGCGCTGCTGTCCGACGGTTACACGAAGGCGCGCCGCGAGCTCGTCGGCGACCGTGCCTCCATGGAGCTTCGCCCCGGCTCCCCCGACGAGCGCACGCCGCGGCTGGCGTTCGCCCCCGAGGTCACCGACGCCCAGGTGGGCGCGTCGGGCGAACCCACGCTCGGTGACCTCAACGCCGCGCCGCCGCCGGCGGACGGGACGTATCCGCCGTCCGGCGACACCTGCCACGTCGATGTGGTGGACCGGCACGGCAACATGGTCGCGGCCACCCCCAGCGGCGGGTGGCTGCACAGCTCGCCCACCATTCCCGAGCTCGGCTTCTGCCTGGGCACGCGGGCACAGATGTTCTGGCTGCGTCCCGGGTTGCCGAACTCGCTGCGTCCCGGCGCCCGCCCCCGGACGACGCTCACCCCCTCGCTGGCGCTGCGCGACGGACGGCCCTGGCTGGCGTTCGGCACGCCGGGCGGCGACCAGCAAGATCAGTGGTCGCTGAACTTCTTCTTGTCGGTCGTGCACGGCGGGCTGAACCTGCAGGAGGCGATCGACGCCCCGATGTTCCACTCGGCCCACTTCCCGAGCTCCTTCTACCCGCGCACGGCGGAGCCGGGAGTCATGCTCATCGAGAATCGCGCCGGGGACGCGGTCATCGCCGAGCTGCGTCGCCGCGGGCACGACGTCCAGGTGCAGGGTCCGTGGACGTTGGGCCGGATCAGCGCGGTCGCCCGCGACGCCGGCTTCCCCGGCGCGGGGTTCGTGCGCGCCGCCGCCAATCCGCGGGGCGCCCAGGGCTACGCGGCGGGCCGCTGAACCCGCGCCGCGGTCGCCGGCGCACGGCCTCGTTCCGGCGGCGGGGTCACCCCCGGAGGGCCCGGGCGGAGGCGTAGAGGCAGACGGCCGCCGCGGTGGCGAGGTTGAGGCTTTCGGCGCGGCCGTAGATGGGCACCCGGACGACGCCGTCGACGAGCCGCAGCGCCTCATCGGGCAGCCCCCACGCCTCGTTGCCGAACACCCACGCGGTGGGCCGCGTCAGCAGCCCGGTGTCGATGGCGGCGTCGAGCGACCGCTCGGCCGTGCCGTCGGCGGCCACGACGGTCAGGCCCCCGGCCTTGAGCGCGCCGATCAGCTCATCGAACCGCGGCCCCGTCACGATCGGGACGTGGAAGAGGCTGCCCGCCGAGGCGCGCACGCACTTGCCGTTGTAGGGGTCGACGGAGGCGTCGGTGAAGACCACCAGATCGGAGCCGGCGGCGTCGGCCGTGCGCAGCACCGTGCCCGCGTTGCCGGGGTCGCGGACCCGCGCCAGCACCGTCACCAGCCGGGGCGCCGACGCCAGGCCCTTGCTCAGCGTGACGTCGAGGAACGCGCAGACGGCCAGCAGCCCCTGCGGCGTGACGGTCTGCGCCAGCTCCGCCATGATCTCGCCGCTGACCCGCAGAACGGGAACGCCGGACGCCTCCGCCCGGTCGATGAGGTCGGCATGCCGCGCTTCGGCCTCGGTGGTGGTGAACAGCTCCACGAGCACGTCGGGCAGCTCCAGCGCCTCGCGTACGGCCTGGGGGCCTTCGGCCAGGAAGCGCCGGTCACGGTGCCGGAAGGCGCGTTTGGCGAGCCGTCGCGCCGCCTTCACCCGCGCGGAGCGGATGGACGTCAGCTCGCGGCCCGCCATCTGCGTCGTCGCCTACGCCGCGCCGCCGCGTCAGGCGGCCTTGCCCTTCGCTCCGCCCTCGGGGGCGGGCAGCGCCTTCTTGGCCGCCGCGACCAGGGCGCCGAACGCCTCGGAGTCGTTGACGGCGAGCTCGGCCAGCATGCGCCGGTCGACCTCGATCTCGGCGGCCTTCAGACCCTGGATGAACCGGTTGTAGGTCATCCCGTTGGCCCTCGCCGCGGCGTTGATGCGCTGGATCCACAGCCGCCGGAACTGGCCCTTGCGGTCCTTGCGGTCGCGGTAGGCGTAGGTCATCGAGTGGAGCATCTGCTCCTTGGCCTTGCGGTACAGCCGCGACCGCTGGCCACGGTAGCCACTCGCCCGCTCGAGGACGACCCGGCGCTTCTTGTGGGCGTTGACCGCCCGCTTCACGCGTGCCACGTTCGAACTCCTTCGTGGGGGCCGGTGTCACCGACGTTGGGGCCCGGCCGCGGTCTCGCGGCGGGACACACCCCGGCGTCGGGGCGCCGGCCGGTCGTAATAAGACGTGCCGGACTTGGACTACTTGCGGAGCAGCTTCTTGATGTTCTTGCCGTCGCCCTTGGCGAGCTGGACGACGCCGTCGAGGCGGCGGGTGACCCGCGACGGCTTGTGCTCGTTGTAATGGGCGCGGTGGGCGCGGCGGCGCATCACCTTGCCGGTGCCGGTGACGCGGAATCGCTTCTTGGCACCGCTATGGCTCTTAGTTTTCGGCATGGTCGCCGTCTCCCTCGTTCTCATGTGTCCCGCCGGAGCGGGGGACGCCCAAGGGCGTGCGGGCCCGGGCCGAACCCTCGGGCCGCGCGCTCCTACCGGCGCGCTGTCAACGTCTTGCTCGCGAAGCCCGAACCGACCCTACGCCGGGGCCGGCACGCGCGCGCCTGCGACCCCTAGCCGGAACTCGCCTCGCCTGCCTCGCGGCGGGCCCGGTCGGCCGTGCGCTCCGCCCTGGCCTCGCTCTTTTTCTTGTGCGGACCGATCACCATGATCATGTTCCGGCCGTCCTGCTTGGGGTTCGACTCCACGTACCCCAGCTCCTCGACGTCCTCGGCCAGCCGCGCCAGCAACCTGCGGCCGAGCTCGGGCCGGGACTGCTCGCGGCCGCGGAACATGATGGTGACCTTGACCTTGTCGCCCTGCTTGAGGAACCGCACGACGTGACCCTTCTTGGTCTCGTAGTCATGCGGGTCGATCTTGGGCCGGAGTTTGATCTCTTTGATGACGGTGTGCGCTTGATTCTTCCGCGCCTCGCGCGCCTTCATCGCGGACTCGTACTTGTACTTGCCGTAGTCCATGAGCTTGGCGACGGGCGGCCGCGCGGTCGGCGCCACCTCGACCAGATCGAGATCGGACTCGCGGGCGAGCTCGAGGGCCTTGGCGATGGGCACGATGCCCACCTGCTCGCCGTTAGGGCCGACGAGCCGCACCTCGGGCACGCGAATGCGATCGTTGATACGCAGTTCGGCGCTGATGGGACCTCCTTGGGGCCTGATCGGTCTGCGACCGGCCGCACCCCATGGATCCTCCCATGGAAAAGCCCCGCACGACGTGCCTGCGGGGCCACCTTCGGTCACCCGGCGCCGCCGACGACGCCGGATACCGCGCTTCGCCTCCTCGCCGAGGAGCCGAGCGCCGAACCGAGGACCCACCGGCCGTCAGGGCCGGTCAGGTGGGAGAAGACTCCGCTTGCGCGCCCGGAGCGGGAACTCCGGACCGGTCGACTGTCAAGAATACCAGCAAGCCGAGGCAGGCCGGTATGTCGTCATGGCCCGGCGAGTGCCGCCTCGCCGGCGGCCCGCATCGCCTCGACGGGGACGTCGGCGCGGCCGGTCATCAACGCGACCTGGCGGACGGCCTGGTGCAACAGCATGGGGAAGCCGCCCACCACCAGGTTGCCGGCGGCCGCGGCGGCGGCACCGAGGACCGTCGGCCACGGCGCGTAGACCACGTCGAACACCGCCGCGCCCGCCGCCGCGATCGAGGCCGCGTACGGATCGGCCGCGCCCTTGGGCAACGTCGAGACGACCAGGTCCACCGGCAGCAGGCCGGCCAGGTCGGCGAAGGTGCGTACGGTGACGGCGACGCCGAGCCGCGCCGCGGCCGCGGTCGCCTCCGCGGCCCGGGCCGGCTCCCGTACGACCAGCGTGGCGCCGGGCAGGCCAAGCTCGCGCAGCGCGGCGAGCGCCGAGCACGCGGTCGCGCCGCCGCCGAGCACGAGCGCCGAGGTGGGCGCCTTGACGCCGCCCTCGGCCAGCGCGGTCGCGATGCCGTAGACGTCGGTGTTGTCGCCGACCCGCCGCCCCCCGGGGAAGGTCACGGTGTTGGCGCCCCCCACGGCCACCGCGAGCTCGGAGACCTCGTCGAGCAGCGGCAGCACCGCGCGCTTGAGCGGCATCGTCAGCGACAGACCGGCCCACGCGGGACCGGCGACCGCGCCCTCGCGCGGAGCGGCGGCGTCGAGTCGCCGCGGCAGGTCCGCCTCGCGGCACTCGATCGCCTCGTACGTCCAGCCGGTCAGCCCCAGCGCGGCGTAGGCGGCCCGGTGCAGCACCGGCGAGAGCGAGTGCGCGACCGGGAAGCCCAGCACCGCGGCGCGCTTCGGCGCCGCCTCGAATGGCTGGGACGGCTCGGACGGCCGGGGCGGCTCGGGTTGCTCGGGCGGCTCGGCCACCTACGTGCCCCGGTGCGTGGCGAGATAGCGGTCCAGCTTGGCCTTGAGCCGGGCGAAGTCCTCTTGGTTGTCGGTGAACTCCGTGATGTTCCGGCCGGGGTCGGTCGTCACGAAGAACAGCCAGGGGCCCTTGGCCGGCCGCAGCGTGGACTCGATGGCGGCCAGGCCCGGGCTGTCGATCGCACCCGGCGGCAGTCCCTTGATCACGTAGGTGTTGTAGGGCGACCTGACCTGGGTCTCCTTCACAGACACCCGGAGACTGCGCTTGTTGAGCGTGTACGACACCGTCGAGTCGAGCTGCAACGGCCGGCCGATCCGGATCCGGTTGTAGATCACCCGGGCGACCTTCGGGAAGTCGCTGTGCCGGCCGCCCTCGGCCTGCAGCAGGCTGGCGATCGTCACGACCTGTCCCGGGCTCAGGTGCGCGGCGCGGGCGCGGCCCACGAGGTCGGCGTCGGCGGCCTCCTGCTTGAACCGCGCCACCATCATCTTGATGATGTCGCGCGCCGAGGCGTTGGGGTTGAGGTCGTAGCGCGCCGGGAACAGGTAGCCCTCGACCCTGCCCTTCGCGTACGACGGCAGGCCCAGCCCGGCCGGGTTTCTCACGGCCTGCTGGAAGTCGCGCAGCGGGATGCCGGTCTTCTTGGACAGCTGCGCGATGACCTCCTGCACGCGCAGCCCCTCGGGGACCGTGATCTGGTTGCCCGCGCGCGACTTGGGGTCGAGCAGGAGCGCGAGCGCCGCCCCGGCGGCCATGTGCTCGCGCATCGTGTAAAAGCCCGGCTGGATGCTCTGCGCCCGGGGCTCCTCCCTGGCCACCTTGACGAAGGCACGCGAGCTCTTGACCACCTGCGCGCCCTGCAGCCGATCGCCCATCGTCTGCGCGGAGTCGCCCTCCTTGATCTGCACGACGACCCGCCCGATGCCCTGGCCCTCATAGTCGGGCGGGATCATGTAGCCGCGCAGCGCGACGTATCCCACCAGCCCGCCGCCGCCGACCACGGCGACCAAGAAGGCCAGCGCGAAGAACGTCGCGGCGCGCGACCCGGCGCGCCGCCGGCGCTGCCGCTTGCGGACGGCCCGTTGGTCGCGCCGGCCGAGTCGCTCGCTCGGGAGATGGCCGCCGCCACGGGATGGCTCGGAGAAAAGATCCAAATCGTTCATGTGCTCCCCCGGACGATCTCGCCAGGGGCGCGTCCCGTCAACCGTTCTCCGTCAAGTGCCGTCTGGAGCAGGACGACCGCGGCGGCCTGGTCGACGATCTGGCGGCGGGCCGGGCCGCGAATGCCCCGCTCACGCAGCTCGCTCTCCGCGGTCACGGTGGTCAGCCGCTCGTCGTGGAGCCGCACCATGTCGGCGGGCAGCCGCCGGGCGAGCCGCAGCGCGAACTGGCGGGCGGCCGCCGCGGCCGGTCCTTCGCGGCCCGACAGCGACACGGGGAGTCCGACGATGACCTCGACGGCCTCGTATTCCTCGACGATGGCGGCGATGCGGTCCAGGTCGCCCTTGCCGCGCCGCACGGTCTCCAGGGGGGAGGCCAGGACGCCGCCGGGATCGCTGCGCGCGATGCCGATGCGCACGGTGCCCACGTCCACGCCGATCCGCACGCCGTGTCTCATCAGGTCGCTCACCCGGGAAAGCTCACCTGCTCATCTACTTGTCCATTCGACCGGGCCCGCTCAGGCCGACGCGACGGCCCGCTCGACGGCGGCGAGTGCCGCGTCGATGGCCGCGGGGTCGGCACCGCCGCCCTGCGCCAGGTCGTCCTTGCCGCCGCCACCGCCACCGAGGGTCTTGGCTGCGACGCCGACCAGCGCGCCCGCCTTGATGCCCTGCTGCCTGGCCGCGTCGCTGACCGCGACGACCACCACGGGGCGGTCCTTCGGCACCCCCGCGACGGTCACCACGGCGGCCCGTCCGCTCAGCCGCCCGCGTACGTCGACGGCCAGCCGGCGCAGGTCGTCGGCGCCGGTCCCGTCCGGGGCGCGGTGGGCGACGAAGCCGACGCCTCCGACGTCGCGGGCGCCGTCGGCCAGCGCCGCGGCCGCGGCGAGCACCTGCTGCGACCGGGCGCGCTCCAGCTCCTTTTCGGCGTCCCTGAGCCGGGTGACGATGCCGGCGATGCGCTCGGGCAGCTCGGCGCGCGGCGTCTTCAGCTGCTCCGACAGCTGCCCGACCAGCACGCTTTCCTTGGCCAGGAAGCGGAAGGCGTCGATGCCCACGAGCGCCTCCACCCGCCGCACGCCCGCACCGATCGACGCCTCGCCGAGCACCTTGATCAGGCCGAGTTGCCCGGACCGCGCGACGTGGGTGCCGCCGCACAGCTCGCGGGAGTACTCGCCGACCTCGACCACGCGGACCTCGTCGCCGTACTTCTCGCCGAACAGCGCAAGCGCGCCCATCGCCCGGGCCTCCTGGAGGGAGGTGTGGAAGGCCCGCACATCGAGGTCGTGCACGAGGATCTCGTTGACCTCGTCCTCGACGTCTCGCAGCACCGAGGGGGGCACCGCCCCCGAGGCGGTGAAGTCGAACCGGAACCGGCCGGGCGCGTTCTCCGAGCCGGCCTGGGCAGCCGACTCGCCGAGGGCGCTGCGGAACGCGCGGTGCACCATGTGCGTCGCGGTGTGCGAGCGCGAGATGGCGCGCCGCCGCGCCGTGTCGATCTCGGCGAAGGCGCTGTCGCCGGCCTGGGCCTCGCCGGCGCGCACCTTGCCGCGGTGCACGATGAGCCCGGGCAGCGGCGCCTGCACGTCGTAGATCTCGATCTCCGCGCCGTTGCCCAGCCTGATCACGCCCTGGTCGGCCAGTTGGCCGCCGCCCTCGGCGTAGAACGGGGTGCGGTCCAGGACCACCTCGACCTCGGTGCCCTCGCCGGCGGCCGGCACGTTGGCGCCGCCCACCAGCAGCCCCACGAGGCGCGCCTCGCCGGTCACGTCGCGGTATCCGGTGAAGTCGACCGTGCCGCCGGCGCGGTCGAGCAGGTCGCCGAGCACCGTGACGTCGAGGTTGCCGCGCTTCTTCTCGCGCGCGTCGCGCTTGGCCCGGTCGCGCTGCTCGGCCATCAGCCGCCGGAAGCCCTCTTCGTCGACCGTCAGCCCCTGCTCCTGGGCCATCTCGAGGGTCAGGTCGATCGGGAAGCCGTAGGTGTCGTGCAGCTTGAACGCCTGGTCGCCGGGCAGGCTCGACGAGCCGGACCGCTTGGTCTCCTCGACCGCCGCGTCGAAGATCGCGGTGCCGGTGCGCAGCGTCTGCAGGAACGACGTCTCCTCGGCGTCGATCACGGTGTGGATGTGCGCGGCGTCGCCGATCAGCTCGGGGTACTGCTCGCCCATGGCCTGGATGCCGACGTCCGCGAGCTCATGCATGAGCCCGGCGTCGCCGGGGTCCTGCAGGCCGCCGAGGAGCCGCAGGTTGCGGATCGAGCGGCGCAGGATGCGGCGCAGCACGTAGCCGCGGCCCTCGTTGCCGGGGACCACCCCGTCGGCGACGAGCATGACGCCGGCGCGCACATGGTCGGCGACGACCCGCAGCGAGACGTCCGCGCGCTGGTGACGGCCGTACCTGGTGCCGGTCAGCGCGGCCGCCCGGTCGAGGATCTTGTAAGTGGTGTCGATCTCGTAGAGGTTGTCGACGCCCTGCAAGATGGCCGCCATGCGGTCCAGGCCCATGCCGGTGTCGATGTTCTTGGCCGGTAGCTCGCCCGCGACGTCGAAGTCTTCTTTGCCGCGCACCGCGCTCAGCTGGTACTGCATGAAAACGAGGTTCCAGACCTCGAGGTAGCGGTCCTCGTCGGCGACCGGGCCGCCTTCGCGGCCGTACTCGGGGCCGCGGTCATAGTAGATCTCCGAGCACGGCCCGCCGGGGCCCGGCACTCCCATGTGCCAGTAGTTGTCGGCGAGCCCGCGGCGCTGGATGCGCTCGGTGGGCACCCCGACCTTCCGGTGCCAGATGTCGGCGGCCTCGTCGTCGTCGCGGTAGACGGTCACCCAGAGCCGCTCTTCTGGGAAGCCGAACCCGCCGTCGGCCTCGCTCGCGGTCAGCAGCTCCCAGGCGTAGGGGATCGCGCCCTCTTTGAAGTAGTCGCCGATGGAGAAGTTGCCGAGCATCTGGAAGAACGTGGCATGCCGGGTGGTCTTGCCGACCTCGTCGATGTCGGGCGTGCGCACACACTTTTGGCAGCTCGTCATCCGCGGCGCCGGCGGGGTGCGCTGGCCGAGGAAGTACGGCTTGAACGGAACCATGCCCGCCGGCACCAGCAGCAGGGTCGGATCCTCGGCGACAAGGCTGGCCGAGGGCACCTCGGTGTGCCCACGCTCGGTGAAGAAGCGGAGGTATCGGCGGGCGATCTCTGCCGACTCCATGATCAGTGGCCGTCCTTGTCTGTGTCGTGACCGTTGTAGCGGTCGGATGGGTCGATGGCGCGGCGGGGCCGGGCGGGCGGCGCCGACGGGCCGCCCAGCAGCGTGCCGCCGGCCGCCCGGCGCAACTCGACCTCTCGCTGGTGCATCTGGATCCGGACGTCGGCCGCGAACGCGCGCAGCGCGGCGCCGGCGCCCACGGCCCGCCCGGCGACGCCGCGCGGGCCGAACTGGCGGGCGAGGCGCTGGACGCGAAGCACCGACCAGGCGCCGAGTACGGCTCCCAGGGTAAGCCAGAACAACCGCCTCATTTGCGCCCAGCCCCGCTCTGCCCGCTCTGCTCGCTCTGCCCGCTGTGCCCGGCCCGCCCGGTCTGACGGGCCTGCCCGGCCCTGCCGGCCCTGGTCGTCTTGCGGACCTTGGCGCCCTCGGTGTCGCCGCCGGCGCTCTTGCCGGTCTTGGTGGGCTTCGCGGGCTTGGCGGGCTTGCCGGTCTTGGTGGTCGTGGTCTTGGCGGTCTTTGCGCCGCGCCGTGACCCGGTCGCGGCCGGCGGGCTCTGCACGACCCGGCCGGTCGTCACCTGGCCGTCTTGCTGCTGGCGGACGCCGAGAGCGCGGCGTACGCCGTAGGAGAAGGCGGCCGCCTTGACGAGCGGGCTGCCGACCACGGAGGTCACGACGGTGCTGACCGCCGAGACGTTCTGCGTCACCCCGGCCATGTTGCGGGTGATCGTGTCGACCCGGTCGAGCTGCTCACCGGCCTGTTCGACGGTCTTGGTCATGTCGTCGAGCAGCGGTCCCGCGTGGTCGCCGATCTCGGCGATCATCTTCGTCGTCTCGCTGAGCAGGCGTGCCAGCCGGAGGAGGACGACGGCGAGGAAGGACACGAGGATGGCCCAGAACACGGCCACGATGAGGCCTGCCACCTGTCCGCCACTAAGCATCCGGTTCCGCTCCAGTCGGTGTACGGGGGCTGGTGGACCCGACCCTACCGTGGTAGGACGCCGCGACCGCGCGGAGTTTCGCCGTCCGTCGTGTCGAGCGCCCGGATCGCGGGCAATCGCGCCTACGGCGCCCCGGCGCCGTCCGCGTCGCCGGCCCCCGCGACGGGCTCGCCACCGGCCTGATCGCCGGGCTCGTCGGAGGTCCGCGTCTTGTCGGCGCGCTCGGCCGGTGGGCGCAGCACGGCGCGGATGCGGTCGAGCACCTCTGAAAAGCGCGCCTCCATGCCGTGCCTCGTCGGCCGGTAGTACCGGCGGCCGTGCACGGCGTCGGGCGCGTACTGCTGCTCGGCGATGCCGCCCGGGTGGTCGTGGGCGTACCGGTAGCCCGCGCCGTGCCCGAGCCTGCGCGCGCCCTTGTAGTGCGCGTCGCGCAGATGCGCCGGCACCGGGCCGACGAGGCCGCGCTTGACGTCGCCGAGCGCCTCGCCGATCGCGGTCACCACGGCGTTGGACTTGGGGGCGAGCGACAGGTGGATGACCGCCTGGGCGAGGTTGATGCGGGCCTCGGGCAGGCCAACGTACTCCACCGCGTGGGCGACGGCGGTCGCGGTCTGCAGCGCGGTGGGGTCGGCCATCCCGATGTCCTCGCTGGCGTGCACGATCAGCCGGCGGGCGATGAACCTCGGGTCCTCCCCCGCCTCGATCATCCGGGCGAGATAGTGCAGCGCCGCGTCCACGTCGCTGCCCCTGATGCTCTTGATGAAGGCGCTGACGACGTCGTAGTGCTGATCGCCCTCGCGGTCGTAGCGGACCGCGGCGCGGTCGACGGCCTTCTCGAGGACGTCGACGTCGATGTGCCCGCGTACGGACGGCCCCCCGGCATCCCCCGCGACCACCAGCGCCGCCGCCTCCAGATAGGTGAGCGCGCGCCTGGCGTCGCCGCCGGCGAGCCGGACGAGATGGTCCTCGGCGGCCGGCTCGAGCTCGACGGCGCCGTTCAGCCCGCGCTCGTCGGCGCCGGCCCGGCGGATGACCTCGCGGAGCTGATCGTCGGTGAGCGGCTCCAGGGTGAGCAGCAGCGACCGGGACAGCAGCGGCCCGATCACCGAAAAGAACGGGTTTTCCGTGGTGGCGCCGATGAACGACACCCAGCGGTTCTCCACGGCCGGCAGCAGCGTGTCCTGCTGGGCCTTGTTGAAGCGATGGACCTCGTCGACGAACAGCACGGTCTGCCGACCCGACATGCCGAGCTCGCGCTTGGCCTCGTCGATGGCGGCCCGGACCTGCTTGACCCCGTCGGAGACCGCGGAGATCTCGACGAACCGCCGCTTCGTCGCCCGGCTCACCACCGAGGCGAGCGTGGTCTTGCCCGTGCCAGGCGGCCCCCACAGCACCAGCGACATCGGCACGTCCCTGTCGACGAGCTGGCGGATCGGGGTGCCGCGCCCGAGCAGGTGCTCCTGCCCCACGACCTCGTCGAGTCCACGCGGCCGCATCCGCACGGCGAGCGGCTCGAGCCCGCGACGCTCATCTTCCGCCCGTGCGTCGAACAGACTCTCGGCCTGCTCCCGCTGCGCCTTCGTCACTCTTCGAGATTATGGGATTGGTGCCGAGATCCGCCGGACCACTTGACAGGCGGACGGGAGCGCGAATCACTTGCCTCCATGACGGAGGAGTTCACCGGCTACCAGCGCGCGCTTGACGGCTGCGAGGCCGTCCTGTGCGCGGTTCCCGCCGACGGCTGGGCCGCCCCGTCACCGTGTACCGAGTGGTCCGCCCGCGACGTGGCCGGCCACCTCGTCGGCGGCCAGCACATGATCCGGGACCTGGCCGCCGCCGGGGGGCCGTCCGAAGACGTCAACACCGCGCCCGGCCGCTTCGCCGGGGCCGACCCGGTGGAAAGCTGGCGGGCGGCGCGCAAGGAGTGCGCTGCGGCGTTGACCCCGGTCGCGCTGCGCCGCCAAATCCCGTTCGGCGAGCTCGGGGAGGTGCCGCTGCGCGACTTCCTGGACGGCTACATCCTGGAGCTGCTCGTGCACACCTGGGACATCGCCCAGGCCACCGGCCGTCCGGCACGGCTCGACGCGGATCTGGTGCACCATGCCTTCGCGACGGCGCGCGTCATCGCCCGCCCGCTGCGGCAGGCCGGGTTGCTCGGCCCCGAGCGGCCGGCGCCACGTCGCGCCGATGAGCTGACCCGCCTGCTGGCCTTTATGGGCCGTTCACCGGGTGGGCAAGAGACGTCCGAACGGCCCGGACGGCCCTAGTTTCGCCTCTCGTCGGCGCGGACGACGCGACCGGGCTCGTTACCCGGGGTCACCGCCTCGTCCGGCCGTACGTCGACTCCGGCCTCGGCGCGCTGCTGCTCGGTGATGGCGGTGGGCGCCCCGGTGAGCGGATCGTAGCCGGAGGCCACCTTCGGGAAGGCGATCACGTCTCTGATGGAGTCCTGGCCGGCGAGCAGCATGACGACACGGTCCCAGCCGAACGCGATCCCGCCGTGCGGGGGCGGACCGTACTTGAACGCCTCGAGCAGGAAGCCGAACTTCGCCTCCGCCTCCTCTTTGGACAGGCCGAGCACGTCGAAGACGCGCTGTTGCGTCTCGGCCCGGTGGATACGGATCGAGCCCCCGCCGATCTCGTTGCCGTTGCAGACCAGGTCGTAGGCGTTGGCGAGCGCCTCGCCGGGCTTGTCGTGGAAGGTGTCGGACCACTCAGGCTTGGGCGCCGTGAACGGGTGGTGCACCGCGGTCCAGCCGATCTCCTCGCCCGACTCGTCGTACAGCGGCTCGAAGACCGGCGCGTCGACCACCCATACGAACGACCACTGGGACTCGTCGATCAGCCCGCACCGGCGGCCGATCTCCAGCCGGGCGGCGCCGAGCAGCTCCTGTGTCGCCTGCCGCTTGCCCGCGCCGAAGAACACCGCGTCGCCGGGACGCGCGCCGACGGCCGCGGCCAGCCCGGACCGCTCGGCCGCGGCGAGGTTCTTGGCGACAGGGCCGCCGAGCTCGCCGTCCTCCTGGACGAGGACGTAGGCCAGCCCGCGGGAGCCGCGCGCCTTGGCCCAGTCCTGCCAGGCGTCGAGCTCCTTGCGCGTCTGCCCGGCGCCGCCCGGCATCACCACGGCGCCCACGTAGGGGGCTTGGAAGACCCTGAACGGGGTCGCGGCGAAGAAGTCGGTCAGCTCGGTGAGCTCGACGCCGAAGCGCAGGTCGGGCTTGTCGGAGCCGTACCTCGCCATCGCTTCGGCGTAGGGCATCCGGGGGATCGGCCGCGGGATCTCATGGCCCACGATCTCGCTCCACAGCCGGGTGACCAGGTCTTCGCCCACCGCGAGCACGTCGTCCTGCTCCACGAACGACATCTCGATGTCGATCTGGGTGAACTCCGGCTGCCGGTCGGCCCGGAAGTCCTCGTCGCGATAGCAACGGGCGAGCTGGTAATAGCGCTCGAGGCCGGAGACCATGAGCAGCTGCTTGAACAGCTGCGGCGACTGCGGCAGCGCATACCAGTGACCGGGCCGCAGCCGGACCGGCACCAGGAAGTCGCGCGCCCCCTCGGGCGTGGACCGGGTGAGCGTGGGCGTCTCGACGTTGACGAACCCGTGCTCGCGCAGCACGTCGTGGACGAGGAAGGCCGCCTGCGAGCGGACCCGCATCGCCCGCGCCACCGAGGCCCGCCGCATGTCGAGGTAGCGGTAGCGCAGCCGCGCCTCTTCGTTGACGTTGACGTCGCCCTCGATGGGGAACGGCAGCGGCGCGGCCTCCGACAGCACGTCGATCTCGGTGGCCACCACCTCGACCTCGCCGGTCGGCAGCTCGGGGTTCTCGTTGCCCGCCGGGCGGATCCGCACCTCGCCGACGACCTTGACGCAGAACTCCGCGCGCAGGTCGTGCGCGGCGTCCCCGGCGACGCCGGCGGCGCCGTCGCCCACGGCGCCGGGAGCGGCCGGCTCCGCGCGGAAGACCACCTGGACGACCCCGCTCGCGTCGCGCAGGTCGATGAACGTCACCCCGCCGTGGTCGCGGCGGCGGGCCACCCAGCCTGCCAGCGTGACCGCCTCGCCGGCGTGTTCCCGGCGCAGCGTCCCCGCCTCATGCGAGCGGATCATCCGAAAGCCTCTCCTTCAACGTTGCCACGACCTCGCTGAGCGGCACGGCGGTCTGGTCGCCGCCTGCCAGGTCCTTCACTTGGGCGGTCTCGGCGGCGAGATCGCGGTCCCCCACGATCACGGCGTAGGCGGCCCCGGACCGGTCGGCGCCCTTCATGGCGCCCTTCAGCCCCCGGCCCCCGTACGCCATGTCGGCCGCGACGCCGGCCCTGCGCAGCTCCGTGACCAGGCCGAAGACCCGACGCTGTGCCGCCTCGCCCAACGGCACCCCGTACACCTGGACGCGACCGGAACCGGCCGCGTAGTCGCCGAGGCCCTCGGCCTCCATGGCCAGCACCGTCCGGTCGAGCCCGATCGCGAAGCCGATGCCGGGCAGCGGCGGGCCGCCGATGTCCTCGGACAGCCCGTCGTAGCGGCCGCCGCCGCCGATGCCCGACTGGGCGCCGAGCAGCGGGTGATCGAACTCGAAGGTGGTCCGGGTGTAGTAGTCGAGGCCGCGGACCAGGCGCGGCTCGTCCTCCCAGGGGATGCCGAGGTCGGCGAGCAGCTCGCGCACCCGGTCGTGGTGGGCCTTGCAGGACGCGCACAGGTGGTCGGCGACCAGGGGGGCGGCCGCCAGGTGGGCGCGCACCTCCGGGCGCTTGTCGTCGAGCACGCGCAGCGGATTGAGCTCCGCGCGGGCCCGGGTCGCCTCGTCGAGATCGAGTGTCCGCAGGAACTCCAGGAGCCTGGCCCGGTAGGCCGGCCGGCACTCGCGGCAGCCGAGCGAGTTCAGCAGCATGCGCAGCCGGGTCAGCCCCAGTGCGCGGTACCAGTCCCAGGCGATCGCGATCGTCTCGACGTCGACCGCCGGATCGTCGCTGCCGATCGCCTCGAGGTCGAGCTGGTAGAACTGCCGGTAGCGGCCCTGCTGCGGCCGTTCGGCGCGGAAGGCCGGCCCGGTCGTCCAGACCTTCACCGGCAACGCGCCCTTGTGCAGGCCGAACTCCAGCACCGAGCGCAGCACCCCGGCGGTGAACTCCGGCCGGAGCGTGAGCGAGCGCCCCCCGCGGTCGGCGAAGGTGTACATCTCCTTGCTGACCACGTCGGTGGACTCGCCGACGCCCCGGGCGAACAGCTGGGTGTCTTCGAAGACCGCCAGTTCGAGATAGTCGTAGCCGCCAAGGCGGGCCTGCTCGGCGAACGCCTCGCGGATCGCATAGAGCAGGGCCGCGCGGGGCGGCATGTACTCACTGACCCCCTTGGGGGCCTGAAAGCCGGAGCTCATAGTCCCTTTTTCGTCCGTGGGCCGGCGGTCGGGGCCAGCTCGGCCAAGAACGGATTGGTGGCGCGTTCACGACCGATCGTCGTCTGCGGCCCGTGGCCCGGCAGCACGGTCGTGGCGTCCGGCAGCGTCAGGCACACCCGGGCGAGGCTGTCCAAGATCGTCGCGTAGTCGCCGCCGGGCAGATCGGTCCGCCCGATGGAGCCGGCGAACAGCAGGTCGCCCGTGAAGATCGCCTGCCGGCCGTCCGGGCCGCCCTGGCCGTCGGGCCGCTGCGTACGGAACGTCACCGACCCCGGCGTGTGGCCGGGAGCGTGCTCGACCGTCAGGGACAGCCCCGCGAGGTCGAGCACCATGCCGTCGGACAGCTCGCGCACGTCGTCGGGCTCGGTGAGCGTGAGGCCGCCGAACAGCTGCCTGCCGGCTTCCAGACCGAAGCCGCGCGCCGGGTCGGTGAGCAGCTCGCGGTCGGCCGGGTGGATGAAGGCGGGCACATCTCGTGCACCGCACACCGGCGCCACCGACCAGATGTGGTCGATATGACCGTGCGTGAGGATCACCGCGACCGGCTTGAGCCGGTGCTCGCGCACCAGTTCGTCCACTCCGGGCGCGGCGTCCTGCCCGGGGTCGATGATCACGCACTCCTCCCCCGCAGCGGGCGCCACGATGTAGCAGTTCGCGGCGAAGGACCCCGCTGGGAACTGGGCGATGAGCACGATCGTCCTCCCTACACGGCTCTTTGCGGTTCGAGGGTACCGGCGCTGCACCGGCCGTCGCGAACGCGTTATCGCTTCGCCGTGTCATCGTCATCGGCCGCCTCCACCGCCTCCCCGGCCACAGGCGAAACGCCGGGCGGGCGGCCCGCGGGCGGATGCGTGAACGGCTCGGTGAACGGCGCCGTGAACGGCTCTGTGAACGGGCTCTGGCGGGCCGCTACGATGCGCACACACTTTCCGGTCGAAGATCCGTTCAGGCCGGGCTCGGGGCGTGTCGTCCGCGGTCGGCGGGCGCGGCGACGAGCGAGCACAGGCAGACCACAACAGGAGGACGGCTCAAGTGACGGCGAAGGATCGCAAGCGGCAGCTTGCCAGGCAGCGCTACGAGCGCCAGCAGCAGGCACAGCGCGCCAGGCGTGTCCGCAAGAAGTGGGGCATCGGCATCGTCTCCGGCCTCGTCGTCCTCGCGCTCGGCGGCAGCGGGCTGGCGTTCGCGTTCGCCGGCGAGGGGGGCAAGAAGTCCGGCGCGGCCGCGGCGCCGTCATCGTCGGCCCCGGCCACCCCCACGCCGTCGCCCACCCCCACCGTGAAAGCGGGCGAGTGCGCTTACACGGCGAGTCAGGAGCCGGGCGCCAAGGACGTCGGCATGCCGCCGGTGAAACCCCGTTACACCTCCACGGTGACGGCGACCGTCAAGACGAATCTGGGCTCGATCGCGATGAGCCTCAACGGCGCTCGGGCCAGATGCACGGTCAATTCCTTCGCTTATCTCGCCGGCAAGAACTTTTTTGACAAAACCCAGTGCCATCGTTTGGTCACCGAGGGCATCAAGGTCCTGCAATGCGGCGATCCGACGGCGACGGGTTCTGGCGGTCCCGCGTACAAGTACGGCGAAGAGAACCTCCCCAAGCCCAAGGCGGGGGCGCAAACGGCCACGTACACCAAGGGAACTCTCGCCATGGCCAATGCCGGCCCCGGCACCAACGGCAGCCAGTTCTTCATCGTGTACGGCGATTCGGAGCTGCCGCCCAACTACACGGTCTTTGGCAAGATCACGTCAGGTATGGACATCGTCGAGTCGGTGGCCAAGGCCGGTGTCAAGGGAGACGCCCAGGGCGACGGCGCGCCCCAGAAGGCGGTGACAATCCAGGACGTCACGATCACAAAGAAATAGCCGGACAAGAGGCTATGGTTTGGAGGGTCTGGTTTAGGGCCGGACAATGACGCAGGAGGCAACGGTGTCCAGCGCCACCGATCCTCGAGTACCCGCGCGCGGGGGCGAGACGAGTCAGGGGCAGAGAGGACGGCCTACGGTGACAACTGATCCCTGGGGCCGTGTTGACGAGGACGGCACGGTTTATGTACGGACCGCCGAGGGCGAACGGGTGGTGGGATCCTGGCAGGCCGGCGCCCCGGAAGAGGCCCTCGCGTACTTCCGCCGCAAATACGAGGCGCTGGTCACCGAGATCGATCTGCTCGAACAGCGGATCCGCACCACCGACCTGCCGCCCGCCCAGGCCGAAGGCAGCATCGGCCGGCTGCGCGTGACCTTGTCCGAGGCCCATGCGGTCGGCGACCTCGACACGCTCGGCCGCCGGCTCGACGGGCTGACCGAGCTGATCGAAAAGCGCCGGGTGGAGATCAAGGCGGCCCGCGAGCACGCCCGCGACGAGGCCCGCGACATCAAGGAGCGCATTGTCGCCGAGGCGGAGCGCATCGCCGCCGAGGAGACCCACTGGAAGAACGGCGGGGAGCGGCTGCGCCAGCTGGTCGAGGAGTGGAAGGTCGCCGAGCGCGTCGACCGGCCGACGGAGACCGCGCTGTGGAAGCGGCTGTCCGCGGCGCGCAACGCCTTCACCAAGCGCCGCAAGGCCTACTTCGCGACCCTCGACGAACAGCGCGAGCAGGCCAGGATCGAAAAGGAGCGGCTTGTCGCCGAGGCCGAGGCGATCTCCGGCTCCACCGACTGGGGTCCGACCGCGGCCGCCTACCGCGACCTGATGCGGCAGTGGAAAAACGCCGGCCGCGCCGCTCGCGACGTCGAAGAGGAGCTGTGGGCGCGGTTCAAGGCCGCCCAGGACACGTTCTTCGGCGCCCGTTCGGCGGCCTTCGCCGAACGCGACGCGGAGTTCGACCAGCACGCCCAGGCCAAGGAGCGGCTCTTGGCCGAGGCCGAGCGGCTGCTGCCGATCACCGACGTGCGGCAGGCCCGCCAGGCGCTGCGCTCGATCCAGGAGCGCTGGGAGACCATCGGCATGGTCCCCCGCGAGTCACGCGAACGGCTCGAAGGCCGGCTCCGCAAGATCGAAGAGACGGTCCGCCAGGCCGAAGAGGCCGAGTGGCGGCGCACCAACCCCGAGGCCAGGGCCCGCGCCGAGGCCACCGTCGCCCAGCTGCGCACCTCCATCGAGCAGCTGCAGCAGCGACTCGACAAGGCCCGTACCTCCGGCCGCGACAAGGACGCCAAGGACGCCGAAGAGGCCCTCGCCGCCCGCCGCGCCTGGCTGGAGGAGGCGGAGCGCACGCTCGCCGAGTTCTCTTAGGATCAGCGGGCGGTGGCGCCGGAGGTGACCCGGTAGGCGTCGTAGACGCCGTCCACCGAGCGCACCGCCTTGAGCACGTGCCCGAGGTGCTTGGGATCGCCCATCTCGAAGGTGAACCGGCTGATCGCCACCCGGTCTCTGCTGGTGGCCACCGACGCCGACAAGATGTTGACGTGCTGGTCCGACAGCACCCTGGTGACGTCCGACAGCAGCCGCGGCCGGTCGAGGGCCTCCACCTGGATCGCGACGAGGAACACCGAGTCTTCGCCGGGTGACCACTTGACGTCGACGATGCGGTCGGGCTGGCTCTTGAGGTTGGCGGCGTTCGCGCAGGCGCTGCGGTGGACCGATACGCCGTGGCCGCGGGTGACGAACCCGACGATGTCGTCTCCCGGCACCGGGGTGCAGCAGCGCGACAGCCGGACCCATACGTCCGGATCACCCTCGACGACCACCCCTGGGTCGCCGGCGGGGCGCGCGCGCCGCCGCCTGGTCGGAATCGCCGTCTCGGCGATGTCGTCTTCGGCGCTCTCCGGGCCGCCGAGGGCCTGGACCAGCTTCTGCACGACGGACTGGGCCGACAGGTGGCCCTCGCCGACGGCCGCGTACAGCGCGGACACGTCGGGGAAGCGCTGCTCCCTGGCGAGCGCGAGCAGCGCCTCGCCGGACATCATCCGCTGCAGCGGCAGGTTCTGCTTGCGCATGGCCCTGGCGATGGCGTCCTTGCCCGACTCGATCGCGGTCTCCCGGCGCTCCTTGGAGAACCAGTGGCGGATCTTGTTGCGGGCGCGCGGGCTCTTGACGAAGTTCAGCCAGTCGCGGGACGGACCGGCGTCGGGCGAGCGGGAGGTGAACACCTCGATGGTGTCGCCGTTGTCGAGCGTGGACTCCAGCGGTACGAGCCGGCCGCCCACCCGCGCGCCGATGCAGCGATGACCGACCTCGGTGTGGATGGCGTAGGCGAAGTCCACCGGCGTGGCGCCCTGCGGCAGGGCGATCACATCGCCCTTCGGGGTGAACACGAACACCTCGGACACCGACAGGTCGAAGCGCAGCGTCTCGAGGAACTCCGCGGGATCGGCGGTCTCCTGCTGCCAGTCGAGCAGCTGGCGCAGCCACTGCATGTCGGCGGCCTTGCGACCGGCGACGGTCTCCTCCTTGTACTTCCAGTGCGCCGCCACGCCGTACTCCGCCCTGCGGTGCATCCCCCAGGTGCGGATCTGCAGCTCGACCGTCTTGCCCTCCGGGCCCATGACGGTCGTGTGCAGCGACTGGTACATGTTGAACTTCGGCATCGCGATGTAGTCCTTGAACCGGCCGGGGACCGGATTCCATCGCGCGTGGATCGAGCCGAGCGCGGCGTAGCAGTCGCGGACGCTGTCGACCAGGACCCGGATGCCGACCAGGTCGTAGATGTCGTCGAAGCCGACGTCGCGGGCGATCATCTTCTGGTAGATCGAGTAGTAGTGCTTCGGCCGGCCCGTCACGGTCGCCTTGATCTTGGCTTCGCGCAGGTCGGTCGCCACGCTCTCGATGACGGCCTGCAGGTAGTCGTCGCGGCGCGGCGCCCGCTCCGACACCAGCCGGGCGATCTCGTCGAAGCGCTTGGGGTACATCGTGGCGAACGCGAGGTCCTCGAGCTCCCACTTGAGGGTGTTCATGCCCAGCCGGTGGGCCAGCGGTGCGAAGATCTCCAGCGTCTCCCGCGCCTTGCGCTCCTGCTTGTCACGCGGCAGGTACCGCAGCGTGCGCATGTTGTGCAGCCGGTCGGCGAGCTTGATCACCAGGACCCGGATGTCGCGGGCCATCGCGACGACCATCTTGCGCACGGTCTCGGCCTCGGCCGCGTCGCCGTACTTGACCCGGTCCAGCTTGGTGACCCCGTCAACCAGCGCCGCGATCTCGTCGCCGAACTCGCCGCGCAGCTCATCGAGCGTGTACCCGGTGTCCTCCACGGTGTCGTGCAGCAACGCCGCGCACAGCGTCTCTTGGTTCATGCCGAGCTCGGCGAGGATCGTGGCGACCGCGAGCGGATGGGTGATGTACGGATCGCCGCTCTTGCGCTTCTGGTCGCGGTGCTGGTGCGCCGCGACGTCGTAGGCCCGCTCGATCAGCCGGATATCGGCCTTGGGGTGAGTGGACCTGACTGTCTTGATGAGTGGTTCGAGTACCGGATTCATGACGGGACCGCGCTGGGCACCCAGCCGGGCGAGCCTGCGGCGCACCCGGGCGGCGGACGGTGGGATCGAGGATGTGGCCGACCTTGGGCGCTGCCTCGTGGCGGGCGGCGCCGGCGGCGGACTCGCCGGCCCATCGGGTCGGGCATTCTCTGCTGGCCGTTCTCGTGTGGGACCTGGATCGGCGGACCGGTCGGCGGTGTCGGCGACGTCGGCGCCCGGGGCGTCGGGGACGTCGGCGCGCTCGCCCTCCGCCGGTGGACGGGCGGCCTCGTCCTTCGCGGCCTGCGCGGCTCGCGCTACCGCGTCGGTCGAGACCACTTCACCGGGCACCCAGCCTCCTCGTAACCGTTGCCGCGCGGATTAAGCCCGGCCGCATAACGGCGACCGCACCCCCGTACCGCGCCCTTGTGTGGTAACAAGTGTATCGGCCACCCATTTGTTCCCCGCGCCAAACTGCGGTTTCGGGTCCGGCCTGCCCTGACAGCGACGGAATCGCTCCTTCAAGCGCTTAGTTGAGAACGCTTCACACGGTAACGATGGAGTGCAAATCGAGGTCGGAGATGTTGGCTCTGCCGTTCAGAAACGACAGCTCCATGAGCACCGACAGGCCCGCCACGTCGCCGCCGCCCCGGTGGACCAGCTCGGCGGTCGCCCGGGCGGTGCCGCCGGTGGCCAGCACGTCATCGACGATGAGGACGCGCTCGCCGGGCCGGAACGCGTCCTGGTGGATCTCGATCGTCTCCGTGCCGTACTCGAGGTCGTAGGACTGTTCGTAGGTCTCCGCGGGGAGCTTGCCCCGCTTGCGTACGGGGACGAAGCCGGCGCCGAAGTGGTAGGCGATGGGGGCGGCCAGGATGAAACCGCGCGCCTCGATGCCCACGACCTTGTCGATCGTGCCCCGCCCGTAGTGGGCGACGACCTCGTCCACGACCGCCGCGAAGGCCGTGTGGTCGGCGAGCAGCGGCGTGATGTCCTTGAAGACGATGCCGGGCTTGGGGTAGTCGGGCACGTCCCTGATCCGCTCCAGGACCACCTTCTCAAGATCCATAAGTGCCTTTCGCGCGGCGCACGGCTGTGGCTTTACTTCTTACCGCCGCCGCCCCGGCCCCGCCTGCTGCTCCTGCGGGGCTGCTGGCGCGGTCCCTGCTGAACGAGCCGGCGAGGTGCGTTGGCGGCCAGCGACTCCGTGTCCTCATCGCCGTGGTCGCCATCGTCGGCGTGGCCGGCGTGGTCGGCACGGCCGGCCGCCCGGCCCGGGGTGCGGGCGGGGCGTTCGCGCATGTCGGCGTCGTCGTCGTCCGCGGGCAGCAGGTCGACCATCGTGTCCTGCTCGGCCGTACCGGGCTGACCGCCGGACTGCCGCCTGGCCATCTTGGCCTGCCGTTTGGGGCTGGCGGCGCGCGCCGCGATGCGCTCACGCAACTGCCGGTACTTCGGCTCGCGCTCCTTGAGGTCGGCGAGGAGCGGCGTGGCGATGCAGATCGAGGAGTAGGTCCCGGCGAGCATGCCGACGAACAGCACCAGGGCCAGGTCCTTCAGCGTGCCCGCGCCGAGGAAGCCGGCCCCGATGAACAGCAGCCCGGCCACCGGGAGCAACGCCACCACCGAGGTGTTGATCGAGCGGACCAGCGTCTGGTTGACCGCGAGGTTGGCGGCCTGGCTGTAGGTGAGCCGGGAGGTGACCGACAGGCTCCGAGTGTTCTCCCGCACCTTGTCGAACACGACGACCGTGTCGTACAGCGAGTAGCCCAGGATGGTCAGCAACCCGATCACCGAGCCCGGCGCGACCTCGAACCCGACCAGCGAATAGACGCCGACCGTGATGAGGATGTCGTGTGCCAGCGCGATGAGCGCCGCGACCGCCATCCGCCATTCGAACGCGAGGGACAGATAGCCGACCACCAGGACCAAGAAGACGATCAAGCCCTGCAGCGCCTTCTTCGAGATGTCGGCGCCCCAGCTGGCTCCGACCGTCTGCGGGCTGATGTCGGTGGGGTTCAGGCGGAACGTGGAGGCGAGGCTCTGCTGGACCTTGGCGACCTCGTCGGAGCTGAGGCTCTCGGTCTGCACCCGCCAGCCGCGGCTGGTCGACTGCACGATCGGGGTGTCGTGGATCACGCCCGACCCGGTCACGGCGGTGCGGACGTCGGCTGTGGTGGCCTGCGGGGCCCTGAACTGGAAGACCGAACCGCCCTTGAACTCGATGCCGAGGTTCAGCCCGAGCGTGGCGAGGGAGGCGATGCAGACCACGAGGATCAGCCCGGAGATCATGTACCAGAGGCGCTGCCGGCCGACGAAGTCGACCGAGACCTCACCACGGTAGAGCCGGCCGCCGATCGTACCCAGGCGCGACATCAGGCCTCCTTCGGCGTCGTGGCGCCGGACGCTTGCCGGGCGGGTTGTTTCATGCCGAGCCGGCGCGGATCAAGGCCGGACATCGGATGCCCGCGACTGAAGAACTTGAACCGGACCAGCAGGCTGACCAGTGGTTTGCTGAACAGGAACACCACGATCACGTCGATGATCGTGGTCAGGCCCAGCGTGAACGCGAAGCCCTTCACGTTGCCGATCGAGACGATGTACAGCACCGCGGCGGCGAGGAACGACACCGCGTCGGCCACCAGGATGGTGCGCCGCGCCCGCTGCCAGCCGCGTTCGGTCGCGCTGCGCAGGCTGCGGCCCTCTCTGACCTCGTCGCGCAATCGTTCGAAGTAGACGATGAACGAGTCGGCGGTGATGCCAATCGCCACGATGAGGCCGGCGATGCCCGCCAACGAGAGCCGGAACTCGATGAACGCGCCGAGGAGCACGACGCTGAGGTACGTCAAGGCCGCCGCCACCACGAGGCTGAAGATCGCGACCAGGCCGAGCCCGCGATAGTAGAGCAGGCAGTACAAGATGACCAGGACCATGCCGATCGCGCCGGCGAGCAGACCGGCGTTCAGCTGGTCGCGGCCAAGGGTCGGCGACACCGTCTCGATGGCGCTTTGCTGGAACTTCAGCGGCAGCGCGCCGTACTTGAGGACGTTGGACAGGTCGGTGGCGTACTGCTGGGTGAAGCTCTGCGGCGGACCGTAGATCTGGGCGCTGCCGCCGGAGATCGGGCCGTTGTCGATGCTCGGCGCGGACACGACGAGCCCGTCGAGGATGATCGCCACCTGCCGCTGCGGCGAGCCCGCCTGCGCCCGGGAGGCCTCCGTCGTCACCTCGTAGAACTGCTGGGCGCCCCGCGACCGGAACTTCAGGTTCACGATCCAGCTGCTTTGGCCCTCCTGGGTGTTCGGTGGCACCGCGGTGGCCCCGGACACCTGCTCACCTTGCACCCGGACCGGGCCGAGCACGTACTTGGCGCTGCCGTCCTGTTCACAGGCCACCACCCACTGCTGCTGCGGGTTGTCGGCGCCGCGGACCTGCTTGTTCTGCCCCGAGCAGTCGGTCTGCTGGAACAGCGTGGCGATCTGCGCGGGCGGCTGGGCCGAGGTCGGCCCCGGCGGGGGCGCGGTGGGCGGCGCAGACGGCGGGGCCGATGACGGCGGCGCCGACGAGCCGGAGGGCTTGGGCGTCGGGGAGGGCGCCGTCAGGGCCTCCGCCAGCGCTCGGCTCCGCGGCGATGACGAGGCCGCGGCGGTCGGCGAAGTCGATGGCGCGGACGTGCCCGTCGCCTTGCCGGACGGCTTGGTAGACGGCGTGCCGGTGCCGTTGGGCGCCGTCGACGGCGTGGCCGGCGCCGACGGCCTGCCCTGGTCGACGGCGAACACCTGCCGGAACTGCAGCTGGGCCGTCGTGCCGATCTGCCTGACGACCCGCTGCTGGCCCTCCCGGCCGGGCACCTGGACCACGATGACGTTGGTGCCCTGCTTGGTCACCTCGGCCTCGGAGACGCCGAGTCCGTTGACCCGGGCCCGCATGATCGAGATCGCCTGCGTCATCTGCGAGGGCTTGGCGGCCTTGCCGTCCGGGGTGACCGCGGTCAGCGTGACCGTGGTGCCGCCGGCGAGGTCGAGCGCCAGGCGCGGCGCCTTGCGCTCCTGCAGCATGATCAGGCCGGAGAACCCGACGATGATGGCGAGCAATACGAGAAGCGCCCGCCCGGGCCTTGGAATGTTGGTGCGCGGGGCAGCCACTGGTCGTCCGTCTTCCCGTCTGTCTTGTTGTGCCGGCCGTCGGTCAGGCGGACGGCTTGCTCGAGGACTTCTCTTCCGCCTTCTCGGCGGCCTCCGGACGGCCGTCATCGGCGTCGTCCGCCGGCCGCTCATCGTCCTGGTCGTCGTGGTCCTCGTCGGCCGTGTCCGCGTCGCCTTCGTCCACGATCTGCATGATCGCCTGCTTGACGAACCTGGCCTCCACGCCCGGGGCGATCTCGAGCACGAGGCCGTCGTCGTCGACCGCGACGACATTGGCGTACATGCCGTTGGTCGTCATGATGCGCGCGCCCGGACGGACGGAGTTTTGCAGCTGCTGCTGCTGGCGCTGCCGGTTGCGCTGTGGCCTGATCAAGAAGAAGTAAAAGGCCACGACGATGAGGCCGAGGAACAGAAACTGCATAACGGCCGCGTTGCTCTGCTCAGCGGCGACGATCGGCGCCGCCGCCACGTCGTGAAAAGTCATCATGTTGCCCTGTGCGGGCATCCTTCCGATGTGAGGTACCAGCCTGGGGCCGGATGTGCTGTCAACCGAGCGACCCCCGGCTGCATAGGGTGACCAAGGTCCGGAGTGTAAGGGAGCCGGTGAAATACCGGCAACGACGTGACGCCCCAGCACGCCGGGAAGTTCCCAAGTCGTTGTCTGGGCGGGCGCATCGCTCGCCGTTCCTCTCGCCGGGCGGGCTCACTCGCGGCTCACCCCGAACCTTCGTCGCCGACTTCGAACAGAGTACCTGCAGTCGGCGGCACCGGCGGTGGAGCGAGCCCGACGTGCTCCCATGCCGCCCGGGTGGCGACTCGCCCCCGCGGCGTACGGGCCAGCAAGCCCTGCCTGACCAGAAACGGCTCCGCGACGACCTCGACGGTCTCGGGCTCCTCGCCCACTGAAACAGCGAGTGTGGAAAGTCCGACCGGCCCGCCCCCGAACGTGTGCATGAGCGCGCTCAGCACCGCGCGGTCGAGCCGGTCGAGGCCGCGCTCGTCCACCTCGTACAACGTGAGGGCGGCCCGGGCGAGTTCCCGGGTGACCACGCCGTCGGCGCGCACCTCGGCGTAGTCGCGGACCCGCCGCAGCAGCCGGTTGGCGATGCGGGGCGTGCCGCGGGAACGCCCGGCGATCTCCGTGGCGGCGTCGTCGTGGATGTCGACCCGCAGCAGCCGGGCCGACCTTTTGACGATCACTTCGAGCTCGGCGGGCTCGTAGAAGTCCATGTGGGCCACAAAGCCGAACCGGTCGCGCAGCGGCGCCGGCAACAACCCCGCCCGCGTGGTGGCCCCCACCAGCGTGAACGGCGCGATGTCCAGCGGGATGGCGGTGGCCCCCGGGCCCTTGCCGACGACGACGTCGACGCGGAAGTCCTCCATCGCCACGTAGAGCATCTCCTCGGCGGGCCGGGCCATCCGGTGGATCTCGTCCACGAACAGCACCTCGCCCTCCGACAGCGTGGACAGCACCGCCGCCAGGTCGCCCGCGCGCTCGATGGCGGGGCCGGACGAGATCCGCAGCGGCCGGCTGAGCTCCGCGGCGATGATCATGGAGAGCGTGGTCTTGCCGAGGCCGGGCCCGCCGCTGAGCATGATGTGATCGGGCGGCCGACCGCGGCGCACCGCGCTCTGCAGCACCAGCGACAACTGTTCGCGCACCCGCTGCTGGCCGACGAACTCATCGAGCCGCTTGGGGCGCAGCGCCGCCTCGATCGCCTGTTCCTCGCCGTCGGCGACAGGCGAGACCACCCGATCGTCCGCCCCGCTCACAGCGCCCCCCGCGCAGCCTCGGCGCGCTCTAGACACGCGCTTCCCTCGTCGCTCGTCCCTCGCTCCTCAGTCCAGCGCGCGCCGCGCGCCTCCGGCGCGCTCAACGCCCCCCGCGCAGCCTCGGCGCGCTCTAGACACGCGCGTCCCTCGTCGCTCGTCCCTCGCTCAGTCCAGCGCGCGCCGCGCGCCTCCGGCGCGCTCAACGCCCCCCGCACAGCCTCGGCGCGCTCTAGACACGCGCTTCCCTCGCTCGTCCCTCGCTCAGTCCAGCGCGCGCCGCGCGCCTCCGGCGCGCTCAACGCCCCCCGCGCAGCCTCGGCGCGCTCTAGACACGCGCTTCCCTCGCTCGTCCCTCGCTCAGTCCAGCGCGCGCCGCGCGCCTGCGGCGCGCTCATGGGCGAGAGAGCTTCTTGAGCGCGGACTTGAGCAGTGTGCCGACGTCGGGGGGCTCCTGACCGTCGAGGTCGGCGGCCACGGCGTCCACCGCCGCGTCCGCGTCTTTGGCCGGCCAGCCGAGGTTCACCAGGCCGGTGTGCACCTGGACGCGCCAGGACGCGGCGGCGACGACGTAGCGGGCGCCCGCGGCCGGGTCGTCGTCGCCGATGGGGCCGCCGAGGCGGTCCTTGAGCTCGAGGACGATGCGCTGCGCGCCCTTCTTGCCGATGCCGGGGACCAGGGTGAGCGCGGCGATGTCCTCGGTCGCGACGGCGCGGCGCAGCGCGTTCGGCGGGTGCACCGCCAGCATCGCGAGGGCCAGCCGCGGCCCCACGCCGCTGGCCGTCTGCAACAACTCGAAGACCGACCGCTCGTCTTCGTCGGCGAACCCGTACAGCGTCAGCGAGTCCTCTCGCACGACCAGCGAGGTCGGCACGTGCGCCCGCTCGCCGACCCGCAGCGCGGCGAGCGTGGCCGGCGTGCACTGGACGGACAGGCCCACCCCGCCCACGTCGACGACGGCGCCGTCAGGTCCGGCGGCCGCGACCTGGCCGCTCACGAAGGCGATCATCAGGACGTACCTCCTTGAGACGGGCCCGTCTGGCGCGTGAGCTGCGCCGCCCGGGCGGCGCGCTCCAGCCGGGCGCGCGCCCCGCCCCGCCACAGGTGGCAGATGGCCAGCGCGAGGGCGTCGGCGGCGTCGGCGGGCGTCGGGGCGGTCGCCAGCCCGAGCAGCCGGGTCACCATCATGGTCACCTGGGCCTTGTCGGCGCGGCCGTTTCCGGTGACCGCGGCCTTGGCCTCGCTCGGCGTGTGCAGAGCGACCGGCAGCCCGCGCCGCGCGGCGCAGACGATGGCGACCGCGCCCGCCTGCGCGGTGCCCATGACGGTGCGGACGTTGTGCTGGCTGAAGACCCGTTCGACGGCGACCGCGTCGGGGCGCACGTCATCGAGGAGGGCGTCCAGATCGCGCTCGAGCTCGACCAGCCGCGTGCCGATGTCGTCGTCGGGACTCGTCCTGATCACGTGCACGCCCACCAGCGACAACGGCTTGCCCGGCGCGCCGTCGACGACGCCGACGCCGCATCTGGTGAGCCCGGGATCGACGCCGAGTACCCGCACGACCACCCCTTCGACCACCTGTTCGCCATGAGGCTACCGCCCGACCGGCGCGCGGCGCCCGCGCCCGCGGGGCGTGTCGCGGATCCGCCGGTCAGCGCGGTCAAAAGTCGTCGAGCATGAACGCCGTGGCGCCGAACACGGCGTCGAGCACGGCCGGGTCGCCGCCGTCGAGCAGGCCGGCCCGGCTCAGCGTGCCGACCGGAACGCCTGCGTACAGGGCCGCCAGACCCCGCTCGGTCATCCGCACGGCATCGGCGCGCTCGGCGGCCCGCTCGAGCCGGCCCCGCCCGTCGGCCACGACGAGCCGCCAGCCGCCGGCGTTCGCCGGCCGCAGTGGGTCGTGGACGACCAGCGGCACGTCGGCGCCGGCCGCGGCGGGGAAGCCGCGGGCGGCGATCGCCGCCGGGGCGTCCACGATCCGCAGCATCCACGGCGATCGCGCGAGCCGCTCGCCGGTCCGGTCGCGCAGCAGCCACAGGAGGGGGTCGTGCGGGGATATCCGGGCCCGTACGGTCTCGGCCGTGGAGGAGCCGGAGCCGACCAGAGCCCACAGCGCGCGTGCCGTCGCGGCGGAGCCGGCGACCGCACGTTCGACGACGAGTTCGCTCGCGTCGTCGTTCCAGTGGTAGGCGACGAAGCCGTCGTCGGCCAGGTAGGCGAACAGCCCGGGCTCGTCGAGGGACCAGCGTACGAAGGCCTCGCCGTTGTCGAGCGGCCCGGCGTCCCTGCCCGCCGCGTGCACCGCGCGCAGCACGGCCACGACCTCCGCCGCGTCATCGGGCCCCGCCTGGCGAACCTTGACGGCGTCGGCGGCGTCGCCGCCCAGCTCGCGCAGCACCTCGGCCCGGAAGGTGGTCCAGTGCTGGGCGCCCGCGTGTTCGAAGCCGACGCGGCGATAGACGGGCGAGGTGGCCGGATACAGCGCCGACAGCGGCCGCCCCCGCTCGGCGATGAGCTCGATCAGGGCCGCCGCGAGCCGGGCGCCCACGCCTTTGCCGCGCTCGTCGGGGGCGACGTAGACGCTGGCCACGCCGCCCATCGGCACCGCGGCGCCGTGCCACCACTGCTCCATGGGGTGAAAACGGCCGGAGGCGACCAGCCGGGCTCCGTCGTAGCAGCCGAGCACCCTGCGCTCGGCGAAGGCCAGGTCAAGCTGCGGCAGCACCCGTTCGCGCGCCGCCGCCGACATCGGCCCGAACGCGCGAGTCCGCAGGTCGAACAGAGCGTCTCGGTCCTCGGGGACCACAAACCTGATCTCCACGGGCCACCACGCTAGTGCGCGGGGCCGGCGGCCCGCGAACGGATTACGGACCGCTGATCGGCACGTCGGCCGAGCTCACCCGATCTTTTCCATGATCTCGTCGGAGACGTCGAAGTTCGCGAAGACGTCCTGGACGTCGTCGGAGTCCTCGAGCGCCTCGAGCAGCCGGAAGATCTTCTTGGCGTTCTCCTCGTCGAGGGGCACGCTGACGCTGGGCAGCCAGTTCACGTCGGCCGACTCATAGTCGATGCTTGCCTCCTGCAGCGCGGAGCGCACCGCGACCAGGTCGCCGGCCTCGCAGACCACCTCGAACGTCTCGCCGAGGTCGTTGACCTCTTCGGCGCCGGCGTCCAGGACGGCCATCATCACGTCGTCCTCGCTGGTGCCGTCCTTGGGGACGATGACGACGCCCTTGCGGGTGAACAGGTAGGAGACCGAGCCCGGATCGGCCATCGACCCGCCGTTGCGCGTCATGATGGTGCGGACCTCGGAGGCGGCCCGGTTCCGGTTGTCGGTCAGGCACTCGATGAGGATCGCCACCCCGCCGGGGGCATACCCCTCATAGGTGATGTTCTGCCAGTCGGCCCCGCCGGCCTCCTCGCCGGCCCCGCGCCGGCGCGCACGCTCGATGTTGTCGTTGGGGACCGAGTTCTTCTTGGCCTTCTGGATGGCGTCGAACAGCGTCGGGTTGCCCTCCGGATCGCCGCCGCCGGTACGCGCCGCGACCTCGACGTTCTTGATCAGCTTGGCGAAGAGCTTGCCCCGCTTGGCGTCGAGTGCCGCCTTCTTGTGCTTCGTCGTCGCCCACTTGGAATGGCCGGACATTCGCTAATCCTCCTGCTCCCCGCTCGCCTGGTCCAGGGCCCGGCGCACCAGATCGACGAAGTACCTGTGCACTCGGTGGTCGCCCGTCAGCTCGGGGTGAAAGGCCGTGGCCATGAGGTTCCCCTGACGGACGGCGACGATCCTACCGGCGGACTCGCCCCGCTCCGTCCGGCCGAGCACCTCGACCCCGGGCCCGACCGCCTCCACCCAGGGTGCCCTGATGAAGACGGCATGGTACGGCGTGGGTCCCATCTCGGCGAGGTGGACGTCGGATTCGAAGGAGTCGACCTGACGGCCGAAGGCGTTCCGCCGGACCAGCATGTCGATGCCGCCGATCGTCTCCTGACCGGCGGCGCCGTCGGCGATCCGGTCGGCCAGCATGATCATGCCGGCGCAGGAGCCGTACGCGGGCAGCCCGGCCTCGACGCGCTTGCGCAGCGGTTCGAGCAGCTCGAACGATCTGGCCAGCCGCCACATCGTCGTCGACTCGCCGCCGGGGACGACCAGCCCGTCGATGCCTTCGAGCTCTTCCGGGCGGCGGACGATACGCGTCGCGGCGCCACAGGAGGCCAGCGCACGCAGATGCTCACGAACGTCGCCCTGCAGGGCGAGCACGCCGATGGTCGGCACGGAGGGACCAGCCTTTCGATGCGATCGGGGAATCGATGTGGTGGGCGGCGGCCGCGAGAGCGGCCACCCCACGAATGACGTTCACCAGGAACAACGTTCCGGGCCCTGCCCGGCTTCCCCGCGCCGGGGCGCCCGCGGGTCAGCCGAGCTTGAAGCGGCGCAGCGGCAGGTCGAGGGCCAGGAAGCCGTCGTCGGCGCGGTCGGTCAGCGACCGGCCGAACAGGTGCGCCCTGGCCAGTTCGAGCCCGAACTCCTCTGGGTCGAACGGCAGCGGCAGGTCGGACCCGCCGGCGTCGATGGCGGCCCAGTAGGGCGCCTCGGCGGGCAGCCGCTCGCCCTGGTCGACGACGACGCCGTCGTCGGCGGTGACGAACACGTCGCGGACCAGCTCGCCCTTCTCGTACCAGCGGAACCACGCCCCGGACAGCACGCTGTTGAGCACGAGCACTCCGCAGCCGGCGCCGGGCAGCGCGCACGCCACCGTGTCGGCGACCCGGCGGGCGTCGTCGTCGAGCTGGAACAGCCTGCGGTCGCAGACGATCACCGCGTCGCCGTACGCCCCGACGAACACCTCGTCGTCGTAGGGCCACAGCGCGAAGTCGAGCATGGTCTCGCCGGTCTCGACGAGGGTCGCCGTCGGGTAGAGGTGGCGGGCCAGCTCCTGGGCGGCGGCCGGGTCGGGCGTGAGCCCGGATCGGAACACGGCGTCAGGGGCTCCCACGCTCGCGCACGCCAAGGCGACCGACCACCCCATGCCTGATGCCGTCCTTCCCGCCTCGAGCCCACTCCGGCCACGGGCCGTGGCCAGCGTAACGCGCCAGGCCGGGCCATGTGGAGAGGCGAAATCGCCGTTCCACCCCCTTTCGCGCCGATCGGACGTGACCTGCGGTCGCGTTCACCAACCGCGCCCGGCGAGCCGTTCGGAATCGGCCAGGCCCGAGACGTTGATGCCGACCATCGGCTCGCCGAGCCCGCGCGACACCTTCGCGATCACGTCGGGGTCGTCGTAGAACGTGGTGGCCTTGACGATCGCCTCGGCCCGCTTGGCCGGGTCGCCGGACTTGAAGATGCCCGAGCCGACGAACACGCCCTCGGCGCCGAGCTGCATCATCATCGCGGCGTCGGCCGGGGTGGCGATGCCGCCGGCGGTGAACAGCACGACCGGCAGCTTGCCCGTGCGCGCGACCTCCCGTACCAGGTCGTAGGGCGCCCGCAGGTCCTTGGCCGCGACGTAGAGCTCGTCGTCGGGCAGCGCGCCGAGCCGCCGCATCTCCTGGCGGATCTGGCGCATGTGCATGGTGGCGTTGGAGACGTCTCCGGTGCCCGCCTCGCCCTTGGACCGGATCATCGCCGCGCCCTCGGCGATGCGCCGCAGCGCCTCGCCCAGGTTGGTGGCCCCGCATACGAACGGCACGGTGAAGGCCCACTTGTCGATGTGGTTGGCGTAGTCGGCAGGGGTGAGCACCTCGGACTCGTCGATGTAGTCGACGCCGAGGGCCTGCAGCACCTGCGCCTCCACGAAATGACCGATTCGCGCCTTGGCCATGACCGGAATCGACACGGCCTGGATGATGCCGTCGATCATGTCGGGATCGCTCATGCGCGAGACGCCGCCTTCGGCTCTGATGTCGGCGGGCACGCGTTCCAGCGCCATGACCGCGACCGCGCCGGCGTCCTCGGCGATCTTGGCCTGCTCCGGCGTGACGACATCCATGATCACGCCGCCTTTGAGCATCTCCGCCATGCCGCGCTTGACGCGGGCGGTGCCCACCTCGGGCGCGGGCGCGGCGCCGCTCCCGGGGGTCGAGTTATCAGTTGACACGGCGTGCTACCTCACGAGAAACCGACGATTGCTACCTAGACAATGGTAGGTCGGATGAGGTAACGACTCTCCGGCCAATCCCACGCAGTGGTCTGGTCGCCGTTCACGCCGGGGCGGCTGGCCCCGATCGGGTGGCCCGGCTCAGGGGACGCGCGGTTTGCCCTTGTTGACGAGGACCACCCAGACCTGGCCGGTGGCGAAGGTCATCGGCGCCCCCGACGTCGTGGTGAACGTGGTGCCCTTGCCCTCCGACGGCCGCGACCACTTGGCGGCGTAGGACTTGCCGTCGCGGAGCACGACGGCCCGGCCGGTGCCGACCGTCTGCACCAGCGGCGTGTAGTTGCCGAGGAAGTCGTGGAAGCGCGAGCGCGTGGTCTTCGCGTACTGCACCACCACGGTCGGGGCGCCCAGCTGACCGCCCTCCGCGGCCTTGTCCGCGCGGCCGTCGTAGTAGGCCAGCCAGCGTTTTTGCCTGCTCGACCAGCGAAAGCTCATCGTGCCCGACGGCCAGCGCGCGGTGAACCGGCTGGTCCGCTTGCCGCCGTCCGGCGCCGGGCCGAACCGGAAGCCGATGTCGCGGGGCTTGCCCGTCTTGGGCGCCCTGGCGAGGAGCGCCTTGGTGGTCGCGAAGAGGTTGTAGGGCGCGGGCCGGCCGCCGGCCCGGTAGTAGGCGCCGCCCGCGTGGTCCGGCGACACGTCGTACAGCGGCGCCCGCCGGACGTACGGCTTCATCTTGCTCTGCACGCCGGAGTAGGCCAGCGCCGGGCGCCCGAACTGATGGAGGATGTGCAGGTCTGAGATGCGGGCGCTGCGCACCGGACCGACCCTGGCGGGGAGCTTGGAGGAGAACACCGCCATGATCCGGGTCACCCCGCCCTCGACCTGCTCGACGTAGACGATGTCGGCCGAGCGCAGGCCCAGCTGCGGGTGGGCGGAGTGCGTGTTGTCGATCTTCACGGCCAGCACCGGGTTGTGCAGGCCCCGGGTGCCGCCGGTGAACGGGTGGGTCGCCGGCGCCGTGGGCGACGGCGACGCGCTCGTGCCGGCGGGCGCGGGCGCCGGTGGCGGCGGCGCCTGCCGCGAACCGCTCGAGCAGGCGACGAGCGCCACGCAGACGAGGGCTCCCTCGGCCACGACCAGCCGGCGCGTGTGGAATCGCACGATTAACCCTTTCCGGACGACATCTCGCCCGAGGCTAACCGACCTGGAGCCGCCGCGAGAACGGATGACCAAGCCGATCCGGCTGATCACGGGCCGGTCACAGTCCGGCGGTCCCCGGGCGGGTGGACCGGGACGGTTCCGGCGGGTCGTCGTCGATCTCGAAGAACTCCGGCAGTGTGGCGTTCCCGGCGAGCGGCAGCAGCCGGGCGAGCAGCTTGCGCCGCGCGCTCCGGATGGTCGCCGCGGCGTCGTTGTAGAAGCGCCGCGCGAAGGCGACCTTATGCGCCGCCGACTCCAGCTCGTCGAGCAGGGTGCCGCCGTCCTCGCGCTGCACCACGTTGCCGCGGAAGTCCGGTTGTTCGACGACCGCGCGCAGCGCCCTGGACAGGTCGCTTTCGGCGAACTCCCTGCCGTCCGCGTCCGCCGTCCGCGCCTCGTGCGCCGCCGCCGCGAGCAACAGGCTGGTGGCGGGATCGAGCAGGCGCGAAGCGGCCAGTTCCAGGGCGACGGCGGACCGCCGGACGAGCGCGGCGTCCAGGGCCGCCCGCGCGGTGTCCACGCGCGCGTGCAGCCGGTCCAGCCTGGAGGCCCGCCACGAGATGTACAGGCCGACGACGAACAAGATGCCGGCCACGAGAAGGACGTCGAACAGCCACTCCGGCATCACGTGGAAACACTCCCCGCGCACGTCGGCGCATCAGGCCCGCCGGGTCTCACTTGGGGCTCACTTACGGCTCACTTAGGGCTCACTAGGTGCGCAGCCGGGACTCGACGACTCCGGCGCCCCGATCGACGGCGACCGTCTCGTACACCCGGACGACCGCGCGGGCCACGGTGGACCAGTCGTACGCCCGTACCGCCGCGCGCGCCTCCGCGGACAGCTGTTTGCGCCGGGCGGGGTCGTCGAGCAGCTCGCCGGCCGCCGCGGCCAGCGCGGCGGGGTCGCCGGCCGGGAACAACGCACCGGCGCGGCCGCCGTGCAGCACCCGGCGGAAGGCCTCGATGTCGCTGGCCAGGATAGGCGCGCCCGCGGACATGGCCTCGGCCAGCACGATGCCGAAGCTCTCGCCGCCGATGTTCGGCGCGACGAACACATCCACCGAATGGTAGGCACGGACCTTGTCCTCGTCGCTGACCAGGCCGAGCGCGACGACGCGGTCGCGCAGCCCGGGCGAGACCTTCGCGCACACCTCATCGGCGTCGCCCGGCCCGGCGAGCAGCAGGCGCAGCCCCGGCCGTTCCGCGCCGATGATCTCGAAGGCCTTCAGCAGCACCTGCAGGCCCTTGCGCGGCTCGTCCATCCGGCCGAGGAAGCCAAGGGCACCGCCGTCGCCGCTCGGCTCGTCGGAGCGGCCCGGCCACCCCGGCAGCGGCTCGGCCATGGCGTATCGGTCGGTGGCCACGCCGTTGGGAATGAGCACGGCGTCGCCGCCGAGGTGCTCCACCAGGCTGGTGCGGGCGGCCTCCGACACCGCGATCCGTCCGGTGATCTTCTCCAAGGCGCTCTGCAGGATCGGGGCGGCGACGGTGATGGCCCGCGACCTTTCGTAAGAGGCGTGGAAGGTGGCCACGATCGGCCCGTCCGCCGCCCAGCAGGCGAGCAGGCCGAGCGAGGGCGCGGCCGGCTCGTGCACGTGGAGCACGTCGAACTTGCCCTCGCGGATCCACCGCCGCACGCGCCCCGCGGACAAGAACCCGAACGCCAGCCGGGCGACCGAGCCGTTGTACGGCACGGGAACCGCCCGTCCCGCCGGGACCACGTACGACGGCAGCGGGGCGTCGTCGTCGGCCGGAGTGATCACCGACACGTGGTGTCCGGAGACGAGCAGCGCCTCGGCCAGGTCACGTACGTGCTGCTGGACCCCGCCGGGCACGTCCCAGGTGTAGGGACACACGAGACCGACCCTCATGGCAGCGCCCTCCGGTGGGGGGTCCTTCCGCACGGCGCCGTCGTGGCCACCGCCCAGGGGCGACTCGCTCGCTCGTCATCGTCGCTCACTCCCCCGCTCTCCCCCCGCCCGCGCGCACCGGCCCCCGGCGCGGTCTCCCCGGTCTCATCGATCCTCCAGGTCCTCCAGCCACACGCGCTGGAGCATGTGCCAGTCCTGCGGATGCTCGGCGATGCCCCGCTCGAACTCACGTGCGAGCCGCTGGGTCATCGCCTGAACCTTGCCGTGCCGCTCTCCCCCATCGGGCACGGGAATCTCGTCGTGGATGCGCGCCTCCCAGTTGTCCCCTTCGTACCACAAAGTCACTGGGAGGAGTACGGCTCCGGTCTGTACGGCGAGAGCCGCGGCGGCGCTCGGCATACGGGCTGTCTTTCCGAAGAACTCCACGTCTATGCCCGACTCTGTCAGGTCACGGTCGACGACCAGGCAGACGGTGCCGCCCGCCCGCAGCCGCCTCGCCATCGTGCCGAACGCGCCGCCGCCCGTGTGCGGCAGCACCTCCATCCCGAGGCTCTCCCGGAAGGCCACGAACCGATCGAACAGCGAGGCCGGCTGCAACCGCTCGGCCACCGTGGTGAACGGGTGCCCCTGGAAGACGAGCCAGGCGCCCGCGTGGTCGTAGTTGCCCATGTGCGGCAGCGCAATGATGACGCCGCGGCCCGACTTGAACGCCTCCAGGAGCTTGTCGTAGTCGGCGATGTGCATGCGCGACACGATCCGTTCCCGCGACATCTCCGGGAGCCGGAACACCTCCAGCCAGTACCGGAAGTACGAGCGCAGCACCTGCCGGCTGAGCAGCCGGACCTCCTCGTCGACCTCGGCGGCGGGGCCAGCCGCCGCGTCCGCCGTGCCCGCCACGGGCTTGCCGAGCACCCGGCTCAGGTTCTTCTCCAGCTGCCCGACGCGCCTGCCGCGGCGCCGCCACATGCGGTCGGCCAGCGCGGTGAACGCCATCTTGACGAGCGGTTCCGGCAGCTTGCGGACCACGGTCCAGCCGAAGGCGTACGCCCAGTCGGCGACCTTGCCCTTCAAGGTCGTGATCACGGCCGCGGGTCCCCCTCGCGGGCGGCCTCCCGCGCCACGCCGGCCTGCGCGGCGAGGGCCTGGCGACGGACCACGACGATGCGCTGGGCCACGGTCACGGTGCTCGCGGCGGCGAGCAGCCACAGGCCGACGACGAGGGCGTACGGCACGCCGAGCCCATCGAGTCCGGCGCCGACGAGCGCCACCAGGATCCGTTCGCCGCGCTCGGCTACGCCGACGTCGCAGCGCAGGCCGAGCCCTTCGGCGCGGGCCTTCGCGTAGGAGACCAGGGCTCCGGAGATCAGGCAGTAGAGGGCGAGCACGGCCAGCGGCAGGTCGTCGCCCTTGCCGGCCAGCCACAAGATCAAGCCGGCGAAGATCGCCGCGTCGGCCACGCGGTCGAGCGTCGAGTCGAGGAACGCCCCCCAGACGGTCCCGCCGCCGGTGACCCTGGCCACCGCCCCGTCGAGCATGTCGAACAGCACGAAGACGGTGATCAGCACCGTGCCCCAGAACAGCTCGCCCCGCGGATAGAGCCCCAGCGCGCCGCCCACCACCCCGATCGTGCCGACCACGGTGATCACGTTGGGCGTCACGCCCATGCGGGCCAGCGCGTGGCCGGTCGGCGTCAGGATCCGGGACAACACCGGTCGCAGCACCTTGAGCATCGCCGTCCGATCTATCGCTGTCTGGGTCACTGGGAGGGCCAGGCCGAGGTCGGGGGCGGCCCCGCTCGGGGCGCGCCGCGCGGCGATGGCCCCTGAGCGCGCCCAATCGTAGTGGGTCGGCGCGGCGGCGCGCGGAGATCGCGGGCCGGATCTGATAGAGAGGGCGGAGACGACGATCCGGGGAAAGGGAGAGTGACATCCACCACACCGCCGGATGAATCCCCCTGACCCCTTGTGGGACCGGCACCAAGCGGGAAACAGTGGAGACACGGGTGTGACGCCCGTCACAGGTGGTGGGCGCCGCACATACTTGGCGGGCCTTCTCCGTGGGGAGGCCCCCGCGCGAGGAGGTAGCGCATGGCGGACAAAGCGAGCGCCCAGGCGGCCGCCGGCAGAGCACCGGAGGTCGGCCAGCCGGACCAAGTGCGCAACATCGTGCTGGTCGGCCATTCAGGAGCGGGGAAGACGACTCTCGTCGAGGCGCTGCTCGCTGCGACCGGTACGATCCCGCGTCCCGGTCGCGTCGAGGACGGCTCGACGGTCTGCGACTACGACGAGGTCGAACAGCGGCAGAGCCGCTCGGTGAACCTCGCGCTGGCGCCGCTGATGCACGGCACCACCAAGGTCAACCTGCTCGACGCCCCGGGTTACGCCGACTTTGTCGGCGACCTGCGGGCCGGTCTGCGGGCCGCCGACGCCGCGCTGTTCGTGGTGTCCGCGGTCGACGGCGTGGACGGCCTGACCCGGATGCTGTGGGAGGAGTGCGCGGCCGTCAACCTGCCGCGGGCCGTGGTCATCACGAAGATCGACCAGCAGCGCGGCGACTTCGACGACGCGCTCGTCGCCTGCCAGGACGCCTTCGGCGAAGGCGTGCTGCCGTGCTACTTCCCGGTGGGCGAGGCGCTCATCGGGTTGCTGTCGCAGCGCTGCTTCGACTACTCGTCGGGCAGCCGCGAGGAGCGCGACCCCGACCCGTCGCTGCTGGAGCGGATCGAGGAGCAGCGCGGCGCGCTCATCGAGGGCATCATCCAAGAGAGCGAAGACGAGACGCTCATGGACCGGTACCTGTCCGGCGACGAGCTCGACGTCAAGGCGCTGATCGACGACATGGAAAAGGCCGTCGCCCGGGGCAGCTTCTACCCGGTGCTGGCCACGGCCGTCCCGCACGGCGACAACCCCGGGCCGGTCATCGGCATGGCGGAGCTCCTGGAAGTGATCACGCAGGCCTTCCCGTCTCCGCTGGAGCACGGCATCCCGCCGGTGACCACCACCGACGGCAAGTCGGCGGCCGAGGTGTCCTGCGACCCGGGCGGGCCGCTCGTGGCCGAGGTCATCAAGACGACGTCCGACCCCTACGTCGGGCGGATCTCCCTGGTCCGGGTGTTCTCCGGCACGCTGCGGCCGGACACCGTCGTCCACGTCTCCGGCCACGGGCTCGAGGACCGCGGGCACGAGGACCATGACGTCGACGAAAAGGTCGGCGCGCTGTCCTCGCCGCTGGGCAAGACGCAGCGGACCATCTCCCAGTGCATCGCGGGCGACATCTGCGCGGTGGCCAAGCTCACCAAGGCCGAGTCGGGCGACACGATCTCCGACAAGGAGCGGCCGCTGCTGATGGCGCCCTGGGCGATGCCGGAGCCGCTGCTGCCGGTGGCGATCCGGGCCACATCGAAGGCCGACGAGGACAAGCTGTCACAGGCGCTCGGCCGGCTGGTCGCCGAGGACCCGACGCTGCGCCTGGAGAACAACGCCGAGACCCGGCAGCTGGTGCTGTGGTGCATGGGCGAGGCGCACACCGACCTGCTGCTCGACCGGCTGAAGACCCGTTACGGCGTCGAGGTCGAGTCCGTCGGGCTGCGCGTGCCGTTGCGCGAGACCTTCGGCGGCAAGGCGCAGGGCCTGGGCAGGCACGTCAAGCAAAGCGGCGGGCACGGCCAGTACGGCATCTGCCACCTCGAGGTGGAGCCGCTGCCGTCGGGCGGCGGCTTCGAGTTCGTCGACAAGATCGTCGGCGGCGTGGTTCCGCGGCAGTTCATCCCCTCGGTCGAAAAGGGGGTGCGCGCCCAGATGGAGCGTGGGGTGCTCGCCGGCTACCCCATGGTCGACATCCGGGTCACGCTGTTCGACGGCAAGGCGCACTCGGTCGACTCCAGCGACGTGGCCTTCCAGACCGCCGGCGGGCTCGGCCTCAAGGACGCCGCGAGCAAGGTGCCGGTGCTGTTGCTCGAGCCGGTCGACGAGGTCTCGGTGCTGGTGGCCGACGACTACGTCGGCGCCGTCATGTCCGACCTGTCGTCGCGGCGCGGCCGCGTGCTCGGCACCGAGTCCATCGCCGGCGGGCGGACGCTGGTCAAGGCCGAGGTGCCCCAGCTGGAGATCGTCAGGTACGCCATCGACCTGCGCTCGATGTCGCAGGGCACGGGCACGTTCACGCGGAGCTTCCTGCGCTACGACCCGCTGCCCTCGCACCTGATCGAGAAGGTCACCGCCGCCAAGGAGGACTGACAGGGGTGGCCGCGGGGGCGCTCACCCCCGCGGCCACGCCTCCGCGAGCAGCTTGCGGGTGTCGCGCAGCAACTGCGGCAACACCCGGGTCTGGCCGACGATCGGCATGAAGTTGGTGTCGCCGCCCCACCGCGGCACGACATGCTGGTGCAGGTGGGCGGCGATGCCGGCGCCGGCCACGCCGCCGAGGTTCATGCCGACGTTGAACCCCTGGGCGCCGCCGGCCCTGCGCAGCGCCACGATGGCCCGCTTGGTGAGCGCGGCCAGTTCCTCGGTCTCCGCCGCGTCCAGCTCGGTGTAGTCGGCGACGTGCCGGTACGGGCACACCATCAGGTGCCCGGAGTTGTACGGGTAGAGGTTGAGCACGGCGTAGGTCACCGCGCCGCGGGCCGTGATGAGCCCCTCCTCGTCGCTCAGCCTGGGGATCTCGCAGAACGGGCAGCCGTCCCCCGCACCGGCGCCCGTCGGCTTGTTCTCGCCCTTGATGTAGGCCATCCGGTGCGGTGTCCACAGGCGCTGGAAGTTGTCCGCGGCGCCCACGCCGTTCTGCTCCTCGGCGCCCGGCGCCTCGTCCGCGCCGTACGCCGCACGACCGATGCCGCCCTCCGGCTCTACGCCCACTCCAGCGCTCCTCGTCCGACTCCGGTCGCACCAGCATAATGACCGGACGCCAACGGGCCTTGACTCCGCTGCCGCCGAGGCTCCGTACCCATCCCTTCTCGTCCCTTCCCGCCGATGTCGGCCATATCACAACTCTCCTGGCGCACCGCGCGCCCGATCCGCCACTATGGGGACCCGGACCGACAGAAGGGCTCCCCCATGACCGACCTCGAGGACAACCGCGCGGCCAACGGAGGCGGCGGCGAGAGCGGCACCGAGGTCGGCGCCGTGCCCTTCTTCCCGGCATCCCCGCCCGCGGACGCGCCGCCCGCCGCGGGCGAAGACGCGACCGGCGCAGGGCGGCCGCCGAGCGCCGCCGCCGTGGTGAAGGGGCGGATCACGATCGAGGACGAGGTGGCCGAGAAGGTCGCGGCCCTCGCCGCCCTCGAGGTGGAAGGCGTCGCCGACCTCGGCGGGGACGTCGAGCGTGCGCTGGAGAGCGTCCGCGGGCGCATCGGCGTCGGTCAGCGCCGCGGCAACCAGGGCGTACGGGCCAAGGTCAACGACCGCGAGGTCGCCATCGACGTGACCATCGTCGTCGAGTACGGCCGCGTCGCCTTGGAGGTGGCGACCGCCGTCAAGGCCAACGTGGCCCGCCAGGCCAACCACATGCTCGGCATGCGGGTCACCGAGGTGAACGTCACCGTCGACGACGTCAGCCTCCCCGGCGCGCGGCGCCGCGCGGCCGAGGCGGCCCCCGCCGCCGAGGCCGGCTCCTGACCCCGGCCGCGGCGCGCGCTCAGGCCGATCTCAGATCTGGCGATCTCAGATCTGCACGCGGTCCTCGACCGCCTTGACGATCTCGGCCACGGCGTCGTCGATGCGGACGCCGTTCTTTTGCTCACCGTCGCGGTAACGGAAGGACACGGCGTCCTTGGCCACGTCGTCGTCGCCGGCCAGCAGCATGTACGGGATCTTGAGCTTCTGCGCGGTGCGGATCTTCTTTTGCATGCGGTCGGCGGAGGCGTCGACCTCGACCCGGATGCCGTGCTCGCGCAGGCGGGCCGCGACCTTCTCCAGGTGCGGCACGTGGTCGTCGGCGATCGGGATGCCGACGACCTGCACCGGGGACAGCCACGGCGGCAGCGCTCCGGCGTAGTGCTCGAGCAGGATGCCGAAGAACCGCTCGATCGACCCGAACAGCGCCCGGTGGATCATCACCGGCCGGCGGCGGGACCCATCGGCGGCCTGGTATTCGAGCTCGAACCGCGCCGGCTGGTTGAAGTCGACCTGGATGGTGGACAGCTGCCAGGAACGGCCGATGGCGTCCTTGGCCTGCACGGAGATCTTCGGCCCGTAGAACGCCGCGCCGCCGGGGTCGTGCCGCAGGGCCAGGCCGGACTCGGCCGCCGCCTCGGCCAGCGCCGCGGTGGCATCGTCCCAGATCTCCTGGGTGCCGATGAACTTGTCGGAGTCGTCGCGGGTGGAAAGCTCGAGGTCGAACTCGCTGAGCCCGAAGTCGCGCAGCAGGTTCAGCACGAAGGCGAGCAGGCTCTTGATCTCATCGACCATCTGCTCCTTGGTGCAGTAGATGTGCGAGTCGTCCATGAGGAACCCGCGGACCCGGGTCAGGCCGTGCACCACGCCGGACTTCTCGAACCGGTAGACCGCGCCGAGCTCGAACAGCCGCAGCGGCAGTTCGCGGTAGGACCGCCCGCGCGCCCGGAAGATCAGGTTGTGCATCGGGCAGTTCATCGGCTTGAGCCGGTACTCCACCCCGTCGAGCTCGAACGGCGCGAACATGTCGTGGGCGTACCACGGCAGGTGACCCGAGGTCTCGAACAGCCCGCTCTTGGTGATGTGCGGGGTGGTGACGAAGTCATAGCCCGCCTCCAGGTGCCGCCGCCGCGAGTAGTCCTCCAGCACCTTGCGGACGATGCCGCCCTTGGGGTGGAACACCGGCAGGCCGCTGCCGATCTCGGGCGGGAAGGAGAACAGGTCGAGCTCGGCGCCGAGCCGGCGATGGTCGCGCTTTTCGGCCTCGGCCAGCATCGCGAGGTGGGCGTCCTGGCGCTCGCGCGACTCCCAGGCGGTGCCGTAGATCCGTTGCAGCTGAGGGTTCTGCTCGCTGCCCCGCCAGTAGGCGCCGCCGGTGCGCATCAGCTTGAAGGCGGGGATCATCTTGGTGGTGGGCAGGTGCGGGCCGCGGCACAGGTCGCGCCAGCGCCGCTCGCCGGTCTTGGCGTCGAGGTTGTCGTAGATGGTCAGCTCGCCGCCGCCGACCTCGACGCTCTCCTCGTCGCCCGGGGACACCCCGCCGGCCGCGCCGTCGCCCGCCTGGCCCTTGAGCCCGATGAGCTCCAGCTTGTAGGGCTCGGCCGCCAGCTCGGCGCGGGCCTCGGCGTCGGTGACGACCCGGCGGGAAAAGCGCTGCCCCTCCTTGACGATCTCGCGCATGCGCTTTTCGACGCGCTTGAGGTCGTCGGGGGTGAACGGCTGCGGCACGTCGAAGTCGTAGTAGAAGCCGTCGGCCACGGGCGGGCCGATGCCCAGCTTGGCGTCGGGGAACAGCTCCTGCACCGCCTGGGCGAGCACGTGCGCGGTGGAATGGCGCATGATGGCGCGGCCGTCGGCGGAGTCGATCGCGATGGGCTCGACCACGTCGCCGTCGCGCAGCTCGTAGGCCAGGTCGCGCGGCTCGCCGTTGACGCGGGCCGCGATCACGCCCGGGCCGGGGTCAAGGACGTCTCGCGCGGTGGTGCCCGCCGCCACCACCCGCTCGCCTCCCTCGAGGGTGACACGCGACTCAGACACGGTGGACACGGGGACTCCCTGGTTGGATCGGCGCCGCAGTTCGCTGGGGTTTGATGCTATCGAGTCGAGGTCGTCGCCGGACGCTACCGACTCCATCGTTCGCTCCTGTCGTCGAGGGAGCGGCCCCGGGACGCGGTGAGGCCCCGGGACCGCGCCCGGGGCCTCACACAATGCTGAAAAGTCAGGACATGCGAGTGATCCGCCGGGGCGAGCCCGGCGTCGACGTCTCGAACACTCCTGCCATGCCGTCCATGGTATATGACGACCGCGGGGCCGCCGGGGTAATACCTCCGGCACGCGCCGGTCAAGGCCCGGGCGATCGGCCGGAGGCGCCGCGCCCCCGGCCCGTAGCGTGACCGGCCATGCGAGGACACCGTCGCCGTGGCAATCACCGCCGTCCGGCCACCGTCGTCATCACCGGCGCCGCCATGCTCGCCTCGCTCGCCGGGGCGTGCCTCGCCACGTCGCGGGCCACGGAACCGGTGACCGGGAACGGACCGCTGCCGCCGCCACCGGCCGTCGCCCCGGCGCCCGACGCCGCGGGCCCGCCGCGCTCCTTCACCGTCGTCGCGACCGGCGCCATCGACGGCGGGCTCGACCCCATGCCCGCGCTCGAACGGGTCCGGCCGTTGATCAACGACGCCGATCTGGCCATCTGCCACATCGACCGGCCGCTCGCACCGGCGCCGGCAGCGGTCCCGGCCGCACTGGCACGGCTGGGGTATGACACGTGCTCCACGGCGGCCAGCCGCGCGGTCGACGGCGGGCGGGACGGCGTGGCGCGCACGTTGCGGCGCCTGGACGCGGCGGGCCTGCGGCACGCGGGCACCGCGCGCGACGCGGCCGAGGCCGCGACGCCCACCGTCATCGGCGTCAAAGGCGTCCGGGTGGCCCATCTGTCGTACGCCGCGGGACTCCCCACGGCCCCGCCGCTCCGCACGGCGCCGTGGCTGGTCAACCGGATCGATCCCGGCAAGATCCTGGCCGCCGCGCGCCTGGCCAGGCGCGCGGGCGCGCGGGTGGTGATCGTCAGCCTGCACTGGGGCGCGCGGAACCGCCGCGCGGCGACCCCGGAGCAGATCGCGCTCGCCCAGCGGCTGCTGGCGGCCAAGGAGATCGACCTGATCGTCGGTCACGGCGCCGGCGTGGTCCAGCCGTTCGGCAAGGCGCTCAACGGCAAGCTGGTGGCGTACGGCCTGGGCCGGCTGCTCGCGGCGCCGCGCGAGGCGGGGATCATCACGCGGTTCACGTTCACCCGCGGGACACGCGGCTGGCGGGTAACGCGGGCCGAGTTCGTGCCGACCTACGTCGACCCGGGGCCGCCGCAGCGCGTGGTGGACGTGACGGGCGCGCTGGCCGACGAACAGCTCGATCCGGCCCGCCGCGCGGCGCTGAGCAAGGTGCTCCGCCAGACGCGCCGGACCGTCACCAGCCGGGGCGCGGCGCCGGTCCTGGCGAGCGCGCGGTCCGCGCCGATTCCCGGGGTACTACGAACTCATGGAAGTCCTGGGAATTGACATCGGCGGATCGGGGATCAAGGGCGCGCCGGTCGACCTGGAGGCCGGCCGGTTCGCCCGCGACCGGCTGCGCGTCGAGACGCCGCGGCCGTCGGCCCCCAAGGCCGTCGCCGAGGTGGTGCGCACGATCGTCGACCACTTCGCGTGGACCGGCCCGGTAGGAATCACGTTCCCGGGAGTCGTCGTCGGCGGCGTCGCCCGCAGCGCGGCCAACGTCGACAAGCGGTGGATCGGCGAGGACGCCGACACGCTGTTCACCGAGGTGACCGGCTGCCCGGTCCAGGTGCTGAACGACGCGGACGCCGCCGGCGTGGCCGAGGTGACGTTCGGCGCCGGCAAGGGCCGGGCCGGCGTGGTGTTGATGCTGACGTTCGGCACGGGCATCGGCAGCGCCCTGTTCGTGGACGGCACGCTCGTGCCCAACACCGAGCTCGGGCACCTGGAGCTCGACGGCAAGGAGGCCGAGCACCGCGCGTCCGCACAGGTCCGCGAGGCCAAGCAGCTGAGCTGGGAGAGGTGGGCCGAACGCGTGGAGCGCTACTTGCGCCACGTGGACGCCCTGTTCTCCCCCGCCCTCATCATCATCGGCGGCGGGGTGAGCAAGAAGTCCGACAAGTTCCTGCCGCTCATCGAGGGCGTCACGGCCGAGGTGGTGCCCGCCGCGCTGCACAACGACGCGGGCATCATCGGCGCCGCCATGGCCGCCCGGGCCGGCCGGCCCCATGGCCGGCGGCTCGGCTAGTGAGTCGGCTGGTGAGTCGGCTAGTGAGTCGGCAGGGCGCGGCGCAGCCACTGCTCGACGCTGGCGACGTGCACGGCGGCCCAGGCCCGCGCGACATCGGGCTGCCGGTCGGCGATCGCGTCGAGGATCGCCCGATGCTCGGCGTGCGTCCGCTCCCAGGCGTGCTCTTGGGTCAGCCCGCGCCAGATGCGCCCGCGCATCGTCGGCCCGGACAGGCTCTCCAGCAGCGAACACAGCACCGAGTTGCCGGACGCTTCGGCGATCCGGCGATGGAATTCGAGGTCGTTGGCGACGAGGTCCTCCGCCGAGGACCGCACGGTGACGCGGCCGAGGTGCGCCCGCAGCTCCGCCACCTGGGCGTCGTCGATCCGCGTGGTGGCCAGCGCCACCGCCTGCGGCTCGAGGAAGCGCCGCACCTCGAAGAACTCCAAGACGGTGGCGTCGTGGTGCACGTCGACCACGAAGCTCAGCGCGTCGAGAAGCAGGCGCGGTTCGAGGCTGGTCACGTAGGTGCCGTCCCCCTGCCGTACGTGCAGCACGCGGATGAGCGACAGCGCCCGGACCGCCTCGCGCAGCGAGTTGCGCGACAGCCCGAGCTGAGCCGCGAGGTCGGCCTCCCTGGGCAGCCGGTCGCCGGGGCGCAGTCGTCCGGAAACGATCATTTCCTTGATCTTCTCGATCGCCTCATCCGTGACGGCCATGGCGGCCACCTCCCCGAAGATCGGATGTTTGCGGCCTAGTATGCCCGCGCCCTGGACCTGGGCGAGCGCACCGATCACCGCTGGTCCGCTGTGGCATGCTGGTGCGACAGCGGGGACACGCGTCCGACATCCGCGACCGAGCGGCCCGTGACGGGAGGCGGAGCCGATGCTCGCCCAGCAGCGGCAACAGACGATCGTCGACCTCGTCCGCCAGGACGGCGCGGTACGGGTCAGCGAGTTGGTCCGCCGGTTCGGCGTCTCCGACATGACGATCCGCCGCGATCTGGAACTGCTCGCCGACCGCGGCCTGGTCGTCAAGGTGCACGGCGGGGCCACCGCGCCCGGGCCCGGCTCCACCGAGGAGCCGGGGTTCGCCGCCAAGTCGGTGGTCCAGCAGCGCGAGAAGGACGCGATCGCACACGAGGCGGCCGCCCTCGTGCGTCCCGGCATGGCGATCGCGCTGTCCGCCGGCACCACCACTTGGACGCTCGCCCATCGGCTGATCTCGGCCCCGAACCTGACGATCGTCACCAACTCCCTGCGCGTCGCCGATGTCTTCCACCGGCTCGGCCGCGCCGATCAGACGGTCGTGCTCACCGGAGGGGTGCGGACGCCGTCCGACGCGCTGGTGGGTCCGGTCGCCGTGGCGGCGGTCCGCTCGCTCAACGTCGATCTGCTGCTGCTCGGCGTGCACGGCATGAGCGCGCACGCGGGGTTCACCACGCCCAACCTCATGGAGGCCGAGACCAACCGGGCGCTGGTCGCGGCCGCCGGCCGGCTGGTCGTGCTCGCCGACGCCACCAAGTGGGGCATCGTCGGCATCAGCACGATCGCGCGGCTCGATGACGCGAACGTGCTGATCACCGACTCCACTCTCGACGCGAGCGCGCGCCGGGTCCTGGGCGAGCGGGTCGGCGAGCTCATCGTGACCGAGCCGCGGGACCTGGACGGGCAGGGGCCGCAGGTGGAGGCGCCGCGGGCCGGGGCCGGGGCGAGCCGGACGAAGACCTCCTAGGATCGCCAAATCCCCCTAATGGCCCCTCATCAGGGGTGAAAACCGCGAATTGGGTCTTGACCGGGCCCGGGATCCGACGGGCATCCTCGGCATGGCCCGATCGTTGGATGTTTGGGTCGGACGGAGGGCCAGAGCACTCGTTCGATGCCACGACGAGGTAGGGCGCGGGCACCGACTTCACAAAGCGCTTCGCTGAACTTCGTCCTGGCGTCGCCAACCCGGCCGCGGGGTTGTCGTTCACTCCCGCGGGGAGGGAAATATGGTGAACCGGGAGGAAATATGCCTGATATCGAGCTTAGTCACGCTGGTGGTACTTTGCCGCTCAAGGTGACGACCGCCACCGAGGGCCCCGACGGTCTCGGCATCACCAGCCTGCTCAAGGAGACCGGCTACGTCACCCTCGACCCGGGCTTCGTGAACACCGCCTCCTGCGCCTCCGCGATCACCTACATCGACGGAGAGGCCGGGATCTTGCGTTACCGCGGCTACCCGATCGAAGAGCTGGCCGAACGTTCCTCCTTCCTCGAGGTCGCCTACCTGCTGATCTACGGCGAGCTGCCGACGGCGGCGCAGCTGTCGGACTTCACCGACCGCGTGCGCCACCACACGCTCTTGGACGAGAACTTCAAGGCCTTCTTCAACGGGTTCCCCCGCGACGCGCACCCGATGGCGGTGCTGTCATCGGCGGTGAGCGCGCTGTCGACCTTCTACCAAGACAGCCTGGACCCGTTCGACCCCTACCAGGTGGACCTGTCCAGCGTCCGGCTCATCGCCAAGCTGCCCACGATCGCGGCATACGCGTACAAGACCGCCATCGGGCACCCGTTGCTGTACCCGGACAACTCCCTCGGCTACGTCGAGAACTTCCTGCGCATGACCTTCGGCCTGCCGACCGAGTCCTATGAGGTCGACCCGGAGATCGTCCGCGTGCTCGACATGCTCTTCATCCTGCACGCCGACCACGAGCAGAACTGCTCGACGTCGACGGTGCGGCTCGTCGGATCCAGCCACGCGAACCTGTTCTCGTCCGTGTCCGCCGGCGTGGACGCACTGCTCGGGCCGCTGCACGGCGGAGCCAACCAGGCGGTCCTGGAGATGCTGCAGCGCATCCACGATAGCGACGACGACGTCGACGGCTTCGTGCGCCGCGTGAAGAACAAGGAGCCCGGTCTCAAGCTCATGGGCTTCGGGCACCGGGTCTACCGCCACTACGACCCGCGCGCCGCCGTGGTGAAACAGGCGACCAGGCGCGTGCTGAACCGGCTGGGCAAATCCGACCCGCTGCTCGACGTGGCGATGCAACTAGAGGAGATCGCCCTCGCCGACGACTACTTCGTCGAGCGCAAGCTCTATCCGAACGTCGACTTCTATACCGGAGTGATCTACAAGGCGCTCGGCTTCCCCACCAACGCCTTCACCGTGCTGTTCGCGATCGGCCGGCTGCCCGGCTGGATCGCGCAGTGGCGGGAGATGATGAGCGACCCCGACAGCAAGATCGGCCGGCCGCGCCAGGTGTACATCGGGCAGGGCGTACGCCACTACCTGCCGGTCGACGCTCGCGAGGAGGACTGATCGGCGACCGGCGGGGCTAGGCTCGGGCCATGCCCTGGTGGCTGCACGGCGTACTCGTGACGCTGGGTGTGCTGGCCGGCTCGTGGTGCCTGCTCATTGTCTTGGCGCGCGGCCTGCCGCCCGGCCTCGCCCGCGACCTCGCCCGGATCCTGCCCGACTGCGTCACCACGGCGCGGCGGTTGCTCCGCGACCCCCGGGTGCCGCGGCGGGCCAAGGCGGCGATGGTGATCGCCGTGCTGTGGGTGCTCTCGCCGATCGACCTCATTCCGGAGTTCCTGCCGGTCATCGGCCCCATCGACGACGTGGTCGTGGTCGCGCTGGCGTTGCGCTACGCCGCACGGCGGGTGCCTCGTCAGGCATTGCTGGAGGCGTGGCCGGGCAGTCCCGACGTCATCGAACGCCTGCGCGGCACGCCGCGCGCGCCGCGCTGACGGGCCTCGACCGGCGCGACGCGGCCCCATAGGCTGCGAGATTGTGAGCGATGACCTCCGCGCGGCCGTCCGGCGGGCGCTGCCCGCGGCGCGGGCCGATCTCAACGCACTGATCAAGATCCCGTCGGTGAGCGCCGATCCTGGCGCGGCGGCCGAGGTGAGCCGCTCCGCGGCAGCCACCGCCGAGCTGTTCCGCAAGGTCGGCTCGCCCGAGATCGAGATCCTCGACGGCGTCGAGGGCGGCCGGCCCGCCGTGCTGGCCACCTACCCGGCGCCGCCCGGCCGGCCGAGGGTGTTGCTGTACGCCCACCACGACGTCCAGCCGACCGGCGACCCGGCCGCGTGGACGAGCCCGCCGTTCGAGCCGACCGAACGGGGCGGCCGCCTGTACGGCCGGGGCAGCGCCGACGACAAGGCCGGGATCGTCGCGCACCTGACCGCGCTGCGCGCCCACGACGCCCGGCCGCCCGTGGGGGTCACGGTCTTCGTCGAGGGCGAGGAGGAGATCGGCTCTCCCACGCTCGACGCGTTCTTGGACCGCTACCGCGATCGGCTGGCCGCCGACGTGATCGTGCTCGCCGACTCCGCCAACTTCCAGATCGGCACGCCGGCGCTCACGACGAGCCTGCGCGGCCTGGTCGACTGCGTGGTCGAGGTGCGCGCGCTGGACCACCCCGTGCACTCGGGCATGTACGGCGGCGCCACGCCGGACGCGCTGACGGCGCTGTGCCGGCTGCTCGCCACGCTGCACGACGAGCGCGGCGACGTCGCCATCGCGGGCCTGGTCACCGCGAAGCCGCCGGAGGTCGACTACCCCGTCGACCGGTTCCGCCAGGAGGCGTCGATCCTCGACGGCGTTCAGCTCATCGGCACCGGCGGCCTCACCGAGCGGCTATGGAGCAAGCCGGCCGTGAGCGTGCTGGCCATCGACGCGACCCCGGTGGCCGACGCCTCCAACACCCTCGCCGCGGCCGCCCGCGCCAAGGTGAGCCTGCGGCTGGCGCCGGGCGACGACGTACGGCACGCGATGAAGGCGCTGGCCGAGCACCTTCGCGCGCACGCGCCCTGGGGGGTCCACGTGACGGTGACCGAAGGCGAGACGGGCCGGCCGCACGCGGTGGACACCCGCGGACCCTCGTTCGACGCGGCCAGGCGCGCCTTCGCCGAGGCCTACGGCACCAAGCTGGTGGAGATCGGGATCGGCGGCTCGATCCCGTTCATCGCGGCGTTCGCGGCCGCGTACCCCGCCGCGGCGATCCTCGTGACCAGCGCGGGCGCCGATCCCGACTGCCGCGCGCACGGCGCCGACGAGAGCCTGCACCTCGGCGACTTCGAGCGCGCCTGCCTCGCCGAGGCGCTGTTGCTCGCCGAGCTGGGCCGGGCCTAGCGAGCCTTCCGGGCCGACGGTCAGGGCCGCGGCGGGGCGGCCACGTCGTTGCCGCGCGGCGAGCACGGCGATCAGAAAATCAGCGGCTCGGTCACGTTGAGATCGCGAGGTGGCTCGGGCGCGACCCGATCCGAGACGATGAGGCTTTCGTCGATCAGCGCCGCGACGGACGCGACGCCGCCGCCGCCGGCACGGAGACGGTCCGCACCTGCCGCGAGCGTCTACGCCGGGCCCGGCGCATCCGTCGTTCCTCGTCCTCGGCGAGCACTTCTTCGTGGGTGTCGATGAACAGGTCGACGAACAGGGGGTGCATCCGTGCCCTCCTCGGACTCGGGCCGATCGGCTCGGCCGGTCGTACGATCCTCGCGCTAGGGTTGTCACCCACACATCCGTGAATATCCTTATTCGACCCTTAAAGCTGTACGTAAGTTCGAGGGCCGTCCCTGATAAGCGGGTCGAACTCATGTCTTTTCCTGCCTGTCCAAAATTGTCCAAGCCGGTCGAATGCGGAAAATGACGATCCACGCCGGCAGACGCCGGCCGCGGCCGATCGAGCACATCCCATAGCGGTGGACGGGCTCCGCCGTGTACAGCATGATTCCTCCGTGGTCGGTGACGGCGAGACGCGTACGCACCCCAGGCGTTGGATGTCGCCGGGGGTCATGGTCATGCTCGGCGCGTTGTGCCTGTCCTGCGCGAGTCCGCCCTCCCGTGTGGCGCCGCCGATCGCCCCCGCGGGCACGCCGTCGTCGTCCGCCCCGCCGTCGCCCTCCTCACCGGCGCCGAGCGCGTCGGTGCCGGTGGCGGCGCTGACCGGCGCCGCGGGCCGGCCGCTGTGGACGCGCGACGGAACGCCGACGGACCGGGCCGTCACGGCGGGCGACGCGGTCGTCGCCCTCGAACGACCGGCGCCGCCGTCCGCGACGCTCGTGCCGGCGCCCACGGGAGCAACGCCGCCCCCGGCCACGCCGACTCCGAGCGGCGCGGCCACGGCGCCGTACCGGCTCGTCGTGCTCGACGCGGCGAACGGAAAGGCCCGGGCGACGCATCGTCTCCGCGGCGGCGACGGCCGGACCGCGCCGCCCGGACCGTTGACGGCCAAGGCGTACCGCGGCGCTCCGGTGGCCGCGCTGACGCGCCCCGATCCCTCCGCCTCCGGCTCGTCGATCGAGGAGGCCTACGACCCGGCGGGACGCCGGGTGTGGAAGTCACCCCGCGACGGCCTGCGGCTGTTCGGGGACGAGGGCGGGTACGCGACGGCCGACGGCTACACCAAGCCCCCGATCGGCGGTCCGCTCACGCCGATCCGCCAGTTGCTGACCCTCGGCGGCGCCGACATCGTGACCTTCGGGCCGGCCACCGACGAACAGGTGGCGTTCGTCCATGGCGGCGTCGCTGTCGTCACCCGCGGGTCGGGGTTCCGCGTGGTGACCGTGGCGCGGCGCCCGCGCACGCTGTGGTCATCGTCACGGGCGGCTCCGGACGGCTTCGGCCGCGCCACGCCGATCTTCGTGCTCGGGGATCGGCTGCTCGTGGAGTGGGACGACGCGAACTCACGCCACCTGTTGGGGCTGTACGACCTCGCCACCGGCCGTCAGCGGTGGCGGAGCGCGTCGCTGCCCGGTGCGGTGACCCAGGGGGCCGTGGTGGCCGACGCCGACAGCCACATCGCCGTGATGGGCTCGGACGGCGCGGGCCCCACCCTTGGCGTCGACGTCCGCACGGGACGGCTCGCCTGGCGCATCGCGAGCCGGCAGAACGTGCGCCCGGTGGCGGGCGCACGCGGCCGCGTGTACGGGATGAGCGGGGACACGGCGCTGGCCATCGACGCGCGCACCGGCCGGACCACGACGCTCGGCACGCATGTGGAGATCGTCGGGCTGACCGCCGACGGAGTGCTCGTCCTGCACGGCGCCACCGGCCCGATCTCAGGACGGATCTGGGCGCTTCGGCCGCCCGCCACGGGGCCGTGACCGGCGGCCGGCGGCAACCGCAATCGCCCTCGACGGCCCCGTCGACGTGGTAGGAAGAGGTAGGAAGAAGGTGCGCCGCACGCGGGTCGCGACGGGCTCGCCCCGGTGGAAGCCCGTCACGCCCTCCCCGCATGTTCCTCTCACCTGAGATTGCCCGCCAAAACCGCCGCGCGGTAGGGACTTTCGTCCCAACGCGATGGCGTGTGCCCCGGTATGTTTCCGCGGCATACACGTCCTCCCGCGCACACCCGCTGGAGGTCCCGGAAGACGGGACCTTCGTCCCTGCTGACCGACCGGCTTCATCCGCGACCGTGGAGCGGTGAATATCGATTCGGCAGGGCTCGAGGTCCTCTCCACCGGTGATTGCCTCGCCTTGGCGGAAACCATGCCGATCGGGCGGATTGTGTTCACCGATCAGGCGCTCCCCGCGGTACAGCCTGTCAACTTCCTCATCGACGAAGGCTGCATAGTCTTCCGCACCGCCGAGGGCACGAAGCTCGCCGCGGCAGTTCCCACAACGGTCGTGGCGTTCGAGATCGACGACTACGACGCGCGCTCCGAGTCGGGCTGGTCCGTCACCTTCGTGGGCCGCGCGGAGTCGGTCAGCGATCCGGCCGAGACCGCACGGCTGACCCGGCTGCCGCTGCGCACGTGGGCGCCCGGTCACCGCCCGCTCTTCGTGCGCGTCCGGCCCGAGTACATCAGCGGTCGGCGGATCCCCCTGAAGGCCGGCGCGTTCGGCGCACGGAGCCGCGGACACGGAGAAGAGGAACGCCCCGGTTCGACCGCGGTCGAAGTGGGGTGACGGTCCGCCGGATGGCGGACCGCTAGGAGATGCCCGCCAACGCGGCGCGCAGGTCCCGGGCGCGCTCGGCGGTCAGACCGCCTTCGCGGAGCCGTTGCTCGATCTTGACGCGCAGTTGCGCGATCCGTGCGTTGAGATCGTCGACCGGCTCTCCCGTGCTCAGCTCGGCCTCCAGCTGCGAGATCAGGTTGCCGAAGTCGATCGCGACGTCGGAGCGTACCTGCCCCGCGGCGGCGCCTTCGTCGAGGCTGCGTCGCATCTTGGCGAGGGCCTCGAGTGCGCCCGCGGGCGTCGTCGCGGCGGTCGGCGGGGCCGTGGCAGGGGCGGTGGCGGACGGCGGGGCTGCCGTCGGGGCTGCCGCGGCCTCGGGGTCGTCCGCGTCTCTGCTCGCGATGACCAGCGCGACCGCCAGCGCGGCCGGCACCGCGACCGCGCCCGCGATCAGCAGCCGGCGCCGCCACGGCCCGATCCCGGCGGGGGCGTCGAGCACTGCCGTGCGCGACCGTGCCGTCGGCGTCTCGGGCCGGTCGCCGGCGGCGGCCTGGACCTCGGCCGCCTCGACGGACTCCGCCGACGGCTCAGCCGGCTCCACGGGCTCGACGGGCTCGCCGGCTCGCTCGCCGGGCTGCTCGGCGAACGCGGCTGCGACCTCGGCGGAGCCGGGGCGGGCGGCCGGGTCGGCGGCGAGGCAGCGCGCGCCCAGGCTCGCGATGGCGGCTGGCGTGTCCGGCGGGAACGGCGGCGGCTCGGTGCGCTCGTCGTCCTCCCCGAACGGCCGCCGCCCGGTCAGCGCCTCGAACAACACGACACCGAGCGCGAACACGTCGGCCGCCGCCGTCACCGGGCCGTGGGCGAGTTGCTCGGGGGCGAGGTAGGCCGGGGTGCCGAAGGCCGGCCCCGTCTCGCCGCGCACCGCGACGCCGAAGTCGAGCACCTTGACCCCGCCGCGGGTGAGGAAGACGTTGGCCGGCTTGACGTCACGGTGCACGAGCCCCGTTTCGTGCGCGGCCGCCAGCGCCGCCGCCATCTGCCCGCACACGGTCGCCGCCCCGGCCGGCGCGAGCGGCCCGCCGGCCAGGCGGTCGGCCAGCGTCTCGCCGTCGAGCAACTCCATGACGATGTAGGGGGTGCCGTCCTGCTCTCCGTAGTCGTGCACGGTCACGACGTGCGGATGGGACAACCCCGCGGCCGCCCGCGCCTCGGCGCGGAACCGGAGCCGGAACGCCTCGTCGGCCAGCAGCGCGGGGTCGATGAGCTTGATCGCCACCTGCCGGGCCAAGACCTCGTCGTCGCCGCGCCAGACCTCGGCCATGCCGCCGACGCCGATCCGCTCCGCCAGGCGATACCGCCCGGCGAGCAGGTCGCCTGCCCGCATCGACTCCACGGTGTCAATCTTCCCCGTCCGCGCGGCCGGATTCGAAGCCCTCGGCGAGATCGGCCCGGCGCTGTGCCAACTCCCCGCGCACGGCCCGGGCTCAGCCCGCCCTGGTGCGCCTGCCGCCGCCGGCGCGGCGGTCGCGGGCCGGCTCGATGAACCACAGCCAGGACGCGAGCAGCGCGGCCCCGGCCGCGGTGCCGATGGCGAGCGGGCCGCTGAACAGGTAGTCGACGACCATCAAGGTGGCCGCGGTCATCGACACCGCGAGCGCCACCGTGCCCATGACGCCGTAGAGGTTGGACCGTTTGACCAGCGTCTCCTTGAGCCCCTGGCGGAACAGGATGCGGTGCTGCGCGACCGGCGCGATGAAGAAGATCGACGCCAGCGCGGCGCCGATCAGCGCGATGTAGAACAGCCAGCGCTCCGCTCCGGTGATCTTGGCGAAGCCGGGCGCGAACGGAACGGTCAGCAGGAACGCGAACAGGACCTGCACGCCGGTCACCGCGACGCGAAAGCCCTGCAGGAGCTCCATAAAGTTGCGGGCCGTGCGGGCGGCCGGGCTCTCGTCGTCGATGCCCGCCCCGGCGTCGCGGCCCCCGCCGGCTCGCGGGCGTTCGGCCATCTCCCCTCCCCTTCACGTCGGCGTCTCCTCGGGTACCCGGCGCCGGGGTGGCCAACCGTCACCCTGCGTGCCGTGCTCCCGCCGACCGGATGTCGTGATCGCGGCGGCAGAGATTGCTCGGATCGTACCCGTCCGTCAGCCGTTGGACTGGACGGTGGGGTCGGGCCGTGGGGTCGGGCCGGGCGCGGGGGTTCAGCGGACGTCGCGAGGACGGAACTGGATGCTGATCCGCGGGCCGACGCCGCGCGCGGTCTTGGGGATGGCGTGCTCCCAGGTGCGCTGGCAGCTGCCGCCCATGACCAGCAGATCACCGTGCCCGAGCTGATGGCGCAGCGTCGGGCCGCCGCCGCCGCGCGGCCGCAGCAACAGGGCGCGCGGCGTGCCGACGGAGAGGATCGCGACCATGGTGTCTTCCTTCTTGCCGCGCCCGATGGTGTCGCCGTGCCAGGCGACGCTGTCGCGGCCGTCGCGGTAGAGACACAGCCCGACCGTGCGGAACGGCTCGCCGAGCTCGGCGCCGTAGTGCCGGTCGAGCGCCCGCCGGCATTCGGCGAGCACGGGGTCGGGCAACGGCTCGGCCTCGGCGTAGAAGCAGACCAGCCGCGGCACGTCGACGACCTGGTCGTACATGCGGCGCCGCTCCGCGCGCCAGGGCACGTCGCGGACCAGCCGGTCGAACAGGGCGTCGGCGCCGGTGACCCAGCTCGGCCGCACATCGACCCAGGCCCCGTGGGCGAGCTCGGTGCGCCGCACCGACGACCCGAGCGGGCCCACGCCCACCTCGTCGCCGCTGTCGAGCAGCGAGCCCTGGAACGGAACCGTCATGCGGTCGAGTCTACCGCTCCGATCAAACAGGCGTTCGATCGGGGGACGGCACTCGCGGCGCTACCAGCGGCCCTGGTCGGTCATGTTCGCCCAGGGGTCGTAGTCGACCTCGAGCGGCTCCTGGGGCGGCCGCTCGGCCTCGGGGACGTGCTGCAGATTGACGCGGATGCGGTACCAGACCGAGCTGCGGCCGCGCATCCCGTCGACCAGGGTGTCGGCGGGACGCAGATGGCGCACCACCGACGGATGTCTGGCCCGCCAGCGCTCCAGCCCGGCCAGCGCCTCCTCCTTGGTCTTGGCGCGGGCGATCTCGATGAGCGGCATGGTGGACTGGCGGCGCCCGGTGCCCTTGGGGGGCCGTTCGGCCGGCCCGAGCCGGCGGGCGAGGTCGAGCAGCCCCTCCAGCGATCCCGCGGTGCCGTCGATGTCGCTCCAGGGATCACCGAGCGCGGCGTATCGGTCCGGGACGGTCGTCAGCGTGAACTCCTCCGGACGGCATCCCGGCACCTCGGCCCAGCTCAGCGGGGCGGACACCCGGGCCTCATGGTTCGGCCGCACCGAGTAGGCCGAGGCGACCGTACGGTCCTTCGCGTTCTGGTTGAAGTCGACGAAGACGCCCTGCCGCTCTTCCTTCCACCACCTGCTGGTCGCCAGGTCGGGGACGCGGTTCGCGACTTCGCGCGCGACGGCCTCGGCCGCCAGCCGTACGTCGCGGAACGACCAGCGCGGCTCGATGCGCGCGTAAACGTGGAAGCCGCGCGAGCCGGACGTTTTGGGCCAGCCGGTCAGGCCGTGGTCGGCGAGCACCTCCTTGGCCACGAGCGCGACGTCGAGGATCTGCTTCCACTCGACCCCGGGCACCGGGTCCAGGTCGATCCGCAGCTCGTCGGGATGATCGAGGTCTTCGGCCCGCACGGGGTGCGGGTTGAGATCGACGCACCCGAGGTTCACCACCCAGGCCAGCTGCGCGGCGTCGCGCACGACGATCTCGTCGGCCGAGCGGCCCGAGGCGTAGCGCAGCTCGGCCACCTCGATCCACTCGGGGCGGCCGGTCGGCGCCCGCTTCTGGAAGAAGGCCTCCTCGTCGATGCCCTTGACGAAGCGCTTCAAGATCATCGGTCGGCCGGCGACGCCGCGCAGCGCCCCCTCCGCGACGGCGAGGTAGTAGCGCACGAGGTCCAGCTTGGTGTGGCCCCCGGCCGGAAAGATCATCTTGTCGGGGTTGGTGATCGTCACCTCGCGCCCGGCGACTTCCAAGGTCCGCGACTTCGCCATGGGATCACCGTACGACGCGCAGGCTGGGCCGCCCCCCGCCGGCGGGGGCCGCGGCGCCGCCCGCCCCGGGCACCGCGGTGGGGATCAGCCCGAACACGAAGCCGTTGACCTCGTCGGCCGGCAGCCGCAGATCGGCGGCGATGTCGGCGGCCCCGACGCGCTCGGCGCGCAGCGCGCGAAAGACCTTGTGAAGCAGCTGTGAGGACTCGCGCGGGATGCCGCCGGGCTCGGCGCGGCGAAAGCCCCGCCTGCCCAGCTCTATGCAGGTCGTGCGGTAGAGCCACTCGCTCAGCGCGCCGATCTCGTGCAGCCGGTGGGTGAGCGCCATCGCGGCCACCTGCCAGCGGCGCTTGGCGGCGAGGATCTGGTCGGGCGAGGGCGCTGCCGGCAGGTGTGCGAGCACGTCGGCGCGCGGCATCAAGAACGCCGCGGCGAACCTGTTGGCCTCTCGCTCGGCGGCCAGGCCCGCGTCGCGCTCTCCGTGCAGCACCAGGTGGCCGAGCTCGTGCGCGGCGTCGAACCGCCCGCGTTCGCCGCTGGTGCCGACGTTCAAGAACACATACGGCGTGCCCGCCCACACCGTGGAGAAGGCGTCGACCTCGGCGCACTCGCGCAGCGAGAACACCCGGATGCCGTGCGCTTCCAGCAGGTGCACCATGTTCGGCACGGGCGCGACGCCGAGCCCCCAGCGGGCGCGGACCTCGTCGGCGGCAAGCTCCGGATCGCGCCGGTCGAGGGAGGGCACGTCGGGCGCAGGCAGCTCGAACCGTTCGACGATCCACCGGTCCAGCTCCATCGCCAGCCGGCCCGCGCCCAGCGCGGCGTCCCGCCTGAGCGCCGGCAGCTTGCTGGGCGCCCGGAAGCTCACGGCGGCCGGGGTCAGCTCGTCGATGCCCTCGCCGAAGAAGAACTCCACCGGGTAGCCCAGCCGCGCGGCGATCACGCCGACCCGGCCGGGCCCGGGCCGCTGCTCGCCCTTCTCGTACGCCGACAGGCTGCGGGTGCTGATGCCGGTGAGCTCGGCCAGCCGGACCAGGCTGAGCCCGCGGCGCTTGCGGGCCAGCGTGAGCCGCGAGGCGGAGACCACGACGCCCGGCTCACTTCCCGCGGCGGCGGACCGGCACGTCGATCGCGCCGGCCCGGTCGGCGCCGGCGACCCCGTCGATCGGCAGCGCGGGCTGCGGACCGGACGGGAAGCGCTCGTCGAGCGGGTAGGGCGGGATGATGATCCGCTCGCTCCAGGAGTCGATGTAACCGGTGGGCGAGACGTTGTCGGGCAGCGACAGCTCCGCCCGGATCTCTCCCTCGTCGCGGTGATAGAGCAGGAACCATGTGCGCCTGCGGAACTCGTCGACCTCGAACAAGGTCTGCGGCCCGATGTTGGCCACGACGGCGGCGACGGTCATCGCGCCCTTCGGGTTGCCGGTGCGCGGCTGCACGTCCGGGCAGCCGGTCGCCTCGTCGCCGGCGGTGACCGCGATCGCCGTCATGCCGCCCGGCTGGACGACCAGCTCGAAGTTGAGGGAGCGGGCGCGCGCCCAGCCCGCCGGGATGAGCTCCTCACGCAGGTAGCACACGGAGTTGGCCCAGCGGAACCAGCCTTCGGCGTTCACCGGGTGGTTGGGCGTGCAGGAACGGGCGTCGACCTCGGCCCGCGCCAGCACCCGGTGCACCATCTCCACCGACAACCCGAGCTCGGCGAGGTGGTCGGCGACGTCGTCGACCGTGCTGTGTACGGCACCCACGAATCCCCACCTCCGGTTTCGCCCCCTCGATCGAGGGCGCAAAACCAGAAGACCACACGCCGCCGACGATTTGGCGGCGCCACGCCGCGCGGCGCCACACCGGTTCCCGCACGCCCGCGGCGCATCGAGGCGGTGCTGACCGCATCCGGCAGGCCCGCCGCATTGGGCCTATCCAACGAGGACGCGGCTGCGTACGTTTCACACTGAATCGGGTCAGGAGGCGTGCCGTGACAGATCAATCTCCGCGTCGATCCTCATCGGACCGAGGACTTACCCGGCGACAGGCCCTGGCGAGCGCCGCCGCGCTCGGCACCGTGCCGGCCGTGGTCGGCGCCGCCGCGCCGGCCGCGGCCGCGAGCGCGACCGGGCGGGCGCCAGGACACGACATCCGCGCGATGCTCGCCGAGATCAGCGCCAGGAACATCCGGCGGACGATCCTCAAGCTGGTGTCGTTCGGCACCCGCAACACCCTGTCCTCCCAGGACGATCCGACCCGGGGCATCGGAGCCGCCCGCGACTGGTTGTTCGAGGAGTTCAAGAAGGCCGCCGCGCCGTCCGGCGGCCGGATGACAGTCGAGCTGCAAAGCTACGTCCAGGACGTGGCGCCGCGGGTCCCCGTGCCCACGCCGATCACCAACGTCGTGGCGACGCTGCGCGGCAGCCTGCCCGAGTCGGCCGACCGCACGTACGTGGTGAGCGGCCACTACGACTCGATGCCGACCGTCGTCACCGACTTCACCAGCGACGCGCCGGGCGCCAACGACGACGCGTCCGGCGTGGCCGCGGTGCTGGAGATGGCGCGCGTGATGGCCACCCGGGAGTTCGACGCCACGATCGTGTTCATGGCCGTCGCCGGCGAGGAGCAGGGGCTGCTCGGCGCCAACTTCTTCGCGACGCAGGCCAAGGCGCGAAACGCCAACATCGCGGGCATGTTCACCAACGACATCATCGGCAGCTCGCTCGGGCAAAACGGTATCCGCGACCCCTTCAGCGTCCGCATCTTCGCCGAGGGGCTGCCCACGACCCCGGCGGCCGTGGAGGCCGACTGGCGCCGGTTCGGCGGTCACGAGACCGAGTCGGCGTCCCGGCAGCTGGGGCGCTACGTCAAGGAGGTCGCGGAGAACTCGGCGACCAGGATGAAGGTCAACCTCATCTACCGGCGCGACCGGTTCGGCCGCGGCGGCGACCACATCCCGTTCCTGGCCCAGGGCTACCCGGCGGCCCGCTTCACCGAGGCCAACGAGGACTGGCGGCACCAGCACCAGGACGTCCGCGTCGTGGACGGCGTCCAGTGGGGCGACCTGCCGGAGTTCGTCGACTACGACTACATCGCCCGGGTGGCCCGGGTGAACGCCATCGCGCTCGCCTCGCTCGCGCGGGCGCCCGCCACCCCCGTCGGCGCGGTGATGGACGTGACCGGCTTCAAGACCGACACCACGATCAGGTGGACCGCCAACACCGAATCCGACCTCGCCGGGTACGAAATCGTGAAGCGGGCCACCACCGAGCCGGAGTGGACCGAGACCATCGAGGTCGGCAACGTCACCAGCGTCTCGCTGGCGAACCTCTTCAAGGACAACTTCCTGTTCGGCGTCCGGGCGGTCGACAAGGCCGGCAACCGGAGTCCGGTCGCCTTCCCCCGCCCCCCGACCTGAGTTCACGCTGACCGGTCCATCGGACGCGACGACGGTGGCATGGCATCGCCCGGAGAGGGGGACAAAGCAGCCTGACACCGGTCGAAGGGAGTTGCGCCGTGAAGGCTGTCCGCGTGCACGCGTACGATGAGCGCCCCGTCATCGAGGACGTCCCCGAGCCCACCATCGAAGGGCCGCTCGACGTCATCGTCGAGATCGGCGGAGCCGGGCTGTGCCGTACCGATCTGCACATCATCGAGGGACAGTGGGCCGAAAAGACCGGTGTGTCGCTGCCGTACACGCTCGGGCACGAGAACGCCGGCTGGGTCAGGGAGATCGGGCCGGCGGTGACCAACGTGGCGCCGGGCGACGCGGTGATCATGCATCCCGTGGTGTCGTGCGGCCTGTGCCGGGCCTGCCGGGACGGCGACGATTCCCACTGTGCCGACCCGCGGTTCCCCGGCCTCGACAGCGACGGCGGGATGGCGCAGTTCTTGCGGACGAGCGCGCGGGCGATCGTCAAACTCGACGCCGGGTTGCGTCCCGCCGACGTGGCGGCCCTGGCCGATGCGGGGGTCACCGCCTATCACGCGGTCAAGAAGGCGCAGCCGCTGCTGTACCCGGGCACACGGGTCGTGGTCGTGGGCGCCGGCGGGCTCGGCCACATCGGCGTCCAGTGCCTCACCGCGATGACCCCGGCCGAGATCATCGTCGTCGACCGGTCGGAGCCGGCGCTGGCGCTCGCCAAGCAGCTAGGCGCGCACCACACCGTGCACGCGGCCACCGATCCCGTGCCCTCCGTCCTCGACCTCACCGACGGGGAGGGGGCCCACCTGGTCATCGACTTCGTCGGCGAGAACGGCACCGAGCGGCAGAGCCTGGGGATGCTCCGCCGCGCCGGCTCCTACTACGTGGTGGGCTACGGCGGCACCGTCGAGGTGCCGACCATCGACCTCATCTTCGGCGAGATCAACGTGGTGGGAAACCTCGTGGGCACCTACAACGACCTTGTCGAGCTGATGGCGTTGTCGGCCCAGGGAAAGGTGCGGCTGCGGACGCAGACCTACACGCTCGACGCGGTGCACGATGCCATCGCCGATCTCGACGGCGGACGGCTGCAGGGCCGCGGCATCCTGGTGCCCGGCTGAGCGCCGCGCGTCGATCCCCCTCCCCTCCCATCCCCCGGGCCCGCCCGCCGCCGGCCCCGGCGATCACTCACGTACAGTTCGGACCGTCCCGAGCGGAAAGGAAGCCATGGCACAGCGACTCGACGGCACGGTGGCGCTCGTCACCGGTGCCAGCAGCGGCATCGGCGAGGCGGCCGCCCGCGCGTTGGCCGGGCAGGGGGCCACGGTCGCGCTGGTCGCGCGGCGCAAACAGCGCCTCGACGAGCTCGCCGCCCGCATCGCGGGCGACGGCGGGCACGCCCATGTCATCGAGGCCGACGTCGCCGACCGCGAGCAGGCCACGATGGCGGTGGAGCAGACGGCCGGCGAGTTCGGGCGGCTCGACACAGTGATCAACAACGCGGGCGTGATGCTGCTCGGGCCCGCCGTGGAGGCACCGGTCGACGAGTGGGACCGGATGGTGCGGATCAACGTGCAGGGGCTGCTGTACGTCGCGCGCGCGGCGCTGCCCCACCTGCTGTCGGCGGCGGAGCGCGACCCCCGCCGCGTCGCCGACCTCGTCAACATCAGCTCGGTCGCCGGGCGGGTCGTCCGCAACGGCAGCGCGGTCTACAACCTCACCAAGCACGGTGTCGGGGCCTTCAGCGAGTCGGTCCGCCAGGAGGTCACCCGTCGCCACGTGCGGGTCTCGCTCGTCGAGCCCGGCGCGACCGCGACCGAGCTGACCAGCCATATCCGGCCGGAGATCCGCGAACAGTCGACGCGCCGCTTCGCCGACGTCGAGCGGCTGCGTGCCGACGACATCGCCGACGCCATCGTCTACATCGTCACGCGGCCGCGCCACGTCGCCGTCAACGAGATCCTGGTCCGCCCCACGGAACAGGACTTTTGACCCGGACGCGGCCTGCCGCCCGGGCGGCCCGGCGGGCCCGCCGCGCCCCGTCCCAGCCGAGCAGCGCCGCGGCGGCGAGCACGTGCCACAGCGCGTGCCCCTGCAGCGGGCCCTCCGGATCGCACAGTGGCGAGCCGGTGCGCCCTGCCAGGAGCGCCGCCAGGGCCGCGGCGCCCAGCGCGATCGTGGCGGGGGCCGGCGCCTCCCGAGCCGGCCCGCCGGGACCGCGGCGAGCCGCGATCGCCACCGCCGCCTCGGCCGCGCCGGCGAGCGCGCCGGCCGCCGCCGTGACGGCGACGCTCGCGGCGGGCGCGACGGTCAAGGCCGTGCACGCGGCGCCGAGCCCCAACGCGTACGCGCACAGCCGCCGCCGGTCGGTCCAGCCGCGCAGCAGCGCGACGTCCTCAACGGCGATGAACAACAGGGCGGCCGGGACTGCGGCGTCGTGGACGAACGCCGATCCGGGCCAGCCGGGGCCGTGGTAGAGGAAGCTGCCCGCGCCGTTGCCGATCAGGGCGCCCGCGTAGATGGCGACGGCGGCCCGATCGGCGCGACCGGCCCGATCGGCCCTATCGGCGTGGTCGGGGGCGTGGTCGGGGGCGTGGTCGGCGGCGGCGCGCAGCGCCACCCATACCCCGGCCACCACGAACGCCAGGCTGGACAGGGCGTTCACCGGCTGGTGCAGCAGGCCGGGCCGCCACGCCTCACAGTCGGCGGCGCCGAGCGCCACGGCCACCTGCGAGTGCGTCATCACCTTTCGCAGTATCCAGGTTCGGCGCCCGGACGGCCTCACGAGGGTCCGGGGCGCCGCCGTCTTGCCGGCGGCACGGGCGCGCTTCGGCCCGGCGGCGTTGCCCCGAGCTCAGCCTGCGGGGGCCGGCTGCGCCGCATGGGCGCTCATCGCGTGCCGGACGAGGGTGATCAGCACTTCCTTGCCCGACTCGCGCCTGCGCGCGTCGCACAGCATGACGGGAATGTCGGGCCCGAGGTTCAGCGCGAGCTCCACGTCTTCCAGATTGAACCGCTGGGCGCCCTCGAAGCAGTTCACCGCCACGATGAACGGCGTCCCGCGCCGCTCGAAGTAGTCCACCGAGGGGAAGCAGTCGGCCAGCCGCCGCGTGTCGGCGAGCACGACCGCGCCGAGCGCGCCGATGGCCAGCTCGTCCCACATGAACCAAAAACGCTTTTGGCCCGGCGTGCCGAAGAGGTACAGCACGTACTCGTCGCGAATGGTGATGCGGCCGAAGTCCATCGCGACCGTGGTGGTGTTCTTGCCCTCGACGCCCGACAGGTCGTCGACGCCCACGCTCTCGCCGGTGAGGATCTCCTCGGTGCGCAGCGGCCGCGTCTCGGAGATCGCCGACACGAGCGTGGTCTTGCCGACCCCGAAGCCGCCCGCGACCAGGATCTTGATCGCGTTGGGCATCATCCGGAGCCCGGCCGGCCGGTCAGAGCGCCCGGAGGCCATCGAGCACCACCTCGTACATCCGCTTGTCCCGCACATCCACGTCCGGCTGCGGCTCCTGGGTCACCACGAAGCCCTTGTCGAGCAGATCGCCGAGCAGCACGCGCACGGTGCCGGCCGGCAGATCGAGCTCGGCGGCGATCTCCGCCACCGAGATCGGCCGCTGGCACAGCTCGGTGATCGCGAGATGCTCGGGGCCGAGCCCCGGCTGCACTCCCGGCGTGTCACGCGTGGCCACCACGAGCGTGATCAGGTCGAACGTGCCGCGGACGGGTTGCATCCGGCCGCTCGTCATGACGTAGGGCCGCACCATCGGCCCCGCGTCGTCGTCGAGGAGACGCTCCTCGGCCGGCACGTCGTCTTCGTGCTCGGTCATGGTGATCGCTCACCCGAGGCGACGGGGCCGGCCGAGCGCGCCGGCGAGCTGAGGTGCTCGTCGAGGGCGGCGACGAGCATGGCCATCTCGTAGGCGATGAGGCCGACGTCGGCCTGCTCTGAGCTCAAGACGGCCAGGCAGGCGCCCTGGCCGGCCACGGTGACGAGCATGAACGCGGACTGCATCTCCACGATCGTCTGCCGGACGGTCCCGCCGCCGAACCGCTCACCCGCCCCCTTGGCGAGGCTCTGGATGCCCGACGCCACCGCCGCCAGGTGCTCGGCGTCGTCCACGTCGAAGTCCTTCGACGTGGCCATGAGCAAGCCGTCCGCGGACAACACGACCGCGTGCTTGGTCTCGTTCACGCGGCTGACCAGGTCATCCAGCAACCAGGTCAGGTCCACTGAAGAATCTGCCTGCTGCGTCACTCGTTGCCCCGCTTCCATTTCATGCTGCCGGCCGACGGCTGATGCTTGGTGAATCTCATTCCGGCGACTCGTCCGCTGCTCGTGGCGGCGTGGCCGCGGCTGGATCCGCGGGGGCGCGCCGCGCCCGCGCGGCGTCGGACCTGCCGCGGTTGGTGCCGGACAGGTAGGACCCCACGAGCCGTCTCACCTCTTCGGGAGATCGGCGCGCGTCGTCGGCCGCCCTGCCGGCGCCGGACGCGGCGGGCGCGGCCCGGTCGCCGCCCGCCCGCGTCTCGTCCGCCCGGGTCCCCGCCGGCCGGTCCGAGCGCAGCGCCGGGTTGATGCTGGCCTGCGGGATCCGGAAGGGCAGTCCGGCGGGCGTCAGCGGCATCGTGTTCCCCGGCCCCTCCGGCTGGGTTTCCTGGGCCTCCGCCGTCGCGTCCGGCCGCGCCTTCGCCGATGGTCCCGGCGGTCGCGTCCCGACCGAAGGCGGCGGTGAGTGCTTGCGCTCGCGCCGCGGAAGCCCTCGAGTCATGTCGGCGTCGTCCGGTTCGGCTGGTTCGGCTGGTTCGTCCGGCTCCGCCGGCTCGGCCGAGTTGCCGACGAGAACCGGTGCGCGCTGGCGGCCGCCGCCGAGCGCGGCGCGCCTGCGCGTCGACACGGCGGCCACCGCCACCGGCTCGGCCGCCGCGCGGGCCGGCGAGGAGACGGGCACCGGCGCGTCGGCGGCACCGTCCGGATCGTCGATCAGCAGGTCTCCCGGGATCAACACGACCGCGGTCGTGCCGCCGTACGCCGAGTTCTTCAGCGTGACGCGCACGCCGTAGCGCTGGGCCAGCCGCCCCACGACGTACAGCCCGAGCTGCACCGAACGCGACATGTTGAACTCGGGCGGATCGCTGATGCGAGCGTTGATCGCCTCCAGCCGCTCCTCGGCGATGCCCAGGCCGCGGTCCTCGATCTCGATCGCATAGCCACGTGCCGTGACGTGCGCGCTGACCTGCACGACCGCGGGCGGCGGCGAGAACGAGACGGCGTTTTCGATCAGCTCGGCCAGCAGGTGGGTGATGTCGCCGACCGCGCGGCCCGCCAGCGAGACCGAGCCCATCGGCAGCACGCTCACCCGGGTGTAGTCCTCGATCTCGGCGACCGCGGCCCGCACCACGTCCATCATCGGCACCGAGCGCCGCCATCCGCGGGCGGGGGTCGCCCCGGACAGCACGATGAGGTTCTCGGCGTTGCGCCGCATCCGGGTCGCCAGGTGGTCGAGCCGGAAGAGGTCCTCCAGCTCGGCGGTCTCCATCTCGCGCCGCTCCATCCTGTCGAGCAGGGTGAGCTGCCGGTGGACGAGCGTCTGCGTCCGCCGGGCGAGGCTGAGCAGGACGTCGCGGATGCCGCGCCGCAGCTCGGCCTGCTCGACCGCGCTGCGGATGGCGGTCTCCTGCACCGCGTTGAACGCGCGGCTGACCTGGCCCACCGCGTCGCTGCCGAAGGCCAGCGGCGGCGCCTCGGTCGCGACGTCGACCTCCTCGCCGCGGCCCAGCCGCTCGACCACGCTGGGCAGCCGCCGTTCGGCGAGCTCAAGCGCCGCGTGCCGCAGCCGGTCGAGCTGGGCGACCAGGGCGCGGGCCGTGGTGATCGACACGATGATGGAGGCGATGACGGCCAGCAGGCCGAGGCCGCCGGCCAGCAGCAGCCGGACGATCGCGCCGGTCGCGATCGGCTTGGCGCGCTCGATCAGCCGGTCGCCGGACGCTTGGATGATCTGCCGCAACTGGGCGATCGCGGGCCCGGTCGTGTCGGCCCACTGCTGGGCGGTGACGCCCGGCCGGGTCTCAGCCGGCCCGCGCCGCGGGGTCACGATCCGCTGGATGACGGCGTCTTCGAGCGCCTCTACGCGGCTGAGCGGGGCGCTCTTGGTGAGCTGCGTGTACGCGGCGGGATCGTACTGCTGGATCTTGAGCGCCACCCGGTCGGTGTTGAAGCGCCGCGCGCCCACGATCTCGGTGAACCGCGTGCGCTCGGCGATGCTGAGCCGTCCGGTGGCCAACGCCCCGGCGAGGATGGCGTCCTCTTGGGAAAGGACCTCCCACATGCGGTTGAGCTCGAGCAGCGCCGCGGTGTCCTTGGCGAACTGCTTGTCATCCAATGTCGCCAATGAGTCATAAATCCTGAAAATGGACTCGATGATCGTGGAATATTCCTCGACCGTTCGGCCGCGATCGGCACCGCCGGAATCGAGCTGATTGCGGGTGGCGTTGAGCCCGTCGAGCAAGGTGAGCGTCTCGTCGATCCGCCGCTCCAGTGAGCGGCCCGCCGCCCGTTTGACGCTGCCGTCGCGCGCCAGCCGGATCACGTTGGTCACCGCCCGGTCGGTGCGGCCGCGCTGCGCCCGCAGCGCCGCCTCCTGCTGCGCCCCCGGGTTGGCCAGCTGGACCACCGACAACCTGCGCTCTCGCTGCAGATCGGCGAGCAGCGGGTCGGTGGGCTGGGCGATGTGCTTGTCGAGCGTGGCCACCCACAGCAGGTTGACGCCCTCCCGCAACGTCACCCACGCCGCGAACGCCCATAGCGCGGTAAGCGACACCAACAGGGCCGTGACCTTGATCCGCAGGCGGGAGTTGCGGAAACGCATGACAATCGCCCTATCAATATGTAGATAAGCCCGTTGGGTGCGGGCGGTGATCGCTATTTCGCTCCGTCGTACGGCTGGCACCTTAGCAACGTGACCATGACCCCTCAAGGTGAACTATCCACAAAGGACCACCTTTCCCCTTTATGCCCTAGCGCCGTGTTTGCCGTATTTATCCGACAAAGGCGAGGCGCTCCGCACTCGTGAGGTGCAGCGCGCCCAGCACGACCGCCCGCACGATCGCCGCGGGCCGATACAGATCCTTGTCGTGCCACAGCGCCGGCTCGGCGGCGTCGCCGTCCCGGGGGGCCGCGAGCGACCGGGCGAGATGCGCGCGACCCCGCATCGCCGCCCGTACGCACGACTCGTCCGGCGGCGGCTCCGGTTCATCGCCCGCTCCAGAACCGTGGGCGAGCAGGACCTGCACGGCGTACGCGGTCTCCTCCGCTGTGCCCCGCCACCGGCCCCACGAGCCGTCCGGCCGCTGCGTGGCGAGCACCCATCGCCGGGCCCTGGCCAGGGCGGCCGCCGATCGTCGCCGGTCGAACCGCGCCAGCGCCAGCGCACAGCACGCCGTCGCGTAATAGGGCGAGGCGTGCCAGCGATCCGTCCAACTGCCGTCGGCGCGCTGCTGATCACGCAGCCACGCCGCCGCCTTGCCGACGGCCGCCGCGTACCGCCGCGCGGCATCGTGGCCGATCCGATCGGACGTCTCCTCCAGGTAGTGGCCGAACGCCTCGAGCACATGCGCGTTGGTCGTGGTCGATGCGCCCTCCTCGCCGCGCCACGTACAAAAATGCGACGGCGTCTCGTACTCCCATAGCGGGTCCGGGCGATGCCGCGCGTTCAGCAACGACAGTGCGTACAGCGCCCCGGCGGTCGTGTCGGCATCCGCGGGGAGCCCGGCCGCGGCGGGCGTGCCGGCCGGCCCGAGCGGCGCGGTCAGGCTCAGCACCAGCTGCGGCGGCGCGGTCACGGGCACGCCCGACCGGGCGAGCCAGGTCACCACCCAGGCGCGTTCGAACACCGTGATCGGATAGCCACATGGCACCGGTCCACCGTGCAGCGCGCTCACCGTCTCGAGGTGCCACCGCGCGGCGTCGCCGGGCTGGGCCGGGCCACGGTCGCCCAGCCACGCGGCGGTCGCGGCCGGCGACGCGCCGATGGTGCCGGTGAGTTCCGGACGGATGTGCGGCAGCCCGCACGCGACGTCGCCGGCCACCTCCAAGGCGTGCAGCAGCTTGCGCGGCGCGCCGCCTCCGCCGGCGAGCGCGCGGCGGACCGCCTTCAGCTTCGCGTCCTCCATGCCGGGGGGCGGCGTGAGGCGACCGCCGCGCCACGGCAGGTCGGGCGCGGCCAAATGCCGGTTGATCCGTCCAATGAGGTAGGGCACGATCAGCTCGATGGCCGGCATGTCCGGGACGAGAGGTCCGTTCCCGGCCAGCAGGTCGGCGAGCATGTCCAGCCCGCGCACCGCCGCCCGCGTGAGCCGGGCGTCGGCCGGCCCGTGGTCCGCCGGCCCATGGTCCGCCGGCCCGTGGTCCGCCGGCCCGTGGTCCGCCGGCCCGCGGTCGTGACGCCGGCGCCGGCCGCGCACGGACAGCAGCGCCTCGGTCGCGCTCAGCGTGGGCACCAGTGCGTAGCCATCGTCGGCGGCGCCCCACCCGCCGTCGGCCCGCTGGGCGTCGAGGAGGAACCCGATCCGCGCGACGTCGCCGGTCAGCCACGGGCTCAACGTGACCAGCCGGCCCGTCTCGTACACCGAGGGAGACACCTGGCCCCACGGACGCTCGAGCAGTTCGGCGATCAGCGCCTGGACGTCCGGCGACCCGCCGGCGCTCACCGCGCGGCCTCGGCGAGGTCTCCCCAAAAGTCGCCGACCGCGTAGAAGCCGGCGCAAAAATCCATCTGCCGTTCCATGTAGTCGGCGTGTCCGGCCAGCCCCGGATGGCGGTCCCGCAACGCGTGGAGCCGCTCCCGCGCTCGTGCGGTGAGCTCGGCGAGGCGCCGGTCCACGCCGTCGCGGGCCACGTCGAGCATCAGGGCGTTGAGGTCGCCCCAGGCCAGATCCCGTTCGTACGTGCCGAGGTCGTTGAGCAGCCGGATGACCCGCTGCACCTCATGGCTCGCGGCCCGCACCAGGTCGTCGGCGCCCTCCTCCCCGGGGCCGGTGGCGATCCAGTGTGCGGCGAACACCACGGAGAACCCGAGATTGTGGGCGTTGGCGAGGTATTCCTCGAACGTCGGGCGGTCGATCGCACCGGCGTCCCGCGCCGCCTTCCACGACCACTCGCGCGCCATCGCCTCCAGCATCAGACCCAGTTCGTCGCGCCAGAACGCGCTCAGGCGGGCGAAGGCCGGCGCCGCCGCAAGCTCATCGCGAAAGTCGGCGAGGGCCCGGGTCAGATCGTCCCCCGGATCGGGTGCGCCGCCGTCGGCCACGGCGGCGCAGCGGCGCACGATGTCGGCCACCTCGTGCTCCGATGTGGCCACATAGTCGATGCGCCAGTCGACGGCGAAGCACCACAGGCAGAGGTGGTTGGCCACGCGCAGGTCGGCCGCGGTGAGGCCGGGCCCGCTGAACGCCGCCGCGGCGGCGAGCGTCCCGAACAGGGCAGGGTCGAAGGCCTCGGCGTCCAGCAGGGCGGGATAGCGCGCGGCCCACGCGCGCATCTCGCGCTGGCCGCGGCCCGCGACCGCGCAAATGGCGCCGCATTCGCGCGCCGCCGGCGCCCGCCGCACGTCCGCGGCCAGCGCGCCGCGCGCCTCCCGCTCGCTCATTGGACCGGTCCTACGGGAATGAGGGTCATCTCGATCTCGCGGTCGGGGCGCAACGTCGCGCCGATGCGGGGCTCGACCGGGTCGAGGGCCGACAGGTCGGGCCGGAAGCGGCTCAAGATGTTCGCCAGGATCAGGTGCGCCTCGACGTTGAACACATGCCGGCCGATGCACTGGTGCGGCCCGCCCCCGAAGGGGAAGTAGGCGTATCGGTGCCGTCCCGCGGCGCGCTCGGGGGCGAACCGGTCGGGGTCGAACTCGAGCGGCCGCGGCCAGACCGATGGCAGCCGGTGGGTGAGGAACGGGCTGATCAGCACGGTCTGACCGGCCTTGAGGGGCACGCCGCCGATGGCGCCCGGCCCTACGGCGATCCGGGGAAACATCCAGCCCACGGGGAACAGGCGCAGCAACTCCTGGACCACCCGCTTGACGTATTCCAGGTGACGCAGGTGCTCCGGTCGCACGACGCGGTCGTCGCCGACCACGCGGCCGATCTCCGCGTGCAGCCGCGCCGCCACCTCAGGACGTGCGGCGAGCAGCGGCCACAGCCAGGTCAGCGCGACGGTCGTGGTCTCGGTGCTGGTGGCGAACATGGCGAGGAGGTTGTCGCGGATCCACCGGTCGGGCAGGGCGCGGCCGTCGGGCGTGCGCGCCCGGCACAGCGCGGTGAAGATGTCGTGTCCGGCGCCGGGCTGCTCGCGATACCTCCGCACTAAGCCGAACAGCGTGTCGTCCATGACGCCGACGGCCCTTTTGAAGGCGCGGTCGCCCGGCAGCGGGATGGCACGCGGCACGAAGGGCAGCAAGAAGCGGCAGGCGATCGAGACGGCGACGCGGTCCATGGCGGGAACGAGCCGCTCCGCCTCGGCCGCGGAGATCTTGTCGCCGAACAAGACCTTGATCACCGTCTCGTTGACGATGCGGCTCATCTCCGGGAGCACTCGAATGGGCCGGCCCGACGCGGCCGCCGCGTGCAGGGGCTCGACCGCCGCGTCGACGGCCGCGGCGATGTGATCGGTGATCGCATGCACATTTCGTGTCGTGAACACCGGCTGCAGGATCCGCTTGCTGAACTCCCATTCGCCGCGCTCGGCGAGGATGCTGTCGCCCATCAGCGTGCGCAGCGGCCGCCAGAAGACGCCTTCGCGCAGATAATTGTGCGCTTCGCGCCGCAGCACCTGCTGGACATGGTCGGGATGGGTGACGACCCACGGGCGGGAGGCGCCGAGGTCGAGCCGGAAGATCTTCCCCCCGGCCGTTCTCCCCATGCGTTCCAGCTCTTTGAGGGGGTCTTTGATAAGCCGCGGCAGGGAACGGTAGAGCGGAAAATTCATTACCGCGTGAGGGGCGTCCGTATCGAGTTGGCTGGACATCGTGAAGTGTCCTCATCCGGCGCCGCGACTATGCCATTGACAAAACGGCGCCGATGCTAGGGCGGAGCTGGATCGAAGGGTTTGTCAGGGCTGTGGAAAACTTCTCACGATCACGGGCGGGACTCTAGCATCTATTGCCACGCTTACCACAGGACCATCCCATGGGCCTCACTAAACGTGATTTCACATGGTGAACTTGGGTCCGGCTATGCGCAGGAAAGTGACAACTATGTCGGTCTGTCGGTTACAAACCTGTTTCTCCTGGTAGTCGGCTGTCTGGTGCTGACTCATGTGTTCGATCCCGTTTCGCGACTCCCTCTCCGCGCCCCATAGGCTGACCGGGCACGAGCCGTTCGAGGAGGGTCACGATGGACTTCGGATTGGGCCTGCCCACCGGTGGCGCCGCAGCGTCGCCCGAGGTGATCTCGCACGTCGCGACGGAGGCCGAGCGCCTCGGCCTCGCCTCGATCTGGACCTTCGAGCGCCTACTCCGCCCGACCCGGCCGGTCTCGATGGGAGGCGGGCCCGCGGTCGCGCTGCCCGACATCTACGCAAGCGTCTACGAGCCGATCGAGACCCTCGCCTTTCTCGCCGGCAGGACCGGGCGGATCCGGCTCGGCACGAGCGTCATCGACGCGCTCTTCCATCCCCCCGTGGTGCTCGCGCGCCGGCTGGCCACGCTCGACCGGCTGAGCGGCGGCCGGCTGGTGGCGGGCCTGGGCCAGGGCTGGATGCCTCAGGAGTTCGCGGTCACCGGGGTGCCGATCAGGCGCCGCGGGGCCGGCTTCCAGGAGCACATCGAGGCGATGCGCGCCATCTGGGGCGCCGACCCGGTGTCGTTCGACGGACGCTTCTACCGGCTCCCCGAGTCGCAGATCGGCCCCAAACCGGTGCGCCCCGGCGGACCGCCGCTGCTCATCGGCGCGAGCACCGTCGCCGCCGCCGAACGCGCGGCGCGCATGGGCATCGGCCTGAACCCGATCGCCGGCCGTCCCCTCCACCCGACCCTGGAGGCGCTGGGCGATCTGCTCGGAGCCTTCCGCCGCGCGGCCGAGGCCGCCGGCCATGACCCGGGCGCGCTGCCCATCGTCGTCCGCGTCAACGGCTCCATCACCGACGCCGCCCTCGACGATCGCGAGCCGCTCACCGGCTCGATCGACCAGATCCTCGACGACCTGGCGCGCCTGGAGACCTTCGGCGTCGGCGAGGTCTTCTGGTCGATGCGCATCGAGCCCGATCGGCAACTCGCCGCCATGGAACGCCTTCTCGCGGCGACCCGCGCCTGACCCGGCGCGTCTCGCGGCGCGTCTGAACGTCGGACGCTCAGCTGGAGACGAGGTCGGGAGCCGGCGCGAGCTCGCGCCGCGCCTCGGCGATGGTGTCGCGGAGCACGTCGTCGAGCGACCGCCGCGGCGACCCCTGCGCGCCGTCGGCGCGACCGGCACGGTCACCGGCCTCGATCGCGACGGGCCTCGTCGTCATCGGTGTACGGGTCGGTGGCGGAGTTGCCGAAGCACGAGGATCTGCCCACCCGCCCGCTCAGCCCCTACGGCGCGAGCAAGCTGGCCGGGGAGGCGTACGTGCTGGCCTATGGCGCCAGCTTCGGCCTGCCGACGATGGCGCTGCGGTTCTTCAACGTCTACGGCCCGTTGCAGTCGGCCGGGCATGCCTACGCGGCCGTGGTTCCGGCGTTCATCGACGCGGCGCTGCGCGGCCGGCCGCTCCGGGTGCACGGGGACGGACGGCAGACCCGCGACTTCACCTACGTGCGTACGGTGACGCGCGTCCTGGCCGACGCCGTGGAGCGCGGCGTGACCTGCCCGGTGCCGGTCAACCTCGCGTTCGGCACGCGTGTGTCCGTGCTCGACCTGGCCCATCAGGTAGCCGCCGCCGTGGGCGTGCCGGTCGAGATCCGGCACGAATCGCCGCGGGCCGGGGACGTGCGCCACTCCCAGGCCGCTACCGGCCGGCTGCGGGGGCTGTTCCCCGCCGTGGCGCCCGTGTCGCTGGCGGACGGGCTGGCCGAGACCGTGGGGTGGTTCCGCGGTCTGCCGTGTTACGCGGGCCGCTCACCACGCTGACGCCGGCGCTCGGCGAGACGGTCTCGCGAGGGTCAACCCCGTCGATCCGGCCGATCTGGCCGATCCCGTCGATCCGGCCGATCCGGTCGGCTCCGTCGGCCGGGCCGGCCCCGCGGGTGCGCCGGTCCCGGCGCGGCGCCGCGGTCGGCGAGTGCGGCGAGCTCGGGCGACACCTTCCCGGTGGCGCGGGATTCTCGCCATTCAGCCAGGCCCGGCAGGGTGCCGTCGGTGAGCTCGGCGAGCAGCACGCGCACCCACCGCGCCTCGGCCTCACGCATGGTCAGGTCGTACTCGGCGTGGATGAGGAGGATCCGCGGCGTCTCCTCCGCCGCTGCGGCCAGCGCGAGCCGCCGCTCGGCGTTGTCTCGCTCCAGCGCCGCGAGCCGATCGAACAGCAGCGCGATCACCTCGTCAGGGGTCAACGCCGCGATCACGGAGAGCCCCGCCTCGAACCGGGGGTGCTCCGGCTCGGGCACCGCGATCAGCTCCCGGACCCAGTCGCCCAGCTCGGCCCGCCCGGCGTCGGTGATGCGATAGACGGTGCGCTCGGGCCGCCCGCCCTGCCGTACGTTGTCGGCCACCGCCAGGAGGCCGTGTCTTTCGAGGTTGCGCACGACGGTGTAGAGCGAGCCCCATTTGATCGGCACGTCGCGGTCCTTGCCGCGGGCGCGCATCACCGCCGCCATCTCATACGGATGCATCGGCCCGGCGGAGACCGCGGACAGCACGGCGAGACCGAGCATGTTGCGCACCCGTCGCCGCCCGGCCACGTCGTCACCTCGCGAGAGAGGATTCGCCGGCGATTGTTCGCAGACGAGTATACGCGGCCGAATACTCCTCATAGAGGGCCAAACAACGCCTGGCTTGGCGTTAACGTATCAGCGTGATCCCGCCGTCCACCGGCAGGACCGGCAGGTCGAGCGGCACCGTGGCGGGGTATTTCAGGCCGGTGCCGGTGTTGAGCACCACGACCTCGTCGTCCGCGTCGAGCCAGCCGCTCGCGCGCAGCTTGCGCGCCGCGGTGGCGGCGGCCGCCCCTTCGGGACAGATGAACGCCCCCTCCAGCGTCGCGACCTGGCGCAGATCGGCGAGCAGTTCGTGGTCGGGAACGCTGATCGCGGTGCCCGCCGTGGCGGTCAGCGCCTCCAGGATCAGGAAATCGCCCAGCGGCTTGGGCACGTTGATGCCGAACGCGATCGTGTGCGCCCGCGGCCAGGCCGTGCTGACCGGCTCGCCGTCCTGGAACGCCCGTACGATCGGCGCACAGCCCTCGGCCTGGACGGCCACCAGGCGGGGCAGCGCGCCTGAGATCCAGCCCAGTTCGCGCAGCTCGAGCAGCGCCTTGTAGATGCCGATCAGGCCGACCCCGCCGCCGGTGGGATAGATGATCACATCTGGTGTGCGCCATCCCAGCTGTTCGACGATCTCCAGGCCCATGGTCTTCTTGCCCTCGATGCGGTAGGGCTCCTTGAGCGTCGAGGCGTCGTAGATCGCCGGCCCGGCGGCGGCTCCCCCGCCGGCCGCGACCAGCTCGCCGATCATCCGCCCGGCGTCGCCGATCAGCCCGTCGACCAGATAGACGTCGGCGCCCGCCGCCACGCACTCGCGACGCGTGATCTCGGGGGCGTCCGCGGGCATCACGATCGTGGCGGCCAGCCCCGCGCGCGCCGCGTAGACCGCCCAGGCGGCGCCGGCGTTGCCGTTCGTCGGCATCGCGAGCCGTTCGACCCCGAGCTCGGCGGCCCGCGACACGCCGACCGCCGCGCCGCGGGCCTTGAACGACCCGGTCGGGATCAGTCCCTCGTCCTTCATCAGCAGCCGCGGCAGCCCGATCAGCTCGCCGTAGCGGGGCAACGGCAGCAATGGCGTCATCCCCTCGCCGAGGGTGACCACCGCGCCGGCGTCGCGTACGGGCAACAGCTCGTGGTAGCGCCAAAGATCGGCCGGGCGGGCGGCGAGTTCGGCGGGCCGCACCGATGACCGCACCGCCGCCAGGTCATAGCGGGCCAGCAGCGGCGAGTCGCACCGCTCGCACAGGTGCCGCGGCACGTCCGCCTCGTGGTCCGCACCGCAGCGCCCGCATTCGAGATGAGACAACTGACTGAACCGCACGGCTGCTCCCGTCGTGATACCGACACCGTGATACCGACACTCAACCCTCGCCGCCCCGGCGGTAACCGCCCGGCGTGACCCCGTAGTAGCGGCCGAACCACCGCGTCAGGTGCCCCTGATCGGCGAACCCGGTCTGTGCCGCGACCTCGCCGATCGGCCGGCCCAGCGCGAGCAGCCGCCGGGCTTCGCGCAGGCGCAGCTGCCGCTGGTAGTCGCTGGGCGCCATCCCGTACACCGCCGTGAACGCGCGGTAGACGGTGAAGCGGCTGCGGCCGGTGGCGGCGGCCAGCGACTCGGCGGAGATGTCTTCGAGGTACGTGGCGTCGATCAGCCGCCGCGCGCGGTCGGCGAGCCGCGCCGCGTCCCGCGGCGTCGCGACCGAAGCGGACGGGGCGGATGGGGCGGATAGGGCGATGCGGCCGGGTCGGCTCGCGGCCCGCCGGACGAGCGCGGTGACGGTCGCGGCGAGGAGTTCGTCGCGCCGCAGCGCGGTCGAACCCGGCGGGTCCCCCAGCAACGCGGCGTGCAGGGCGCGCAGGCTCCGCGCGGCGGCGAGGTCATGGAGCACGGGCTCGGCGAACAGCGGACGGCCGACGCGGCGCTCGGCGACGTCGGCGAGCACGCCCGTGACCAGTTCCGGCCCGACGTGGACCATCCGATAGGTGAAGCCGGTCTCGTCGGCGGCGTGACCGTCGTGCGGGTCGTCGGGGTTGAAGGCCATGATCATCCCGGCGGCGCTGGTATGCGCGGCGCCGCGGCAGGTGAACGTCTGGGCCCCGGCCTCCGTGACGCCGAAGGAGTAGGTCTCGTGGCTGTGCCGGTGGTAGACGTGCCGCTCGAAGTGAGCGTGCATCGCCTCCAGCGGCTGCTCGGCGGACCGCCAGTAACGGGACCAATCGTCGGCCACACGCCCATTGTCCCTCGTCCGGCTCGTGGCCGTGCGCACCCGCGTTCAAGACCGGACCCGGGGCCTGCCGCCAGCCTGGACACATGCGTTTCGACACCAAGATCGGCATCGCCCTACGGGAGGACCTCGCCGGCTGGCAGGGGCTCAACGTCACCGCGTTCCTGGCGAGCGCGGTGGCCGGTGGCGCGCCCGAGGTTATCGGGCGGCGATACGAGGACTCCGCGGGCAACACCTATCTGCCGATGTTCCGCCAGCCGGTGCTCGTCTACGCCGCCGACGCCGCCCACCTCGCCCGGGCCCACTGCCGCGCGCTCGCCCGCGGCATGGACGTCGCCGTCTACATCGAGGAGATGTTCAAGACGGGCAACGACGAGGACAACCGGGCCGCAGTACGCGCCGCGCCGGCCGATGCCCTGCCGCTGGTGGGGCTGGCGGTCTACGGGCCGAAGAACGCCGTGGACAAGGTGCTCAAGGGGCTCGCGTTGCATTCGTGAGCCCGCCCCGGGTATCGCGGGCCCGCACCCCATGGGCCAAAGGTCCCGGCGGGATACTCGCCGGGCGCGGCGAGTACTCAGCGCGCCCGGGCGGCGCCATGCCGGGCGCCGCGCCGTGCGCCGTGGGCGGCCGTCTGGGCGGGCGCCGTGGCCGCCCGCCGCGGAAGGTCCCTCCAACGTAGGCCCTTCGGCCCTATTGCCGGCTCACCTGGCCTCGTGTGCTGGGGGATGTAGATCGAGGCAGGGAGCTGAGACGATGATGACGGGGGCGACCCGGGCGCCACATGGCCGTACCGACTTCGCGGCCCGCTTCGTGGTGCGCGCCGCCATGACGGCGCCGTCCATGCACAACACTCAGCCGTGGTCCTTTGCCAGCAGCAGGGACGTCATCAGCGTCTACGCCGATCCGGTTCGGGCGCTGCCGCACACGGACCCGGCCGGACGCGAGATCGTCATCAGCGGCGGCGCCGCGCTGTTCAACCTGCGCCTGGCGATGCACCATCTGGGGTTCGCGAGCCAAGCGCAGCTGCTTCCGCAGACGGGCCGGCTCGATCATCTCGCCGACGTCCGGTGGGGCCGGTATTCGCGCCCGACCGCCTATGACGAGCTGCTGTACCGCGCGATGACGCGGCGCCGTACCCATCACGGCCGCTTCAGCACGGCGCCGGTTCCGGCCGCGCTGATCACCGAGCTGGTGCGGCTGGTCTACGAGGAGCGTGCCACCCTGCATGTGGTCAGCGGCACCGAGGAGATCCGTACCCTGGCCGAGCTGGTCCGCAAGGCCGAAATGGCGCAGCGCGCCGAACTCGGCATCGCGACCGAGCGCGCCCGCTGGACCGCGGCCGCCGGCGGCGGCCGACGGACCGACGGGATGGCGGCCCGGGCCGCGGACCGGACGGCGAGCGGCCCGGCCTTCGCCGACCGGCAGTACGGCCCTGATCCGCAGTGGCCGACCGCACTGCCGCACAACCGGGCGAACGTCCACGGCCTCGGCGTGGTCGTCGTGCTGGCCACCCAGGAGGACCGGCCGCTGGATTGGCTGCGGGCCGGCCAGGTGCTGCAGCGGCTGCTGTTGCATGCCACGGCGCACCACGTCAGCGCCGCCTTCCACACCCAGCCGCTGGAGCTGCCGGACTATCGTCGTCGCATCCAGGCCGAGTTCGCCGCCGGCGCGTACCCGCAGCTGCTGCTGCGGCTCGGGCACGCCGACCACGACCCCAAAACGCCGCGCCGGCCGGTCACCGACGCCCTGCGCGAGCACTGAGGCGGCACGCGAGCACTGAGGCGGCCCGCGAGCACTCCGGACCGGCCGGTCAGGTGCGCTACTTGCCCGGTTCCGGGTCGCGGGGCAGGCCGAGCATGCGCTCGCCGATGATGTTGAGCTGGACCTCGGTGGTGCCGCCGTAGATCGTCATGGCCCGGCTGAACAGCATGTGCCGGGCATAGGTGCCGGTTTCGGCGCCCTTCTCCTCGACGGCCGCGAAGGGACCCTGCGCGGCCCAGATGTAGTCGGCGACGTTCTGGTTGAACTGGACGCCGAGCAGCTTGCGGACGCTGGCCTCGGCGCCGGGGTTGAGCCCGGACAGTTGCTTGAGGGTCGTCCGCAGGGCGAGCAGCTCGATCGACTGTCCCTGGCAGACCAGCTCGCCGAGCGCCACGGCCGTCACCGGGTCCGGCTCCGGGCGGGCGACGACGTGCCCGATGACGTCCTTCAGCCCGAGCCCGAGCCCGCCGCTGCCGCTGGACAGCGAGACACGCTCGTTGCTGAGCGTGTTCCTGGCCACCTTCCAGCCGCCGTTCACCTCGCCGACCACACAGTCGTCGGGGACGAAGACGTCGTCGAGGAAGACCTCGTTGAAGATCGCTTCGCCGGTCAGCTCCTTGAGCGGCCGCACGTCCACGCCCTCGGACTTCATGTCGACCAGGAAGTAGGTGATGCCGTCGTGCTTGGCGGCCGACGGGTCGGTGCGGGCCAGGCAGATGCCCCACTCGGCCCAGGCCGCGACGGACGTCCAGATCTTCTGGCCGGTGAGCCGCCAGCCGCCCTCGACGCGCTCGGCCCGCATCGACAACGACGCCAGGTCCGAGCCGGCGCCGGGTTCGCTGAACAGCTGACACCAGATCATCTGGCCGCGCAGCGTGGGCCGCAGGAACCGCTCCTTCTGCTCGTCGGTACCGAACGCGACGAGCGAGGGGATCACCCAGGCGCCGATGCCCAGCCCTGGGCCGTTGACCTTGGCGGTGCGCAGTTCCTGCTGGATGAGCACCTGCTCCAGCGGCGAGGCGTCCTTGCCCCACGGCACCGGCAGGTGCGGAGCGACCCAGCCGCCGTCCCCCATCGCGGTCCAGCGCTCCCGCTGGTCGTCGATCGCGGCCAGCTCGGCCACCTCGGCGCGGATCCGTTGCCGCAGGGGCTCGGTCTCCTCGGTGAGCTCCACCTGAGCCGGACGGCGTACGCCGTCGCGGACGAGCCGCGTCACCGAGCCCGCCCACTCGGCGGCCGGGCCGAGCAACTGCCGCAGCGTCGACGCCCGCCGCAGGTAGAGGTGGGCGTCGTGTTCCCACGTGAAGCCGATGCCGCCGAGCACCTGAATGGCGTCGCGGGCGCACTGGAGCGCCGCGTCGGGCGCGATGACGGCGGCCACCCCGGCCGCCAGCGCCGACTCCTCCGCGGCGTCGTCGATGGCACGGGCGGCGTCCCAGACCGCGGCCTTGGCCTGCTCGAGCACGATGAGCATGCGGGCGCACTTGTGCTTGACGCCCTGGAACTGGCCGATCGGCCGGCCGAATTGCTCGCGCACCTTCGCGTACTCCGCCGCGGTGGTGACGCACCAGCCGGCCACGCCCACGGCCTCGGCACCCAGCAGGAGGGCGGCCAGATCGAGGACCTGCGGGCCCTCGAGGCCGTCGAGCACCCGGTCGGCGGCGACGGTGACGTCGGCGGCCGCGACCCTGGCGACCGGCCGGAGCCGGTCCAGGGTGGGCAGCGAGGTGATCGTCAGGTCGGCGGCGTCCACCGCGACCCACTCCTCGCCCTGGTCGGTGCTCACCGGCACGATGACCACGTCGGCGAGGCCCGCCCCGAGCACGGGCTCGACGGTGCCGCTGATCACCAGGTTGCCGCCGTCGCGCCGGCCGCGCAGGCCGGCGTCGGCGGCCGCCCGGCCGCCGGCGACGAGCGACACCGCGCCGGTGCGGGAGCCGTCGGCCAGGCCCGGGAGCAGCTCTGCGCGCGCCTTGGCGTTGCTGGACGCCGACAGCGCGGCGCCGGCCAGCACCGTCGGAAGGTAGGGCCCGGGAGCCACGGCCCGGCCGAGCTGCTCGATGGCGACGGCGAGCTCCAGCAGGCCGAAGCCCTGGCCACCGTGCTCCTCGGCGATGTGCAGCCCCAACAGCCCCTGCTCGGCGAGACCGGCCCAAAACGGCGGGCTGCCCAGCGGCCCGTGCCGTGTCGCCTCCGCGTCCAGTGCGGCGCGCACGGTCTCGGGCGAGATGCTGCGCTCCGCGAACCCCCGCACCGAGGCGGCCAGCGCCTCGTGCTCCTCGGTCAGCCCGATGGCCATAAGACACCCTTTCCGCCCGGTCCCCCGGCAACGTAGCACCGCCTACCGACGCTGATTCTAGAACGGGATTCGCCTAAGGGTGGGGAGTGACTTTACTCACCATATGTGCGCATGTCGCAACGGCGGGGATTTGAGATCGCGCCGCCGGCGGTCACCCCGCCGTCGCGCTCCTTCGCCGCGCCGTTTCCGGTGTCGGCCTCGGTCTCGGCCATCGGCGCTGAGGACTCCGCGCCGGGCTCCGCGCCGGGCTCCGCGGCAGGCTCCGCTGCGGGCTCCGCGGATGCCCGGCGGGCCTTGAGCAGGCTGGCGACCGTGGTCACCGCCATGGTGCCTGTGATCACGGCCAGCGACATCCAGATCGGAACCTCCGGCGCCCAGGCGACGTCATAGGTGTGCAGCGCCTCCAAGACGAGCTTCACGCCGATGAAGGCGAGGATGAACGACAGGCCCTTGTCGAGATAGACCAGCCGTTCGACGAGCCCGCCCAGCAGGAAGTACAGCTGGCGGAGGCCCATCAGCGCGAAGGCGTTGGAGGTGAAGACGAGATAGGGGTCTTGGGTGAGACCGAAGATCGCCGGGATCGAGTCGAGCGCGAACAGCAGATCGGTCGTGCCGATCGCGATCATGACGATGAACAGCGGCGTGACGAGCAGCTTGCCGTTGCGCCGGGTCAGCACCTTGGCGCCGTCGTACTCATCGCTGGCGGGCAGCAGGCGCTTGCTCCAGCGCAGCATGAGGTTCTCGGTGAACTTCTCCTCCTCCGGCTCGTCGCCGCCGCGCAGCAGGCTGATCGCGGTCCAGATGAGGAAGGCGCCGAAGATGAAGAAGACCCACTCGAACGTGGCGATCGCCGCGGCGCCGGCGGCGATGAAGACGCCGCGCAGCACAAGCGCGATCGCGATGCCGATGAGCAGCACCTTGTGCTGATGGACCCTGGGCACGGCGAACCGCCCCAAGATCACATAAAAGATGAAGAGGTTGTCGATGCTGAGGCTGTATTCGGTGAGGTAGCCGGCGAAGAACTGCCCCGCCGTGTCGCCGCCTTGGACCACGGCGATGCCCACGCCGAACAAGATGGCCAGCGAGACGTACATGGCGACCCAGGCGCCGGCCTGGCGCAGGGTGAACGCGCGCGGGCCCCCTCTGTCAACGATGATCAGATCGAGGGCGATCAGCGTGACGAGACAGCCGAGTGTCAGGCCCCAGCCCCACAGGGAAACGTCCACAACTCATCCTCCGGCGAGCACTGAACATCGCCGGAGGTCTCTCCCGATCACGCCGTTTCCGGCGAGAACCGACAGCCCCGGGCCGGACCGCAGGACGGGCCGACCGTGATGACGAGACTGCCGCGCGGGGATACTCCCCTCCTCAACGACTGACTATATAGGTTCCGCGGTGCGGGAGGGAGATCGCTTCCGGGCTCGCCGGCGCTCAGCGACCTCCGCATCGCCCCTTCACCGTACGGTGCCGGCCACGGTCTGTCTGCCCCGCCCCCCGGTTCGAGCACGCTCACCGTGTGGTTACCACGGGCTCAGTGTGCGATGAGTTTTCGGTAGACGGCGGTCAACTGAGCGACGGCGTCGGATTCTGTCGGCAGTGCGACCGCACGTTGCGCCGCCGCCGCGCCGAGCCGGACGGCCAGCGCCGGGTCGTCCAGGATGCGGTTCACCGCGGCCACCAGCGCGGGCGGGTCCGAGACCGGGATCAGCAGCCCGGCGCGGCCGGCGGCATCGCCGGCCGCCGCACCGGCCGCCTCGCCGAGTGCGGCACCGGGCGCCTCGCCTGTCGCCTCGCCGGACGCACCGTCGACGGCGCCGAGCAGCGCGGCCACCCCGCCCACGCGCGTGGCCACGAGGGGCCGGCCGGCGCGGAGGATCTCCTGCAGGATGAGCGGCTGACCCTCCCACAGGCTCGGCATGACGGCCACGTCGGCGGCGGCGAGCAGGTCGGGCACGTCGGACCGGCGGCCCAGCAGTCGCACCGGCAGGTCCTCGCGCTCGATCCGGGCGCGCAGGTCGGCCTCCAGCGGGCCGTCGCCGGCGATCGCGACGAGCGGCCGCGGCACGCGGCGCGCCCACGCCGCCGCCGCGTCGAGCAGCGTCGGCAGCCCCTTCTGCTCGGCCAGCCGGGCGATGGTGACGATCAGCGGCCGCTGCCCGGCCCCCAACTCGGCGCGGACCCGCGCGCGGGCATCGGCCCGCGCCGGGGGCGCGGGCGGCGCGGGTACCAGGGCGCGCGCCACCGACCGTGCCCCGAGGTCGCGCATCCGCTGCTCGAGGTCCGGCGAGACGGCGAGCACGCTGGCCGCGCCGCGCGCCACGATCCGTTCGAGTACGGCGTACGGGGCGCCGGCCAGCCGGCCCGTGGGCGCCGCGTTGTGCAGCGTGACGACGAGCGGCGGGCCGGAGCGGATCGATCGGACGGCCAGCGCGGCCAGCGCGCCGGCCCGCAGGCCGTGCGCGTGCACCACGTCGGCGCCGGACAGCATCGCCCGCAGCCGGGCCACGGCGCGGGCGTCCTGCACGGGGCGCGGGCGATCGGAGATGTCGACGGCCTCGAACCTCGTGCCCGCCGCAGCGAAGCCGAACAGCTCATCGGTCGGCGCCGGACCGAGGACGGCGACGTGCCCGCCCCGTCCGGCCAGCCCCGCCGCCACCGACCTGACGTGCGAGCCGACGCCGCCCGCGCTCGTCGCCAGGACCAGGGCGACGCGCATGCCGGCGAGGTCGTGCCGCTCATCGGCGCTCATCGTCGTGTGTCCACCCCTCGGCTCAACGCGGCCCACAAGTCACGTCTGTCGATCAAAAAGGAGATCGCCAGAAATACCCCACCCGCGATCACCGCGGCCAGCGCGGCGACGCCGACGTTCGCCGGCCGGCCGTCCATGTCCAAACCCCGCGCACAACCGTAGCCCGCCAGCGCGCCGAGCACCCCCGCGATGAGCCCGGCGAGCGCCGCCCGGCCCCATCCGGCGAGCGCGCCGCGGCCGCGGGCCCGGGCGAGCGCTACCAGCAGCAGCGCGCCGGCGACCGACATCCCGATCGTGTTGCCGAGGCCGAGCGCGGCCACCACCCAGTCTTCGGGCACCGCGACCGCCACGGCCACGTCGGCCACCAGCACCACCGTCCAGCCGGCCACGATGGCGAGCGCGGCGGACCTGGCCCGGCCGCACGCGTACAGCACCCGACCGAGGTGGGCGACGAGACCGTACCCGAGCAGGCCGGGCGCGAAGGCCAGCACGGCCCTGGCGAGCACCTCGGGACGCCCGTGCGGGCCGCCGTCGAAGACGCGCGCGGCGGGCTGCGCGACGGCGGCCAGCGCCGCGGCTCCCGCGCAGGAGGCGAGCACGACGGCGCGGGTGGTGGCGGCCGCGATGCGGTCGAACGCGGCCCTGTCCGCGTCCGTGTTGTCATCGGTACGGGCCGACAAGAGGGGGAAGGCGCCCGTCGCGATCGGCACCGCCAAGATGGCCCACGGCAACAGGTAGGTCGCCCACGCGTAGTTGTAGTCGGCCAGCGCGCCGTTGGTGCCGTACCGGTTGGTCAGCACCACGACCGCGAGCATCGCGACCTGCTGAGCCACGATCATGGCCAGGCCCGCGCCGGCCAGCCGGCGCACCTGGCCCGCGACGCCCGGCGGGAAGCGCAGCGTGGGCCGGACCGCCAGACGCAGCGGCCAGGCCGCCACCAGCGCCGTCACCACGAGCGCCAGCACCCCGAGCGTGGTGCCGGCCGACAGCGTCAGCTCCGCGGCGCGCGGCAGCCCCGCCAGCGCGTTCGGGCTCGCCCCGCCCATCACCGGCACGTACGCGACGTACGCGCCGATCACCACGAGGCTCGACACGAGCGGCGCCAGCGCCGGTCCGGTGAACCGGTGGTGCGCCTGCAACACCCCGTACAGCACGACCGCCACGCCGTACAGCAGGATCTGCGGCGCGAACACCACGAGCATCCGGGCGCCGACCTCGATGATGTCGGCGCGCGAGCAGGGCGCCGCGGCGCCGCGCACCAACGCGTGCAGCAGCGGCCCCGCGGTCAGCGCGGCGACCGCCGACATCGGGAGCAGCAGCACGACGATCCAGGTCAACAGCGCGGACGTCGTGCGGTGCACCTCGTCGCGCGCGCCGCGCTCGACCGCCCCGGCCAGCACGGGCACGACCATGCCGGCCAGCGCGCCGCCGGCGACGATCTCGAAGATGATGTTGGGGATCTGGTTGGCGGTGAAGTACGCCTGGCTCAGGCATGACGTGGTGACCGTCTGGGAGAACGTGACCGTACGGCCGAATCCCGCGACGCGGGCCAGCACCGTGATCGACCCGATGAGCACCGCGGCGCGCGCGATGCCGCCGACGGCCGGGAAGCGCGTCCACACCGGCCCGGCACCGTGCCGGGTCAACCGGCTCCCGCGGCCTGGCCGGGAGCGGGGGCGGGGGTGCCGGCGGCGGGGACGGGCGCGCCCGCGGCGGCGGGCGGGGCGGGCGGAGCGGGTGGGCGGCGGCCCAGCATGTCGAGCCAGTGCAGCGGCGGAGTCGACTGGATGACCTTGGTGAAGCTCACGAACTCGCTGGCGCCGGTCAGCCCGACCACGCCGGCGAGGATAGCGAGGCGGCCGCCCCGGCCGAGCCGGGTCGCGGCCAGCCCGAGCAGCGCGCCCAGCGCGTTGGCGCCGGCGTCGCCGAGCATGGCCTTCTCGCCGAGGTCTTCGGGCAGCAGGGCGGCCGCCGCGCCGAGCGGCGCGGCCACCACCGCCGCGGGCGCCACGCCGCGCCGGCCGCCGTTGACCGGGCGGCCGCCGGCGGCCGCCAGCGGCGCGCCCACCAGCAGGCCGACCTTGATCGCCCGGCCGGGGCGCAGGTCGAACAGGTTCATCAGGTTGGCCCCGCCGGCCACCAGGGCCCCGTTGACCAGCACGTCGAAGGCAGCGCCGGGCTTGGACCGCGCCCCGGTGCCGGCGACCGCCGCGGCGGCGAGCCCGGCGGCGCCGATGCCGAGGAGTTTGACCGCGCCGCTGGTGATCTCGCCCCGCGCCAGCGCGGCCAGGTGCCCCTTGAAGCCGCGCGACGACCCGGACCCGGCCAGGTCGTCGTAGGCGCCGAGGACGCCTCCGCCCGCGCCGGCGAGCAGCACCGCCGCCCGCATCCGGCCGGTCAGGCCGGGCGCGACGAGCCCGGCCGCGGTGGCCCCGGCCACGAACGCGGGGCCCTCGAGGAGCGTGACGGGCTCGCCCCGGTGGTTGGTGCGGCCCCAGACCTCATCGCCGGGCAGGCCGTTGAGGCCCGGCGGCCGGCGGGTGAAGGCGGAGTAGGCCGCGCGCGCGGCGGCCGCGCCGAGCACGCCGCCAACGACAAGCCGCTTCATGAGCGCCCCTTTTCGCTCGGCTCGGGGGTGGGGTTGGGCAGATAGCCCTCGACGCTGGAGCCGGTGCCGTACTTGCCGGACTTGCCGGTCAGCTCGGCCGCCAGTGCGAGCACGGTGACGACCTGCCCCGAGGGGAGGTCGGCGGTGTCGACCGTGGAGATCCGCTCGGCGGCGCCACTGCCTCGGAGCACCTGGATCAGCCCGCCGTCCTGCGCCGATTGGAACGGACCGGCCATGACCGTGCCCCGGTCGGCGGCGTCCAGCGCGGCGGCGAGGGACACCAGCGCCTGGTTGTCGGTGTCCGAGCCCTGGCCTTGGTAGGGCGTCGATGGAGCGATCACGACGGCGAGTGTCGCACGTCCGCCGGGCTTCCCGCTGAAAGTCACGAAACCCTGATCCTTGAATCCGCTCAAGATCTCGCCGCCGGCGGCGTCCTCGCTGCCCGCCCTGGCCTGCTGGTTGGTCACCACCGAGCCGGCCAGTACCGCGGCGGCCTTGTCGTAGGGCGTCGCGTTCTGCGGGAACGTGATGTCGGAGGGCCGGACCGTCTCGGCCAGTTGGTCGAGCACGGTGACCTGGTCGTCGTCGAGGAACTTCTTTTGGATCGTCACCTGCCCGCTCACCGTGGCGCCGGCCTCGGCGACCATCTTGGTGGCCTGGTCGTAGATCGTCTGGCTGGCGCCGGGCAGCACGACGAACACCACCCGCTCGCCGCTCAGCCGTCCCTGCACCAGCTGCGGGCCGAGTTGCTGGGCGAACCGGTTCTCGCCGTCCTGCTGGCGCTGCATCTGCTGCACCTGCTGGCGGTAGGCCTGATTGTCCTTGGCCAGTTGGGTGTTGCCGCTCTTGAGCAGGCTGAGCGACGGATCCGACAGGGCGGTGGCGCCCACGACGAGGCCGATCGCCAGCGATAGGAAGATGGCGGCGATCGAGACGAGGTGATAACGGAAATCGATCACGTGAAGAGTCCGGTCAGCCAGAAGACGAACTTGTGCCACTTGTCGGCGAGGAACGGCGTGAGCGGCCCGCCCGCCGGAGAGACGATCACCGCGACGACGATCGTGATGAACGTGGCGAGCACCAGCAGCAGCAGCCAGGACGTCGAGATGCGGCTGCGGTACAGCCTGCTGACGCCCTTCGCGTCGACCAGCTTGCTGCCGACTCGCTGCCGCGTCAGGAACGTGCTCGCCATCCCGGCGCGGCCCTTGTCGAGGAACTCCACCATGTTGTAATGCGAGCCGACGGCGACGATGAGCGTGGCGCCCTTGTCGTCGGCGAGCAGCATCGCGATGTCCTCGCTGGTGGCGGTCGCGGGGAAGATGACGGCCTCCTTGCCGAGCTCGTGGACGCGGCCGAGCCCGGGTGCCCGCCCGTCGCGGTAGGCGTGCACGACCAGCTCCGCGCCGCACGACAGCGCCTCGTCGGAGACCGAGTCCATGTCACCGACGATCATGTCAGGCCGGTAGCCGGCCTCGAGCAGCGCGTCGGCGCCGCCGTCCACGCCGATCAGCACCGGCCGGTACTCGCGCAGGTACGGGCGGAGCGTGGCGAGGTCTTCGCGGTAGTGGTAGCCCCGCACGACGATGAGCGCGTGCCGGCCCTCCAGCTTGGTCGCGATATCGGGCACGCCGACGCCTTCGAGCAGGAGGTCGCGCTCGCGCTTGAGGTACTCCATGGTGTTGGCGACGAACGCCTCGAGCTGCAGCGACAGTCCGGCCTTGGCCTCGGTCGTGGCCACCTCGATCGTCTCGGCGGTCTGGACGGTGCCCTTGGTGACGATGTCGTCGCCGCGGTGGATCACGCCGTCTTCGATGCGGACGACGTCGCCCTCCGCGACCTTCGCGAAGATCTCTGGCCCGACGTCGTCGACCAGCGGGATGCCGGCGTCGACGAGGATGTGCGGACCCAGGTTGGGATAGCGCCCGGAGATGCTCGGCGCCACGTTGACGACGGCTGCGGCCTGACAGGCCACCAGGGCCTCGGCGCTGACGCGATCGAGGTCGACGTGGTCGATGATCGCGACCTCACCGGGCCGCAGCCGCTTGGTGAGCCGCTTGGTGCGGCGGTCGAGCCGCACCGGCCCGCTGACCCCGGGGGCCTCTTCGTCCTTCTTGTCGCGGCTGATGCCGAGGAAGCCCTGGCAAAGGCCGCCGATGCCCGACGCGGCGCGGCGCGCCAACCGCGCACCGCGCAGCCGCGCACCGCGCAACCGACCGCCACGTGGCCGAACGCCACGGGGCAGGATGTCGCGCGGCCTGGCCGGACGTGGCTCGTCCGGCGGCCGCGGGCGGTGCTCAGCAGCCGGGGTCGGGTCTTCCATCGCCTGCCATCCTGCCAGAGCCGTCGCCGGCACCATCCTCACCTGCGGAAGTTGGCGTGTTGATGCCAGCCTTCCACCCTCGTCACCCGGGTTGCCCGATCACGTCGAAGTCGCGAGGGTCCACATCGGGCCATTTGGGCGCTTTGGCGACACCGAGGCACATCGAGATCGCCCGTTCACGCCGGGCCACCTCGCGCAAGCCGGGGCCCCGGGGCACCGGGGCGGCGCCGGCCGGCGGCCGCGTGCCGGCGGCCGTCAGCCGGCGGCCGCGAGCGCGAGGAGTTCCTCGGCGTGGGCCCGGCCCAGCTCGGAGTCCTCCAGGCCGGCGAGCATGCGCGACAGCTCACGTACGCGGCCGTCCTGGTCGAGCGCGGTGACGCCGCTGCGGGTGACCGAGCCGTCGTCGGATTTCTCCACCACGAGGTGCTGGTCGGCGAACGCCGCCACCTGGGGCAGATGCGTGACCACGATCACCTGCGCGCTGCGCGCGAGCCGGGCCAGCCGGCGGCCGATCTCGACCGCCGCCTTGCCGCCCACTCCGGCGTCGACCTCGTCGAACACGAACGTCGGAACGGGGTCGGCACCGGCGAAGACGACCTCGATCGCCAGCATCACCCGGGACAGCTCGCCGCCGGACGCCCCCTTGTGCAACGGCAGCGGCGGCGCGCCCGGGTGAGCGGCGAGCCGCAGCTCCACCTCGTCGACCCCGTACGGACCGAACTCGCCGGTCCGGGTGACGGCGGCCACGATGCGGGCGTGCGGCATGGCGAGCGCGGTGAGCTCTTCGGTGACCGCGGCGGAGAATCGTTCGGCCGCCTCCTGGCGCACCGCGGTGAGCTCGGCGGCCAGCTCGCCGAGCCGCTCGGTCAGCTCGGCATGCTCGGCGCGCAGCTCGTCGATGCGTTCGTCGTCGCCCTCCAGCTCGGTCAGCCGCTGCGCCGACCGCTCGGCCCAGGCCAGCACGTCGGCCACCGTCTCGCCGTACTTCCTCGTCAGTGCGATCAGCGCCGCCCTGCGTTCCTGGACGGCGGCCAGCCGGGCCGGATCGGCTTCGACGGACTCGGCGTAGGCGGCCAGCTCGGTGCCGACGTCTGAGACCAGATAGTTGGCCTCCGCCACCCGGTCGGCCAGCGCCGCCAGCGACTGGTCGTGATCGCGTACCGCCTCGAGCGCGTTGCGGGCCGCGCCGAGCAGGCCGACCGCGTCGGCGGCGGCCAGCACGGCGCCGGGGTCGCCGAGCAGCGCCTCGTGAGCCGTGGTCGCCGCGGTGCGCAGCGCGTCGGCGTGGCCGAGCCGCTCCTCCTCGGCGGCCAGCTCGGCGTCCTCGCCGGCCTTCGGGTCGACCTTCTCGATCTCTTCCAGGCCAAAGCGCAGGAGGTCGGCCTCCTGCGCGCGCTCGCGCGAGCGCGTGGTGAGCTCGTCGAGCAGCGCGGTGACCTGACGGTGCCGCTGGTAGGCGGCCGTGTAGGCGCGCAGCGGCTTGTCGATGGCCGCGCCCGCGTAGCGGTCGAGCGCCGCGCGCTGCCGGCCGGGGTGCAACAGCCGCTGCTGATCGGATTGCCCGTGCACCGCCACCAGGTCGTCGGCGATCGTGATGAGCGTGCTGACCGGCACGGAACGCCCGCCGAGATGCGCCCGGGACCGGCCCTCGGCCGACACGGTGCGGGTCACGATCAGGGTGCCGTCGTCGAGCTCGCCGCCGGCCTCCTCGACCCTGGGGCGTACCTTGCTGTCGGCGGCGACGACGATGCGGCCCTCGACGCTGGCGCGGTCGGCTCCCGGACGTACGCGCTGGGGGTCGGCCCGGCCGCCGAAGAGCAGGCCGAGGCTGGTCACGACCATGGTCTTGCCCGCTCCGGTCTCGCCCGTCAGGACGTTGAAACCCGGGGACAGTTCGAGGACGGCCTCATCGATCACCCCGAGGCCCCGGATCGTTACCTCCTCGACCATAGGCCGCACGCGCGCCTCCACAGTGACATTTCGGGCTCCCGTCGCCGCCTGCGTCGCAGCCGGATCCGAGTGTGTGCCTGAGGCGAGGTTAGCGGTCTTCGGTGACATGCGGGTGGGGTCGGCCCCGCCAGCCCGAGACCGGAAGCCCGAACTTGGTCACCAGCCGGTTGGTGAACGGGGTCTGGTGCAAGCGGGCCAGCCGCACCGACGATGCGCCGCGCCGCACCTCGACCCTCGCGCCGGGTGGCAGGCTCACCTTGCGCCGCCCGTCGCACCACAGCACCGCCCGCGGGGTGTCGGCGAGCACCTCGAGCGCCACGACCGACCGCGGCGAGACGACCAGCGGACGGGCGAACAGCGCGTGCGCGCTGATCGGCACCACGAGCAACGCCTCGACCTCGGGCCACACGACGGGGCCGCCCGCGGAGAACGCGTACGCCGTCGAGCCGGTGGGTGTGGCGCACACCACACCGTCGCAGCCCCAGTGCGACAGCGGCCGGCCCTCGATCTCGACGACGAGCTCGACCATGCGTTCTCGGGAGGACTTCTCCACGCTCGCCTCGTTGAGCGCCCAGGTGGTGTTGGTCACCGCGCCGTTCTGGCGGACGGCGACGTCGATCGTCATTCGCTCTTCGACGTCGTAGCGCCGGGTGACGACCTTGTCGACGGTGGCGGCGAGGTCTTCGCGTTCCGCCTCGGCGAGGAAGCCGACGTGCCCCATGTTCACCCCGAGCAGCGGGGTGCGGACCGGGCGGGCCAACTCCGCCGCCCGCAGCAGCGTCCCGTCGCCGCCGAGGACGATCACCATCTCGGCGTCCTCGCAGGCGGCCGCCGAGACGGGCATCATGTCGGCGCCGGCGCAGTCGAGCTCGGGCGCCTCCTCGTCGAGCACACGGACGGCGATGCCGGCCTCGGCGAGCCGCGCGATGACGAGGTTCGCGCTGCGCACCGCGCCCGGCCGGCCGGTGTGTGTCACGACGAGGACGGACCGTTTGTCCTTGCTCATGGGTCGCTCGCCCCTCTCGTTCGCTGCGCGGACAGCCTCGTCCCTCGGCCCCCCACTCCGCTCACTCGGCGGGCTCCCACCACACTCATGGGGTCGCTCACCCTTCTCGTTCGCTGCGCGGACAGCCTCGTCCCTCGGCCATCCACTCCGCTCACTCGGCGGGCTCCCTCCCGGCTCATGGGTCGCTCGCCCCTCTCGTTCCCGGCTCATGAGGTCGCTTCCCCCACTCGCCTCGCCGGCGCGGCTCATGTCGGACCCTCCGCGATGGCACGGCCGAGATCGGCCTCGGTCAGCGGCGGTGCGCCGGCGCGCAGCCACAGGAAGTACTCCACGTTGCCGGACGGCCCGGGCAGCGGACTTGCCGTCACCCCGCTGACGCCAAGGCCGAGGGTGGCGGCGTGATCGGCGACGTCGCGTACGGCGGCGGCGCGCAGCAGCGGATCGCGGACCACGCCGCGCGCGCCGACCTTGCCCCTGCCGACCTCGAACTGGGGCTTGACCAGCACGACGAGGTCCGCGTCCGGAGAAAGCGACCGCAGCAGCGGCCCCAGGACCAGCTTGAGCGAGATGAACGAGAGGTCGGCGACGGCCAGGCTGGGCGGCTCACCGTCGGGCCCGGCGACGCGTTCGGCCGTGAGGTCTTTGACGTTGCACCGTTCGACCACCGTCACCCGACTGTCGGTGCGCAGCGACCAGGCGAGCTGGCCGTAGCCGACGTCGACGGCCACGACGTGCGCGGCGCCGGCGCGCAGCAGCACATCGGTGAAGCCTCCGGTCGAGGCGCCCGCGTCGAGACAGCGGCGACCGCGCGGGTCGAGTCCGGCGAACGCGGCGAGCGCCCCGGCGAGCTTGTGGCCGCCTCTCGACACGTAGCCGGGATCGCCGTCGTCGTCCGGCGCCGCCACGACGATCGCCGCGCCGGTCTCCACCTGGGTGGCCGCCTTGCCGGCGGGCCGGCCGCCCACCAGTACCCGGCCGGCGTCGATGAGCTCGACGGCCTGGTCGCGCGACCGGGCCAGGCCCCGGCGTACGAGCTCGCTGTCGAGCCGCCGCCGGCTCACCGTGCACCTCGCCCGGCGGCACCAGGGCGCGTCCGCGCTCGCACGGCCTCGCGCGTGGTGGGTGAGCGGGGCGGCGCCCCGGACGGCCGGCGCCGGTCGCCTCCACGGTGCGGGCCGCCCCGCGTCACCGGCTCGTTCATTGGGTCGTCCGCCCGCTCATACGTCCCGGCTCGGCGGATCGGGACGGGGCCGCGGCGCGGAGCCTCCGGCGGGCCGCTCCTCGTGGTCATGGTCCATGGCTGCGAGCACGTCCTGGAGCCGACGGTGTACGTCCTCGAAGACATCGACGTGCTCGGCCACCGGCGCGGCCGTCAGCTCATCGAACCTGGCGAGCGCCGCGTCGACCCGCTCGTCGCCGGTCGGCTCCGGCGGCGGCGGAGCCGGCGTCGGCGGCGGCGGTGTCTCAGGCGACGCAGAGGTCGGAGGGGTCGGCCCCGGGAGGGCGGGCGCCGATACATCGTGCTGGTCGGCCGACTCGCGGGTTTCGGGCGTGGAGGCGGCAGCGGGCGGGGGCCACGGCACGCCGGCCGGGCCGCCCTCGCCGTCGTACGATGCGTCCCCGATCATCGCCTGTCGCCTCCTCCGCGGCGTCTGTCCGGCGCCATCGGCGAGATTCCGGCCCGCCGGTCGCCTCCGGTTCAACAAGAACGCTACCGTCCGAGAACACCATCGTTGTCGATCCGAACGGGGTAGATCCTCACCATGGCGACTGAGGAGGAATGTCGCGCGGCGCTCGACCGCATCGTCGAGCGCCTCGGCGAGGTGGAGCCTGAGCAGTTCAAGGAGCACGTCGTCGACCGCACGATCAGCTGCCGGATCCCTGACCTCGAACTGACCTTCGGCTCGCGGATCCACGAGGGCGGGCTCGAACCGTTCGTGCCGAGCGACGACTGGCGATCCGGCCAGGTCCGCGTCTCGGTGAACAGCGACGATCTGGTCGCGCTCGCCAAGGACGAGCTGAACGCGGCCAGGGCGTGGGCCACCGGTCGCCTCAAGATCGAGGCGAACATCTTCGACCTGTTCCGGTTGCGCCGGCTCCTCTAGCGCGGTCTCCACGAACCTCGGCGGGTCACCGCGGCCTTCCCCCGTTGCCAGGGCCCACGATGAACGTTCGTCGTCAGCACAACTGGCGCGTCAGGCCGCGCCGTCGTCCAGTCGGTCCAGGGCGGCGGCGACGGCCTGGGGGGCGATGGCCTCGTCCGCACGCCAGGCGGCGGCGCACAGTGCGCGCAGGCCGTCGATCCGATCACCCTGGCCGGACAGCTCGATGTGCTCCTCGTCGGCCGCCCAGGTCGCCCGCCATCCGCCGCATTCGTGGCCATGACCGTCGTACCCCACCGCCGGGTGCGGGGTCAGCAGGCCGCCCATGTCGGCGGCCACGTAGGTGGGGCGCCGGTCCGGCGCCGCGGTCGCCAGCGTCAGCGCGTCGGTCACCCCGGTCAGCACCAGCAGGCTGTCGGCGCCGCCGCGCCGCGCGCCCTCGATGTCGGTGTCGAGCCGATCACCGACGACCAGGGGACGCCGGGCGCCGGTCCGTCTCACGGACTCCTGGTGCAGGGGCAGTTCGGGTTTGCCGGTGACGATGGGGTCGACCCCGGTCGCGGTGCCGATGACCCGCAACATCGAGCCGTTGCCTGGCCGCGGCCGCCGGCCCGGCCCGCCGGGGACGGTGCGATCGCCGTTGGAACCCACGAACAAGGCCCCGTCCGCCACGGCCTGCGCGCCCTCGGCGAGCAGCCCGTACGAAAGATCGGGTGTATAGCCCTGCACCACGGCGGCCGGGCGTTCCGCGGCCGTGGACACCGGACGCAAGCCCTGTGCGCGCACGGCCTGCCGCAGCCCCATGCCGCCGACGACGAGGACCCGTGCGCCCGCCGGGAGCCGATCGGACAGCATCCGGGCGGCGGCCTGGGCCGATGTGACCACGTCCTCGGTGGTCGCGGGCACGCCGATGTCGCTGAGCAGCAGGGCCACCGCGCTCGGCGTCCGGGAGGCGTTGTTGGTGACGAACGCCAACCGCATGCCGCCGGCTCTGGCCTTCTCGAGCGCCTCCCCGGCGCCCGGCACCGCCCGGTCGCTGATGTAGACGGTGCCGTCCAGGTCCAGCAGCGCCACGTCGTACGCCTCGCTCAACGGGCGTGGGCAGCCTCGCAGGCTCATCGACCGGCCCACCTCAACGTCGCCACTCCCGCTCGCCTCTCGCTCGCCCTGCCCCGCCTGTCCCTGTCTGTCCCCGCCTCATGGTCGGCCACGCTGACACGCTACCCGCGGCGCCCCGGCGCACGCGGTGGCGCCCGCTCCGGCCCGCCTCGGTCGCGGGTCACCGGCGGGCGTCGAGGGTGGCGCGGGCCTGGCGCAGGGCGTTCGTGTAGTCCTTATTGTCGGGACACATCGCGGCGGCAAGGGCCAGGTGCTCGACGGCGGCGGCGAAGTCGCCCATGCGGCTGAGGGCGAGTCCCAGGCCGAACAGCGCGTAGTCCTCGGAGGGGTTCGCCTCGACGATCGATCGGAAGTTTTCGGCCGCTTCGGCGTAGCGGCGGGCGCCGAACTGGGCACGGGCGAGCGCTTCGCGGATGCTGCGCGAGCCCGGCTCTGCCTCGGCGGCGCGCTGCAGCAGTTGCACGGCCGCCGCGTGGCTGCCCGAGGACAACAGGCCGAGGCCGCGGGTGTACCACTCGTAGACATCGCCGCTCGGTTCGGCTCGACTCATGATCCAAACCTCCCGCTCAACCATCGGCTCGACCCGGAGCACCGCGGCCCGGTCGTCTTTGCCTCCAGCGCGTACCGTCGCCTACATGCCCATAGTGAATGACGACCTCCCCTTCGACCTTCCCTGGGCCGAAGGGCGTACACCGGCCGAGTTCAGCGCCAGGGCCTTCGGCGCCGGGGCGGCGAGCCCCGCCGAGCGGGCGGCGGGGCTGGTCATGGTGCCCTTCCGCGGGGTGCGGTACGCGGCCGCGAGCGTGGATCTCGCGGCCGTCACCTCGCCGCCCTACGACCTCATCGACGATGAGGCGGTACGGCGCCTGCTGGCGACCGATCCGCACAATATTGTCCGATTGATTCTCCCGGTCGGCGATCCGGCCGGGCGATACGCTCAGGCGCGCGACACCCTCCGCTTCTGGCGCTCGGCCGGGACGCTCGCCACCGACCCCGACCCGAGCCTTTACGTGTACGAACAGACCGGCCGGGATGTCGTGCAGCGCGGCCTGATCGGCGCCGTGGGCCTGCGCACCGAGGCCGCCGGAGTGGTGCTGCCGCACGAGGACGTCTTCCCGGGCCCCGTGCGGGACCGGCTCCGGCTGATGGGCACGACCGGGGCCAACCTCGAGCCGATCTTCCTGGTGTACGAGGGCGGCGGGACGGCCAGCCAGATCGTCGACGCGACCGCGACGACGGAACGGCCGGTGGTCGAAATCGCCACGGACGACGGCCTGACCCATCGGCTCTGGCGCATCGCGAAGCCCGACGTCCACGCGGACATCGCCGCGGATCTTCGCGAGCGGCAGGCACTGATCGCCGACGGGCACCACCGCTACGCCACGTACCGGGCGCTGCAGGCGTGGCACCACACGGCGGGTCACGGCCCCGGACCCTGGGACTACGGGATGGCCCTGCTGGTCGACTCCGCTCACTATCCGCCGCGGCTGGGGGCCATCCATCGCGTGCTGCCGGACCTGCCTTTGGCGGTGGCGGTGGAACGCGCCAAGAGCGCCTTCCGGGTGACCGAGGTCTCCGGTCCCCTGCCCACCGCCCTCGACGCGCTCGAGGGCGGCGCGGACCCGGCCTTCCTGGTCGGCGACGCCGCACGGATGTACCTCCTCACGGATCCGGACCCGGTGGCGTTGGCGCGAGCCATGCCGTCCGGGCGGTCGGAACGATGGCGCCGCCTGGACACCGCGGTCTTGGACCAGCTGCTGATCGGCCATGTGTGGGGCATCACCGAGGACGAGTACACCGTGGAGATCGTCCACCACGACGCGGCGGCCGCACTGTCACGCGCCGCCCGCTCGTCGGGAACAGCGGTCGTCATGAACCCGCTGCTCGTGGCCGACGTGCTCGCCGTCGCCGCCGGCGGCGAGCGGGTGCCGCGCAAGTCGACGTCGTTCGGGCCTAAGCCTCGCACCGGCGTGGTCCTGCGCCTCTTCGACGCCGAGCCCACGATCCGCTAGCCCGACGGGCCAAAGGTCTCGGCCCGATGAACCACGACCTCGCAAGTGCTGCCTCCCGGCCAGAACCGCCGCCGCAGCGAGCCACGGATCTTGATCAGCTCGTCGGGTCGCCACTCGTGGGCCGGCCCGAACAGGCGGCCGTCGAAGGTGACGCAGGTGATGGTGTCGACCACCCTTCTGGGGGTGCGGCGTTCGGCCGGGGGCCGGTCCACGATCAGCCGCCAGAGCATCAGCAAATCGCCGCTCGGTAAGGTCTTGACCGAAGGGGGGCTCGACAGCCGTCCGACGAGCGAGACGTCGTTGACGTATGGATAGTCGTCCATGGGCGCACTCCGTTCCCCCGGCTCGCGAACGGCGGTCGCACCGCGGGGGTACGCGGGCGACGCGCTCACCGGGTCGGCTCTCCGTCGTTTGCGCTCTCTACGATGGGGCGGTGACCGAGGCCGAGGAAGACTCGGCCGCGCCTGTGGATAAACCGGAGGTCCATCTGTGCCGAACACGACGATCCGAGCGCTCGGCGGCGACGTCTACGAGATCGACACCCAGATGGCCGGTTACACCGGCATCACGGCGGGCTATTTGATCGCGGGGGATCGGCCTTGTCTGGTGGAGCCCGGCACGGCCGGATCCGCCCCGGTTGTCCGAGAAGCGCTGGCGCAGCTCGGCGTCGGCCCCGCCGATCTGTCCACCGTGGTCGTCACGCACATCCACCTCGACCACGCCGGCGGCGTCGGCGACATGGCCGAGCTCTACCCGCAGGCCGAGATCGTCGTACACGAGAAGGGGGCACGGCACCTCGTCGATCCGACACGGCTCCTGCGCAGCGCACGCATGGTGTACGGCGCCCGGTTCGACAAGCTGTTCGGCGACCTCAAGCCAACGGAGGCCGTACGGATCCGGGCCCTGGAAGACGACGACGCCATCGACCTCGGCGGCGGCCGCAGGCTGACCTCCCACTACTCTCCCGGACACGCCAGACACCACGTCGGCCTGCTCGACTCGGGGACCGGGGACCTCTACGTCGGAGACGCGGCCGGCCTTTACATTCCGGACACGGGGGATATGCGACCCGCCACGCCACCGCCGGATTTCGACCTCGACCAGGCTCTCGCGTCGCTGGAGAAGTTCCGGGCACTTGGCCCGCAAAGGCTGTTGTTCGCGCATTTCGGGCCGGTAACGGAGGTATCAGACGCGCTCGACCGGGCCGGCGAGGAATTGCGCCTTTGGGTCGAAACCGTACAGGAGGCCCACGCGGCGGGACTGGACCTCGACCACGCCGTGGCCATGGTCGAGGAACGCACCCGCGGCCGTTACATCGCGTATGGCCCCGACGCCGACCCCGCGCTGGCGGAGAAGTACGAAATGCTCAACGGCACCGAGGGCAACGTCTCCGGCATCATGCACGCCCTGGAGCGGAACCAGCCCAGCTGATCAGGCCTGGTCCGGGGGCGGCGGAGGAGCGTCGCCCTCGCCGGTCGCGGACCCCTCGGGCGCCGCGGGCGCCGCGGGCTCGGAGGGTGCGCCTGTGCCGTCCTTCCGCGAGTCATCCTCGAACTCTTCGATGAAGTCCTCCTCGGCGTCGAGGATCTCCAGACCCTCGAGCTCGGCGTACCGCTCGGCGGCGTCCGTCTCGCCGTCGCGGTCGGCGGCGGCCGCCTTGGCGAACCATTCACTGGCCTCATCGTCGCGTCCGGCCGCGCTCAAGGCTTCGGCATAGGCGTACAGCAGCCGAGCGGACCACGGCCGGAGCCGTTGCTCCTTCACCTCGGGGATCTGCAGGGCCAGGACGGCTGCGTCGTACTGGCCCATGTCCCGGCGCGCCCCGGACTCAACGATCCGCAGCTCCACGCGCTCGGCCTGGTCGAGCCGTTCGGCCTCCGCCGACCGGGCCAGGTTCACGGCCCGCTCCGGACGGCCCAGGCCGCGCTCGCAGTCGGCCATGACCGGCAGATACGCCTCGCGGCCGGACAGCCGCCGAGCCGCCCGCAGCTCGGCCAATGCCTCAGCCCAGTGACCCGCGTGGTAGGCGGCGATCCCGCAGCCCTCTCGTACGGTGGCGACGCGTGAACCCAGCCGCCTGGCGGTCTTGGCGTGCAGGTACGCGCGCTCCGGGTCGTCATCGAGCAAGCGCCCCGTCATGACGAGATGGCGGGCGACGATGATGGCGAGGTCCTTCGGCAGCGAGCGCAGCCCGGCCCACGCCTCCGCGTCCAGTTGCTCGGCCGTCACGTCGTCGGGCAGCGGCGGATCGACCGGCCGGTCGGCCTGCTGCCGGCTGTCGGCGGCCTTGCGCACCGCGGACCGCTCCTGCGGCCCGCCGGCATTTTCTTTGCGCGCCGTGGGACGACCGGTCCGGTCGCGCCGGTCACCGGTCTTAGGCCGGGGGCCCGGGCGGGAACGTTCGTCCGTTCCACCCCGCGATGGCTGTCGTCGGCGGTCGTCGTCTCGCCGCCCTCCGGCGCCGGTCGGCTTGTCGCGTCCCTCACCGTCGCGGCGGAACGACCCCCGGCCGCGATCGTCATCTCGCCGGCCTCCGGTGCCGGTCGGCTTGTCGCGTCCCTCACCGTCGCGGCCGAACGACCGCCGGCCCCGGCCGTCGTCTCGACGGCCTCCCACGCCGGTCGGCTTGTCGCGCCCCTCACCGTCGCGGCGGAACGACCCCCGGCCGCGATCGTCATCTCGACGGCCTCCGGTGCCGGTCGGCTTGTCGCGCCCCTCGCCGTCGCGGCGGAACGATCGCCGGCCGCGATCGTCGTCTCGACGGCCTCCGGTGCCGTAACGCTGCGTCCCGCGATCATCCGGGCGTCGCTTTGCTCGGCCGTCCTGGCGCTTGGGCTCGTCGCCGCTCCGGCCGCCCTTCGGTCCTCCCGCGCGCCGGTCACCGCCGCTACGTCCCTTGTCACCGCCGCGGGCAGCGGGGCGGCCGGGACTGTTCTTGCGCCCTTGGCCAAAGCGACGCCCACGGCCTTGATCGCCGCGGCCTTCCTGCTGTCCGGTCATCACTCTCGCATTGATCGTTGGGGCGCTGCCGCACGTACGGCGTTTCGCTGGGGAGGGACGTCTCCTCTGATGTTCATGGTATTCGGCGGGTACGACTGCTCAGGTCGTTCCGCACCTACAACCTGCCGCGCCGGCCGTTCCGATGCCGCCGACATTCATTAAGCGTTGCCGGCTTATGTGCCCTCGGGTTTTGTTGATTCAACGAATCGAGGGCGTGGCGGCATGGGCGACGCGAATATTCTTGAACTGCTTGCCTGGGCAGCGTGAGGGCCCGGTCCCCTTTTGTGGTGGGGGGCCGGGCCCTGGTGTGGGTGTTTCGGCGGTGTCCTACTCTCCCGCGTGGTTTCCCGCGCAGTACCATCGGCGCTGGTGGGCTTAACTTCCGGGTTCGGTATGGGTCCGGGTGTTTCCCCGCCGCTGTTGCCACCGAAACG
>DASTYC010000014.1:0-2093 GCA_035765195.1 Streptosporangiaceae bacterium
CGCGGCGGGGTTCCGACGACGGGTACCCGCCGCCAGGTCACCTGCCGGTCGTGGCGGCGGCCGCCACCGTGTGCTCGACCTGGGCATAGGCGGTGGCGGCGAGGTCGAGGGACCGGGCGAGCGACCGGACCCGTTCGTGCAGGTCGCCCAGGGCCCAGCCCCAGGCGCGCGAGTGCCCCGCCAGTGCCTCGGCGAGCTCGGCGCTGCCCGTGACGGCGTCGCCGGCTTCCGCCAGCGCCCGGCGCAGGTCGCCGGCGGCGAGGCTGGTCGCGCGGAGCCGGTCCGCGGCGGCGGTGAGTGATGTGGCGGCGACGTCGATGCGGGACATGCCGTCCAGCCTCGGCGAGCAGGGCGCGTCGGAACTCGATGCGGCTGACTCCTGTGGACGACCGGGCGGGTGTGGACGCCGTGTTCCGCCACAGTCGGCGGATGCCCACGACGTACCCGGTCTCCGGCCTCGCCCTTGGTGACCCTGACGCGCTCGAGGACCTGGCCCGGCGCTGCCGTCGCACCGCGAACGGGCTGCGCGCCGACGGTGTTCTGCTGCGGTCCACCACCGAGCACGCGCAGTGGTCCGGCTCGGCCGCGACGGCCTTCCGCCGGTCGGTCCAGCACCTGCCGGGCGAGCTGGCCCGGGCCGCCGACTCCTACGACACCGTGGCCCGCGCGCTCGCTGCGTACGCCGAGGACGTCCGTGCCACCGCGCGCCTGGCGCGGCGAGTCAGCGACGAGCTCTCGACGATCGGCGCGGGCGTGCTGGCCGAGCAGCATGCCCTGTTCGGCGGCGTCACCGGCGCGGACGCCGCGGCTCGGACGCGCCGGGTCGCGGCCTTGGAGGTGGAACGGTCGGCGGCGCAATGCCGGCTCGGGACGCTGTCCGCGGACCTCGACCACGCCGCCGCGGTCGCCGCGCGACTGGTGCGCTCGGTGAGCGACGCGCCGCGCGAGCCTCCCAACGTGTTCGAGCGCCTGGCCGACGGCGTGGGCGACTGGGTCGAGGGCCACGCCGAGACACTGAGTGACCTCTCGGCCGCCCTGAAGGTGGTCTCCGGCGTGGCCGGCCTGCTGTCGCTGGTGCCACTGCTGAGCTCGGTCATGACGCCGGTCGCTGCGGTGTCCGGCGCCGCGGCCCTGCTCATCGACGCGGCGCTCGCCGCCCGGCAGCGTGCGACGTGGAGAGGGGTCGCCGTCGGCGGGGCACTGAGCCTCGCCGGCGGGAGCGGCCTGGCTCGCTTCACCGTTCGCGAGGTGCACCTGCGGACGGTGTCCACCCGGGTCTACCGGGTCGAGGGCAGGCCGAACCAGCGGATCCTGATCGACCACAAGGGCGACGTCCGGTTCCAGAAGCGGCAGATGCTCTACCTCAACGTCGGGCAGCGGTCCCGCGCCGAGGACTACTGCCGGCAGAAGCTGCTGGCGGGGCTGCCGGACGCACACCTGGTGGCCTTCCGGGTCCGCAAGGCCCAGATCCGCGAGTTGCGGAGCCGGGCCGTGGACCAGTCGCTGTCCAAGCAGTTCCCGCACGCCCCGCACCGGGTCGACGTCACGCAGGCGCCGGACCAGTTCGGCCTCTGGCGGCACGACTTCCGCGAGCTGCAGAAGCACATCCTCGCCGGCACCGGCAGGGTTCTGCGCTGCGGCTGAGGGCGACCGCGGCGGCGGATATGTGCAATCCACGGCAAACCGGCACGTCGGCGAAAAGGATCAACGCGTGTCGGCCGAAAATGGCCCCCTGCTCACCAGCGTCGGGGACTACCGTGTGCGCCGGGTGCCGACGGGGCGCCCACGGGGTCATACGAGGGGGCAATACATGCGTGGCGCCTACAGGGTCATCGCCTACCTGATCGCGCTCGGCGTCCTTTCCCAGGCGGCGGCGGTGGCCGGTGGCTGGTTCGGGACGATCAACGAGATCGACGACGGAACGGTCATCACCGAGGACTACGAGGGCAACTTCGGCCACGCGATGCACTGGATCGTCGGGATGAACATCATGCCCCTGCTGGGGCTGATCCTGTTCATCATCGCGTTCTTCGTGAAGCTGCCCGGTGCCGTGAAGTGGGCCGGGTTCACCTTCCTCGCCATCATCGTGCAGA
>DASTYC010000015.1:0-99687 GCA_035765195.1 Streptosporangiaceae bacterium
CACCAGATGCTGGAACCGGACACCGCCCCGCCGGTCGCTGAGTGGGCCGAACCGGCGCTCATCCTGCGGGAAAGCACCGGCCCCGCGCCCCAGACCGCGACCAACACTGACCGCTCCCCTGCCACTCCCCCAGAAGGAGAATGGCCGCCACGCGGGCGTCCGCGCCCAAGCCAGGCATACGAGCCCGGCTTTCGAGTCGGATCCGAAACCCACTAAGACCAAGCGCCGGAAACGCCGTAGAGAAACCCCGGCGCCTGGCCGGCAATGTCCCATGCGGGCCGGACGATCGGGGCATCCGCTCGGTGCGTGCTCGGCCCGGGGCGCTCAGGAGGTGCCGGGAGCCGTCTGGACTGGGCTGTGCCGCCACACCTCTGGAACGGACCCGCTCAGTTTTTGTCGCCTTGCGCCTGCCCGGTCGCGGAACCTACAACGGCCCGGTGACATCACCGCAGCGGAAGGCTTCCCCGTGAAGATCCGTACCGGCGCCGCCCTGTCCGCGCTGGCCCTGCTCGGTCCCTTCGTGGCGGCCGGACCCGTCCGCGCTTCCACCGGCACCTTCACCTACCAGCGGTCGGTCGGCGCCCCCATCACACTGACCAACCCGGCGGACGGTACCTGCATCATGCTGAGTGCCGCCAACCGGCCGTCCTATGCCAACAACACCGACCGCACCGCGTACCTGTCCCAGGAGATGTGCGGCGGCGGCTCGGGCCAGACCTGGGTGTGGTCGATCGCCCCCGGCCAAACCCTCGCCGCCTACCCGTCCGGTCTCACCTACTTCGTCAGCGTCGCCTTCGGCTAACTCCGCTCGGCCGCGCCGGAGTTTCCGTCGGAATCCGGGGATCCGCGACCGCCGTGACAGCTACCAGGTCACCCGCGAGCAGCTCACGCACCACGCGATCCCGTACCTCCAAAGCCGTCTCGCCCAGCTGATCGGCGTACCGACCATTGCCATCCGTTTTCGGCACTCACAAGTCTGAACCGGCCCGGATTCTTCTAATCTCGTCTGGTGGACGCGAACAATCTTATTGCCCTTGCGATCTCACTCACGGCGCTCGTTGTGTCCGTGTTCATGACGCTGCGGCAACTCCGTCTAGCCAGCGGAGGGAACCATTTGCCCGTAGTCCTCGATGCGTTCAAGGAGTCTCGTAGTCCGGAGTGGTTCGAGGCGCATGAGTACATCCTGAAAAACCTGGCCGAGGAGCACGCACCCGATTGTGGGTGGCGCGGGCTGCCGGCGTCGGCACGGACTCAGGTGAGCGCGATCGGACTGTTCTTCGATGACCTCGGGAAGCTGGTCGCACACGGCATGATCGACGAAAGACTGGTCATCGGGTCCTACGGCACGATGATCGTGCGTCTATGGGACGCACTGGCTCCGTACGTGTATGCGGAACGACAAGCGTACGGGTTACATTTTTGGATCTACTACGAGGACCTGGCGGCACGAGTCGCTGCTACACATCCCGAATCCGTATATGCCAAACTGCGCATGCGATCTCGTCCGCCGCGTCAAGGAATCGGCGCAGAATAGCTCGGCCACCTGAGATGACCCTCCGCTGTGAGCGGTATATCGACTGCGCACGTGCGTATCGGCTCAGCCCGCGGGCGCGGCGATGTTAAGGGCGACTCTCGCGGGAAAAGCCCGCGTCGGCGCAGGCGCTTTCGAGGCTGCCGAGTCCAAAGGCTTCGACCGGGCCGAGGGCGCCCGCGGGCCCCACGCCCTCGGCGGCCGCCTGGCCCGCCGCCCAGGCGAGGATCGCCGCGGTGAAAGAGTAGGGGTCGGTGCCGGTCAGATGCACCGCGGCCAGCGTCCTGTCGCCGGCGTCGGCCGCCACGGCGACCACGTGCGAGCGGATGCTCGTCCCCTGGAGGGGCTGGGCCCTGCCGGCCTGAATCCGGTGGGCCCGCTTGTCCAGGGCCCAGCGTACGCCGGGCAGGCGGCCCAGTGGCGTGGCGAGCGCTGAGGCGTAGTGGACGAGCCTGGCGGCGCCGCCGGACCAGCCGAGGTAGACCTCGACGTCGGTGAGCGGGGTGGGGATGCCGTCCGGTCCCGCCTGGAGCCTCGGCAACGCGAAATGCTCCGATGAGCCGATCGAAAAGGCCTGCCGTGTCTTCCCGTCGATGTCGAAGGACATGACGCGCGCGGCTGTCCGTTCGCGGACGACGCGGCCGCCGCGGAACGCGTACCCGGGTTCGAGCAGCACGCCGGCCGCTGACGCGCGGGTGCCCGCGCTCGTCCCCTCCCGGATATTTCCTTGCGCGAAATAGCCGACCCGCACCCGGGTCGCGGCAGGTCCGGCGGCCTCAAGCGCGAGAGCCCCCGCGAGGTTGCCCGGCACGTAGTCGTAGCCGAACGCGGTCAGCAGCACGGCACCGGTCCGTTCCGCGCTGGGGCCGAACTCCTCGAACACCTGGCGGATGAACGGTGGTTCGCCGGTGGAGTCCAGGTATATCGCGCCCGCGTCCACGGCCGCCGCCACGGCGGCCCGGCCGATCTTCAAAAATGGTCCCGCCGTCGACACGAGCACGTCGCCGGCATCGAGCAGCCGCCGCAGTGGCCCAGGTCCCTCTGTCCCCGCGACGGCCGTCTCCAGCCTTGTCCCGTCGCCCGCCTCACAGAGCCGGTCGGCCAGCGCGTTCAGCCGCCCCTGGTCACGGCCCGCAAGGACCGGGCGGGCGCCGTTCGCAACCATCGCCCGCGCCGTGAGCGCCCCGGTATAGCCCGTCGCTCCGTACAGGATGATCCGGCCTGGCATGGCATCAACCTACCCATTGGGTGACGGCGGGGAGCCGGTGGCCCGTGGTCGCGGTGGCGGATGGCGGGACCTTCGACTCTGCCCGCCCTGGCCTTTGCCGTCTTGTGATGGGTTTGTTGGATCGGCGGCCCATTCGCGAAATGGGGTTGCGCGATGAATGGTTCGACATTCCCGGCGCCGGCATCGCGGGTCACGGTCGCACTGGCCGGCGTGGGCTCATATCTGCCCGACCATCGGGTGGGAAACGAGGAGATTCTCCGATATCTCCGGCCGGCCCGGCCCGACGGCCGGTTGCTCGAGCCGGACTGGGTGGTGCGGCATCTTGGCATCCAGGAGCGGCGGCTCGACTACGAATTCGGCGGAAGACGCAAACGCAGCCGCAAGGAAGGCGCAGTCTATGACGGTGACCTGGCGCTGCGGGCCGGGCGTTCGGCGCTGGCGGACGCGGCGATCGCGGCCACGGACGTCGATCTGCTAGTACACGTCACGTCTACGCCCGACACGGTCGCCTGCCAGGACCACTTGCGCTTCTTGACCAGGGGGCTGGGACTGCGCGCCGACACAGAACTGGTGCACCACAATCTCGGCTGCGCCGGCTTGGCGCCCGCCTTTCGCACCGCGGCCGCCACGCTGATCTCGACGGCGCCGGCCACCGCCTTGGTGATAGCGAGCAACTGCCCATCCGGCTATTTCGACCCGGCGGTCCACGACAGTTACTACAAGCATCCCAGCGGCATGGGCTGGCTGACGCCGCTGATGTTCGCCGACGGCGCCGGTGCCGCCGTCTTCCGGTCGGCCCACCGCGGCCGCGACGCCCGTCTCAGGGGCCTGCTGTCCGTCCGCTACGAGACCAACCCCGAGGTGGAGCTGGTGAGTTATCCGGCAGGCGGCTGCCTGCGGCACACCTCGCCCACCAACATCTCCGATCACGTTTTCTTGATGGACGCCGTCAAGGTGGCGGAGGTCTTTCCCGCACTGATGATCCGCGACCTCGAAATGCTTCGGGAGGACTGGCCTACCACGATCAAGCCGGTGACCGGGACGGACTTCGACGTGGACTCGGTCGCCCGCTGGTACCTGCATCAAGCCAACGGGGTCGTCGTACGCCAAGCCGTGGAGATGCTGGGCCTACCGGCCGACAGGGTCCCCATCAGCGTCGACCGCTACGGAAACACCTCGGCCGCCAGCACCCTGATCATGCTCGACGAGGACCGGCGGGCAGGTCGAGTCACAGACGGCGACCTCCTCGCCTTCCTATGGATCGGCGCGGGCAACGGCGCCATGAACGGCTACGCCACCATGCTGTTGTGAACCGGGGCGGTCAGGCCGATGGGGTCGTGTTCGTGTTGCCGAGAAGCGGTTCGTCCGGGGAGCGCAGGTCGGCGGTAGGCAGGCCGTGGAGGTACAGCTTCCTCGCCTTCTCCACCACAGAGATGGCGATCTCGACGTGCTGGCGTCGGCTGGCGGCGTAAAAATCCTGGGCGTCGGCGCTGAGTTTCGGGCGGGCGTGCAGGGGCTTGTCACTGACCGCGAGCAGGGTGGCGCTGGGGATCCGGTAGCGGAACCCGTTGGTGGCCACCGTCGCGGATTCCATGTCGACGGCCACGGCGCGCGATGATCTCAGCCGGTCCACGGTCATCGCCAGATGCAGTTCCCAGTTCCGGTTCGCGGTGGTGAAGACGATGCCCATCCGGGCGGACAGATGGCGGGCACTCAGCTCGCTGAGCAGTAGCGTGTTCAGCGTGTGATTGGGGACGACCGGCACGCTGAGCGGGAGCATGTCGTCAAGCACACGGTCATCGCGCATGTAGCCCGTGGCCAGGACCAGGTCCCCGATGTTCTGGTGGTTTCGCAGCCCGGCGCAATGCCCGATCATCAAGATCAGGTCTGGGCGCAGCACGGCGAGATGGTCGGTGATCGTCTTGGCATTGGACGGGCCGACCCCAATGTTGATCATGGTCAGGCCGGAGTTGCCGGGACGCATATGGTGCCAGGCGGGCATCTGTCGCCCCTCCGCGTCAGGGCCGACGCAATCCGCGAAGGCGGCGCGGAACTCCTCCACGTGCCAGGCGTAGTTCGTCAGCAGCACATACCGCTGGAACGACCTGGGCTCGGTCCCGGTGTAGTGCCGCAGCCGGTCGATGGACAACGCCATACGTTCGGGCCCGAACAAGAACAACTTCTTGCGCCGCAAGTCCCAGCGAGTCTCATCCACGGCCGGCCCCAATTCCGGGTCGCGCAAATCAAGTGCCGCACGCCCGGAACCGACCGAGATCCGGGCACCGCCTGCCGCGAGCCGGCCAAGCTCCCGCTCCAGATACCACCGAATGGCACCGGGCGCGGCGAACTCACCCTCCAGCACGGGATTATGCGCTGACCACGGCCGCTCCACCCTCAGCCTCGGGTAGCGGCCGGCCGCGTCTGCCGCCTCCATCGCTTCGCATAGCTGGGCGATCTTCGTTGCGTGCCGGCCGTCAGGGATAACCGCGAAATCTGCTGTCAGATCCATGCGTCATCATCTCAAAAACCCGGCGCCGACGTTAAAGGCCGCCGAACGGCTTCGAAAATCTGATATCGAGACCGCTCGCATCCATCGGGTTGATGACAGATGCTACGTAGCCGACTACGTTCTCGGGCCGCCGCGCGAGGTCATCGTCAACAACGAGGTCGTCGGTTCCCCGGTCCGCGAGTATCGGGGGCTCTTCAGGGAGAGCCATGCACTGCCGCGTCCTGTCGTAAAAGTTCGACCATTGCGTCGATCCGGAGGATCGGCCTATTGGCGAGGACTATCCGCGGGCGCCAGGCCTATCGTTCGATGAGTTTCGTGCGATAGCACAGGCTGTCAATCGGGAACTGCGGGACTGGCCGACGCCAAATCGAGGTTTGGGACTCCATCGTCCCCCTGTCGATACTCTCGTTCGCCACTGCCAGGAGCGCGCCCGGTGCAGGCGGCCGGCGGCCCGGCGGGCCCCGGCGGCCGGGTTGGGCCCGCGCGGTCTCCGCTCACACCGACATGGCTCGTTCTCGATGCTGATCAGACTACGTCTCCAACGTTGACCATTTGTGAGCGATCGTGCTATCAAGTCATCACGACCAGTCAAAGTTGCCCTGTATGTCGGCTCAGAACGGAGCTGTCGTGACGAGCCATGTCGAAGTTGAGATCGCCGATCAGCCGGACTGCTGGCGGCGGGCTGTGGAACTGGCCGCCACGCCCGTGGCGGCGGGCCTGCCGGAGCGGGGCGAGCGCGTCGCCGTCGTCGGCTGCGGCACCTCTTTGTTCATGGCCCGGTCCTACGCCGCGCTGCGGGAGGGCGCGGGCCACGGCGAGACCGATGCCTTCGCCGCCTCGGAGATGCCCGCCGGCCGCCGCTATGACCGGGTGCTGGCGCTGACGCGTTCCGGCACCACCACCGAGGTCCTCGAGGTGCTCGACCGGGTGCGCGGCACGATTGCCGTCACGGCCCTCACCGCCGATCCGGACAGCCCCGTCATAGCGGCCGCGGACCGGGCCGTCGTGCTCGACTTCGCCGACGAACGTTCGGTGGTGCAGACCAGGTTCGCCACCACCACGCTCGCTCTGTTCCGGGCACATCTGGGCGAGGATCTCACCGACGCGATCGCCGATGCCGAGCGCGCGGTCCACGAGCCGCTCCCGGCCTGGGTCGCGGACCGTACGCAGTTCACGTTCCTCGGCCGCGGCTGGACCGTCGGGCTTGCCGACGAGGCCGCGCTCAAGATTCGCGAGGCGTCGCTCAGCTGGGCCGAGTCCTACCCCGCCATGGAGTATCGCCACGGTCCGATCGCCGTCACCGGCGAAGGCTCGGCGGTGTGGATGTTCGGACCGGCCCCGGAGGGTCTTGCGCGGCAGGTCGCCGCCACCGGCGGACGCTGGATCGAGCAGGAACTGGACCCGCTCGCGTCCCTGATCACAGTCCAGCGCATGGCCGTCGGGCTCGGGATCGCCCGCGGTCTCGATCCCGACCTCCCGCGGCACCTCACCCGCTCGGTGATACTCCGCTCGGCCTCCGCCTGACATGTTCCTGGCGGTCGCGCTCAACCCCGCTCTCGACGTCACCTACGAGGTGCCCAGGTTCGGCCCCGGCGCGACGCACCGGGTCGGGCGGCCGCGCGTCCGGGCGGGCGGCAAGGGCGTCAACGTCGCCCGGGTGCTGCACGCGGTCGGCGAGACGGCGCACGTCATCGGATTCGCGGGCGGCCAGGGCGGCCAGGTGGTCGAGAACGAGCTGATGGCCGCGGGCGTCGCCGCCACGCTCGTCCCGGTGGCGGGAGAGACCCGTCGCACGGTGACGGTGGTCGAGACGGCCACCGGCGTGGCCACCATGCTCAGCGAGCCCGGCCCGGCGGTCACGGCGGCGGAATGGCGGGACTTCACCGACCGCTTTACCGACCTCGCCCGAAAGGCTCGCGTGGTGGTGCTGACGGGCTCGCTGCCACCCGGGTTGCCGGCCGACGCGTACGCGGTGTTGATTCGTGCCGCCGGCCGGGCGGGCGGGGCGCCGGTGCTCCTCGACGCCGATGGTCCGGCGCTACGCGAAGGCGCCCGGGCCGCTCCCACGATGGTCAAGCCGAACGCGGACGAGCTCAGCTCCGCCACCGGGCATGCCGATCCCGGCCTGGGGGCGGCCGCTCTCCGCGAACTGGGGGCCGGCGCCGTCGTCGTCTCCCAGGGAGCCGAGGGCGTTACGGCGGTCACGAACGCCGGGGCCTGGCGGGCGAGTTCCCCCGAACCCATCGTCGGCAACCCGACCGGGGCCGGCGACGCGGCGGCCGCGGCACTGGCCCGCGGGATGGCGGCCGGGCACTCCTCGCCGGGTGCCTGGCCGGAACTCCTCCGTGACGCGGTCGCGCTGTCCGCCGCCGCGGTCGCCGCGCCGGTGGCCGGCGAGATCGACCACGAGACCTACGCCCGGCTGCGTCCGCTCGTCCAGGTCGTTCCGGCGCGCGTCTCCCCGCCGGGCCAAGGTCCCCCCGCAGCACCCAGACCCACCTGTCCACCGGCCGCGCCGCCGTTCGCGCGGGAATCCCGCTGAAAGCGAGGAGCCCCGATGCCGCTCGTTCCGACCGCAACCATCGTGACGGCCGCCCGCGCCGCGGGCGGAAGTGCCGCCGCCTTCAACGTCATCCAGCTCGAACACGCCGAGGCGATCGTCGCGGGCGCGCTCCGCGCGGGTGCGCCCGTGATCCTGCAGATCAGCCAGAACACAACCCGTTACCATGGCGCGCTCCGGCCGATCGCCGTGGCGGTTCGTTCCGTCGCCGAGGCCGCCGGGGTGCCGGTGGCGCTGCACTTGGACCACGCCACCGAGCGGGAACTGGTGGACGAGGCCGTCGAGCTTGGCGTCGGATCGGTGATGTACGACGCGTCGGCCCTCGACTACGACGAGAACGTCCGCGCCACGGCCGATGTCGTACGGCGCTGCCATCGGCGCGGCGTCTGGGTCGAGGCCGAGCTCGGCGAGATAGGCGGAAAGGACGGCGTGCACGCGCCGGGCGCCCGCACCGATCCCGCCGAGGCGGCGGCCTACGTGACGGCTACCGGCGTGGATGCGCTCGCCGTCGCGGTCGGCACCTCGCACGCCATGCTCACCCGCGACGCCACGCTGGACTTCCGGCTCATCGAGGCGCTGCGCGCCGCCGTCCCGGTTCCCCTGGTCCTGCACGGCTCGTCCGGGGTCGCCGACCCCGATCTCACCGCCGCGGTCACCGCAGGCATGACCAAGATCAACATAGCCACGCAGCTGAACAAGGTGTTCACGGCCGCGGTGCGGGATCGCCTGACCGCCGACGCACAGCTCGTCGACACCCGGCGGTACCTGGGCGCCGGGCGTGCCGCCGTGGCGGCCGAAGTGCAGCGGCTCCTCGGGGTCCTGCTCGCCACCACCGCTCCCCTGGAAGGGTTGGCCTTATGATTCGCATCGCGTTCGTCGGAGCCGGGTCGGTGACCTTTACTCGGCAGCTGCTGCGCGACATCTTCTCCTTTCCCGAGCTCGGGGACGTACGGATCGCACTGCACGACATCGACGGCGAGCGGCTTTCGGTCGCCGAGGCGCTCGCGCACCGGACGGCGGAACTCCACGGTGCCAACCCGCGGATCGTCGCCAGCGCCGACCGGAGGACCGCGCTCCGCGACAGCGACGTCGTCGTGAACATGGTCGCGATCGGTGGCCATCGCGCCACGGTCACCGACTTCGAGGTGCCGGAGCGGTTCGGACTCGTGCAGACCATCGGCGACACGCTGGGCATCGGCGGCATCTTCCGCGCCCTGCGCACCTTCCCGCTGCTTGACGCGCTGGCCGCCGACATCGCCGTCGTGTGCCCGGACGCGTGGCTGCTCAACTACACCAACCCGATGGCCATGAACGTGCAGTACCTCGCCGCCGTGGCGCCGGACCTCAAGGCCGCCGGCCTTTGCCATTCGGTCTACTGGACGGTGCGCGGGCTGTGCGAGCTCGTCGACGTACCGCACGAGGAGGTCGACGTCTTGTCGGCCGGGGTCAACCACCAGGCGTGGATCCTGCGCTGGCGGCACCGGGGGCGGGACCTCTACCCGGCGCTGGACGAGGCGATCGCCCGCGATCCGCAATTGCGGCGCCGCGTACGGGTGGACATGTACCGGCGGCTCGGCTTCTTTCCGACCGAGTCGAGCGAGCATTCCTCCGAGTACGTCCCCTTCTACCTCCGCCACCCCGGCGAAATCGAGCGGCTGCGCATCCCGGTCCGCGACTATGTGCGGATCAGCGCGGACAACCTCGCCGAGTACGCCGCCGTCCGCGACCGTGTCGCGGCGGGTCGCCCGCCCGGGCCCGGGGCGGGCGACGAAGAGGAAGCGGAGGCGGCCGAGGCGGCGGAGCACGCCGTCGAATACGCCCCGCAGGTGATCCACAGCCTCGCGACCGGAACGCCGCGCACCGTCTACGTCACCACGGCCAACACCGGGCTCATCGAGAACCTGCCGAGCGGCGCCGCGGTCGAGGTTCCGGCGACCGTGGACCGGCTCGGCGTGCACCCTCACCACGTGGGGAGCCTCCCGCCGCAGCTGGCCGCCCTCAACCGGAGCTTTCTCAACGTGGTGGAGCTCGTCGTCGCCGCGGCGGTGGCGGCCGACCCACGGCACATCCGGCATGCGGCCATGTCCGACCCGGCCACCGCGGCGGCACTGACAGTGGATGAGATCTGGGAGCTGTGCGACGCCATGGTGTCCGCGCACGGCGACGCGCTGCCGCCGGCCCTGCGTGTGCCCGTACGCCCGATCGCCGGTGCGGTTCCATGACGGGCGCATTCGATCTGCTGGTCATCGGCGACGCCAACCCCGACGTCCTGGTGTCCGGCGCTCCGGAAACGCCTCCCGCCGGACAGGCCGAGACGCTGGTGGACGGCGGCACTCTCGCCCTCGGCGGGTCGGCGGCGATCGTCGCGCACGGCGCGGCCCGCCTGGGCCTGTCGACGGCGCTGGTCGCGCTGGTCGGCCGGGATCCGGCCGGCGACTTCGTCCTCGACGTGCTGTCGGCGGCCGGCGTGGAGATCCGGTTCTGTACGCGCCACGAGAGCCTGCCCACGGCGCTGACGGTGTGCCTGAACCGGCCGGACGGCGACCGGGCGATCCTCACCGCACCCGGATGCCTCGCCGCGTTCGGCCCCGAGCACGTGCCGGACGTGGCGGCCCGCCATGTGCACGCCGCCTCCTATTTCCTGCAGCCGCGCCTCGCCGCCGGTCTGCCCGAGCTGTTCGCCGGCGCCAAGGTGGCGGGCGCGTCCACCTCGCTGGACACCAACGACGACCCCGCAGGCGAGTGGCGGCTGGCCCCCGGGCTGCTGGCCGGCTGTGACCTGCTGCTGCCCAACGAGGCCGAGGCCGGCGCGCTCGCGGGGGCGCTCGGCGCCCGGCAGACAGCGCCGCGGGGCGACCCACTGGCCGACGCTCTCGCGACGCTGGTGGCCGCCGGACCGACTCCGGTGGTGAAGCTCGGCCGCCGCGGCGCCGTCGCGGGGACGCGCTCGGGCGCGGGAATGGGAACGGGTGCGAGCGTGGTGGTCATGAACGCCCGCGGCCCCGAGGTGGAGCCGGTCGACACGGTCGGGGCCGGTGACAGCTTCGACGCGGGCTTCCTGGCCGGCTGGCTCGATTCGGGGGACCTCGCCGAGGGGCTGGCCCTGGGCTGTGCCTGCGGGGCGCTATCGACCGGCGCCGTGGGCGGCACCGCCGCACAGCCCGGACGCGACGAGGCCGAGAGCCTCGCCGCGCGGGTCCGGGTCACCCACGGCCGATGACGCGGGCCGGTGCTCTCCAGGCCCTCGCCGCCGGCGAACCCGCAAGGGTTGAACCAAACGAACAGCGCCATGAGCGTTGCCGGGCAATATTCGCTATTATCCATCGCGAAAGATGCTCTAGGATGAGCGAATGCGCCAAGAGGAGCGCCTCGGCCTGATCCTGGAGCGGCTCGCTCGAGACGGCACGGTCTCCGTGGCCGAGCTCACCGCCGAGCTCAAGGCCTCGCCCGCGTCCATCCGCCGCGATCTGCGCGCGCTCGAAGAGCAGCAGCTGCTCAAGCGCACACACGGCGGAGCGGTTTCGGCGGAGGTGGTCTACGAGCTGCCGATGCGCTACCGCGCCGGCCGTCACCATCACGAGAAGCTGCAGATCGCCCAGGCGGCGGCGAAGCTCGTGACCGATTCGGTGCATTCGGTCGGCCTGGGCGGCGGCACCACGACAACCGAGCTGGCCCGGCTCCTCGGCGCCGCCGCCCGGCCGCTCAAGGTCGTCACCAACGCGCTCAACATCGCCGGTGACCTGTCCCTGCGCCCCTCGATCGACCTGGTCGTCAGCGGCGGCAGCGTGCGCCCCGAGTCGTACGAGCTGGTCGGGCCGATCGCGAACCGCTCCCTGGCCGACATCAACCTGGACCTCGTCTTCATCGGCGTCGACGGCATCGCGGCCGACCGGGGCATCAGCACCCATGACGACGTGGAGGCGCAGACCGATCACTGCCTCCTGCGCACCGCGGCCCAAGTGATCGTACTGGCGGACGGATCAAAGGTCGGCAAGCGAGCGTTCTCCCGGATCGCCGGCACCGACGAGATCGACATACTCATCACCGACGGCAGCGCCGACCCGGCCGAGCTCGATCGGCTCCGCACCGCGGGCGTCGAGGTCATCACCGTCTGATCGTTCGTCACGGTCGGCCCACCGGCTCACCGGAACCCGGTGGCGGCGATCGAGCGGACGAAGAAGCGCTGCGCAATCAAGAACACGACGAGCACCGGGATCTGGCTCATCACGGTGCCGGCCATCAGAACGGGCCAGTTCGTCAGGTGCGAACCCTGAAAGTTCTGCAGGCCCATCTGGATGGTCATGTTCCCCGGGCTCTGAATGGCGATCAACGGCCACAGGAAGTCGTTCCAGATGCTGAGGAACGTCAGCACGGAAAGTGTGGCGAGGGTGGGCCCCATCAGCGGAAGCAGCACCCTGGTGAGCGTGCGCAGCCGTCCCGCGCCGTCGATGCGGGCCGCCTCCTCCAGCTCTCTCGGCAGCGTGGTGAAGAACTGCCGCATGAGGAACACCCCGAACGGGGTGGCGAGGTTCGGACCCATCAGGGCGCCGAGGGTGTCGACCAGATGCAGGCCCCGCATCACGATGAGGGTCGGCAGCATCACGATCTGGAACGGCACCATCAACGTGGCGAGCACCCCCACGAACACCACCCGGCTGCCGAAGAACCGGATCCGGGCGAACGCGTAGCCGGCCAGCGAGCACAGCACCAGATTGCTCACGACGCAGCCGGTCGTCACGATCGTGCTGTTGAGCAGCCAATGGCCGAACGGCCCCTCCGACCAGGCGGCGGTGTAGTTCTGCCACCGGATGCCGCCGGGCAGCCCAGGCGGGAAGCGCCGCGTCTCCTCTTGCGTGGAGATGGAAAGCAACACCATCCAGACCAGCGGGGCGAGCATCAGCGCCGCGAGCGGAGCCAGGATGAGGTGCAGCCGGCTGGGCCGGCGGGACCGGACCCGGGGGCGCGGCCGTCGCGCCGGCCCGGCCCTGGTGCCGGGAGCCGGGCGTACGAGAGCCCCCGCCATCTCAGCCCGCCTCGTACGGCGAGGATCGGCGGCCCAGCCAGAGCTGCACCACTGTCACGACCAGGATCACCAGGAACAGCGCGGTGCCGATCGCGGCGGCGTAACCGCCTTCGAAGACGACGAACGCCTGCTGGTAGAGGTAATAGACGAGGACCGTGCTCGCGTGCAACGGTCCGCCCTTCGTGGTCACGTAGACCTCGTCGAACAACTGCAACGCGTTGATCGTCAGCCACACCAGCAGGAACGCCGAGGCCGGCGCGAGCAAGGGCAATTCGATGCGCCAGAAGGCGCGGACCCGGCCGCAGCCGTCCAGTGCCGCGGCCTCCATCAGGTCCCGGGGTACGTGCTGCAGGGCCGACAAGTAGATGATCACCGCGAAGCCGAGCCAGCCCCACACGGTCATCCCCACCACCGACGGCAGCGCCTGGGCAGAACTCTGGAAGAACCCCTGCTGCGGCAGGCCGAGCTTGGACAGCCCCGCGTTGATCGGGCCGAACTGGGGGTTGTAAAGCCAGTTGAAGATCACGCCGGTGGCGACGGTGGAGGTGACCAGCGGGACGAAGACCGCCATCCGGTAGAAGGTGATGCCGCGTACCTTCTGATTGAGCAGCACGGCGATGGGTATCGCCAACGTCATCGTGATCGGCACGAAAAGCGCGCAATAGACCACCGTATGCCGCGCCGCCTGCCAGAAGACCGGGTCGTGCACCATCTGCCGGTAGTTCGCCGCCCCGGTCCAGGTGCCGGGCGAGGTCAGGTCCGTCTCCTGGAATGACAAGATCATCGACCAGGCCACAGGAACCAGTCCGAACAGCCCGATGAGAAGGACGGCCGGGGACACGAACGCCCAGCCGGCGAAATGGTCGGCCCGGCGCGGCCGATGGCCGGCGGTATCCCCTCTCGCCGCCCGCGCCGCCATCCCGGACGTCACCGACGTCACTACGCGCCCGCCGCCAGGATCTGGTCGACCTGCTCGCGTGCCTGATCGAGCGCCGCCTGCGGTTGTGCCTTGCCGAGCAGCACTGACTGCACGGCCGTGCCGATGACCTGGGAGATCTTCGGGTACGCCGGGATGTTGGGCCGTGACTTGGTGACGTTCTTCTCGAGGTTCTCGACGAAGACCTTGTTGGCGGGGTAGCGCTCGAGGAAGTCCTGGTAGCCCGGAAGCCTCGTCTCCGACTGGCGCAGCGGGAGGTGGCCGGTGGCGATGGAGAACCGCAGGTGGATCTCGGGCGAGTTCAGCCACTGCAGGAACGCCCACGCGGTGTCGCGGTCGTTCTTGTTGAACAGCATGTAGTTGTCCGGTCCCGCGATGGTGGCGTGCGTGACCTTGCCGGGCAGGAATTGGGTGCCATAGGAGATGTTCTTGTTGATGCCGGACAGATCCCAGGGCCCGGTCCAGAGCATCGCGATCTTTCCGGAATTGAAGAGGTTCTGGTACTGCTGGTCGCCCGCGTCGAGGTAGACCGAGTGGTCCGTCACCGCCATGTCGTGCAGCAGCCGCATGGCGGACAGGCCGGCCGGGGAGGCGAAGGCCGCCTTCTTGTTGTCGGGCGTGAGCAGGTCGCCGCCCGCCTGCCACAGCAACGCGATGAAGCGCCAGACGGTGTCCTCCGACCCGTCGTTGACGTAGGCCCAGCCGAATTGACGCTTGGACTCGTCCGTCAGCTTGCGCGCCGCGTTCTGGAAGTCCGTCCAGGTCCACGACGGCGTCGGATAGGAGATGCCGGCCGCGTCGAAGAGCTTCTTGTTGTAGACCAGCGACAGGTTGTCGACGAGCGCGGGGATTCCGTAGATGCCGCCGTCGGGCGTCGTCGCCCCCTGCCTTGCGGCCGGGAAGAAGTCGTTCCAGTTGAACGACGGGGTACTCCGCACCAGCGACGTGAGGTTCTGGGTCTGGTTCCGTTTGGCCAGCGTCGCGATCGAGGAGCCGTACTCGTAGGCGACGCCCGGCGCCTTCCCGGAGACGAAGGAGGCCAGTGTCTTCTTCAGCGCGTCGTCGTTACTGCCGGCGAAGGTGACGTTCACCTTCTGATCGGGATGTGCCGTGTTCCATTCCCGGCCGAGCTGCGTGATCGCCTTCCCCTCCTGGTCTGTGTAGCCGTGCCAGAAGACCACGGCGCCACGCGACGACGATGATGACGAGTCCGACCCTCCGGCACATCCCGCCACGGCGATGAGGGCCGCGCCCACGGCGATGGACGTGAGCCGGTCGCCGATGCGCCGGCCGGCCGATAGTGATCTCGTGCGCATTTCGTACTCCCGGGCGCGTGGGGCCGCTCACAAGGGGGCTGTCTCCGGGCCAGTTGCTCGTTATCGATTGTTGTGTGGGACCTTAGATCAGAAACAATCACGGAACAAGACATTCTGTGAAGAAAGCGTCAAGGAGGGTCGGCCGCCGACTCCAAGGATCGGACGTGGCCGTCCACCGGCGCTCGCAGCCGGCGCTCCCGAGCGGGCGATGGCGCGTGCACGTCGCGGCGATGTTCCAGCTCACCACCATCATGGGACCGACCGGCGAGATCGCCGTCCGCCGTCACCCGACACCACTCGACGCCCGTCGCCGCGGGGGCTCGTGCTCATCTACAGCCTCATCCGCTGCGGCGAATTCGATCATTTGGTGCGATCGGTTGCGATCGTTCATGAGACCAGGAACCTGCGCATGATCAGACCGCCGTGCGGGCCGCGCCCCGCGCGGGCCGGGCCGGCCGCGCCGCGCCGCGCCGCGCCGCCTGGGAGCTCAGACGGTGACCACGCGGATTCCGGCTTGGCGCAACGCCGCGAGCTGTTCGGGGTCGGCGTCCGCGTTGGTGACCACATCGTGCACCGCAGATATCGGGCTGATCCGGGCGAACGTCGCCTTGCCGAGCTTCGACGAGTCGGCGATCACGACGGTGCGCCGGGCGCGTCGCAGGAACGCCAGGTTGGTCTGAGCCTCCATCTCGTCGTACGTCGTGCATCCTTCGGCCGACGAAAGACCGTCCACGCCGATGAACGCCACATCGAGGTGGTATTGCGAGAGCATGGCCTCGGCGGCGGGCCCCACGGCCTCCGCCGACTGGCGCACCAGTCCGCCGATAACGACGAGGCGGATGCTCGGCCGGCCCACCAGCTCGGCCGCGATGTCGATGGCGTTCGTGACGATGGTGATGTCGTGACGGCCGGCCAGGGCGCGGGCGAGTTCCATGGCGGTGCTGCCCCCGGTCATCCCGATGACCGCTCCGTCGTCCACAAGCTCGGCGGCCGCGTGACCGATGCGCTGCTTCTCCGAGTGTCGGCGGGTCGCTTTCACCTGGGCCGGGAGCTCGTTGGTGGCCTCCCGGGACGTGGCGCCGCCGTGCACGCGCACCAGCAACTGGTCACGGCTGAGGGTCTGCAGGTCCCGACGGATCGTCGCGCCGGAGACGCCCAGCGCACGGGCCAGATCGGCCACGGAGACGCTCCCGTTGGACCCGATGCGATCGAGGATGGCGCTGATTCGCTCCGCTTTGCGCACGAAGTCACGGTACCAGTTTGCTCATTTGTGCATCAGGATGCTCACCGTCGAGCTGATCAGCCGAGTTCTGCGCGCCTGACGGCACAAGTTTGCACAAACACTAGCAACTACTGCGACGATCGTGCAGAGTTGTGCACCAACTAGCCAGAATCTGCGCAATCGATCAACAGGGCTCGCTCGCGGCGGGCGGGCAACCGAGGAGGCGTCATGTCGAGGACAAGCCGTCGAGCGTCCATCTCGATGCGGGCCAAGACCCTCCTGGCCGGGCTCGCCGGCCTGACGCTGCTGGTCGCCGGCTGCGGTGGCGGGGGCACCTCGGGCGGCTCGACCAAAACCCAGGGCGTGACCATCACGGTCGCCCTCTCCTCCGAACCGCCGCCCCAGTCGGTGCTGGCGGAGTTCACCAAGCAGACCGGCATCAAGGTCAACTGGGTGAACATCGACTGGGACAGCCTCCAGACGAAGATCTCGGCCGCGGCGACGGCGAAGACCTACTTCGCCGACGCCACAAACGTCGACTGGTCCCGGGTCGGCCAGTTGAGCCGGCTGGGCTGGTTCTACCCGATGGACACCTACCTCGACACGAAGGCGCTGGCCCCGGACATGCCGCAGCTCGCCTCGTTCACGATCAACGGGCGCGTGATCGGCATTCCCTACGACGCCTCCTTCATGGTCACCACCATCAACAAGGAGTTGTTCCGCAAGGCCGGCGCCGACGTGAGCCCGAAGACCATGGACGAATACACCGCGGCGCTGCGGCAGATCAAGGCCAAGGGTGTGGTGAAATACCCGCTCAACATCCCCTTCGCCGCCGCCGAGGGGCTCTCGACGTACTGGTATGAGACCACCCACGCGTTCGGCGGCACGATTCTCGACCAGGCCGGGAAGCCGCAGTTCGCCGCCCCGAACTCACCGGGCTACAAGGCCGCCGCGTGGATGGTCGATGCGCTCAAGAGCGGACTCGTTCCCCCCGGCAACATCAACGTGGCCGACACCCAGGGCCAACAGACGTTGATGGCCAAGGGCCAGGTCGCCAGCACCTTCTCCGACTACTCCGGCATGATCGGGACAATTTACAACGTGCCGGCTTCGTCGTCCGTCGTCGGCAAGGTGGCCTACATCCGCACGCCGGGGGTCGGCGGAGTGGCCGCCAACCTGTCCAACCCCGACGGCATCGGCATCCCCAAGCAGGCCAAGTACCCGAACGCCGCGGCGAAGTTCATCAGCTGGTTCACCGACGCCAAGCAGCAGACGGACTTCTCCGGCGTCAACGGTCCGGAGAAGGCCTTCCCGAGCTACCCCATCCCGTCGCATCTGTCCGCCGTACGCACGCTGACCACGAAGGGCGGCCTCGTCGGCGGCGCCGCCCTCGGCGAGATGCTGCGGACCTCAAAGCCGGTGTTCGAGGGCGGGGCCCCGTCCTGGTACCCCAAGTTCTCCAACGCCGTTTACACGAACCTGCACGCCGCGGCCACGGGCTCGACCAGCGTGAGCGCGGCCGTCAACGCCATCGCCGACACCGCGAACAAACTGGCGGCCGGGTCGTGACGGTTCCCGGCCCGGGCCGGCGTCGAGGCGTCGGCCTGTTGCCCTACGCCCTGGTCTCGCCGGTGGTGCTGTTCATCATCGGCCTGGCCCTCGTACCCGCCGTCTTCACGGTCGTCCAGTCGTTCTATCGGGTCGACGCCCTCGATCCCCCGACCCGGTTCGACGGCTTCGGCAACTTCGTGCGGCTGGCCCACGACAAGGCCGTCGTCGGGAGCATCGGCAACACCGCGCTGTACGTGCTGGTCGGCACCGTCTTGTCGACCGTCCTGGGCATCGCGGCGGCGGTGGTCCTGCACAAGCCGTTCCGGGGACGCAGCGTCGTGATCGCCGTGCTCATCCTGCCGTGGGCGCTCCCGGGCGTGGTCGAGGGGATCTTGTGGACGGGCATCTACGACCCCAACGCCGGGCTCGTCAACGGAGTGCTCTCGAGCCTGCACCTCGGCGGGTCCGGCGTCCTGCTGGGGGAAAACCGGCTGGTCACCATCGCGCTCATCGAGCTCGTGCAGGTCTGGCAGATAATGCCGTTGTCCGCGCTGCTCGTCCTCGCCGCGCTGCAGCTGATCCCCGATGAGCTCTATGAGGCCGCGGAGATCGACGGGTGCGGCGCATGGTCGGCGTTCCTGCACATCACCCTGCCGCTCGCCCGTCCCGGTATCGCGGTGGCGATGGTCCAGGCCCTCATCATGACGCTCAACGTGTTCGACCAGCCCTATGTCTTGAACGGCGCGGCGAGCACCGGGGCCTCGATCACGGAGCAGACCTACTTCATCAGCTTCCAGGACCTCGACTTCGGCCAGGGCTACGCGCTTTCGCTGTCCGTCACGATCGCGACGCTGCTCATCTCGCTGATCGTGGTCAAGTTCGTGTACCGGAGGGTGGACCTGTGAGGCGCCGCGCCGGCAGATGGCGCTGGGTGGGCGTCGGGCTCATCCTGCTGTGGTCACTCGTACCGATCTACTGGGCCCTGAAGTCCAGCTTCCAGACGGAGGCGGACGCCCGGGCGACGCCCGTACGCTACGTCCCGACCAACCCCACGCTGCAGAACTTCCGGACGCTGCTCGCGGGCGACAGCGACGTCTCCGATCAGATCCGCCGGTCGGCCGTCAACATCGTGGTCGAGTGCACGCTCGCGACCGTGGTCACCGTGGTGCTCGCCACCCTCGCGGCGTTCGCCTTCGCACGGATGCGGTTTCGCGGCAGCCGCATCCTGTTCTACTCCGTGCTGGCGACGATGGCGTTCCCCGCCTACACGACGCTGATTCCGCTCTACCGGATCATGAGCTCGTTCGAGCTGGTGAACACCTACACGGGCATCGTGCTCGTCTACGTCTCGGGTTTCCTGCCGCTGGCCACCTGGGTGCTGCACAACTACTTCGCCGGCCTGCCGGCGAGCATCGAGGAGGCGGGTCGGGTCGACGGCGCGACCCGGCTGCAGGTGCTGTGGTATCTCGTGCTCCCGCTCGCCCGGCCCGGGATCATCTCCACGGCGCTGATCACATTCCTCTTCGCCTGGGCGCAGTTCCTCTTCCCGCTCGTGCTCTCCAGCGATCTATCCACCCAGCCGCTCACCGTCGTCATCGCCTCGCTGCAGGGCCGGCATGTCGTGCCGTTCACGCTGCTGAACGCCGCGGGCGTCCTCGCGATCGTGGTGCCCGCCTTCATCGCGCTGGCGTTCAACAGGTACATCGTCAACGGCCTGCTGGCGGGGAGCACGAAGTGATCCGTCAGTGATCCGTCACTGATCCGCTGGTAATCGTCCCTCACTTGTACACGTAGACGCGCTCGCCGATAGAGAGCTGCGACCATGCCCTGTTCATGGCGGAGATCGTCACCCGGACGCACCCGTGACTGGCCGCGTACGTCGGCACTGAGGAGAAGCCGTGTACCGCGTAGCCGCGGTAGAAGTAGTTCGGCCGCCACAGACGTCCGAGCGGGCTCGTGTCCCAGCCGTTGACCCGGCGGATGATCGAGAAGGTGCCGGTGGGGGTGGGCGTGGAGGGCTTACCCGGTGAGGCGTCGAGGATCCTGGTGACGGCGCCGGCCCGCGTCAGGTAGACCACGCGGCGGGTGAGGTTGACCTCGACGGACGCGGCGCTGCGGTTGTACCGCGCCCGCGGCACGTACGGGCCGGCGAGCCGGCTCCAGGTGATCGGGCCGACGACGCCGTCCACGGCGATGCGCTGGACCTTCTGGAAGGCATAGACGCCGTGCAGCGTGTTGCCGCCGAAGATTCCGTCGATCGAGCCGACGTCGTAGTGCAACGCGGCCAGGCGTCGCTGGAGGTACGTCACGTTCGAGCCGCGGGCGCCGTACCGAATGGTCGGTCGCGCGATGACCGTCGACGCGGCCATGACCTGGTGCGCGCCGCCGGAGGCCATGGCGGCGGGCGCCAGGCCGGCGACCGTCGTCGCGCTGAGAACGGTGGGAAGGGCGAACGCGAGCAGGCGTCGCGTACCGTTGCCCGCGCTGATCGTCACGTTCGTCTCGCGGGTACGGCGGTGTCGAATGGGGCGGGGCGGGGAACCTGTGCTCCGGGCCGAAGGCATGCTGATCATCCCCTTGGTGGGCCCCTATGTAGCTGTCATCTTCACCATGAACCCGCTGATTTTTTCGCGCAGAGTCGAACGTCCCGCCACAAGGAGTCCGACGGCCCAGGGCGCCAACCCCTTCAGCGGAGTTTCGAAACTTTCGAATCCAGGCGGGTCATCAGGTGCCTTGACCGGCTTGCCCGACAGATTCACAGCCGCCACGGTAAACGGCCTGTTGTGCCGGAGCGCAGCGTAGCTGGGGGTTGACGCCCAGGCAGCGGAAACCTAGGTTGGCCAAACAACGCATATCGAAAGTTTTCGGGGGGTCGGACGGGTTCGGCACGTCGCCACCGAGATGTCGGACCGAGGCCGGCAGTCGCCTACCCCCCATCGATATGCCGCCCCGGGCGGCATCCACGTTCGGAGATCACTGTGGAAGCCAAGGAATTCTCTCGCCGTACCGTCCTCGGAATCGCCGCGGGCCTGCCCGTAAGTGCCGCTCTCGCCGCCTGCGGCACGTCCGGACCGACATCCGGCGGCGGCGGCAGCGGCGCCAAGGCCTCCTATTGGTACCTGTCCGTCCAACCCCAGGAAGGCATCCGGACCGCCGCGGTGGACCGGTTCAACAAGGCCAACCCCGACAGCCGGATCGCGCCGACCACGTTCCAGAACGACGCGTACAAGACGAAGATCAAGACGGCGCTCGGGGCGGGGCAGGCGCCCACCATCATCTGGGGCTGGGGCGGCGGCGGGCTGCGCAGCTGGGTGGAGGCCCACCAGGTCGAGGACCTCACCTCGTGGTTCGCGCAGAATCCCGCGGTCAAGAACCGGCTGCTGCCGTCCTCGTTCGAGGCGGCCACCGTCGACGGCAAGATATACGCGATGCCGTGCGAGACCGTGGAACCCATCGTCCTCTACTACAACAAGAAGGTCTTCGAGCAGGTCGGAGTCCAGCCCCCGCAATCCTGGGGCGACATCATGGCCCTGGTGCCCAAGTTCAACGCGAAGGGCATCGCACCGTTCTCGCTCGGCGGGCAGTCACGCTGGACCAACATGATGTGGCTGGAGTTCCTGTTCGACCGCATCGGCGGGGCGGAGGTATTCCAGGCGATCTACGAAGGGCAGAAGGACGGCTGGTCCCACCCCGCGGCCATCGACGCACTGACCAAGACGCAGGACCTGGTGAAGGCCAACGGGTTCATCAAGGGCTTCTCTTCCATCACCGCGGACTCCAACGCCGATCAGGCGCTGCTGTACACCGGCAAGGCCGCGATGATGCTGCACGGCAGCTGGTCCTACGGGATCCTGGCGAACGAGGGCGGCGACTTCGTTCCCGGCGGCAACCTCGGCTACATGAACTTCCCGCCGGTCGAGGGCGGCAAGGGCGATCCAAGCGACACCTTGGGCAACCCGGGCCAATACCTGTCGATCTCCGCCAAGGCCAGCGCGCAGCAGAAGGAGATCGCCAAGAAGTTCTTCGCCACCGAGGTTCTCTCCGACGCCGAGATCAAGCAGTGGGTGGACACCGGTGCGGTACCCATCGTCCAAGGCATCGAGAACAAGCTGGCATCCTCCAAGGACGCCGCCTGGCTGCAGTTCCTCTACACCACCTCGCTCAAGGCCAAGTCCTTCGCCCAGTCCTGGGACCAGGCCCTGAACCCCACCGCGGCGGAGACACTGCTGGACAACATCGCCAAACTCTTCCAGCTGTCCATCTCGCCCCGGCAGTTCGCGGACAACCTCAACGCCGTCACCGGCAAGTGAACGTCGTCGGCGATACCCGCCTTCCCCGCGCGCGGCCGGTCACAGGGGGAGGCCCGCCCAAGGGCCTCGCGTGGCTGGCCGTGCCGGCGCTCGTGTTCTTCGTCGCCTTCGCGGTGGTCCCGCTCGTCGGGGTGCTGCTGCTCAGCTTCACCTCCTGGGACGGGCTCGGCGCGATACGCCCCTCCGGGTCCGACAGCTGGCGCGCGGTGCTCGGTGACCCCGGCCTGCCCCACGCCATCTGGGTCACCTTCGAGGTCATGGCCCTGTCCTGGGCGGTCCAGACACCGGCGAGCATCCTGCTGGGCGTGTTCTTGGCCGGCCGGCAGCGCTATCGCGCCGTGCTCGCGGTGCTGTACTTCATACCGCTGCTGCTGAGCTCGGCGGCCGTCGCCGTCGCGTACAAGGCCCTGCTCGACCCGAACTTCGGGCTCGGCGCCGGACTGAAGATCGATCTGCTCAGCCAGGATTGGCTCGGCCGGCCCGGTCTCGCGCTCGGTCTGGTCGTATTCGTCGTCTCCTGGCAGTTCATCCCTTTCCACGCGCTGATCTACCAGGGCGGCGTACGCCAGATCCCCCGGGCGTTGTACGAGGCCGCGCAACTCGACGGCGCGGGGCGGATACGGCAGTTCTTCAGAATCACCCTGCCCCAGCTGAAATACACCATCATCACCTCCTCCACGCTGATGGTCGTCGGATCGCTGACCTTCTTCGACCTGATATTCGTCCTGACGGAAGGGGGACCCGGCGACGCCACCAGGGTGCTCGCCCTCGACATGTACAAGAGGGGATTCCAGGCCAACCTCATGGGACCGGCCAGTGCCATCGCCGTCATCCTCGTGCTCGTCGGCCTGGCTCTGGCGCTGCTGCTGCGCCGGCTCGGCGGCCGCGATCCCGGCGCCAGCCAACTCGAGGGAATGTGACGTGGCGACGACAATTGCCGCCGAAGAACGGCGGCGCGCCAGGGAGGAAACTCGGCACTCGGGCGCCCGGGTCCGCGATCGTAACTGGATCGGCGGCGCGGCCGGCTGGCTGTGGCTCATCGTCGTCATGCTGCCCATCTACTGGATCCTCATCACCAGCCTGAAGTCGCAGACCACGTACTACGACACCAACCCGCTGGTCCCGCCCAGCCGGCCGACCTTGGACAATTACCATCAGGTCATCGCCGCGGACTTCGCCCGCTACTTCTTCAACAGCCTCGTTGTGACACTGGGCGCGGTCGTCCCGGCCGTCGCCGCGTCCTTCATGGCCGCGTACGCCATCGTGCGGGGCGGGCGTGGGTGGTTCCTGCGTTCGGTCAACTCCCTGTTCCTGATGGGGCTGGCCATCCCCCTGCAGGCATCCGTCATACCGATCTATCTGATCATCATCAGGCTGCATCTGTACGACAGCCTGCTCGCCCTCATCCTGCCGTCGATCGCCTTCGCGATTCCGCTGTCGGTGCTGGTCCTGTCCAACTTCATCCGCGACGTACCCAAGGAACTTTTCGACTCCATGCGCATCGACGGCGCGAGCGAATGGGGCACGCTCTGGCGCCTGGCGCTACCCCTGACCCGACCCGCCGTGGTCACCGTGACCGTCTACAACGCGCTGTCGATCTGGAACGGATTCCTGCTGCCGCTCATTCTCACCCAGAGCCCCAGTCAACGAACCCTGCCCCTCGCCCTGTGGTCATTCCAGGGCCAGTACAGCGTCAACGTGCCCGCCGTTCTCGCCTCTGTCGTGCTCACCACGCTGCCCATCCTGATCCTGTACGCGGTCGGCCGGCGCCAGCTCCTCAGTGGCCTCACCGCCGGGTTCAGCAAATAGCACCTCCGCCCGGCGGCCACGCCGGGCAGCCGGCTGTCGCATTCGTGATCGGCCGCTGGGAGGTGAAGGCAAATGCCGGTTCTCGCTCGGCGTGTTACTCAGTGTGTCTACGATGATGCTATTCACGCACACTGGGCGGGTGATGTGTTGTGGAACGGATATCTCGTGGTCGGCGTGTCGATCTTCCGGCCGAGCTGACGAGTTTTGTCGGCCGCGAACGGGAGGTCGCCGCGGTCGAAGGGCTGCTCGGGCAGTCTCGGCTGGTGACTCTTACCGGCCCGGGCGGGGTGGGTAAGACCCGGATCGCGTTACGCGTGGCGGCGCGACTCCGGAATAGCTATGCCGACGGCGTGTGTCTGGTCGAGCTGTCGGCGCTGCAGGATCCCAGGCTGCTTTCCCATACTGTCGTCGCCGCCTTGGGGTTGCCCGAGCAAACGGCTCGGCCCTCGGTCGACGTGCTGGTGGAATATCTCCGCGACAAACGACTTTTGCTCATTCTGGATACCTGCGAGCATCTCGTCGATTCTTGCGCCATGTTCGTCGATGTACTGCTGCGAGGGGCCGGTGAGCTGCAGGTGCTCGCGACCGGTCGCCAGCCGCTCAATTCGATCGGCGAGTACACCCTGTCGATCACGCCGTTGCCCGTTCCCGAGTCGGACGAGGAGCCGTTCGGGGAGAACTACGACGCGTTGGTGTTGTTCGCTGAGCGCGCGGCCGCGGTGGTGCCGGGGTTCGCGGTGACCGAGGACAATTGGGCCGAGGTGGCCGCCGCGTGTCGCCGGTTGGACGGCATACCGCTGGCGATCGAGTTGGCGGTGGTGCGGCTGCGGGCGCTGTCGCTGGAGCAGATGGTGTCGTTGCTGGAGGATCGGTTCCGCTTGCTGACCAGTGGTCCGTGTACGGCGCTGCCACGGCATCAGACGCTGCGTACGGCCATCGGCTGGAGCCATGAACTGTGTGCTCCCGAGGAGCGGCTGCTGTGGGCGCGGCTGTCGGTATTCGCCGGCGATTTCGACCTGACCGCCGTGCAGCGGATCTGCGCGAGTGGTGACCTCGCGGCTGAGGACATCCCTTGCTGTTTGGCCGACTTGGTGGACAAGTCCATCGTCACTCGGGTGGAAAGTGACCTGGGGACGCGGTATCGGTTGCTGGACACCATCCGCGACTATGGCCGCGAATGGCTGGTCGCTGTAGGCGAAGAAAATGAGTACCGTGCGCGCCACCGCGATTTCTACTGTGCCATGGCTCAGCAATTCGATGCGGAGTGGGTGGGTTCGGCCCAGATTTCGTGGGTGAAGCGGTTGAACGCCGAACGCCCGAACCTGCGGGTGGCCCTCGAATATTGCCTCACCGAGCCGGACGAGGCGATGACGGGACTGACCATGGCGACCAGGTTGTGGGGGTATTGGCTGTGCTCGACGCGATTGTCGGAGGGCCGCTACTGGATGGAACAGGGGCTGCATCGGCTGCGCGAGCCGACACCCGTGCGGGCGCAGGCGCTGTGGCTGACCGGCTGGTTCGCGATCATGCAGGGCGAACCCCCAGTCGGCGAACCCTTGTTCGAGGAGGCCCGCGCCATCGCGGAACAGATCGGTGACGACGCCGCCCTCGCCTACGCCATCCAGTACTTGGGCTGCGTATACATGTTCCGTGGGGAAGCCAAGCGCGGCCTGCCCATGTGTGAGGAGGCCGTGGCCGGGCTGCGCAAGCTGGAGGACCGTCCCGGCCTGATGATCGTCCTGCTCCAGCTGGCCCTGTGCTATGTCCTCAACGGCGATATCGATCGGGCTCTTGCCGCCTGCGACGAGTCGCTTCGGCTGAACGGGGACAACGACGAGCGGTGGTACCGCGGCTACGCCCTCTACACGAAGGGCCTTGCTTACTGGGTACGTGGTGACTACAGCAAGAGCACTGAGATGGCATCGGCCGGCCTGACCATGAAGCACGAACTCGGTGATCTTCAGGGCATGGCGCACTGCATGGAAGTGCTCTGCTGGGTCGCCGCACAGGAGGGCCACTACCATCGGGCCGCCTGGTTGATGGGCGCGGCCGACGTGCTCTGGCACAAGATCGGGTTGCCCTTGTTCGGCATGGAGATCATGGGGGGTTATCACGATGCGGCCGAACAGCGCGCCCGGCAGGCACTCGGCGAGGACGACTATGCGGAGACCTTCGGGGCAGGGGCCCGGCTCACCTTGGAACAGGCGGTGAGGCAAGCGACCGCGCCGAGCCAATAAAGCCAAGCGACACCCTGACCGGTGCCGTGGAGGTGGAGATGAAGACGTCATTTCTGGAGCCGGACGACCGGACTTTGCACGGCCACTTCTCGCGCGATTTCCCGCCCGTGCTCACCATCGATCCCGGTGATTCGGTACGGCTGCGGACGCTCGACGCCTGGTGGTCGAGCGGTCCGTACGCGGGCGGGACCATCGATGAACGGCCGCGCGTCCCCCAACACAAGCACGGTTACGGGCACGCGCTCCTCGGCCCGATCGAGATCCGCGGCGCGCGGGCGGGCATGGTGCTCGAAGTGCGGATCGACGCCGTGATCCCCGCGGCCTGGGGCGCCTGCGCGGCGCGGCAGCGCGAACGCAACGCCCGGTACGGCATCGAGGGCGACGGCGGCGTGCACGCCTGGGAACTCGACCCCATCGCGATGACCGGCCGGAACCAGCACGGCCACACGGTGACGCTGCGCCCGTTCCTCGGCGTGATGGGCATGCCGCCGGCCGAGCCCGGACTCCACTCCACCATCCCGCCGCGGTGGCACGGCGGCAACCTCGACTGCAAAGAGCTCGTCGCCGGCAGCGTCCTCTACCTGCCCATCCCGGTCGACGGGGCACTGTTCTCCGTCGGGGACGGCCACGCCGCCCAGGGGGACGGCGAGGTCGCCGGGACCGCGATCGAATGTCCGATGGAGCGGGTGGACCTGACGTTCGGGCTGCGTTCCGACTGGCCTATTGACGGTCCGGTGGCGCACACTCCGGCCGGATGGCTGACCATGGGCGTGGCGGACGATCTCGACGAGGCGACCGGGCGCGCCCTGCACTCGATGTTCGGGCTCATCGAACGGCTCCACGGGGTGTCTCGCGCGGACGCCGTGCTGCTGGCCGGCGTCGCGGTCGATCTTCGCATCACCCAGATCGTGAACGGCGTCGTCGGCGTGCACGCCGTCCTGCCGCCAACGGCGATCCGCTGAACCGCCGCGATCCGTCGCTCGTATTGGATCTTCGAAGCGTTTCGTCCATCGACTTCGAAATAGCCCGAAGCCTCCCCGATCATTAAGGACGCGCCGCGATGGAGACTCACCATTTCACGTTCGGGGCACTCACTCCCGGGCTCGCGTACATCATGTCGTGTGCCGGCTCGTTACTCGGACTGCTGTGCACCACGCGTGCGCAGGTGCTCACCGGCCGGCCCCGGATCCAATGGCTGATGGCCGGTGCGCTCGCGATCGGCGGAACCGGGATCTGGGTGATGCATTTCATCGGGATGCTCGGATTCAGCGCGGCGTTCACCGTCATCCGTTATGACATACCGCTCACCTTGTTCAGCGCGGTGATTGCGATCGCGGCCGCCGGCGTCGGCCTGTACATCGCCGGTGCCCACGGCGCGTCGGGGGGAAGGCTGCTGCTCGGCGGGTTGCTCACCGGGCTCGGCGTGGCCGGCATGCACTACACGGGCATGGCCGCGATGAACATGAACGCGGCCATCAGTTACGATCCCGCGCTGGTCATGGCCTCGATCGTGATCGCGATCGTCGCGGCGACCGCGGCGCTGTGGGCCGCGGTGCACCTGCGCAACATGCGAGCCACCGTAGGCGCCGCTCTCATCATGGGCGTCGCCGTGAGCGCCATGCACTACACCGGCATGTTCGCGATGCACGTAGAGGGTTTGGAGGCAAGTGCGGTCCCCTCGGGCGCCCAGCCGCGGGCGTTCCTCGTACCGATCATTCTCGGGTTGAGCATCAGCACGATGTGCCTGCTGACCGCCCTGGGCGTCGCCCCCACGCCGCAGGAGATGCAGCGCGAGGCGCGGCTCATGGAACAGCTCGCGAGGAGGAACGCCAGCAGATCCCTCCGGCCGAACGCCGCCTATCCCCCGCCACGGCATCAAGCACCCCCGCCCCTACGACGCCAAAACCCCCACCCCTGACAGCCGCGAGCCACGAAATGTTTGATTTGAAATAATGATTATCCAGACGGGTGCTGTTGGACCATAGCCGACCGAATATCCGATGGCGCGCCTTTGACTTTCTCGCCGCTCGAGGAGACGTATGCAGCTCGGCCTGTTCACCGCCTGTCTTCCGTGGCTCACGCTCGAGGAGGTCGCTGATTGGGCGGCGTCAGCCGGCTACGACGCCCTGGAGGTCGCGGCGTGGCCGTCTGGCGGCGACCACCCGCACCACGCCACCCACCTTGAGGTGGACGGCCCGCCCATCGACACCGACCGCATCGGGGCACTGTTCGCCGAGCACGGCCTGGCTCTGTCCGCGGTGAGCTGCTACGAGAACAACCTCATCGGTGATCCGGTCGAGCGCCGGCGGATCCACAGCCATCTCCAGGCCTGCATCCGCGCCGCCTCGGCACTCGGCGTGCCGCACGTTGGCACGTTTGTCGGCCGGGACGCCACCAGGACGGTCTCGGACAACCTTCGGGAGGCCGAGCGGGTGCTGCCCGAACTGGTCCGGTACGCCAACGACCATGGCGTCCGGCTGGTCATCGAGAACTGCCCGATGGAGGGCTGGCATCCCGACGGATACCCAGGCAACCTCGCCTACTCGCCCGAGCTGTGGGACTGGCTGTTCGGCCTCGGGCTGTACCTGAACTATGACCCGTCGCACCTGGTGTGGCTCGGTATCGATCCGGTCGATGCCCTCCGGTCGTGTCTCAAGTCGGGCAGGGTGCTCCACGTCCAGGCCAAGGACATCGAGGTCGACACGCGATCCTTGACGCGGTACAGCATCTTCGGCAAGGCGGTCGACCGCACCCGGCCCGAGGACACCGGCTGGTGGCGGTACCGCGTCCCCGGTCGTGGCCGGCTCGACTGGAACCGGATCATCGACACGCTCTACACCGGCGGCTTCGACGGCGCGGTCGCCGTCGAGCACGAGGACCCCGTCTGGGGCGGCACCCACGCCAAGATCAAGCAGGGACTGGAGATCGCGGCGCAGACCCTGCGTCCGCTGATCCGCTGACGATCATGACTCATCGGCACCGAGCGGATGGGCTCGACCGAGACAGCGGGCCAACGACGCCAGGCCGCACCCGCCCAGCACGTCCCGCACACCGGGCAGGTCCCAGCACGGGTCCTTGCCGTTGACCAGGTCATCGAGGCGCAGCCGGTTGGCGAGCACGGGAAACCTGACCAGCAGAATCGCCGCGCGCGCCATGGCGTCATCGTCCTCGGTGTGCCCGACGTGGTACCTGACCGCCTGCAGCATCCCCAACGTGTTCGCGATGCGCTTGATCATGCGGGGGTTGGCCGGCATCAGGCTCGCGTACGTGTGCAGGAGATGGTGGCCGCGTGCGTCACTCGCGGCGGGGGTGGCCTCCTGGCGCACGCGGTCGATCCGCATACTCTCTTGGTCGCGGACGGGCGGTGTCGCGTCTGGGAGCGCAGGGTCTGCCTGCGGGCCGGTGTTGTCGATCGCCGTGCGGACGGCCACCTGCTCCGGCGATACTCCCGGCCCGTTCGCCGCACCGTCCGCCGGTGCACTGACCACGTCGTCAAGGTACGTCGCGACCTGCTCAGCGGACAGGTCCGGGACGAGCACCACGTGGTCGAACACCTTCTGAGCGAAATCCGATCCGAGATCACGGGTAGCGGACCCGGGGTTCTGGAAATCGGCGAACTGAGACGTGAAGGCCTGCCTGACCCAGTGGCCGTCGGCGAGCACGAGGACGAACAGGCGTGCCGGCTCCCGGCGACGGGGCCGGCCGCGGGCCGGCGGTTGGCGCAGGATCGTGTGCACCGTCTCCAGGAGCTTCACCACCCGGTCCGGGGGGCACCGGTCCAGGTCGTCGATGACCAGCAGGATCGGCCGACGCACATCCTGACCGGCCCGGCCGGGTGACACGCGCGGCGCCCAGCCGCGCAACCAGCCGATCATGTCGGCGACCTGGCCCAACGGGTTGTCCTCCGTATGCAGGTGCAGACGGCCGAACGGAGCGGAATGCCAAAACAGCGTCCTCCCGAGCATCTGACCGATGCCGACCAGGCCGCCGATCCCCGCCGCGATGGCGACCACCGTCTGTACCCACGACGGCGAGAGGAACGTGCTCAGCAGCCCGCCGCCCAGGGCTACTACGAGGGCGGTCAGCGTCGCCGGCGACCGTGTCGTCCGCGCCCCCACCGACCAGACGTGCATGAACGCGCGGGTGGCCCAGGATCGAGATCGGCGCACCTCCTTTTCGATCGCGGCGGCCAGCGACCACCACTCGGGTGCGATCGCGCACTCCCGCCAGGCCTCATAGTCCACCACCAGCGGCGGCGTCCAGTTCGGTCCGTGCGCCTGCTCGTCATGAAGGAGAAGCCTGACCAACGTGCTCTTGCCGGAACCCCACGGGCCGTCGACGTGCACCACCGCGCTCGTGCTGGCGGAATTCGCGGCCAGCTCGCTCAGCAGCGCGCCCAGGTGCGCGGCCAGTACCCGCCGTCCCAGCCCGTCCCGGACCCGGGTGGAGTCGACCTGCGCCTCCGCGGACATGCGCGGCTGCGAGTCCCACATCACCGGGGCGATGATCACGGCTCCGTTTACGCCGATTGCCAGCCTGACGCGGCCCTCAAGGTCCGGCACGGTTGCGAGGGAGAAGACGCCACTATCGGGGATTCGTTCGGGGCGGCCGATCTGCTGACCGGTACGGGCGTCCCAGCACGACAGCCGGCCGTTTGTGTCGCCGCCGATCAGCGCCACCTTGCCATCGCGCAACGTGACGACGACAACGTCGGACAGGCTGCCGGGACCGACGATGATCGGGTCGCCCAGACGTACCCCGGTGTCCTCCCAGCGAGACAAGCCACCGTTGTTGCCGACGGCAACCACGAGCGACGGGCCGGTCGGCATCTCCGCGACGGCCAGCCCCCACACCGCTCCGCGCTCGCTGTGTAACGGCGGCCCGAGCGGCTGCCCCGTTTCGGCGTCCCAGCGGCACACCGTCCCCTCGTCTCCCCCCGTCACCAGCGTCGGCCTGCCGTCGATCGGTGTCCCCGCGGTCATGGCCCGTACGGGACCCTCATGGTCACCGAACGGCTCGCCGACGGTCTCGCCCGTCTCGGCGTCCCAGCGGCGAATCCGCCCGTCGTCCCACCCGGTGAACAGCACCGCCCTCGGCCCCGGGACCGTCAGTGCCGCCATGGACCACACAGGCCCGCTCTCCGATGAGATCGCTCGGCCGACCGTCACGCCTTGGGCGCCCTCCCACAGCTGCACCGTCCCGCGGGTGCCCCCGGTGGCGAACCGGACGCGCCCGTCGGGCAGCGTCACGGCGGCCATCGACCGCACCACGAGCGGGTCCGCCGCCGTCGCGTCGCTGATCGGCTCGCCACTCGCGCCGTTCCACCAGGCGACCCTGCCGTTCGAGCCGCCGGCCGCGACGACCAACGTGCCGTCGGGCAGCGTGGTGGTCGTGAGGGCCCAGATCGGCCCCCGCAGAGGACCGGTCAACCGCAGGATGCCGGCGTCCTGCGGGCTGCCGGCGGTCACCCGACCCTCCATCGTGCTGACCGCGGCAGCGAAGAGCGCGACGCGGCAGACGAGCGCACCGATAACATCCGCACCTCGGCATGGTAGGGAGTTTTCATGCTCGAAGGTACGCGACGGGCAGACCACCAACAGACCCATTTATGTCGTGTGGCCGGCGTGACCTGTGGTCGGCCTCGCGTTGTGGCCAGGCGATGTCGTCGACTGCGAGCCATGGTTCGCCGGCCACGGTCGCGGGGGTGGCTCTGGTGAACGCCACGACGTCGCGATGCAGGTGTGACTGATCGGCGTAGCCGCTTTCGGCCGCGACTCGGGCCGCGTCCACACCCGCGGCCAAGCGGTGGGCGGCGTGGTCGAAGCGGACCAGCTTCGCGGCGCGTTTGGGCGGCAGGCCGATCTGCGAGTGGAACCGAGACCACAGGCGCTTGCGGCTCCATCCGACCTCCGCCGCCAACATGTCGACCCGGACCTGGCCGCGGCCGACGAGGATCCGGTGCCAGGCCCAGGCCACCTCCGGATCTACCGGCGGCCCCGCCTGACGCCGGCGGGCGAGCAACGCGTCAGTCAACGCGAACCGCTCCTCCCACGACGAGGCGTCGTTGAGTCGCTCGCGGATACGTGACGCCTGGCGGCCCCACAGGTCGTCGAGAGCGGCTATGGCGCCGTCCAGATCGGCAGGGGAGACGCCCAGAACCGCGCGTGCCACCACCGGGGACAGGCGCACCTGCACGGCCTCGAAGTTCTCGCCCCGCACCCGGACACCGCCGGGTCCGAATCCGAGTCCGGCGACGAGACTCCCCCGCTGCTGCCGTCCCGCGGCATCGTCCACGATCAGCGGGCCGGCGCCGAACTCCACAACCAGGGTCACGGCCGGGTGCGGGATCGCCCGGTGGCCAACCGGCGTTATGCCACGGTCACGGAACCCCGCCATGCTGACACCGGCAACCTGGCTGGGCCGCGCCGGGCGCGCGACGTCCCACACAGCCGCGTCCTCACGCTTCTCCACAGCCGATCGAATCACCTCACGCCACGCCGGCCGGCCGGAACATTTGTTCAAGCCACCAGCATCCACGCGTGGTGACAGTGACCCCATGACTACTTCGCCAGCGTTCGATAACCAGCTAGCCGACCCCGGTCCGCGATCCCCTGGCCGGGAGCCGCGTGCCGGACGCCTCCGCCGTCGCAGGCGGCGCATCATCGCATCAACAACCCTTCTCGCCGTCGTCGGGCTGCTCGTGGGAAACACGGCGATGGTGAACGGGCAGGAGGCCGACGCCACTGGAAACTCGACCCTGTCGTTGGACGGCGGGAAGGTCTATGTGAGCCAGGACGGTCCCCGTGACGCTCCGGCACTCGTCCTGGTCCACGGGCTCGGCGCCTCGATTCGCTGGTGGGATCCGGTCGTGGTGAGGTTGGCGAGTTCCTACCACGTCATCCGGATCGACCTGCTCGGGCATGGCCGGTCCGCCAAACCGGCCGGCGGCGGCTACGCGATCCCACAGCAGGCACACCGCGTCGGGCAGGCATTGGACCGGCTCGGCGTCAACCGCGCGATAGTGGTCGGCCATTCCACCGGCGGCTACGTCGCCACCGCCCTCGCCGAACAACGAGGCGACCTGGTCACCGCACTGGCGCTCATCGACACCGGACCCCGCAGGGACGCCTTCATCTCCGACGGGCTTGTCGGCAAGCTCGTCGATGTCCCCGTGGTGGGACAACTCCTGTGGCGACTGCGCACCGACGGCATCATCCGCCGCGGGTTGAGCACGGCGTTCGCGCCAGGATTCAAGGCCCCGCGGCAGCTGGTCGACGATACCCGCGCCATGACCTACCACGCGCTCACTGCCGCGTCACATGCGTCCGACGACTATCTGAAACAGCGTCCGCTGCCGGAGCGGCTCGCTCCCCTCGCCAAACCCCTGCTAGTGATCTTCGGCGAGCAGGATCGGAGATGGCGATCCTCATCCGCCGCCTCGTACCGCGCCCTCGCGGGCGCGAAAGTCGAGCTGCTACCCGGTGTCGGACACTCACCGATGCTCGAGGATCCGCCGCGGACCGCCGCGCTCCTGCTCACCTTCGCCAGTTCCGTGTGGCGGACGCCAACGTCTGGACGGGCCGTCGCTTCCGGTGCCCACTGACCACGGCGGGCACCGGAGGCGGATCATCGTCATTACGGGAGGTTGGCTCCTCCCGGAGTGGGATTGTTGGACGTGGTGAAGTCGGTGCAGTTGCTGTCGGTGTCGGCGCCGTCCGGGTCGCGGGCCGCGCTCCTGCCGGCGCCGGTGGTCGTGCCCGGGGCGGTCACGGTGCACCCTGCCCGCCCGGTGCCCGATTCGGCCTGGTAGCCCTCGGCGAGCCACGGGTCGACGAGCCTTCCGTAGTTGAGGCTGTCGGCTACCCGGCCGCGGGCGTCGCGCAGCACCATGTTGCCGGCGCCGGCTGAGAGGGCAGGTCCGCCGAACCACTGGTCGGGTGCCGGCGGGCCCTGGTAGCCCGCGTTCGTCACGGCGGAGTCGACCACCGGCGCGTTGATCGCGTGGCTGTTGCCGAGGGGTTTGTCGAGGGTGATGGCGCTGCTCAGCGCCTGCACCGGCTCGTTGCTCGAGTGCGCGAAGCGTGTCGCCGGGCTGAAGGCGACACCCGTGCCCCGGTCGCTGAAGGGAAGGTTGGACGCGTGGTCGAACTTCAGCGGGGCGGTCAGGGTGAGGCCGGTGCCGTCCGCGCCGGACGTACCCACCGACGCGACGGTGACGTTCTCGATCTTCGGGTGGATGTCGAGCCGGATGGTGTCGCCGGCGGTGATGTTGGTGGTCGAGGTGGCCTTGATGTTGGTCGCACCGGCGGGCGCCGCGGCCGCGAGCCGGGCCTGCGTGCCCGGCTTGCCGACGGCGGTCACCGTGGCTGTTTCGAACGTGTCGCCGTTGCCGATGGCCAGCTTCTCGCCGGCGGTGAAGCCCGATGCGCTCGTGACGGGCACGTTGGTCGAGCCGGCGGGGACCGTGATGATCGGGCCGTCGGGCAGCGGCTGCCACAGCGGCGTGCTGGCGCTCGGCAGGCTGATGATGGTCGCGTCGCGGCCGTTGCCCGACGAGTCCGGCGCGGTTTCACCGGCGTCCTGGTCGAACGTGTACGAGGCGACGTTGCCGGCGCCGGCCTGCCCGCCGGCCAGCGCGGTCATCTCGGCGGCGGACAGCGCGTGGTCGTAGATCTGGAAGTCATCGACGGCGGCGTCCAGGTGCGGGTCGGCGCTGAACTGGGATCGGCCGACCCAGTTCTGGTCGGTCGCGCCGAGGTCGGCCGGGTGGATGGTCATGTCGGGGTTGGTGGCCACGGGTACGCCGTTGAGCCACATGGTGCCGGTCGTGCCCGACAGCGTGATCGCCACGTGCTGCCAGCCGGTGGGCAGCTGCGGACCCGGGCCGCTGGCCGGGATCATCTGCGACCCGTCACCGGCGTTGATATCGAACCGCAGCGCGTCCGTCCCGCCGGCACTGGCGGTCAGGAACATGAAGTTGGACGTGCCGGTGCCGAAGTCGAAGATCCGAGCCCACGTCTGGTCGGTCGCCGTGACGTTGACCCAGGTCGCGATCGTGAAGTCGTTCAGCTCGCTGACGACGTCCGCCGGCAGGTTCACGTACTCACCGTTTCCCGACAGCTTGACGGCGTTGCCGATCTTGCCCGGTACGCGGGGCCCGGTCGCACCGGAGTTGGTGACCTTGGCGATCGTGCGGGTTTCCGTGGCGGAGCCGGTGCCGATCTGGACCTGCCGGCCGGGAGCGAGACCGGTCGAGCTGGTGACGTTGATGGTGGTGTCGCCCCTGCGGGCGGGGGCCGCCAGCCCAGAGTTGGACAGGCCGAGCAGGTAGGAGCGGCGGCTCGCGAGCTTCGTCCCGGCCGGGACGGTCACCGTCGAGGCGACGGCGTGCCCCGTCGGGTGCTCGGTCAGGGTCCAGTTCGACAGGTCGACGGTGCTGTCGCCGGCGTTGTAGAGCTCGATGAACGCGTTGGCCGGGTTGGTACTGGTCCCCGTACGGAACTCGTTGATCTTGATCGGGCTGATGTTCCGTACCTTCTCTGTAGTTGTCTCGCGTTGTCTCGCACCGTTCCTCGAGTTCGTCCACGTGGCGTTGCCGATCAGGTCGCCGTTGAAGGCCGCCGGACCCGAGGTCACCTTGAAGGTCGCGCTCACGCTCGCGCCGGGCGCGACCGAGTCGAACGTCCGCGAGGTGTCGGCTGTGCCCGCGACGAACGAGGTCCACTGCTTGGCAGGCACGGAAATGCTCAACTTCACGCCGACCGCGCGCGACCCCGTGGTGTTGGTGAACGTCACGGTGGAGTTCTGCGAGGACCCCGGTGAGAACGTCTGGAGTCCCGGCGGAGTGGTCGTTGCCGAGGCCGGCGCCAGGCTCAGTCGCCGCACGTCGTACTTGGCGGCCACGATGTTGGCCTGCACAGCGTTATCGGTGGCGTCCGTCGGGTACCCGGCCGTCATCACGCCTTCATAGAAGGTGCCCTGCGAACCGTTGCTGTTGTCGCCGCCGTTGCCCAAGACAATGGCCCCCTGCTTGCGCATCGGGTCATAGCTGGAATCGACGCGCGGTCCGTCGAACATGGTCGCCAGGGCGCCCTGCTGCGCGTCGCCGCCCAGGGAGGCCCAATGGTGCGGTTCGCCTTTGGCCACGGCGGTCACGAACCGCGAGGTGATGCTCGGCAGGTCTGGGCAGAGCTTGGACGTACTACCCGGGTTGACGCAACCTACCAGGTTGTTCTCCTGGTCGGTCATGATCCACGGGCCGGGGGGAGGTCCGCGATACCAGGCGGTGGCGTTCCCGTAGTAGCTGGTCTCCATGGTGCCGTTGCCGTCGTCGCGGCTGTCGATCTCGCCGTTGCCGTAGTCGAAGCAGCAGCCGTCGTTGAAGTGCCGGCCGTTGACGACCCAGTACATGCCCTCCGGCTCGTCGTCGGTCGCGATGCCCCTGGTGTCGTTGTTGCGCAGGCCCATGCCCGGCTCGATGAAGACGCCGTAGGCCTTGTGGCCGCCGATCGTAATCGGCGCCATGTCAGCGATCGGGAAGTTGTTGACGCCGCCCATGGCCGGCCCGCTGAACGCCCCGCGGGGCGCCTGGGTGAGGTCGTTGTGGTTCGGGGATTGGTCGTAGACCGTGGTGACAAGGCAGGTCGTGTTGCCGCAGAACGCGTCCTGCGCCGCCGCGTTGGCGTATCCGCCCGCATCCGGGAACGGCGCGGCGCGGCGTGCGACGACGCCGATGTCCCTGACGCGCCCGTCCGACAGTCGCATGACCCGGTAGAGCGGGCCGTTGTAGGAGGCGTACAGCGCCCGCGTGGTGCTGTGGGCGGCCACGCACGGGGTGCCGGCGGCCGCGTAGATGTCACACGGGCCCTGCGGCCTGGGCGGCGGGGCGGCCCGCGCCGCTGTCGCCATGGCGAACGTGAAACCAATCGGCAACAACGCGATCGCCAGACCGGCGGCGAGGGTCCTCAGGCGGGTGCGCCGGATGGGGGACATCAACATGCTGGATTAGCTCCTATGCTGCTGAGCCGGGCAAGCGCCCTTGCGACAAGCGCCCTTGTCTCGCCTTGACCGCGCTGAGAAATTCAGCGAACCCACTCCGTGGTAACCGGCTGGGCATCGCGCGATCGCTGTCAACCTGCGACGAGATTTCGCAACCGACTATGCGCTGGACTTTGTTGGCGCGCACACAGACGACACTCTGCGGCCCGGACATACCTGTCAAGGGCTGCGCGACGACCACGCTGGAGATGAAATTGCCGGGCGCCGCCTGCGTAAAGAATGGTCAGGCGGGCTGCCACAGCTCGACCCGATTGCCCTCAGGATCGGTGACCCAGCCGAACCGTCCGACGCCCTCCATGTCCTGGGTCTCCTTGGCCACGTCCGCTCCCTTGTCGCGCAATTGCGCGAGCATCGCATCCAGATCGCGGACACGGAAGTTGAGCATCGTCTGCTGGGCGCGGGAGCCGAAGTACTCGGTCTCGGACTCGAACGTCGCGAACACTGTCACCCCGGCTTCCTGACGCCACAGGCCGTTCTCATCGGCGTCCAGGCCCAGGCAATCGCGATACCACGCCCCCAAGGCCACTGGGTCGGCGGCCCGCATGAAGTATCCGCCAACTCCAAGCACACGTTCCATGCCGCCATCTTGCCAGGACCCAGCTCTTGTCGTTTGGCTCGGCGAGCGCGCGTGGTGGCCCTCACGAGGATTGGATGATCTCCCGCCAGGCGTGCGGCGTCAGGGCGTAGTTGGCGACGCTTCCGGTGGTGAACCAGGCATATGAGCGTGGCCGGACCAGAGTCGCGACGGCGGCCACGGCCACGGGGGCGAGGGCGAGCGGGTCCCGCCGTAGCGGGGTCAGCTCCTCCACGCTGTGCCGGTAGTCGCCCCGGCCGAGTGCCGCGGTGAGCAGTTCGGCGGTGACGGCGGTGCGCCTGCCGCAGTGCTGGGCGGTGCCGAGCACCGCGAGCAGGAGTTGGTGGGTCCGCGTCCCGGAAGGGCCCGGGGCGGCCACGTGCCTCGGCGGGACGGATCGCGCGACGTCGAGCAGCGTCTCGACCAGGTCGACGCCGGAGTGATAGGCGTTGCCCGGCTCGACCAACCGCGGGTTGACGTCGATGAACACCGGGCCGTCCGGTCCGAGGATCACATCGGCGGACAGCGCACCGTGCCAGCCCAGCCCGTCGCCCAGGGCACGCATATGTCCGGTCACGTCTGGCAGGTCGAGGCTGCGCTTATGGCTGGCGCCGCCGCCCGCGCCCTCGCGGACGCGGAGGTTGGCATGATGGGCGACCAGCTCACCGCGCGAGAATACGGTCTGCACCATAGCCAGCGCGCCTTCGACCGGCGCCTGCGCCAGCACGGGGCCGTCGTGCGGGAACCGGCGCAGCTCCGTCGCCGACGAGACCCGGCGCACCCCTGTGGTCGCCGTTCCGATGGGCGTCTTGACGAAGATCGGGAACTCGTCCCAGGCGTCGTCGCGGTTGATCACGCTTGCCCTCGGCTGCGGGATCCCGAGGCGCCGCAGGGTCTCGAACGCCGAAATCTTGTCCTGCACCTGCCGGAGCGCCGCGAACGACGGCACGGCTGTCGCGACGCCCGCCTCACGGAGCCGGCTCGACGCGGCCGACAACACGGCCACCTGCTCCTGGGTGGGGAAGAGCACGTCAAAGCTTCCGTCGCGGTATGCGGCCAGCGCGGCGTCCAGCCATCCGAACGGATCCTTCCCGTACGCCGGCACCCGCCGGATCCGCCGGACGTGCCGGGTGAACCGGCACAGGCACAGCGGGTCGGGCGACAGCGCCTCGACGACGTGCCCCGCCGAGGCAAGCCGGGTCGCGCACTGGCGCGCGGTCAGCCCCGAGGCGTCCGACAGCAAAACCCGCATCTCGCACCTCCATCGGCTCTCGCGTCCACAGGGTTCACCCAACCCGGGCGGCCTCGCCACCAACAAGGTGCGGTCATGCCGCGCAGGGCTACACCGCGCAGGGCTCCGCGGTGGTCTCGGGGGTGATTTCGGCATCGGCCTCGGCCTCAGGGGCGGCCGGGCGCAGGTGGCGGAGCAGCACGGTGGCCACGACGGTGAGGCCGGCGAACACGACCGTGCCGAAGATGGCGGCCGCGTTGAGGCCGCTGGTGAACGCGACGCGGGCGCTGTCGAGCAGGTCCGCGCCGACCGCCTCGGGCAGATGGCCGGCCACGGAGACGGCGCCGGTGATGCCCTCGCGGGCAGCGGCGGCCACATCGGCGGGCACCGTGTGGGGCACGACCAGGTGGTCGCGGTAGATGGCGGTGCCGACGCTGCCCAGGGAGGCGAGGCCGAGCGCGATGCCCAGCTCGGCGCTGGTCTCCGCGATCGACGCCGCGGATCCGGCCTTCTCCGGCGGGGCGGCGCCGACGACGAGGTCGGTGCACAGGGAGTACGGGCCGCTGCCGAGGCCGACGATGACAAAGCCGGCCACCAGCGGCAGCGTTCCGCCGGTGCTGTCGACCAGGGTGAGCAGCAGGAATCCGAACGCGGACAGCGCCATGCCCGCCGCGATGACATTGCCCGGGCCGAACCGCCGGGCCAACCCCGGGGTCAGCATCGAACTGGTGATCATCGCCAGCGAGGAGGGCAGCAGCCACAGTCCGGCCCGCAGGGGCGAAAAACCCTCCACCATCTGCAGATATTGGGTGACGAACAGGTAGATCCCGCCCATGATGGCGCCGCCGATCATGAAGACCACGAACGGTGCGCTGAACGAGCGGTTGGCGAACAGCCGAATGTCGAACAGCGGGTTGGTCAGCGTGGCCTGCCGCCGCGCGAACAGCACACAGAACATCGCGCCGAACGCGATGGCCACGACCGGGGCCGTACCCAAGCCGCTCTTGGCCACTTCCTTCAGCCCGTACACGACCGGCAGAATCGCGGCCAAGGAGAGCGCGACGCTGGTCAGGTCGATGCGGCCACCGCTCGGGTCGCGGAACTCGGGCAACAGCACCGGGCCGAGCACGAGCAACAACGCCATCACCGGCACGCCGAGCAAGAACACCGAGCCCCACCAGAAGTTCTGCAGCATCACCCCGCCGACGACCGGGCCGATCGCGGTGCCGCCGACGAAGCAGCTCATCCACGCCGCGACGGCGATCCCGCGCTGCTTCGGGTCCTTGAAAATGTTGCTGATCAGCGCGAGCACCGAAGGCATCTGGCTGGCCCCGGCGACGCCCATCAGCGCCCGGGTGATGATCAGCATCTCGGCGTTCACGCTGTAGGCGGCGACCACCGAGGCCAAACTGAACGCGCTCGCGCCGATCAACAGCAGCCTGCGGCGGCCGATGCGGTCGCCCAACCCGCCCATCGTGACCAGGAATCCGGCGATCATGAACCCATAGATGTCCATGATCCAAAGCTGTTGGGTGCTCCCGGCGTGCAGGTCCGCGCTGAGGCGCGGAAGCGCGAGGAACAACACGCTCAGGTCGATGGACAGCAGCAGGGTCGGCAGCGCGAGGACCGCCAGGGCGACCCACTCTCGCCGTCCGGCCCTCGTCCCGGCCAGTGTCGCCGTGTGGCTCATCGTCATCTCCCGGTCTCGTGCCGACTGTGCGCTCGGCAATTGAGACCAGGCAGGGGGCGAAAACTCATCGGGCGAGCAGCGCCACGGTGAACGACCTGATCAGCGTGCTCGGCCTCGGCGCTCGATAATCCTCAGCCGAACTTCTTACGTGCGAGTGCCGCGCCCTGCGCGAGCGCGGCGAGCTTGCCGTAGGCGACATCCCGGCGCATCGGCGCCATGCCGCAGTTGGTGCCCGCGATGATCCTGTCGCGTGGCACGTACTTCATCGCCGCACCGATCACGGCCGCCACCTGCTCGGGCGTTTCCACCTCGTCGCTCGCGACATCGATCACGCCGACCTGAACGTCTTTGCCCTCGAGGAGCGTCAGCAGGCTCATCGGCACGCGCGAATTGCGGCACTCGACCGAGACCTGGTCGATGCGGCTGCGCGCCAGCGCCGGAAAGATCTCCTCGTACTGGCGCCATTCGCCCCCGAGCGACGCCTTCCAGTCGATATTGGCCTTGATGCCATAGCCGTAGCAGATGTGGACCGCGGTGGTGCAGCCGACGCCCTCGATCGCGCGGTGCAGCGCCTCGATGCCCCACTCCTTGACCTCGGCCATGTAGACGTTGAAGGCCGGCTCGTCGAACTGGATCACGTCGACGCCGTCGGCGGCGAGCGCGCGCGCCTCGGCGTTCAGCAGGCCGGCGAACGCCATCGCCATCTTCGCCCGGTCGCCGTAATGGGCGTCGGCCACGGTGTCGACGATGGTCATCGGGCCGGGGAGGGTCATCTTGAGCTTGCGCCCGGTATGGGCGCGCGCGAGCCGCGCCTCGGTCGCGTGCACGCGGCCTTTGAGCCGAAGCTCGCCGGTGACCTGCGGCACCTCCGCCTTGTAGCGGTCGGCGCGGATGCCGATCTCAACCTTGTGGGCGAAGTCGATGCCGTCGACGAACTCGACAAAGCCGTGTACGAAGTGCTGCCGCGACTGCTCGCCGTCGGTCACGACGTCGATGCCGCAATCCTCCTGCAGCTTGAGGGCGAGCAGCGTGGCGTCGCGCTTGGCGTCCTCGAGCTCGGTGCCGGTGAGCCGCCAGGGGGCCCACAGGCGGTTCGGCTCCGCGAGCCAGGCGGGTTTCGGCAGGCTACCGGCAATAGCGGTGTCGAACATCGCTTCCTCCGCCCAGGCTTCTTACGCATCACCATACGCGTCGCTTCGGCTCGCAGCCATCGGGGCCGGCCGTAGCGGAGCGAGAGCCGCCGGCCCGGCCTCCCTAGGCATATTCGACCAATTCACTACGCCGGCTTGGGGGCCTTTAACCAGTTCGCCGGACCAATCGAGTTCTCGATCGTCCATGCGATGCGGATGCACCGCACTCAGCGCGTAGGCGGCGGCAGGGTTATGGTGCGAACGTCGGTATGGCCTGAGCATGGCGGTGAGCCCCATGACCGAAGTGACCGAAGCTCTCGGCGATCTGTACGACCCACTCGGCGCGCACCTGGATGATCCATATCCGTTCTACACGCGAGCCCGGAGGCAGACACCGATCTTCTTCTCGCCGGTGCTGAACGCCTGGGTGGTGACCCGTATGGCGGACGTGAGAAAGGTACTCCGCGACGGGAAGACGTTCTCCTCGGCGAATACATTACGGCCATTCACGTCACTCAACCCGCAGGTGTATCAAATCCTTGAACGCGGATACCCGCTCACCAAATCTTTGATCACTATCGACGGCGAGGAGCACCGGCGGCAGCGAATACCGCAGGCCGCCGGCTTCCTCCCGGAGCGGGTGGCCGCGGCGGAGCCGTACATCGTCGAACGCGCGACCGCGCTGATCGACGGCTTCGCCGCCGACGGACATACGGAGTTCATGGCGGCGTTCGCCAACCCGCTGCCGGTGTCGGTGATCTGTCATCTCGTGGGCTTCGATCCCGCCGACCACCAGATGCTCGGCGATGACACCCGCGCCGCCGCCTCCCTCGGCATGGGACACCGGTTCCGCTCCGACGAGGAGCAACTCGACGCCGCGCGCCGCTGGGTGCGGTTCCAGCACACGACCGCCCGCTATATACGAGACCGCCGCGCCGCACCACGCGCCGACGTCATCAGCGACCTGATCTCCGCGTTCGTGCCAGGCGACGCACCGCTGACCGCCGAGCAGGAGGCGGACCTGGTGAACATGATCTTCGGAATCACCTTGCCCGGCCACATCACGACCTCGGCGCTGCTCGGCAACGGCCTGATCCATCTGTTGCGCGACCGCGAGCAATGGCGGTTGCTATGCGAACGGCCGGACCTGATCCCCAACGCCGTCGAGGAGATGGCCCGCTTCGACACCCCCACCCACATCTTCTTGCGGGTGGCGACGAAGGAGACGACGGTGGCCGGGCAACGGCTGCCCGCGGGTGCCGAGATCGCGGTGTGGCTGGCCGCCGCCAACCGAGACGAGGACGCCTTCGAGCGCGCCGAGGAATTCGACATCACTCGGCAACCACGGCCGCACGTGGTCTTCGGTCTCGGTGCCCACTTCTGCCTGGGCGCCGCCCTCGCGCGCAGGCAGATCCAGGTGGCGCTGCGCCTGCTCACCGACCGGCTCCCCGGCCTGCGCCTCGTACCCGATCAGCAGATTGACTTCCGCCCGACACTGGACCACCGCGGCCCCATGTCCCTGCGGGTCGCCTGGACATAGCCCTCCTTCGCCCGGACGGCGAAGGAGGGCCTTTCCTTGATCATCCGGGCGTCGGCTTCGGGGCGCATTCCAGCCGGTCCACCGTCTTGAGGTCGTCGCAGCCGGGGTCTTTCGTGCAGGCGGCCCGGACGGTCGCCGGCTTGCCGCATCCGATGCCGGGGATATGCGACACCTCGGCCGTCCAGTGTCCTGTGGCGTCGACCGCGACCCGCACGGTCGCCGAGCCGCCGGCGCCGCCGGCCGTGACGGTGACGTCGACTTCGTCGCATCCGGTCGCGGTGCCCGTCACCTTGACCGGGTCCGGTGTCGGCGAGCCGACACCCACCACGGAGGCGATGGCGATGTCGCACTCGTGCGGCTCAGGCACTGGGTGGTCGGGCCGGATGTCAGGCAGCAGCAACACGTCCGCCCTCGGCTCGAAGCCCACGTGCACGACGGCCTTGTGCGTGCGGACGGCGCTCCCGCTTTCCGCCCACACGATGTACGCGCCCGGCGGGATTTCCACGGCGAGATGCCCCGGTTGGGACAGCCGCAGTCCCTGCGAGTACGCGATCCCCTTCCAGCCGAACGGGCGTCCATGAGCGTCCGTCGTGAAGACCGTCCAGTCGATGCTGTTGTCGACCAGGCACGCGTCGGACCCGCGCATCACCCACACATTGAGTTGAGTCCACATGAGATTCCTCCCTACAGACCGAGATGCGGCGGGAGCCAACGGGCCGATTCGACGTCGTTTTGCAGTTCGTCGTCGGGCTTGTTGTCGTACATGAGCAGATGCTTGGCCTTGACGCCTTCCGAGTTCTCACTCGGCTCGATGCTGAGGTTGGCGACGAACATGACGCCGAGGCCGAGCGTCACGGCGTCCACGTCCGCGGATCCCAGCAATGTCGCGATTGTTGATTTCAGGTTCGTTATCGCCTCGGTGCTCATGCCGAGCAGGCCTCGGACGTACTCTCTGCTCAACTGGAGTTCGCTCTTGCTCACGTCGTCCGCGGCCTCTTCGCCGGCCGTTCCGACGAGCTGGAGCAGGTCGATCGGCTGGTACTCCTTGAGACCGATGTCGCCGCTCGCATCCCAGTCATTGGGGTTGGCCTCGTCCGAGAACTGCACGCGGATATCGGTCGGCGCGATGAGCAGGAACGAGCTCATTTCGTCGTCGAAGCTGTCGAAAACGTCGAAGTCCTCGACCCACCGCTCGGTGCTGACGAACGGGCTGGGGATGGATTCCAGGAGATCCGCGACCTTCTGCAGTGGGCTCAGCATGACCGATGCCAGGTCGAGGACTCCCGCCAGGGCGCTGACGGCTTCGATGATCTGGTTGTAGATCGCGATGACCTCGCTGAGGGTGCTCGGCCCACCGGGCGCGATCATGACCAGGAACTTTCCTGGCACTCCCTCCTGCTCCAGCGCGAGGTTCGCGTGCCTCGAACAGACGCACAGCGCGGGAACGACCGGCAGCGGGATGGTCACCGTCGGGACCGCGAACTTGAGCACAATCGTCTTCGCGACGATCTCGTCGAATTTGTAGGTTCCCGGGATATCGACGAGCTCGACCGTTGTGCCGACCGCGACGGTCACTTCGAGTCGGTGGTCGAGCCTGGGGAGCTCGACCGGTGGAAGGTCGAGCTGCGGGGGCGGCGGCTTTTGGCCGAACTTGATCCGCGGCTTGAAGAGGAAGGCCACCGACAGGAGATCAGCGGCCGGCGCCGGGTCAGGCGTGGCCGGCACCCTCAGGTAGTCCTTGGGATCCGCCGCGTCTCCTTCGGCCAGCAACTCATCACCCATTTCGCCCTCTCGAAACACCTTGTAGGTGACGTGCAGGCGCAGGATGTTGTAGTCGTAGGGAGCCAGCCCGCCCAGGAGGCCGGTTACCTGGGAGCCGTCGCCGGCGGGGATGATGTCCACGCGCAGCGGCTCGCCCGGTTCGAGGACGGGTCCGGTGGACACCACCCTTGTCAGCTCGAGCACCTGATTCGCCAGCTCATCGAGGAACAGAGCCATTTTCGTCCTTTCGTCGTTCGGGCCCGGATGGCTACGGGGTCACTCGCGCGATGCGGGTCTGCCACTTGCAGACCCCGCCGATCAGCTCGGCATGCTCTGCCGCCACCCAGAACGCGTTGCCGTCGATCGCGGTCTGCGCGCCCGTGTAGTCGCCCGTTCCCACGGGCAGGCCCGGTGCGATCGGCGCCCGCGCGCATGTCCCGTCGGTGAGCGTCATCGACTGGCCGAAGCCGGCATTCACCGCCTTGGTGGCGACCCGTGAGCTGACCCGGTGGGAATTGAGGGGCGTATTCGCGAGGAACACCACCGTGGTCTGGTGGCTGTTGTTCACCGCAACGGCGGGATGGTGGTAGAACGCATTGTCACCGCCACCCAGCCCTTGGAGCTCCGACTTGGTCACGGCTCCGTTAGCCGGATCGATGGTGAATCGGACAGTTCGAAGACACGATTCCAGCGGTGAATTGGGCGTGTTCGGGCAGGCGATCGTGTGCACGGCAGTGATCGCGTCGCCGACGCCCGCCACCTGCAGAATCCTTGCGTCGCCGGTATCGATCTTCGCGCCCCCGGCACCCCCGGGAGCATCCGGCGGCGGACTGTACGTCGCCCAGGAAATGGACATATTCTCTATGACCGGCGGAGTCGCCGGGTTGAACGGAGTGACATTGGCGATGCGCCACAGCCGATAGGTGCTCGATATCATCTGGTGGCGCGAACTGACCAGGTAGACCGGATTGGTCCGACCGGGGAGCGACGTCGGGCTCGTATAATGCTGCGCCGGTTGGAGCGTATGCGCCGAGAAGTCGTTGAAGACGTTCGAGCCCTCGAACTTCCAGAAGGATTCGGTCGGGCACGAGTTCGCGTTGTCGGAAAACACCTGCTTGCTCAACACGCGCACGACCGCGACCGCGAACTCGGCCGGCGTGTGCTGGTTGGCACTGATCACGATCGCGTCGGTTCCGACACCGAGCCCGGGGAAGTCCGCGTGCGTTTTCTGGTTGTTCGTCGCCGGGCTGGTGTGCAGGGCGTCTATCGGGTAGCGACACCAGTTCGCGGGACTCAGGTCGCTCGGGTCGCTCGACCGCGATATGGCGAGGTGGATCACGGAGAAGTCGTCGGCCGGATCGTTGTCGTCGACGTTGTCTTCCTGCAACGCGATGACGTAGAAGCGCTGGTTCACCGCGTTGCGGTCGAAGTACACCTTGGGATCGAACATCGGCCCCTGAGCCGGTGCCGCGCCGAAGAACTGCTCCAGGCTCATGCTCTGGGCGGCTCCACCCAGGCTGTTGGTCATCCGCACGTTCCGGTTGACCGCCTGCAGCACCTTGCTCCCGTTGGCCGCCACAATCGTGTCGGATACGGATACATCCGCCGCCGTCTCGTCCAGGCCGTTGAACGGGGGGTCGATGCCGGCCAGTGCGGTTCCGGAGGCCGCGGCGGGGGCGGCGGCTACCGTCACGGCCATGACCGCCAGGACGGTCGCCGCGGTCGCCGCGGTCGCCCCCCGACGAAATGCCCGCCGGAGCATACTTCTCGGTAAATGAGATGTCGACACGAAACCCCCTTGATCAAAATCGCGCCGCGCCAAGCGGCGCAAGCCGCGCCAATACGCGGTTCGTGAACGGGGAGAGTCGACCTCGACGGCGAGCAACGGTTCATCGGTGAAAACACCTACATTCCTGACGCAGCACCAGAAACGGGTTCACCCTCCGGTACCGTGAGCGGCGGAGAGGAGCGGGGGCTTGTTGGTCGGGCGGCAGCATGAGATGGCGAAGATTCGCGATGCACTCGGGGAAAACGCGTGGTCGGCCCGAGTGCTGGAGCTGGTCGGCGAACCGGGGATCGGCAAGTCGTCTCTGCTGGACTGGACGGCCGACGAGGCCAGAGCGCGCGGAGTCCTGACGCTCGCCGCGAAGGCGGCCGACATAGATGGCGCCGGCACGCCATTCGGCGCCCTGCGCGAGGCGCTCGATGACGTCGTGGCTGACCGCGGGGATTGGCGCGAGGGGATGAGCGGCGAAGACCTCACGGCCCTTGCCGATGTCTTTCCCGGGCTGTCCGATTTCCGAGACGCCAGGGTGGAACGGCACCGGATTCACCGCGCGGTGCGGGCGTTACTGGAACAACTGGGCAACCGCGACAAGCTCATGCTCGTCCTCGACGACGTGCACCGGGCCGACTCGGCCTCGAAGGAACTGCTCGCATACCTGGTGCGCCGGCCACCGCGCGCTCGGCTGCTGCTGGTCCTTGCCTATCGGCCGCGGCAGGTGGATCCACGGCTGGCCGCGGCCATCGCGGCGGGACCGGCGAGCGTGCACCGCGTCGAGCCGGCGCCGCTGACCGAGGAGCAGAGCCAAGAACTGCTCGGGCCGGAGGTGAACCGCGCCCGCGTGGCGGCGCTGCATCAGGCCAGTGGCGGCAATCCCTTCTACCTGCAAGCCCTTGCCACGACCGAACTGCCCGCCGGCACGCGGTTGCGCGCTGTGCTGCAGGCCGAACTGGCCGGGTTGTCCGCGCTCGCGCAGCAGGCCACGCGGGCCGCGGCCGTCATCGGCGACCCGTTCGACGCGGAACTCGTCGCGGAGGTGGCCGGGCTCGATCACGCGGAGGTCGTCCGCGCACTGGACGAGTCGCACGAGCGTGATCTCATTCGTCCGCATGGGCTGTCGCGGTTCGCGTTCCGGCATGACCTGGTGCGCCAGGCGGTATACGACGGCACCGGCGCGGGCTGGCGCCGTGCCGCACATGGCCGGGCCGGTCAGGCGCTGCGACGGCGCGGAGACGCGGTACCTGCCCGCGCGGCACACGTGGCCCGCTCGGCCGTCGTCGGCGACCTGGAGGCTGTTTCATTGCTCAGGGCCGCCGCCGACGAGCTGCGCTGGCAGGCACCCGGGGTCGCGGCGACCATGCTGCACGAGGCGATTCGCTTGCTGCCCAAGGAGGATCTCGGCTCAGCCGAGCACTGCGAGCTGCGGTTGCTGCTCGCCCGCTGCGTTGTCGCCGACGGCCGCCCGCACGACGCGCGGGAGGTCGTCCACCTGCTGCTGCACGAGCTTGCCGCCGGGCACGAACGCCGGCCCGAGGCGATCACCGTGGCCGCGATGATCGAGCGGATCCTCGGCCATCACGCCCAAGCCCGTGCGCTGCTGCGCAGCGAGCTCGGTACGATCCGGGATCCGGCGATCGCGGCGGGTTTGGAGCTGGAGCTCGGCATGGTCGCGATCCTCGCCGGCGACTTCACCGCGGACCGCCCATTGATCGAGAACGCGCACCGCACCGCCTGCCGGCTGGACAACCTTCCACTACGGGTACACGCGGCCGCGCTGCTCGCGCTCGCCGACTACACATCTGGTGCGATCAAGGCCGCACAGGCGCGGGTCGACGCCGCGGAAGCCCTGTTGAACGCGATCCCCGACCACACCCTGGTCACCAACCTGGAGGCGACCGTCTACCTGGGATGGACCGAGATCTTCCTCGAACGGTTCCATCCCGCGCTCGACCATCTACGGCGTGGGCTGCGGCTGGCTCGCCGAACCGGCCAAGAGCACCTGCTCCCCTACCTACTCGGCGGGATCGCCTGTGCCTATCAGTGGCTCGGCCGGCTCGACGAGGCCGCGCAGTGGGCGGACGACGCCGTCTCGACCGCGGAACTGACCGGCAGCGATGAGCTGCGCACCATGACCTACACGTTGAAAGCGCTCGTCGCCATCCATCAGGGCGACGTGGAACTGGCGTACCAGTGCGGCGAGCGTGCTGTCCGGGCGGCCGGAGCGGACCGGGACTGGTGGTCGGCCACCGCCGCCGTGATCTACGGCGAGGCGTGCATCCATCGCGGTGCGGACCCGGCGGAATGCCTGCGCACCATCGTCGACGCCGTCGGCGGCCCAGACCTCAGCGCCATCGACCCGGGAAGCAAGCCGCACTGGTACCAGACGTTCATCTACACCGAACAGGCCATCGGCAACCCGGACAAGGCGTGGGAATGGCTGACCCGGATGATCGCGGCGGAGAAACAGATGGACGCCGCGCTGCCCTGCCGGTCCGCGCTCGTCCGCCTGGCGCGAGGTCACCTGATGCTCGCGGCCGGGCAGGCCGACTCCGCGCTCGGCGACGCTCGATCCGCCGCGGCGGTCTTCGCCAAGGCGGGCGACGAGCTCGACCTTGGCCGGGCGCGCCTGCTCGCCGGGCTCGCGTTCGCCGCGTCGGGGCAACGGACCGACGCCATCACCGAGTTGGACAATGCCCGCAGAACATTCGCCGCCTGCGCAGCCCATCGCCTGCATGACGAGGCAAGCCGGGCCTTGCGCCGGCTCGGTCACCGGATCTCCCGCCGCGGGCCGGCGACTCGTGACCCGTACCGGCTGACCCGCCGTGAGACCGAGATAGCCGGCCTCATCGCCAAGGGACTGTCCAACGCCGAGATCGCCGACCACCTCGTGCTCAGCGTGCGAACCGTCGACGCCCACCTGCGCAACATCTTCGCCAAGCTGGACGTGACCTCCCGCGCCGCCGTCGCGGCTCACGCCATCAGCCGGCGAGTAGCGTGATCAGGTGCCGCCGGCGGTCTTCGTGCCCGCCGGCGCGTGTGTCGTTATGCCGGTGATCACCCGCACGGCGAGCGGATGCGCGGCACCCCGCCGATCCCATCAGACGTGGCCCTGGATCGTGGTGTATGTATGCGCCCCCACCAAGGGCTTGTCCTCGGCGAATCGGCTGAGCCGAAAGTCGCCGGGGTCGACCCCTGGGATGCTGCTCTTTCCGTCGATCACCAGATCGGCCACCAGTTTCCCGACCGCGGGTGAAATCTTGAATCCGTGGCCGGAGAATCCGGCGGCGATGAGCAGATTCTCGTCGATGCGGTCGATGATCGGATTGAAGTCCGGTGTCACGTCGTAGATGCCGGCGTAGGAGTTGGTGATCCGCGGGTCCGGCAGCCCCGGAAACCGATGCGCCATCTTCTCCGCGGCGGTGTCCACGTTCGCGCGGTTGGAATAATGGTCCGGGTCGGCGTATTCGGGGCTGCGGTGATCGGCGTTCCCCCACAGCAACTCCCCCGACGCTTCGGGCTTGATGTATTGCAGCGACACCAGATCCCCGAAAACCGGAGAGGGATAAAGCAACTCCGAACCCGGCCGCACCATGACGATCTGTTCTCGTTGCGGCTCGATCGGAAGATCCACCCCGATCGTGGCCGCCAGACCCCGCGACCATGGGCCGGCGGCGATGATCACGAGATCGGCCTGGAGGACTTCGCCGGAGGCGAGTTCGACGCCCGGCGGCTTTTCCACCAGGCTCCGCACCGGCGTGTGCCTGCGCAGGGTCACGCCTTCCGCCCGCGCCATCCGGGCATAGGCCATGCCGAGCTGGTACGCGTCGCCGTAACCGGACCGGGGCTCGTAGGCGAACGCCGCGAAGTCGGCGGTCTCCAGCGACGGCCAGTGCGCCCGCGCCGCCTCCCCGTCGAGGATCCGCACATCAACGCCCAGATCCTGATGCATCCGGACGTTGTGCCGCAAAGCGTCCGCGTTCTCCGGCCCGACCCCCACCAGATAGCCGACCTGATGGAACCCGGCCTCATCACCGAGCTCTTCGTGCTGCCCGATCGCGAACCACGCCATCGCGGCCAGCGACCGGACCGTGTAATGACACCGGACCACGCCACTGGACTTGGCGGTGCCACCACAACACAACTCGCCCCGCTCCAGTACCGTCACGCTCATCCCGGACCTGCCCAAGTGGTAGGCGATGCTGAGGCCCTCCAACCCTCCGCCGATGATGATCACGTCAGCAGGCATTGCCGTCCCTTCCTGGATCTCGACTCCCCCGCCAGTCTCCGCCACGACGGGCCGGACTCAAATCGAATGGCGAACCCGTCGGTCGGCAGTGCCGTGACCGCGCCTGTAGTGATCTTTTAGGGGATCTTGTTGTCTGTGGTGCGAAGGCGGATCGCGGGGCCGGTTCGGGCGGCGGTTGCCCGCGTGGCCGACGCCCGGGTGACCGCGAGCGTGTGTTGATCGTCGGCGACGCCGACGTTGTGAAGAAGAGTACTTGATCGGACGGGGTGGAGATCTCCGTCCGGTTACCGACCGCGGCCGGGCAAATTCCCGGTAAAGCTCCACGGAGACCCGGGCGGCTCTGCCCCGCTCGCGCACGCACGGCGCGGCCGTACCAATCCGCCGCGGCCGGAATGGCCACCGCCCGCACGGGTAGGGGGCGCGCAACGGGGACAAGGAACGGGAGGAGAAAAAGATGGAGCACACACGCCAGGAGACCGGCGACATCTCGGGCACGAAAGACAAGGACTACAACCTGATCTGGTTCGTCGAACAGTGCCTCAGCAACGCCGTACGCCTGGAGGTCTACATCGCCGACGCCGAACGCGCCGGTGACTCCGAGTTGGCCGATTTCTTCCGCCGCGCCCAGGCGGAAAGCCGCAAGGGGGCCGAGCAGGGCAAGGAGCACCTGCGCAAGCGTCTGAACGGATGAACATTCCTCATTGTTCGTTCGCTCGTTGAATGGCGCGGAGCGGCCGGCCGCACACCCGCCGCCGGTGCGGCCCGGCCGCTTCGCGCGGCGGCGAGGTTTCGCAAGAGCGCGCCCCTGGTTCGCGCGCTCGCGGCGGCCCTTCAGCCGTGAAAGCGGGAGCGCAGGTCGTTCTTGACGATTTTGCCGACGGCCGAGCGGGGCAGCGCGGGCACCATTTCGACGTGCCGGGGCACTTTGTAGGCCGCCAGCCGCTCACGGCAGTGGGCGAGCAGCGCGGTCTCGTCCACGCCGGCGCCGGCGACGAACGCGCACCCGACCTCGCCCCAGCGCTCGTCGGGCACGCCGACGACCGCGACCTCGGCCACCCCCGGGAAGGCAGCGATCACGGACTCGACCTCGGCCGGGTAGACGTTCTCGCCTCCTGACACGTACATGTCCTTGACCCGGCCGACGATCCGGTAGCAGTCGTCGGCGTCGCGTTCGGCGATGTCCCCGGTACGCAACCAGCCGTCGACGAACGCCGCCTCGGTGGCCTCGGGGTCGCGCCAGTAACCGGCGAACACGTTCGGCCCCCGGACGAGAAGCTCACCCCGCCCCGGACCGCGGACGCCGAGCAACGCCACATCGACATGGGGGTAGGGACGGCCCACCCAGCCGATGCGCGCGGCCGCCTCCTCCGGGGGCAGGCACAGCACGTTCGGCGCGGCCTCGGTGAGACCGTATCCCTGGACGATCCGTACGCCCCGGTCGTGCCACCGATGCAGCAGCGGCTCGGGCATCGGCGCACCGCCGACGACGACGGTACGCAGGTGTGACAGGTCGATCTCGGAGAACGCGGGATGCCCGGCCATGAACTGGTACGTGGCCGGTACGCCCATCATCGTCGTGACGCGGCATTCGGCGATGCGGCGCAGGGCACGGCCCGCGTCGAAGGCCGGTTCCAGCACGACGGTGGCTCCCTTCCACCAGGCCAGCAGCGGTTGCACGTTCCAGCCGCCCACATGGAACTGGGGAAGCACTTGCAGGACGACGTCGTCTTCGCGAAGCTCACAGCCCCGGTCGAAGGACAGGTTCGTCCAAAAGCAGTTGGCATGGGTGAGCAACGCGCCCTTCGGCCGTCCCGTGGTGCCGGACGTGTAGACGAGGAGCAGCCCGGCGTCGGCGTCCGCCTCGGGGAGCACGCCGCCGACCGTGGCGGCGAGCGCGTCGAAGCCCCGCCGCGACAGCTCGGCAGGCCGCGGGCCGGACGCCGAACGCTCGGCGAGCCCGCGCAACGCGGGAGAGGCGAAGAACATGGCGGGTTCGGCGTCCTCAAGCTGGAACGACAGCTCCGCCGCGGTCAGCCGGACGTTGAGCGGGACGAGGATCAGCCCCGCCTTGGCGCACGCGAACAGCAGTTCCACATGCTCGGGGCTGTTGCCGGTGAGCGAGGCGACGCGGTCGCCGGGCGCCGCTCCCGCGGCGAGCAGGCCGGCCGCCAGTCGCTCGGAACGTTCGTCCAGCTCCCCGTAGCCGATCCGTACGTCGCCGAAGACGATCGCCGTGCGCCGGGGGGTGATGCGCGCACGGTCGCGCAGCCAGCGGCCGACGTTCACCGGGCGCCCAGCCCCCGCCGGATGAAGGCGTACATCTCCTCGAAGACGTGCTCGGGTATCGGGCGCGGCCTGCTCTCCCACAGGATCCAGCGCATGCCGATGAGCTCGCCGATGCCCATCAGCGCCCACGCGATGACCTCCGGATCGGCGGGCACGACCTCACCCGCGTCCATCGCCTCGCGCAGCCCGGTCGCGTAGCCCTCGGCGATGGCGGTGTAGTGCCGCTGCATGGCGCCCGGGGACGCCCACTCGGCCTGCCGGATGATCCGGTACAGCGCCGGATGCTCGGCCGTGAAGCGGAAGAAACCCAAAAACCCCAGCCGCTCGGCCTCGGCCCGGGTGCGGCCCTGCCGGGCGCCTTCCGACATGGCGTGCCGGACCCGCCGGTTGAGGTCGGCTATCAGCTCGTCGAAGATCTGCTGCTTGCCCTCGAAGTAGATGTAGAAGGTGCCCTGCGACACCCCGGCCGCTTCGGTGATCTTGACGATGGACGCCTCCTGGTAGCCGAGGGCGGCGAACGTCTCCTCGGCGGCGGTCAGCAGCCGCCGCCGGGTGCGCTCCCCCCGGGCCGACAGCGGGCGGCCCCGGGTGCTGGTGACCGGCGGCTCCTCCTCGACCCGCCAGGTCACGCGCGGCCCTCCAGATGAGCGTGCAGCATGGCGGCGAACTCGTCGGGCCGCTGCAGGTAAGGGAAATGCCCGGTGCCCGCCATCACCCGTTCGCCGGAGGAGCCGTATCGGTCGAGCACGCGGCGGGTCTGGGCGACCATCGGCTGCGCGGGGAACGCCTCTTCGCCCGGCCAGCCGGGGACATGCCCGAGCGCGCCCAGGTGGCCGAGGTCGACCAGCGAGGTGTCGGACACGATCACGTCCATGTCGCCGCGCACCCACAGCACCGGGGCCCGGCAGCCGGAATCGGGGAAGCCGCTCCAGTCGAGGTATTTGGCGGAGATGGCGTTGAGGACGCCGCGCGTGCCGGGCGCCGTGCCCGGCCAGTGCGGGGAGTCCACCGCGTCGCCGGGATAGTGTCCGTCTCCCACGCGGGTGCCGAGGATGCCCGCCAGCAGCGCGTCCTCGTCTCGTACGGCGTCCGGGCCCGGGAAGTACAGGGTGCGGACGACGTTGCGCGGTGACAGCGGATGGGCGTCGGACACGTCACCTTCGGCGATCAGCTTGACCAGTTCGGGGTTGGCGGTGCCGCCCCCCGATCCGGCGAAGTCGGGCGCGCAGGGGGTGCCGTCCGGCTTGGTGCCGCCGAAGCCGTACGGCGAGACCGGCGCGACCAGCGTGATGGTCAGCGCCCGGCCCGGATGGCGGGACGCCAGGTCCATCACCACCCCGCCGCCCAACGAGTGCCCGACCAGGTGGACGGCGTCCAGTTCAAGGGCGTCGAGCAGCGCGACCAGGTCGTCGCGGTAGTCGCCGACGCCACGGGTGGCGTCGACCGGCTCGGCGCCGCTTCGGCCGAAGCCGCGCAGGTCGGGCGCCAGGCCGCGGAACGCGGGCGGCAGCATGCGCGACTGCTCGTCCCAGGCCGAGCCGTCGGACAGATTGCCGTGGACGAAGAGCACCGGGACGCCCTCCTCCGGGTCGCGCAGGAAGCGCGGGTCGCGCAGGAAGGTCGTCAACCGGCCGGTCTCCACCATGCGGTTCATGGCTCCACCCCTTGACGAAGTCGTTGGCGCGCCTCAATTTAACAAGTGAATCACCTCTCATAAAGGGGGTCGCGATGCGTCGACCGATGGCCGTCTTGGCGGCCGCGCTGCTGACGGCCGGCCTGGTGGCCGGCTTCTCGGCCGGTCTGGTGGCCGGGCCGGCGACACCCGCCGGGGCGACGGCGTCGGTGACCTTGGAGGCGACCTTCACCGGCGGCCTGGAGAACGGCTGGGCGAAAGCCGAGCGCTACCGGGACGGCTCCGGCGGCTTCGCGGCCGAGGCGTACCCGCCGGACGGCAGGGGCGACCAGACGGGGCAGCCGCTGCGGCTGTTCGGCGGGGTGGCGCGGCCGCACTCCTCACGCTTTCTCCTCTACCAGGCTCCCGGCGCGCTGACCGGGTCGAAGCAGGTGCCCGTGCTGCTGGTGCACGGCGCCAACCAGACCGCCGAGCAGGCCTGGGCCAACCCGAACGCGCTCGGCCCGAACGGCTGCGGCAGCTCTTCCTGCCCTGCCACCGGCCTCATGCAGTACCTGGACGGACTGGGCTACAAGGTCTTCGCGATCGGCTTCCCGCACAAGACCGGCGACGGCTACTACTGGTCGGAGCAGATCGGCGACGCCGTGAAGCTCGTCAGGGCCAAGACCGGCGCCTCCCAGGTGGACGTGATCGGCTGGTCGAAAGGCGCGTTCAACGCCCGGATGTACGTCTCATCGCTGCGGCGGTCGTGGGGCACCGCCTACGGCGGCGATGTGCGCAAGCTGGTGCTGGTCGGCGGCCCCAACAAGGGCTTCGACTGGGGCTACCGGCACGGATGGAGCCACGACTTCGCCATCTTCCCCCAGTGCGGTGGCGCGCTCAACGCGCCCGCGCCGCACACCGCGATGGTCTGCTTCGGGGTCTGGTACGACGAGACCCCCTACAGCTATGAGGGAACGGCCTTCCCCGGCGGCAGGCAGATGCTCGCCCGCTGGGACGACACCTACCCGCTGCCGGCCGCCGAGCAGGACTGGTACACGACCTACTACGGCGGACAGGGCTTCTTCACCGCCGGCCGGGGCATTCAGTACTCCATCGACCAGGGCTCCCTGGTGCGGCCGCTGATCGATGCCGGGGTCCCCGCGAGCGTGCCGGTCTACCAGCTGTGCGGCAACTCGCCGACCATGCCGCTGCTGCACAACGAACACACCGGCCCGTCCGACGGCGCGGTCTTCATCGCCAGTTGCGACGCCGCCGACGGCATCGCGAACCGCGCGTCCGCCGTGACGCTGGCGCTCAACCACCTCCAGCTCGGCTGGGCCGCCGGCGCCAAGTCCCAGGTGGCGGCGTGGCTCGGGTAGCCCATGAGGTCATCGAGGAGCGCGGGCGCGGGTACGGTCGCCTCGGGCACGGAGCAGGCGGCGGAGTGCGGGCACGAGCACGACGATGACGGCCACCGCGAGGAGAACGACGCAGATCGGGCTGGAGAGCAGGATCCGCGGGTCGCCCTCGCCGATGGCGAGGGCGCGGCGTAGTTGCTGTTCGGCGAGCGGGCCGAGGATGAGGCCGACCACGGCGGGCGCGATGGGGACGTCGGCGGCCCGCATGGCGAAGCCGAGCACGCCGATCGCGTACAGCACGAACAGGTCCGTCACCGAGCCGTTGACGGCGTACACGCCGAGCGTGGAGAAGACCAGGATGCCGCCGTACAGGTAGGCCGGCGGAATCATCAGCAGCCGCGCCCAGACGCCGGCCAGCGGCAGGTTGAGCACGAGCAGCATGAGGTTGCCGACATAGAGGCTGGCGATCAGCGTCCAGACCAGCGCGCCGGACTGGGTGAACAGCTGCGGGCCCGGCTGGAGGCCGTAGGACTGGAACGCGGTGAGGATGACCGCGGCGGTGGCCGACGTGGGCAGCCCGATGGTGAGGAGCGGCACCATCACCCCGGCGGCCGACGCGTTGTTGGCGGCCTCCGGCCCCGCCACCCCCTCGATCGCGCCGTGCCCGAACTCGCCGCGGCGCCAGGCCAGCCGCCGCTCCAGCGCGTAGCTGAGGAAGGTCGGTACCTCGGCGCCGCCGGCCGGAAGGCTGCCCAACGGGAAGCCGATCGCCGTACCGCGCAGCCACGCGGGCCAGGACCGGCGCCACTCCTCGCGCGACAGCCACGCGCGGGTCCGCACCGGTTCGACGGTGCCCTGGGCGCGGCCCAGATAGATCTGGTACAGCGCCTCCCCGATGGCGAAGAGCCCGACGACCAGCACCACGACGTCGATGCCGTCCAGTAGTTGCGGGATGCCGAAGGTGAGCCTGGCCTGACCGGTCTGCACGTCGATGCCGACCAGCCCGACCGCGAGACCCAACGCGAGGCTGAGCAGGCCGAGCAGCATGTTGCGGCCGAAGACGGCGGCGACCGTCGTGAAGGCGACGACCATCAGCGCGAAGTATTCGGGCGGCCCGAAGCGCAGGGCGAAGTCGGCCACCGGCGACGCCACGACCGACAGCGCGAGCGTCCCGATCGTGCCCGCGATGAAGCTGCCGATGGCCGCCGTGGCCAGCGCGGTCGCGCCGCGCCCGGCCCGGGCCATGCGATTGCCTTCGAGCGCGGTGACGATGGATGCGCTCTCGCCCGGCGTGTTGAGCAGGATCGAGCTGGTGGACCCGCCGTACATGCCGCCGTAGTAGATGCCGGCGAACATGATCAGCGCGCTCGCCGGGTCGACGCGGTAGGTCAGCGGAAGCAGCAGCGCGACCGTGAGCGCGGGGCCGATGCCGGGAAGCACGCCGACGGCCGTGCCGATGGTCACGCCGACCAGCGCCCACAGCAGGTGCGCAGGGCTCAGCGCGGTGCCGAAACCGTCGAGAAGCTGGGCGAGCCCGTCCACTCAAGACCCCCTCAAAACCCCCACGGCCCCGCCGGGAGGCCGACCCCGATGCCGTGGGCGAACGCGAAGAACGCGGCCGCCGCCAACGCGACGCCGATCGCGAGGGTGCGCGTCCGGTGACCGGAGCCGAAGAGCAGGGCCGCGCCGGAGAACAGGAGCGCGGTGCTGAGCACATAGCTGAGCCGGGGAAGCACGATCGCGTACCCGATCAGCAGCCCGAGCAGCGCCGCCACCCGACCGAGGGGACGCGGCGACGCCCTCTCCACACGTGTGCCGCGCACACCGCGCACGCCGCGCACACCGCGGAGCGCGCGCAGGGACCAGGCGGCCGCCGCGCCGCCGGTGATCATCAGCAGCACACCGACCCCGACCGGGAACGCGGCAGGACCGATGAACGACTGGCCGGCCGGCGCGCGGATCCGGGCGGCGTCGAGGAGGACCACGACGCCGAGCACGACGGCGACGCCGCCCAGGAGCGCCGCGGGCAGGCCGGGTCTCGTCGCGTCCGCGGCGGCGGGAGCGGGGTCCGCCGCCGCGGACGGGGCGCCTTCGGTTCGCTCCGGCGTCTCGGGCCTCGAATCCGTCATGCCGATGCTCAGATCAGCCCAAGCTCGTCCAGGACACCCCGGACGCGGGTCTGTTCGGTGGCCATGAACCGCTCGAACGGCTCGCCGGCCAGGAAGTTGTCCTGCCAGCCGCGGCGCTTGAGCACCGCCTGCCACTGCGGCGAACGGGCCATATCGGTGAGCATCTTCTCCAGCGCGGCCTCGTCCTCCTTGGTGATGCCGGGCGGAGCCACGATCCCCCGCCAGTTGGCGAGTTCCACGTTGATGCCGCTCTCCCGCAGCGTCGGCGCGTCGATGCCGGGCATCCGCCGCGGGGCCGATACGGCCAGCGCGCGCACCTTGCCCGCCTCGATCTGCTCGCTGATCTCGGAGATTCCGGAGATGCCGGCCTTGGACCGCCCCGACAGGATCGTGGTCAGGGCCTCGCCGCCGCCCGAGTGCGCGATGTAGTTCACCTTGCCCGGGTCGGCGCCGATCGCCTTGGCCACCATGCCGGCGAGGATCTGCTCGACGCCGCCGGCCGACCCGCCGGCGATGGACACGGCGCCGATGTCGTCTCGCATCGCGTCGGCCAGGGCACGCATGTCGCGGTAGGGCGACTTCGCCGGCACGACGATGACCTCGTAGTCGGCGGTGAGCCTGGCCAGCGGCGTGACCTGGTCGAGCCGCACCTTGCTGCGGTTGGTCTCCACCGCACCGGCCATGATCAGGCCCATGGTCATGAGCTCGTACGGGTCGCCGCGCTTGCCGACGTACTGCGCGAGCCCGACCGTCCCGCCGGCGCCGCCGACGTTGTAGACCTCGACCGGCTTGCGAGTCTGCGCGCGCAGCACGGACTGGAGCTCGCGAGAGGTCTGGTCCCAGCCGCCGCCGGGCGCGGCCGGAGCCATGATCCGCAGCGCCTTGCGGGGGAACTCGCCCCCGGCCCGCTCCTTCTGCTGGGTGGCACATCCGGCGGTGGCGAGAATGGCCAGCACGCCGCCGCCCGCCAAGATTCGCCGCAACATCGCCATGCTTGTCCTCCTCACCCGGCCCCGATATCTGGATCCTGTATACAAAGCTTTGTATACATAGGCATACCACTGGATGCAATAGCGGGGAGGTGCAGGTGACTTACGACGTGATCGTGGTCGGCGGTGGCAACGCCGGTTTCTGCGCCGCACACGCGGCCGCCGAGCGGGGTCGCCGGGTCATCGTGCTGGAGAAGGGCCCGCTCGGCCGGGACGGCGGGAACAGCTACTACACGGCGGGCGCGTTCCGGGTCACCCACGAAGGACTCGCCGACCTCGCCCCGCTGCTCACGCCGGACCCGCGGCACACCCGTACGGTGCTGCACCCCTACCGGGCGGCGGACTTCCACGCCGACATGCGACGGCTCACCGGCGGCCGGGCCGATCCCGAGCTCACCCGCGTGCTGGTGTCGGGCAGCCGGCCCGGGCTCGCCTGGCTGGCCGGTCTCGGCGCGCGGTTCCGGCTGATGTACGAGCGGCAGGCCTACGCCGACGCGGCCGGTGCGCATGTCTTCTGGGGCGGCCTGGCCGTCGCCACCGTCGACGGCGGCAAGGGGCTGGTCGCGACGCACCGGGACGTCGCCACGCGCCTGGGCGAGACGGTCGCCTACGGCTGCCAGGTCACCGGACTCGTGCTGGAGCGGGGCGAGGTCGTGGGGGTGCGGTACGTGTCGTCCGACGACGGCTCGGCGGAGCAGACGATGCGGGGCCGGTCCGTCGTGCTGGCGGCCGGCGGGTTCGAGGCCAGCCCGGAGCTGCGCGCCCGCTACCTGGGCGGCGAGTGGGCGCACACCAAGGTGCGCGGCAACCCGCTGAACACCGGCGAGGTGTTGCTCGCCGCCATCGAGGCGGGCGCCGCCCCGGCCGGCGACTGGGGGTCGTGCCACAGCACCGCGTGGGACGCGGCCGCGGCCGAGTCCGGCGACCGTGAGCTGACCAACCAGCTGACGAGGCAGAGCTATCCGCTGGGGCTCATCGTCAACAAGAACGGCGAGCGGTTCGTCGACGAGGGCGCCGACTTCCGCAACTACACCTACGCCCGCTATGGCCGGGAGATCCTGCGGCAGCCCGGCGGCCTCGCCTTCCAGATCTTCGACGCAGCCACCAGGCCTCTCCTGCGTCCGGAGGAGTACGACAACCCCGCGGTGACCTGCGCGGTCGCGGACACGATCCCGGACCTGGGCGCGGCTCTCGGCATCGACCCCGGGGGCCTCGACCGCACGGTCAAGCGGTTCAACGGCGCGGTCGACAGGGACATCGCGTTCGACCCGGCGGTCAAGGACGGCAAAGCCGCCCGCGACATCGATCCGCCCAAGTCCAACTGGGCGGTCCCGGTGGAGCGGCCGCCGTTCTACGGCTTCCCCGTCACCTGCGGCATCACCTTCACCTTCGGCGGGCTGCGGATCGACGCCGACGCGCGCGTGCTCCGCGGGGACGGCCGGCCGATCCCCGGCCTCTACGCCTGCGGGGAACTGGTCGGCGGCCTGTTCAGCGGCAACTACCCGGGCGGCTCGGGACTCACCGCCGGCATGGTCTTCGGCTATCGGGCGGGGGCAGGGGCTGCCGCCGGTGGTCCGGCGTGAACACGAGCGAGCCGGCCCGGCGGGTCTCCTCCCGCGAGGTGTACGAGCGGCTGCGCCGCGAGATCCTCGCCGGGCGGCTGCCGCCCGGCACCGCGCTGCGCGAGATCGCGCTGGCCGAGCGGTACGGGGTCAGCCGGACGCCGGTACGCGAGGCGCTGCGGCGGCTCGAACACGACAAGCTGCTCGAGGCCGGCGACCGCGGCCTGCGGGTGCGCCGGCCCACCCACGAAGAGGTGGTCCAGGTCTACGACGCCCGCATCCTGCTCGAGGGCGCGGCGGCCGAGCAGGCCGCCCGGATGCGCGGCGAGGCCGACCTCGCGCTGCTGGACGGGCTGGTCTCCCGCGACCTCGCGCTGGCCGACCCGGGTCCGGTGGACCGGGCCGACAACAACATCGAGTTCCACCAGGCGGTGTGGCGGGCCACCCACAACCCGGTGCTCATCGACCTGCTGCAGCGGCTGAGCCTGCACCTCATCCACACCCCGACCACCACCCTGACGGCGCCGGGCCGGTGGGAGCAGTCGCTCACCGAGCACCAGGCGCTCATCGCCGCGATCAGGGACGGCGACGCCGAAGGCGCGGGCGAGGTCGCCCGCGAGCACCTGCGCACCGCACGCGACATACGGCTGCGCATGTGGCGCGAGCGCGCGCCACGGGCGCCGGAGCCGTGACCTCCGGAACAAAAAGAACAAGGGCTCATAACGGTGTGAACCTGGCTCTACCCCCCGGCACCGAACCGTGCGATTGTCCGGATGACAATACGGACGCTGGTTGCCAGTGCGCGGGGGGCGTGGCGCAGCGACGATCACCCCGGGAAAGGGGACGAGCCCATGACCCGCCGACGCCGCCAATACCTGGCCGGCCTTGTGGTCGCGCTCCTTGCCGTGACGATTGGGATCGTCGGGCTGAACATGGCCGGCTCGGAGCGCCCTGGAGGACGCGAGACCGAGGCCAGCGAGGGAGAGCTGCCGCCGGCCCTGGAAAGCCGCATCGAGAAACTGAAAGAGGCGGCGCCGGGTAACGACGGCATGGCGCCGGAGGGTCCCGGATCGGCCGCCGACGCCGAGTTCGCCGAGCGCGCCTATCCCGCCGACACCATCAAGGCCGCGCAGATGGAGACGGCCAAGCGGGCGGTCGACCGCGCGGAGAGCCGGCCGTTCCTGGCCGGTCGTGGCGCGACCAAGAAGAGCACCTGGACCAACGTCGGGCCGAGTCAGGCGCTCTACCCCGACACCCCGTTCCGCGACGCGTTCAGCTACGTGCCGAACGACTACGTCGCCGGCGGCCGCACCACCTCGATCACGATCAGCGACCGGTGCCGGCCGGGCAACTGCCGGGCATGGGTGACCCCCGCCGGCGGCGGCGTCTGGCGCACGGACGACGCCCTCGCCGTCCAGCCGCGCTGGAAGTACCTGGGCGGTCCGCTGGGCATCAACGCCGCCGGCGCGGTCGCCATCGACCGCAACGACCGGTCCCGCAACACGATCTACGTGGGCACCGGCGAGGCGAACATCTGCGGTTCCGGCTGCGTCGCCGGCGTCGGCCTCTACAAGTCGACCAACGGCGGCGACACCTGGACCGGGCCGCTCGGCAAGGCCGAGCTCGGCGCCAAGGGCATCGGCGAGATCGTGGTCGAGCCGGGCAACCCCAAGGTCTTGTACGTGGGCACCACCGCGGCGCTGCGCGGCATGTCGAGCGCCTGCTGCACGCCGGTGCCGTCCCGCCGTATCCCCGACGCGCAAAAGTGGGGGCTCTACAAGTCGACCGACGGCGGCAAGTCGTGGAAGTTCATCCACAACGGCTCGCCGGACGCGGCGCAGTGCAAGGGCGACCAGACCGAGTTCACCAACGGCGGCGTGTGCTCGCCGCGCGGCGTGCGCCACGTCGAGCTCGACCCCGTCAACCCCGAGATCGTCTACGCGTCCTCCTACGCCCGCGGCATCTGGCGATCCCCGGACGGCGGCGCGACCTGGACGCAGATCAAACCGTCTCTCAACCCGGGCGTGCTGCAGACCCGCGCGGCGTTCGACGTGACGCGGCTGCCGAACGGCAAGACCCGGATGTACGTGCAGGAGGGCAACAACGGCACGAACGCGGCCGAGGTGTACCGCAGCGACGACGTCGCCGCCGGCGCCCCCGAGTTCACCACCCTGAGCAGCTCCAACCCCGCCGACCCCGGCTACGCGTTCTTCAACCTCTGCACCGGACAGTGCTGGTACGACGTCTTCATCCACTCGCCGGACGGGCACCCGGACATGGTCTACGCCGGCGGCTCGTACAGCTATGACGAACTGATCGCCAACCACCGCGGCGTGGTCCTGTCCACCGACGCCGGCGCCACCGCCACGGACATGACGTTCGACGGAACCGACCAGCTGCACCCGAACGGCCTGCACCCCGACCAGCACGACATCGCGGTGAACCCGAACAACCCGTTCCAGTTCTTCGAGACCAACGACGGCGGGATCATGCGGTCGAACGGGGCCTTCGTCAACCGCTCCGCGTGGTGCGACAACCCGGACCGCGAACTGCAGGACGCCGAACTGACCCGGTGCAGGCAGATGCTCTCGCGCATCCCGGGCCGGCTCCAGGGCCTCAACGATGGACTGAACACGCTGCAGTTCATGAGCCTGTCGGTCAGCCCGCACGACAGCCGTGAGCTGCAGGGCGGCACCCAGGACAACGGCACCTGGGAGAACTACGGACAGACCCGCACCTGGCTGAACACCATCATCGGCGACGGCGGCTGGTCCGGCTTCGACGTGGGCAGGCCGGAGTTCCGGTTCCACAACTACTTCGACGCCAGCCCGGAAGTGAACTTCAACAACGGGAACACCGCCGACTGGATCGTCACCTACGCCCCCCTGCTCGGGCAGGCGGGCACGCTGTTCTACACGCCCGTGATCAACGACCCGAAGGTCAGCGGCACGATGTTCGCCGGCACCGGGCTCACGGCCTACCGGACCAAGACCTTCGGTCTGGGCAGCCGGTCGGTCGAGCAGGCCAAGGCGGAGTGCAGCGCCTGGTTCGCATCGGTCCCGGACGACTGCGGCGACTGGGCGGAACTCGGCCCCAACCGGCTGACCAGTGAGTTCTGGGGCGACCGGGCCGGCCCGGCGGTCGCGGCCGTCGAGCGCACCACCGCCGACACGTCGACGGCGTGGGCGGCCACGTCGACCGGACGGGTGTTCATCACCAAGAACGTGGACGCGGCCGACCCGGCGACGGTCGGGTGGACCCGGCTCGACGACGACGCGGCGACCCCGAACCGGTTCGTCACCAGCATCTACGTCGACCCGGCCAACGCCGACCACGCGTGGATCTCCTACAGCGGATTCAACTCCAACACCCCCGACACCCCGGGGCACGTCTTCGAGGTGACCTACGACCCGGCGACCAACAAGGCCACCTGGGCCGATCGGTCACACGACCTCAGCGACGTCCCGATCACCGATCTCGTCCGCGACGACGTGACCGGCGACCTGTACGCCGCCAACGACTTCGGCGTCCTGCGGCTCGCCGCCGGCACCACGACCTGGGCCGCCGCCGCGTCCGGCATGCCGAACGTCGAGGTCACCGGCCTGACCATCCTGCCGAGGCAGCGCATCCTCTACGCGGCCTCACATGGCCTCGGCGCCTGGAGGCTGGACCTGAAACGCTAGCCGAAACGCTAGATGATCCATCGTTTCGCGAGGGACCGCTCGGGCGCGAGCGGTCCCTCGCCGTACCCGGCGGCGGCCGAAGCGCCCTGTCGGTCGCGTGCGGTTAACCGTTCGCCTGTTCCGCCATCGACGACAACGGGGAGTCGTGCATGCGTCTGCGTCACCAGATCGTTTCCGTCATCGCGTTGACCGGTCTCGTCGGGGTGGCCGGCGCCGCCGGCGCCGCCGGTTCGGCGCGGGCGCCGGTCGACCCGGGCCATCCCGGGGAGACCGCGACCATCGACGCCTCCTTCAGGCTCACCTGGCGGCCCACCGACCGGGCCGCGCTCGCCGAGATCGACGACCTGGTCGCCGACGGCACGCACGGCATCAGCCATGCCCAAATGTCCACGGTGGCCGCCGACGGCAACCGGACGCTGCGCTGGAAGAGCGGCTGCCCGGCGGGCAACGACGCGGTTGACGCGCTGGACGCCAAGGTGCGGCTCGGCGCGTGGTGTTTCGACAACGACGACGCGAACAACGCCTGGTATCCCCAGGGCGTGGGCATCAGCCGCACGCCGACGCTCAGCGGCGTGCTGCTCAGCTGGTACCACAAGAACAGCGCGGGCGAGACCGACATGACCCGGATCACGGTCGGCGCCCGGCCCCCGGTCGAAACCGACGGCACCTACCGGATCGTCCTGCTCGCGGTGCCCACCACGACCGCCTCCGGTGAGCTGGCGATGCGGGACGTACGGCCGGTGCGCGCCGATCTGAGCACGAGGGCCGTCGACGACCTCGGCCTGCACGCCGGCGGCATCGCGGTGGCCGGCGACTACCTGTACGTCGCCGACACCGCCGGCGGCTTCCGGGTGTTCAACCTGACCAAGCCCTACCAGGTCGCCACCGGCAAGTCCGGTCTCGGCCTGGACGCCACAGACGACAAGTTCTACGCGCACGGCGCGAAGTACGCGCTGTTCGAAGAGGGCAGGTACGCCTATGACACGGCGGCGGGCACCTGCAAGCCGGACACCCAGGCGCCCGATGGCCCGGGCCGGAACCTCTGCTTCAGCACCGTGTCGGTGGACAACAGCTATCCCACGCCCGGGCTGGTCAGCGGCGAGTACCGGCGGACGGCCGGTGTGGTGGCCGGCAAGCCGGTACGGGTGGTGCGCTGGCCGCTGAACGCCGACGGCTCGCTGCGCTCCACCGGCAACGTGGTGACCTCGACGACCGTGTACGGCACCTACACGCCGCGGATCCAGGGGGTCGCCGCCCGCTACGACAGCGCCCAGCAGACCACCGTCTACTACAACACCTCCTACACCGACGGCAACGGCGTCGTGCGGCCCGGCACGGTCTACAGCGACCGCGGCGGCCGTGACGCGTGGAGCATCGTGGGGGCGCGCGGCGCCGAGGCGTTCGGCTACGACGAGAACAACACCGACGGCCACCGGCTGTGGAGTGTGACGGAGCACCCGAACCTGCGGATGTTGTATTGGGTCTACCGCGACGAGATGCAGCCCGCCGGCGATAGCTGAGTGATCTGCGCGAGAGCGCCGGCCGGCGCCGCCCCGGCCGGCCTCCGGGAGATCTCACCCCCTGTGACGGCGTGTTCATCCCTGGTCACGAAGAGACGCGGTTCTATGCTCCGGTGGGAGATCCCGCTATTCGGTTGACCTAGGCCTGTCTTGTGGCCGGTAAGGGGCGCATTGAGACGGACGGGCAGGCCGGCGGTGGGGTTGCGCCGAACGCTTCCGCGCACTTTGGTGGGCGGCCTGCTGAGCGGTGCCCTGCTGGTGATCGTAGGGCTGACCTCGCACATCGGGGTCGACCGCGACCTGTCCCCGCCGGCGTCCGGGGCCGCGAAGCACGGCATGCCCGCCACCGGCTGCTATGGAGACACGCCGGCCCACGACGCCTTCGACCATTCCGAGGTCGCCCTGCGCGGCGTCGCCAGACAGACCCGTCCCGTTCCCGCGTCCGATTGTGTTCCGGCGCCCCGCGTCCATGGCGCCGACGGGTACGGCGCCGCGCCGCCCGGCGATTTCGACGGACGCTCACGCGGCTTCGGCGGGTGGACCGCGGGGCAGACCCATGTCCTGTTGCAGGTGTTTCGCCGCTGATATTCCGCGACGGGTCCATTGCGCCGGCAGGTGCCGTTCGCCTGCCGATACACGCGGCCGCGGCGGCTGACCGGTAGTTCCGGCTCGGCGTCCCGCCGTGTGCGCGCGGAAGATGCCCGCCGGGGCCCGCCGCTCCCGCGTTCAGATCACTCACTCCATTGCCTGCCGTGTGATGTGAGGAATTCATGCTTTCCGAGTCCGTGCGGCGCGACGTCGCCGCGTCGCTCGTCGTGTTCCTGGTCGCGCTGCCGCTGTGCGTCGGCGTGGCCGTGGCGTCCGGAGTGCCGGCCGAACTGGGCCTGGTCACCGGCATTGTCGGCGGCCTGGTGGCGGGGTTGCTGCCCGGCAGCCGGCTGCAGGTCAGCGGTCCCGCGGCCGGGTTGTCCGTACTGGTCCTCGAGGCGATGCAGCGATACGGCCTGCCCATGCTCGGGGCCTTGGTGCTGGCCGCGGGGGCGCTGCAGTTGCTGGCGGGCGCGCTGCGGCTGGGACGCTGGTTCCGCGCCATCTCGGTCGCGGTCGTCGAGGGCATGCTCGCCGGGATCGGGTTGACCATCATCGCCGGGCAGGTCTACGCGATGGCCGATACGACGGCGCCGCACTCGGGCCTCGCCCGGCTCGCCGGGCTGCCCGACCTGCTCGCGGGCGGCCCGCGTTCGATCGCCGCGCTGTTCATAGGCGCGCTGTCGATCGCGATACTGGCCTGCTGGCCGCGGCTTCCCGCCCGGGTACGGGTGGTGCCGGCCCCGCTGGCGGCGGTCGCCATCGCGACCGCGGCGGCGGCGGTCTTCGACCTGCCGGTGGCCAGGCTGGAGGTGGCCGGACTGTCGGGAGTGCTCCAGCCGCCCGGCGCCGCCGACCTCGCCCGCCTCGCCGAGGCGGGCGTGCTGGGCACCGTCGTCGCGCTCGCCCTCATCGCCTCCGCGGAGACCCTGTTAGGCGCCTCCGCGGTCGATCGCATGCACGACGGCCCCCGCACCGATTTCGACAAGGAGCTGATGGCCCAGGGAACGGGCAACGTCGTCTGCGGCGCGCTGGGCGCGCTGCCGATGACGGCCGTGATCGTACGCAGCGTCGCCAACGTCGAGGCGGGCGCCCGCACCAAGGCGTCGCGCGTCCTGCACGGCGGGTGGCTGCTGGTGTTCGCGGCGCTGCTGCCGGCCACGTTGCGCATCGTGCCCATCGCCGCGCTCGCCGGGGTCTTGCTCCATGTCGGGTGGAAGCTGTTGCCGATCAGAAAGCTGCCGCCGCTGTGGCGTCAGCACCGCGGCGAAGCGGTGATCCTCGCCTGCACCGCCACGGCCGTCGTCGCGCTGAACCTGTTCGAGGGCGTGCTGCTGGGCCTGCTGCTGGCCGTCGTGAAAACCGCCTGGGAAACGTCGCACGTGCACGTCGAGATCGCGGATGGCGGCGGTGCCGACGACGGCGACAATGGCGGCGATCGCCCGATCCGGGTCGTCCTCAGCGGCAACGCCACGTTCCTGCGGCTACCGAAGATCCTCGACACTCTGGAAGCGCTGCCGAGGCATCGCCCCATCGAGCTCGACCTCTCCGGGCTGCGGCATCTGGACCACGCATGCCGCACCGCGCTGACCGCCTGGGCAGAACCCGCATCACAACGGGCCGATCACCGCGGTGATGCTCCATTGCCCCCGGACCGGTCTCCGCCGCCGCGGCCACGCCGGCACCTGAAACGGTAGCCACACCTGGCGTACCGGCCGGTCCTGGGCTGATCTTTCGCGCGCCGCGCAGGCAAGTCCGTCGTTCGCCGGTAATCTCTGTGCCATCATCCAAGCGACGCCGGCGTCGAAACTTTACGCCGTCCTGCGATTGTCGGCCGATAATTTCGGCAATGGAGCATGTGTGGCATCAAAGGTAATCCTTCATATTGGTGTGCAGAAGTCGGGAACTACTTTTCTGCAACACATGCTGCACGCCAACCACGAGGTACTCGCCGCCGAAGGGGTGCACTACCCCATCCCGAGGGACTGGCACCTCGGACGGCGAAGTGTGGCCAATCACGAATGGTCGAGTTATGGCCTGCTTGGTACGGAGTACCCATGGGTGACGCCGAAACAGGCGGCGAAGCAATCGCGGTCGTGGCAGGCACTGGTCGGCCAGGTGCATGCCCAGCCCGGCACGGTCCTCCTGTCGGCCGAGGCCCTGTCGGTCATCCGCTCGGCGGCTGTGGGCCAGGTGATGGAGGCGCTTCGCGCCGATGAGGTCCAGGTGGTGATCACCGCTCGGAATCTGGCGCGATCCCTGGCCTCACTGTGGCAGCAACACGTACGGAACGGGCGAAGCTCCAGCTTCAACACCTACCTCGAGAATCTCGCCGAGCAGTGGAAGAAAGGGCGCGACCACATCGAGCACTACCCTGACGCGCACGTCTGGCGGGCGTTCATGCTCAGCGGGTTGGTGCGGCGCTGGTCGCAGGCCGGCGCTTCCCGGGTCCACCTCGTGACCACGCCGGGCGGTCCTCCCGGCCTGCTGTGGCACCGCTTCGCGGAGGCGATCGGCGTGCCCGGCCTCGCCGACCTCCCCATCACGGTGGATCTCGACACGCAGGCCCACATGGGCCTGACGGCGCCGGAGATCCTCATACTCGCGTCCTTGAACGCGACCGTTCAGGAGGGCTTCCGGAGCAAGCGGAACGCCGATCGCATACGACAGACCGTCATTCAGGGCTTCCAGACGCGCGAAGAACGCGGCGGCCGCGTGGTGATCCCGCCCGAGTGGCGCGCCCGGGTCGCCGGCTGGAGCGAGCAGGACCTCGCCGACCTGCCCGGCACCGATGTGCACGTCGTCGGAGATATGGGCGACCTGCGATACGACCCGGCTCGGGAGGAGGCGCCCGCGCCCACCCACGAGGAGATCGGACGGGCCGCCGCCGCGGCGATGCTCGCACTCGCGGAGCAGGCTCAGCACGCGGTCCCGGTGCCCCGCAACGGACGACGCGTCCGCAGGCTGCTCCGCCGGATCCGCCGCCCGCAAAGTTCGCGTCGATGACGACGGCGGCCCGACCGGCACGACGGCTTACGGGGCCGCACACCGGCGGCGGCTCGTCGGCCTCGGCACGCCCGTCAGCCGATCCGGCCGTCGTACTCCTCGCGATGGGCGAGCACCTCGTCCATGTGCGCCTCGGCCCACGCCTTGATGCCGCTCATCACGTGGTGGAGCGAGAGACCTAGCTCGGTCAGCTCGTAGGTGACCGTGACCGGCACCGTCGGCGTCACGGTGCGGGTGACCAGCCCGTCGCGCTCGAGGGAGCGCAGCGTCTGGGTGAGCATCTTCTGACTGACCCCGGCCAGCCTCCGGGACAGCTCGGAGTAGCGCATCGAGCGCGGCTCGCCGGTGCAGTCGCCTCCGGGTCGCGGACCGTCGCCGCCGAGCGCGGCCAAGACCAGCGCGACCCACTTGTCGGAGATGCGATCGAGCAACTGGCGGCTCGGGCACTTCGCCAGGAACGCGTCGTAGTCGCCCTTCGCCTGTGCCCGCCGCTGGGCCGCCGTCCTCGTCGGCATCGACCGCTCCTCACCTACCTGGTGGTGCCCTACGCACTTCGAAGTGCGTACTTCCCGCTGGAGAGCTACGTGCCCATAGTGATGCGGGCAAGCGTCGAACACAAGCCACGAGGAGCGAAAGCATGGGCAACTCGACCTTCCGCACCGCCGCCGTGCGCATCCCCGGCGGACCCGACTCGATCGAGATCATCAGCGTTCCGGTCGTCGAGCCCGGGCCCGGCGAGGTCCGGGTACGGATCGCCGCCGCGGCGGTCAACCCGGTGGACCTCGCGGTCGCCCGCGGCGTCTTCCACGCCATGGGGCTGGTCGACCAGCCCGAGCGCACCGGCCTGGGCTGGGACTTCGCCGGGACCGTCGTCGCCGCCGGCCCGGGCGTGGACGTGGCGGCCGGCACCCGGGTCGCCGGCCTGGTGGACGGCTTCGACCGCGACTTCAGCACCTACGCCGAACAACTCGTCGTGCGGGCCCGTGACATCGCCGTCGTTCCCGCCGGGCTGGACCTGATCGCGGCGGCGACGGTACCGCTCAACGGGCTGGCCGCCGCCCAGATCGTCGACCTGCTCGGCGACGCACCGGGGGACGGCGACCGGCTGCTGGTGACCGGGGCGGCCGGCGCGGTCGGCGGATACGTCACCTCGCTCGCACAGGACCGCGGCTGGCGGGTGACCGGGCTGGCCAGGGCCGAGGACGAGGAGTTCGTCCGCGGACTCGGCGCCGAGTTCACCGCGCGCCCGGAGCAGGGCTGGGACGCGGTCGCCGACGGGGCGGCGCTGCAGCAGCGGGGCCTGGCCCTGGTCCGCGATGGCGGGGTCTTCGTCGGCGTCCAGCCGAGCGCCGTCCCGGCCGCGGAGCGTGGGATCACCGTACACGCCGTTGTCGCGCATCCCGACGGCGCTCGACTGGGCGACCTGCTCGCCCGCACCGTGTCCGGCGAACTGCCGGCGCGCGTACACGCGGTCCTGCCGCTGGACCAGGTCGCCGAGGCCCACCGGGCCATGGCCAAGGGCGGGGTGCGCGGTCGCTATGTGCTCCGCCCCTGAGCGGAAGGGTCCAACGGCGGCGCGGGGATGACGAACGACCCTCCCATCGCCGGGGACGTGTCGCGTCCAACAGGAAGAGAGGGCCGATCGGGAGGCTTGCCATGTCCGAACGCAAGGGACGTATCACGGTGGCCGTGGCCGCTGTCACGGTCTTTCTCATCGCGATGACGGTCGCCGTCGCCCTCGCCCTCCGCGGCGACGGCGACGGCGACGGGGTCGTCGCACCGCCGGCGCCGGGTACCTCGACGCCGCCGCGGACATCGCCGTTCACCGGTCTGCCAAGCGGCGCGGACAAGCCGGTGCTCGCCGTCAAAATCGACAACGTGGCGCCGGCACGGCCACAGACCGGTCTGGACAAGGCCGACCTCGTCTACATCGAGCCGGTCGAGGCCGGGCTCAGCCGGATCCTGGCCGTCTTCTCCTCCCGGACGCCGAGCAGCGTGGGTCCGGTGCGCAGCGCACGCGAGTCGGATCTTGAGCTGCTGCGCCAGTTCGGCCGGCCCGCACTGGCCTACTCGGGCGCGCAGAGCAAGCTGCGCCCCTTGATCGCTCGGGCTCCGCTGTACGACGTCTCGCCGGGCCGGGCACCGGGCGCCTACGTACGGGACGGCTCTCGACGGGCCCCGCACAACCTTTACGGCAACCCCGCGCGGCTGCTCCAGCGGGCCCCGGCCGCGAGCAAGGCGCGCGATATCGGCTTCCGGTTCGGCGCGGCGCCGCCGGGCGGCACGCTCGATGCCGGCCAGACCGTCCGCTATGGCGCGGCGACCGTACAGTTCCGCTGGTCGGCCGCACAAGACCGCTGGCTCGCCTGGCTGGACGGCACACCGGCGACCTCGGCCGGAGGCACCCGGCTGGGCGCGCCGACCGTCGTGATCCAGTACGTCACCGTGCGCTCCTCACGGTTCAAGGACCGCGGCGGCAACGTGTCGCCCTACACCGAGACGGTCGGCTCGGGCTCCGCCCTGGTGTTGCGCGACGGAAGGACATACCAGGCGCGGTGGTCCCGGCCGGACGACCAGGTGGGCACCACCTTCACCACCCGGACGGGCGCGCCGATGACCTTCCACCCCGGCCCGGTGTGGATCGTCTTCGCCCCGCGCGCGTAAGCCGGCTCGCGGGCGGCCGCGGAATAAACCGTTGGTCGAGTACGTTCAATACATTGTTCTGCGCCCGATGTGCAAATGTTGTGGCGCTTCGGGCGGAAATGTGGGTTACGGCTATCGCTACTTCTGTTGGTGAAGTCCCTCGTAGCGGACGACGAATGATCATTCGGCTGGCGTTGACGCTGGCCATACTCCTGGGCACGTACCTACTGATCTGGCTGCTGACCGTCGGGGTCGTCATGAGCATGGTCTCCCGAGCCCGGCACCACCATGGATCGGCCTCCGCCGAGGTGCCGGGGGTCCCGAACTTCGCGAACGTGGACGGCCACCTGTGGCGGGGTGCCGCGCCGAGCCAGGAGGGCTTCCGGCGGCTCGCCGCAATGGGTGTGCGCACCGTGGTGGACCTGCGGGCCGAACGGCTCTCCCCCGCCGTGCTGAACCGCCCGGCGCAGGCCGGCCTCAAGCTGGTCCGCATCCCCATCCGTGACGGCCAGGCACCCACGCCGGACCAGGTCAACCGGTTCTTCACCGTCGTGGCGAGCGAGAAGGGCACGGTCTTCGTCCACTGCGGCGCGGGCGTCGGGCGAACCGGGTCGATGTCCGCCGCCTATCTCGTCCGCACCGGCCAGGCCACCGCGGCCGAGGCGACGCGGCGCAGCCTGGCGATCGGTCCGCCGTCCCTGGAACAGATCATGTTCATGCGCGACCTCGGCGACGGCGCCACCCGCCCGCCGATGGCGGTCACGGCGTTCAGCCGGGTGGCCGACAGCCCGCGCCGCGTGTGGGCGAACCTCGCCGCCTGACGCGATCAGCGGGCGGCCGGGAACGACCGCACCTCGACCACGTCGAGCAGCTGGTAGTCGAGCCGCGCGTCTTGCAGGCAGCCCTCGTACCGCCGTTGCGCGATGGGCCGGAGCAGGGGTGAGACGACGAGCCGGGCACGCCGCGGCGACAGGGTCTCGACGCGATCGATGGCGATGTGCGAATGCGTGGTGGTCCGGCAGAACGCCGCCATCACCGCGACCGGCTCGGCGGGCGGTGTCACGGGGTCGCCGCGCGTGGACACGTCGATCACCATGACTCGGCTGCCCGGGACCTGCGGCTCGGGGGTGAACATCAACGCCCCGCGCAGCAAGTGCACGGAGGCGCCCACCGCCATCCCCACCGCGACGGCGAGGACGATCGTCCTCGCCCGTACCCGGAACTTCTCCCTGCGGTTCGCCGTGCCCGTCAGGCTCGCCGGAGCCGCCGTACGCGGCGGTCCCACCCCGGCGAACGCCGCCGTCCGCTCCACCAGCGCGGCCACCAAGGACATCAGCAGGCCCGCACTCAGCAGGATCGGGATGAACACGTGCGTCTCGGCCTTCGCGTCCGCCACGTGCAGCCAGGGGAAGTCGTGGTCGAGCGGGTTGCCCCCCAGGCTCGCCGGCGACCGTCCGTACGCCGTACCCGCGAGGTTCCCCGCGCCGATCCCCTCGAGCCGTCGCTCCAGCCTGCTCAGCCGGTCGAGAATCACCAGCGTCAAGGCGATCAGCAGCGCGGCGAGGAACATCACCGCGGCGATCAGCGCCCGCTGCCACTCCCAGCGGTAGATGTAGACGATGGTGTACGCGCCCGACCCGGCGAGCGCGGCGAGCAGCGACAGCCGGCCGACCGAACGGGCCAGGTCTCGCGTCGAGTTCGCGGTCATGAGTCACCGTCCCGGATGACCTCGCCCGTGGTGCCGTCGACCAGCAGCCGTACGCCCGGCGGGAAGCGGTGCACGGCGTCGTGGACCGCCACGACGGTGGGGATGTTGTACTCGCGCGCCAAGATCGCGAGGTGGGACAGGGTGCTGCCCGTTTCGGCGACCAGGCCGGCCAGACCGGGCAGCAGCACGGCCAGGTCGGGGTTCAGGTCGCGGACGACGAGGACGTCACCCGGGTCCGGCCGGGTGTTCCCATGGGTGACCGGGCCCATGCCGCGGCCGCCGCCGGCGCCGACGCCGCCGGAGGGGCGGGCGCCGCGCCGGGCCGCCGGGATCACCTCGCCCTCACGAGACAGCCGGAACAACGACGGCAGCGGCGCCCGCGCGGACGCGGCGGCATAGGCGCGGGTACGTTCGTCGAGGTCGACGATCACCTGCTCGCCGCCGACCAGTTTCGCCAGCTCGTCGGGATGGACGTAGGCGACGGACTCCGCGTCGGGCAGCACGCCCCGGCCGGCCAGCCTGCGACCGAGCTCGAGCGCGACCCGCGCGGACAGTTCCTGCACCCACCGGGCCCGCAGCCGGATCGCCTCCCTGGGGCCCATCGGCCGGTTGGTGTCTCGCGCGAACACCGGCGCTCCGGTGATCTCCGGCAGGGTGACGGACTCCTTCACCTGCGGCGGCACGAGAGCCAGCACGACGGGATGGCGGCGCAGCGTCTCGGCCGCGTCGAGATCGCGGGCGTGTGCGGCGCGCAGCGCGGTGAGCGCCACCGACGCGGCGGTCGGCGGCTGGACCCGGACGAGGGACCCGGCCAGGACCTCGTCGCGGTGCAAGATGGCCAGGATCTCCGCGTTGGCCGTCAGCCGGTCGAGCAACTCCCCATCGGACATCTCCCAGGGCGGCGGCACCGACTCCAGCTGGACGTCGACGTCGCCCGCGAGCGCTGCCGCCCGGTCCGCCAGCCCGTGCCGCATCCGCCCGACCTGCCAGGCGGCGCCGAGCCTGCGCAGCCCCGGCAGCGGGTCGATCAGCCGTACCGGCCCGCGACGCCGCCCCGTCTCGTACCCGAACAGTTCGAGGTCCACGGCCACGCGCCCGCCGACCGTCGTCACCACGAGCGAGTCGCGCAGCCGCCCGCGGGATACGGCATGGGTGTCGCGCAGGGCGGCGATCACGCCGTCCCGCAGCGGAGACACCCACATGTCGACCTCCAGCGGCCGCAGCAGCGCGGGGAACGTCTCGGCCACCGGTCCCGGGCCGAGGACCGGACCGGCCGCGGTCGCCGCGTCGCCCCACGCGGTCACCGGCCTGCTCTGCAACAGCCACAACCGGTGCTCGTCGTCGATCGCCCACTCCACGTCCTGCGGACCGCCGTACACCTCGGCGGTACGACGCGCCAGCGCGGCCAGCGCCCGCAGCCGGTTGCGGCCGACCAGCGCGGTCGCGGCCCGCCGCCCCTGCCGCCTGTGATCGACCGATCGCACGTGCCCGCGCCGCGTGAGGACGTAGCGCTGCGCCGTGACGCGGCCGCTGACCAGCGAATCCGGTCCGCCCGCCACCGCTTCGATCACGATCTGCCCGCGATCGCCGGTCACCGGGTCGACGCCGAACATCACTCCGCCGCACTCTGCATTCAGCTGCGGCTGGACCAGCACCGCCATGGGCGCCGACGGGCGCACCGACTCGGCGGAGTGGAAGACCACGGCGAGCGCGTCGACGAAGCCCTCCCAGGAATCGACGCCGAGCACCGAACGGAACCGGCCGGCCATCGAGGAGTTGCCGACGTCCTCGATCGTGGACGACGACCGGACCACCAGCGCACGTGACTTCTCCGCGCCGCGCAGCCGCCGCCACGGCTCTCGCACGATCTCGGCGAGCGAGGCGGGCACGACCCCGCCGGCGGCGGCGAAACTCCGGTGTCCGGCGACGGTGATGACGAACCCGGGCAGCGTCGGCAGACCGGCTCGGCGCGCGGCCGCCAGGTTGGCCGCCTTCGTTCCCGTCCGGTTCGCGTCGACCGCGGCCTGGTCGTCCAGATCGAGCACAAGGGAGTCAACGGCGGCGTCGACCGCTGCGCTCATGTCTTCGATGTCCCTGCTCTGGTCGTGGACCACGTCTGCACAGTCACACGCCGGCAGGGCCCGCGATCAGGGCCAATGGGAGCTTGTCCCGGGGCGAAGGACCCTGTTTGCCGCCACTCGACGGCCAGAAGATCAGGCGAAGGCAGCCGTAACTCCAGTGGTAAGGGGGCAGACCATGGAGCAACAGCCGCCGCGAACCGCGGTACCCGAACCGCTGCTGGTCGCCAAGGGTGTGCGCAAGGTCTATCGGACCGGCGGCCTCAGCGTGCTGGCACTCGATGATCTCGACTTGACCGTGGCCGCCGGTGAGCTCGTCGCGGTCATGGGTCCGTCCGGCTCGGGCAAGACCACGCTGCTGAACTGCCTGTCCGGACTCGACGACATCGACGCCGGGCAGGTGTGCGTGGGCGGCCACGACCTGTTCGCGATGAGCGACCACGACCGCACCGAACACCGAGCCCGCTCGATGGGCTTCGTCTTCCAGTCCTACAACCTCATCCCGGTGTTCACCGCGCTGGAGAACGTGGAACTGCCGCTCTTGCTGGTGGGCGCGCCGGCGAGCGAGGCGCGGGAGCGCTCGCTCGAGATGCTCGCCCGGGTGGGCCTCACCGAGCGCGCCGAGCATCGCCCGAACGAGCTGTCCGGCGGCGAGCAGCAGCGGGTCACCATCGCCCGGGCGCTGGTCGCCCGGCCCGCGATCGTGTGGGCGGACGAGCCGACCGGCAACCTCGACACCACGATGGCCCATCAGGTCATGGCGTTGCTCCAGCGGCTCAACAGCGAGGACGGGCAGACCATCGTGCTCGTCACGCACGATCCGACCATCGGCGCGACGGCGAGCCGGTTGATCCGCATGCGCGACGGCCGGCTGGCCGGCGACGGCGCCGTCGCCTCCGCCGCCGATGCCGCCGCCGCGCTGCGTCCGTAAGGGCAGGGCGTCATGTATCCGGAGCTGACCATTCCGCTGGTCGCCGGGTTCGGGCTGGCCGCCGGCTTCGTGGGGTTCTTGCTCGTCTTCCGCCCGGTGCTGCGGCGGCTCGCCCTGCGGCAGGTGACCCGCAGGCCCGTCGAGCTCGTCCTCGTGGTCGGCGGGTCGCTGCTGGGCACCGCGCTCATCGTGGCCAGCCTGACCGTCGGCGACTCGCTCGACAGGTCGGTGCGGCAGACGGCGTACGACACGCTGGGCCCGGTCGACGAGTACGTCCGGTCGCCCTCCGTGGCGCTCGGCGACGAGGCCGCGTTCCGGCTGTCGCCGCTGCGGCAGAGCCGGGACGTCGACGGCGTGCTCACCGTGCACGGGGGTTACGCGGCCGCGGCGGTCGACGCCGGGGGCCGGCGGGTGGCCGAGCCGCGCGTGCTCGCCTGGGAGCTCGACTTCGCCGCCGCCGCCCGGTTCGGCGCCCCGCACCCGTCGGGTCTGACGGTGCCCGATCCGGGACCCGGGCGTGTGGTGCTCAACGAGAACCTCGCCGATTCGCTGGGCGCGCGCGCCGGCGACCGGGTGACGTTCTACGCGTACGGCCGGGCGCTGCGGGCGACGGTCGCCGCCGTCGTGCCGGCGCGGGGGCTCGGCGGGGTGGGACTCGGCGCCTCGATCAACCACAACGCCTTCTTCGCCCCCGGCACGTTGTCCGGCTTGGCCGCCGACGCCGGGCAGGACCTCGCCACGACGACGTTCGTGTCCAACCGCGGCGACGTCGAGGGCGGGGTCGCGCGCACAGAGCCGGTCAGCGCCCAGATGAACGCGCTGCTCGGCTCGCTGACCGCTTCTCGGGCCGCCGATCTGGAGACCCCCAAGCGGGAGGTGCTCGACCAGGCGGAGGAGACGGGCGCCATGCTCGGCTCGCTGTTCTTGTTCATCGCGAGCTTCAGCATCATCGCCGGGGTCCTGTTGATCGTGAACATCTTCGTGATGCTCATCGAGGAGCGCAAAGGCCAGCTGGGGGTCCTGCGCGCCATCGGCATGCGCCGCCGCCGGGTGTCGCACGAGCTGGCCATCGAGGGCACCCTCTACACGTTCGGCGCCGTGCTGCTGGGCGGCCTCGCGGGCATCGGCATCGGCCGGATCGTCGTCATCCTCGCGGTCAACATCTTCAACGGCTACAGCTCCAGCAACAACCAGCTAAAGGTGATCTTCTCGGTCACTCCGACCAGCGTCATCAACGGGATGACGGCGGGTTTCCTCATCGCGCTCGTCGCGGTCGTGCTGACCAGCGTCCGCATCGCGCGCACCAACATCATCGCGGCGATCCGCGACCTGGAGCCCTCGCCGAAGCGGCGGACCCGCCGCCGGCTCACCGTGGTGTCCGCGGTCGCGACCGCGGCGCTGACCGCCGCGTCGATCCCGGTGCTGGCGGACGGCGTCGGCATGCTCGTCTATCTGGTGCCCGCGGTCGCGGTGGCGGCCGCGGTCCCGCTGCTGCGCCGGTTCTGGGCGCCCCGCCCCGTCTATACGGGCGTCGGCCTCGCGCTCCTGGGCTGGGGCCTGGCGGGACACCTGGTCCGGCCGCACCTATTCGACGACACCAGCACGGCCACGTACGTCGTGATGGCCAGCATGCTCACCTTCGCGGCGGTGCTGCTCGTCAGCCAGCATCAGGCGATGTTGCTGCGACCGGCGCGACTGCTCACCCAGCGGTCCCCGAACGCCGGGCTGGCCGCCCGGCTCGCCATCGCCTACCCCACCGCCAAACGGTTCCGGACCGGCGCCACGCTGGCCATGTACTGCATCGTCATCTCGGTCATCGTGCTGATGATCCAGATCTCGGCGATCATCAGCGCGGGCGTGGACGGCGAGGTGACCAAGGCGGCGGGCAGCTGGGGCCTGCGCGCCGACTACAACCCGACCACGCCCTGGCCCGACGCCGAACGCGCGGTGACCGGCGGGCAGTTCGCGGGGCAGGTGACCGACGTGGCCGGCCTGCTGACCGCGCCGGCGGTCGCCGACGACCCGCTGCGGCGCACCACCAAGGACCTGCCCGTGCTCGCTATCGGCGTGCCGGATCAGCTGGCCAGGGAACCGCTCGACCTACAGGACCGGCTGCCCGCGCTGACCAGCGACGCCGCGGCCTGGCGGCTGGTGTCGCGCGATCCCTCTTACGTCCTGATCGAGGCCAGGTACGGGTCGAGCGGTGGGCCGCAGGGCGAGATCCCGGAGGCGGGCGACAAGCTGTCCATCGTCGACCCGCAGACCGGCCTGCGGACCACCCGGACGATCGCCGGCGTGTTGTCCGACGGCATCGCCTTCTACAGCATCGGCGGGCGCGAGTTCCGCTATCCCGTGTTGATGAGCCGGTCCATGATCACGCAACTGCTCGGCGCCCAGGCGCGTCCGTCCAGCATGCTGCTGCGGCTGGCGCCGGGCGTGGCGCCGGACCAGGTGGCGGCTCGATTGCAGGGCCAGTTCCTCAGCCAAGGGCTGGTCGCCACCGATCTCGCCCAGCTGGTGCGGGACAGCTTCACCTCCACCCGGCAGTTCTTCACGCTGATGAACGGCTACCTCGCGCTGGGCCTGCTGGTCGGCGTGGCCGGCCTCGGCGTCATCATGGTCCGTGCCGTACGGGAGCGCCGCCACACCATCGCCGTGTTGCGCGCGCTCGGCTTCCAGGCGAGCACCGTACGCCGGTCGTTCTACGCGGAGACGGCCTTCGTGGCGCTGGAGGGCGTGGTCATCGGCACCGCGCTCGGCTTGGCGACCACCTGGCTGCTCTATCAGAACAGCCCCACCTTCGGCGAAATCCACGCCGGTTACCCGATCGACTGGCTACAGCTCGCGTTCTTCGTCGGCGGCACCCTCATCGCCTCCCTGCTCGCCACGATCGGGCCGGCCAGGCGGGCCGCCCGCATCCGGCCGGCGGTCGCCCTCCGCCTCGCCGACTGACAGTGAGATCGCCCATCACCCGGCGCATGTCCCCGGCTCCGCGAAGTGCCGTTTCGCCGGGGTTACTGACAGTGAGTGGACAATCCTGTCACGGATTCGCGTTCCGAAGGTGCGAATCGGCGGCACAAGAAGGGCATGCCGCAGGTCGTGGTGGAGGACTCTCCAGTGCCCAGAGCAGCCACGCTTCGCAATGAGCTGGACATTGACCATGCCATCCGGGCCATTTGCCAGGAGGCCGCCGCCGCTCTCACATCGTCACTGCGTTCAGCCGGTCCCGTCTACCGCTGGGACGAACTGCTTCCCGGCACGGTCGCCCGCGTGCTGGAGCTGCTGCCGACCACCTGCGAGCCCACGGCCGCCGCCTCCGTGCTGGGCGCCATGGCCGGCGGGCGGCGCCGGCACGGACACCGTGATGACGCCGACTAGCTGGGCTGGGGTGTCTCGCAGGAGATCTTCGGGTCCACGCCGACGTAGTTGAGCGGGCCCGCGAGGATCGTGACGAGAAGTGTGCCGACCTGGGAGCAGTTGCCCGGGGCCTCACTGAAGTAGTCACGCTGGCCGGCGGCGATGGCGCCGATGATCAGCCAGACGAGGACCACCGCACTGGTGATCTTCATTGCTGCCTCCAGGTAGATCCGCCGGCGATCAGGGACCCAGCCTTAATACCAGAATGCAGGACAACCAAACAGCCGAATCAGGTGGTCAGGTCAGGTCGCCAGGGCGACTCCGCTGCCGATGCCGAGGGCGAGGGTGGCGACGGCGGTCCCCACGGCGATCATCGCGGCGCCGCGGAGCAGCTCGCCCGCCTCCGGCAGGTGCGGCCCGGGCGCGGTCTCGAAGACCGGGACGATCCAGCGGAGATAGTAGAAGACGCTGGCGACGGAGTTGACCACGGCGACCACCGCCAGCCAGGTGTACCGGCCGTCCACGGCGGCACCGAACATCAGCAGCTTGCCGGCGAAGACCGCGGTCGGCGGCGTCCCGACGAGGCCGAGCAGGCAGATCACCAGCGAGAGGGCGAGCAGCGGCGCGCGCCGGGCCAGGCCGGCATAGTCGGCCAGGCGGTCCCGGCCGACGGCGACCACCACGGCGAACGAGCCCAGATTGGTGAGCGCGTAGGCGCCGACGTAGAAGAGCAGCGCGGGCTGGGCGAGGTCGCTGCGCCCGGCGACCGCGACCGGGACGAGCAGGTAGCCGGCCTGGCTGATCGTCGAGTACGCCAGCAGCCGCCGGACGTTGTCCTGGGCGAAGGCGGCGAGGTTGCCGAGCGTCATGGTCGCCGCGGCGACGATGGCGATGAGCAGCGGCCAGTCCACCGCGCCGCGCGGAAGCACCCCGGCGATCCGGTAGAGCGCCGCGAACGCGCCGATCTTCGGCACCGTGGTGACGAACGTGGCCACGACCGGCGAGGCGCCTTCGGTGACGTCGGGCACCCAGAAATGCCCGGGGACCGCCCCCGCCTTGAAGGCGAGGCCGGCGAGCAGCGCGACGACGCCCACCGCGACGGCTCCGGCGGGCGCGCCGCTCAAGCCGTCGCGCAGCATCTCATACGACGTGGCGCGGCCGAGTCCGTACAGCAGCGTGACGCCGCTCAGCATGACGATGCCGAGCAGCGCGCCCATCAGGTAGTACTTCAGGGCAGCCTCGGTGCCCGCGGCGTCCTTGCCGAAGCCGGCCAGCGCGTAGCCGGGGATGCTCGCCAGCAGGTAGGCGGCCATGAGCACCAGCAGGTCGCCGGCGGCGGCGAACGCCACGGTGCCGAGCGCGGCCAGCAGGATGAGGACGTAGAACTCGCTCTCCCGCGGGTGGGCGCGCACGGCCCCGGCGGCCAGGCCGAGGATCAGCAGGGTCGCGGCGAACACGGCGATGCGCGACACGTGCGTGATCGGATCGATCACGAAGGCGTCGAACGCCATCGTGTCCGGGCGCGTGGCCGCGACGCCCGCAGCGCCGATGCCGGCGACAAGGCCGGCGGCGCCGATCACCGCCACGACCCACTGCCGGGCGCGCGGCAGGAACAGCCCGCTCAGCAGACCGATGACCGCCCCGGCCAGGACGCACAGTTCCGGCAGCAGATCGACCGGGTTCTCGTTCATCACCGGGCCACCAGCGACACCACGGCGGCGGACGCGGGCTCGATGACGTCCAGCAGGAACCGCGGGGCGATCCCGATGACCAGCGAAGCCGCCAGCAGCGGCGCGATCGCGGCGAGCTCACTGCCGCGTACGTCCGTCACGCCGCCGGTCAGCTCCCCCGGCCCGCCGAGCAGAACGCGGTGCAGCACCCGCAGGAACAGCGCGGCGGTGATGAGGATGCCGAGGATCGCCACCGCCGCCGCGCTCGCCGCGGCGCCCGTGCCGCTGCCGATCGCCCCGGTGAAGATCTGGAACTCGGCGATGAAGCCGGACAGCCCCGGCAGCCCGAGGGAGGCGAACGCCCCGACGACGGTGAGGGCGGCGAAGACGGGCGCGACGCGGGCCAGCCCGCCGTAGCGGTCCATGTCGTAGCTGTGGCCCCGGTCGTTCAGCACCCCGCACAGCAGGAACAGCGCCCCGGTGATCAGGCCGTGGCTGACCATCTGGGTGACCGCCCCGGTCACCGCGAGGCGCCGCGCGTCCACGTCCCCGGCCGCCAGCCCGGCCGCCCCGACGGCCAGCACGATGTAGCCCATGTGGTTGACCGAGGTGTAGGCGATGAGCCGCTTGAGGTTGTCCTGGGCGAGCGCGACCAGCGCGCCGTACAGCACGCTGACCACGCCGACGACGATCACCACCCACGCGTACCGCCGCCACGGCTCGGGCAGCATCGGCATCGCGATCCGGACGAACCCGTACGTGCCCATCTTCAGCATCACCCCGGCGAGGATCGCCGAGCCGGCCGCGGGCGCGTCCGTGTGCGCGGGCGGCAGCCAGGTGTGCACCGGCACGGTCGGGGTCTTGATCGCCAACCCGACGCCCACCGCGAGCAGCACGAGCGCGGCGAGCCCAGGGGACCCGTTCAGCGGCGGGGTCCGGGTGAGGTCGGCCATGTCGAAGGTGTGCGGCTCGGCGCCCAGGTACAGGCCGATGAACCCGAGCAGCAACACCAGCGAACCGAGAAACGTGTAGAGGAAGAACTTCAGCGCCGACCGGACGTTGTCGCCGTGGCCCCAGCCGGCGATGACGAAGTACATGCCGACGATCGACAGGTCGAAGAACACGAAGAACAGCAGCAGGTCCAGCGCCGCGAACAGGCCCAGGCAGACCGTCTGCAGGAAGAGGAACAGCGCGGCGAACGCCCGCACCCGGCGGGTCTGGCGCAGCGAGAACACCGCGCACGCCAGGAACAGCACGGCGGTGAGCGCGAGCAGCGGCAGCGACAGCCCGTCCACCCCGACGTGGTAGCCGGCGCGTACGGACGGGATCCAGCGCACGTCGGTCTCGTAGCCGATCCCGCCGTCGTAGCCGACCCAGATCGCGACCACCAGCGCGAGATCGACGACACACGCGCCGATCCACACCCAGATCACCGCCGTGTCCCGGAGCCGGGGAAGAACGAGCAGGCCGAGCGCGACGGCCAGCGGCAGGAAGATCACCAAAGTGAGCACGGTCACCCGCCCAGGACGACGAGCAGGACCAGCGCGGCGAACAGCACCGCGGCCTGCGCGTAATAGGTGTGCACCTGGCCGGTCTGCGGGCGGCGGGCCAGGTCGCCGAGCCATCGGGCGGCCCGCCCGACCGCGTCGACGAGCCGGTCGGCCCGCATCTCGACGCGGCGGCCGGCCAGCGTGGCCGCCAGATTCCCCGCCGCGGCCACCGCCCGTACTCCCCCGTCGACCACCCGGTCGTCGAAGCGCGCCAGCACGTTGGCCAGACCGAGTACGGGCCGGGTCACCAGGGTGTCGGCGGCCCGCTCCAGCAGCAGCCAGCCCGCGAAGGGCCGCGTCCACGCCGCGGCGATCGGCCGCGGGCGGCGGGCGAGGACTCCCACCGCCGTCAGCGTCAACGCGGCCAGTGCCCCCGAGACGGCCAGCTCGACCGGCTCGGCGCGGGGCTCGCCCGCGGCGCCGAGCAGCCGCTCCCACCCGGCGGCGATCGCCGGCAGCCCCACCGCGCCGAGGGCCGCGGCGGCCGCGGCCAGCACCGGCAGCGGCAGCCGCTGCGGCAGGCCGATGTGCCGGGTGCCGGTCTGTTCGGTGTCGTCACGTGTGCCGGCGTCGGCAGGGCGCCATACGGCGATCAGCACCCGCCCCGCGTACGCCGCCGACAACACTCCGGCCGCCAGCCCTACCGCGTACAGTCCCGCCGACCGCCCGGCCGCGGCGCTGAGCACGGTGTCCTTGGTGACCCACAGCGACAGCGGCGGCAGCCCGGCCAGCGTCAGCGCGCCCGCTCCGAACGCAACCCCGACCAGCGGGTAGCGGCGGGCCGCGCCGTGCAGGCCGCCCAGGTCCTTGGTGCCCAGCGCCACCAGCCACGCCCCCGCCCCGAGGAACAGCAGGCTCTTGGCGGCGGCGTGCGCGACCAGCTGCGCCGTGCCGCCCGCCACCGAGCCGACGCCGGCGGCCAGCACCATGAACCCGATCTGCGCGCAGGTGGAGGCGGCGAGCAGCTGCTTGAGATCCCGCTGGGCGAGCGCCACCGCGCCCAGGGCCAGCGCGGTGACCGCACCGGTCCAGGCGACCAGGGTGGCCGCCCAGCCGGTGGCGGCCAGCAGCGGCTGCACGCGCAGCAGCAGGTAGGCCCCGGCGGCGACCATCGTCGCCGAGTGCAGCAGCGCCGACACCGGGCTGGGCCCGGCCATCGCCCGCGACAGCCAGAACGAGAACGGCAGCTGTGCGGACTTGCCCAGCGCCGCGGCGACGACGCCCGCCGCGATCAGGTCCCGCCACGGGTCCGCGGCGCCAGCCTGGCCGCCGAGGCTCAGCGTGCCCGTCCCCGCCAGGGCGCAGCCGGCGGCCAGATACAGGCCCATGTCGCCGGCACGGGTGGTGACGAAGGCGACGCCGGCGGAGCGCACCCGGCCGGGGTCGCGCCACCAGAACCCGATCAGCGCGTACGACATCGCCCCCATGAGCTCCCAGGCCATGAGCAGCAAGGCCAGGTCGGTCGCGGTGACGGTGACCAGCATCGCGCCGGCGAAGATCAGCATCAGGCCGAAGAACCGGGCCCTCGCCTCCCGCGCCGACAGCTCCCCCGCCGCGTACACCAGCACCGCGAGCGTCACCGCGGCCACCATGACCACCATGACGGCCGACAGGCCGTCGACCGCCATTCCCGACGGCAACCCGGCCAGCAGCGGAAACCGTACGACGGGCCGGGCCACCGCCGCGCCGGCCGCGAGCAGCAGGGTCGCCGCCGACACCGCCAGGCCGGCGATGGGCGCCGCCCGGTCGGCGCGGCGCCCCGCCACCAGCAGCAGGCCGCCGGCCGACAGGGGCAGGGCGGGCAGTGCCCAGCCGAGGACGCTCATCCCCTGAGGTCTCCGGCGTCGTCGGTGACGTCGACGTCACGGGCCCGGAACAGCGCGGTCACCACCGCGAACCCCATCGCCATCTCCAGGGCCATCACCGTCAGGGCGACGAGCACCAGCACCTGCCCGTCGGCGGATCCGGGCGCCACGTAGTACCAGAAGCCGGCGCCGGCGACGATCACCCCGTTCACCATGAGCTCCAGCCCCATCATCACCATCACGATCGACTGCTGGGACAGCGCGCCGTACAGCCCCACGGCGAACAGCGCGGCGGCCAGCAGCAAGAACGCCTCGAGCGTCACGCGGCATCGCCTCCCGGGTCGCGGGGCCGGGCGCCGTCCAGCTCGTCGCCGTAGCGGTCATAGCGGCCGCGATGCGTGGCCAGCACCACCGACGCGATCATCGTCGCCAAAATCGCGACGCCGATCACCATCATCACCAACATCTTCGGCCCCATGAGCGCCTGCCCGAGGTCGAACGTCGGATCGCGGGGCGGCGCCCCCGCGCGCCGCGGCCAGGGGGTGAGCACGATCCCAGCGGCCAGCGCGACGAACACGCCGGCCGAGATGACCAGCGCGCCGCGGTTGTTGTGCACCATCACCATCGGCATCAGCCCCGCCGGATTCATCATGTACATGATCATGAAGACCACCATGATGAGCATCTCCATGATCATCATGAGGATGACGAGCGCGCCGAGGTAGTGCAGGTCGATGAGGAACAGGGCCACGCCCACGCACAGAAAGGACGCCAGCAGCGCGAAGGTCGCCCGGGCCATCGAGTCGACGACGAACACCGCGACGCCGCTCGCCACAGCGCCGATCCCCAGCGCCCAGAACGCGACGGCCTGCGTCACCGCCACCGGCTCCACCTCCTTTTCGTGCCACCGCGCCTCACGGCAGGACGACGAGCGCCACGACGAGCGCCTGCAGCAACGCGGCCGGGATCAGCACCAGCCACGACAGTTCCATGAACCGGTCCATCCGCAGCACCGGCAGCCGGTGCCGGGTCCATACCAACGCGCACAACACGCCCCCGGTCTTGAGCAGGAACCACATCCAGGCGGGCAGCAGCGGACCGGCCCCGCCCCCCAGGAACAGCGGGACCGCCGCCGCTGCCGCCACGGCGAGCAACGTGTAGCGGCCCGCGAGGAAGAGCAGCCGATCCGGCCCCGACAGCTCCGCCGCGGCGCCGCCGGCCAGATCGTCGGACACCGGGTGGCCCAGCGGCCCCCAGAACGCCATCGCCAGCGCCGAGATCAGGTAGACGACGAAGGCGACCGGCATCCACACCGCGAACCACAGCCCCCGCTGGGCCGCCGCCACCTCGGTCAGGTCCAGCGACCCGGCGCCGAGCGCGGCGGTGATCAGGGCGAACATGTGCGGAAGCTCGTAGGCGAGTCCCTGCGCGATGAACCGGTACCCGGCGATCAGCGGGTAGGCGGAGTTGACCCCCCAGCCGGTGAGCCACACCGCCCCCCAGACGGCGACCTCCATGGCGTTGAACCACACCACGCCGATCGGGAAGGCCGCCACCGGCTCGGTGCCGAGCGGGACGACCACGGCGGCCAGCAACGCGGCCAGCGGAAGGCTGATCACGCCGATGCGCGTCAGCAGCCGGTCGGGGGCGAGCGTGACGCGGCGCTGCGCGATCAGCGACCGCGCCGCCGCGCGCAGCGGATCGCCCGCCGCCCGCAGCGGACCCGGCCGGCCCGCCGCGACGGCGCCCAGCACAGAGTCCAGCGCGGCGGCTCCCAGGGCCAGCCCCGCCAGCATGATCGGCAGCGCGACCACGGTCCAGGGCGTCGTCTCACGCACCGGCGGCCCTCATCGTGGCGGCGCCGGCACCGGCGCCGGCGAGCCCGCCGAGATCGGGGTCCAGGCCGGCGACGATGAGCCGCGCGACCGACAGTTCCGTCCCCGTCAGCAGCTCGGGCAGCGCCGCCAGCAGCGCCGCGCTCGGCGATCGCTCGACCGGGCCACGCGGCCCCTCCGTCGCCGCGTCGAGCGGGGTCGCGTCGTCGGCTCGCTCCAGCGCCGCTGCGGTTTCCGCGAGCAGGCCGCGCAGGCGGGCCGCCGCGTCGCCCTGATGGCGGGCCGGCGGACCGGTCAGACCGTGGCGCTCGACCGCCGCGGCGTCGATCACGCCCACGTCGCGGAGCATCCAGCGCAGCGGCCGCGACCGGCCGGTCCTGCGGGCGAACGCCGCGTACGCGGAGATGAGCCGGCTCCCCGGCGGGCCGTTCAGCGCGTCGTCGCGGAGCCGGCGCGCCCGGGCCGCGGCGGCGGGCCAGCCGGCCACCGCGAGCAGCCGGCCGATGGTGTCCAAGTGCGCCCCGGCTCGGCGGCGCGCCGCGAGCCCTCTCGTGACGTCGCCGCCGGCCTGGGCGGACAGCCACGGCTCGTCCCAGAACGAGCCACCGCCCCCGCCGTCCATCGCCTCAGCAGCGGCGGCCTGCACCACGTCGCCCTGCAGCGTCACCATGATCCGCAGTCCCGCCGGCCAATGGGGCAGGACAGGACCGAGCGGCACCCGCAGGACGTCGAGCCGCAGCCCATCCCTGTCCGGGCCGCGCTCCGCCATCGCCAGGCCCGCGGGGGCGTCCACGTGATGGAGTTCCGCGGCCGACCGCGTCAGCGCGTCCGCCCGCGCCGCGGCGACGTCGCCGAGTTCCGCGCGGGCCCGGTCGAGCGCCTCGGCGACCTCGGCCGCCGCCGCCGCGACCGGCAGCCGCACCCGTGCCCGTGGACCGGGCATGCTCTGCCACACCGTCTCGATCGCGGCCGCCAGGTCCGGCCCCGGCTCGCCGCAGACGAGGAGCAGGCCGGTCTCCGCCGGCGCCGCGGCGGCCCGCCAGCCCCTGCGGCCAAGCTCCGCCTCCACCGCCAGCCGCACCCGCGTGGCGCCGGGCGCTTCGACGATGAGCGGACGGGGCCGTCCGGCCGCATAGCGGGCCGGCCGCGCGCTCAGGTCCACCTCAGCGCGCCCTCCCGCCAGGCGTACACGACGCCGACCATGAGCAGTCCGAGGAAGAGGAACATCTCGACCACCGCCGTGGTCCCGACCGACTCTACGACCAGCGCCCACGGAAACATGAAGACCATCTCCATGTCGAAGGCGAGGAACACCATGGTCACCGCGTACCACCGCACGTGATAACGCGACACGGCGTGCTCGCTGGGCCGCCCGCCCGACAGGAAGGGGCCGACGCCGAGCGGGCCGGGCATCGCGAGAACGCGTGACAACACATAGATCGCCGCGACGACGGCGCCGGCCATCCCCAACAGCACGAGAACCGCCAGATACGGCTGCACCGGACAATCCTCTCGCCTCCGCCTAGTGCAAGATCCTCCTACCCCATATCGGTCGACTTATCGGACGGCGACATCCGCGCTCGGCGTCGATCCTCAGCCCTACAACTTGCTCAGGTCGAGGGGACGGGCCGGCGGCTTCACCTTGACGGGCTGGTCGTAGTCGAGGAAGGCAAGTTCCTCGCCCGGCGTCGCGGGCTTGAGCGGCACCAGCTTCACCGGATACGGCCGGCCGCTCGTCGCCACGTAGAGCGTGCCGTCGCCGGCGTCGAGCCCGATGACCGGCTTGCCGTCGATCACGGTCTGCTTGCCCTTCGCGACCGCGCCATCGGGAGTGAGCATCTCCTTGGCCATGGACGGAATGTGCACAAGGGTCTCGAAGTCCTTGAAGTCCTTGTCGCCCTTGGGCACCAGCACCCACCGGTTGCCGATGACCTGGGCGGCGGCCGCCCCGCCCACGGCGCGGAACATCGCCGGAGCGTGCATGTAGAACCTGCCGCGCGCCTTGATGACGTCGATGGTGTAGGTCTTGCCGCCCTGCGGAGCGGTGATCGAGCCCTTGGCCTGGGTCCGCGTGACCCACAGGTTCAGCTTGATCGTCTCGCCCTTGTCGGTCAGCGCACCCTTCAGATGGACCGACTGGGCGCTCTTGAGCGCCTGTTGCGCGGCGGCGAGGATCTCGTTGGCCGACTTGTCGGCGATCCCGTTGCCCCCGGAGGCGGGCTGGGTGGATGGGGCGGACCCGGACGCATCGGGCCCGGACTGGTCGGACCCGCACGCGGTGAGGAACATCATCGGGGCGAGTGCCAGCGCAACCAGCCCCCGAACAACATGTGATCGCATGCTGCTTTGACGCGCCCTATCCCAATTCGGTTTACCCCAATTTTTCCGGACATAGAGGCCGAAACCACCAGAGAACGGAGTCGTCAGGCCTGCCGCCGGGACGCCTCCCATGTGGCGATGAGCTCATCGGCGGTTGTACGGGCGGCGAGCAGACCGATCGTGTGGGTCAGCACGGCGTCGCCGTACTCGGCCGGAATCCCGGCGACCGCGTCGGTGACGACCACGACGCGGTAGCCGAGGTTCACCGCCTCCAGGCACAGGCCGGGGACGCCGAGGTTGAGCGACACCCCGACGGCGACGACCGTACGGACGCCGAGCGCCCGCAGCGTCTGGTCGAGCGAGGTCCCGGTAAACGGGGAGAAGCCGTGGTAGCGGCGCGACTCGATGTCGCCGGAGCCGGCCAGCGCCGGTACGACCTCGACGGCCCCTGTCCCTTCGAGCATGTGCCCCGGGTCGCGCAGCAGGCCCTTGATGAACGGCGTGTTGTCCGTGTGGCTGCCCGCGCGGTCGGCCCGGAAGGCCGCGGTGCACTGGACGACCCGGACGCCCTCGGCGCGGGCCGCGGCGGCCACCCGCCCGGCGTTGCCGATCACGCCGCGATCCGCGCAGACACCGGCGAGCTCGGGGAACTTGGCGAGGTCCCCGACGACCCCGCGCTGCATCTCCATGACCAGCACCGCGGTGTGCGCCGGGCCGGCCAGCCCGGCGAGGTCGATCATGGGCCGACTCCGTAGGTCGCGGCGAAGTCCGCGAGCGTGTCCACGGCCTCCTTGCTGCGACGCCAGGGCCGCACGATCAGCCGGTCGACGCCGAGCCGCTCCCACTCGGCGACCTCATCGGGGCCGGACAGCCCGTACGCGTGCACGGTGATCTCGAACCGCCCGTCGCGGCCCGCACGGCAGGCCCGCAACGCGTCGAGCCGGGGCCGTACGGACTCGATGGTGTGCGGCATGCCGATCCAGCCGTCGCAGCGGGCCGCCCGGCGCAACGCCGCCGGCGTCTCGCCACCGGCGAGGATCGGCAGCGGATGCTGCACCGGCTTCGGCTCGAACCCCACGGCGGGGAAGTCGAAGAACTCCCCATGGTGCTCGACGGTCTCTTCGGTCCACAGCCGCCTGGCGATCGCGATGGCCTCGTCCAGGCGGCGGCCACGGCTGCGAAAATCGACCCCGCTGGCGGACCACTCGGCCTCGTACCAGCCGGCGCCGACCCCGGCGATCGCGCGGCCGCCGGAGACCTGGTCGAGCGTGGCGAAGGCCCGGGCGGCGACGAAGGGATGCCGCAGGCCGAACAGGTACACGGCCGTGCCGAGCCTGATCCGCGAGGTCACGGCCGCCAGCGCGCACAGGTAGGCCGGCGCGTCGAACAGCGGCGTCGCCGGGCTGAGGTTCGGCGCGTTCTCGTACGGATAGGCCCCCGCCGACACCGCCGTGGACACGTCCGTCGCGAACACCAGGTGCTCGGGCAGCCACACCGATTCGAAGCCGAGCCGGTCCGCCTCCACGGCGAGGTCGCGCCAGACGCGCGGATGGGCCATCCCCAGCGGCACGCCGAACTTCATCCCGTGATCCTTCCACCGTCGAGGTCCGCCCGTACGGCCGCCGGGTCGCGGTCGCCCGGGTCGCCGTACCCGCCGCCGCCCGACGTCTCGACGACGAGCGCCTCCCCCGCGGCCACGGACTGCCCGGTCGCCTTGGCACGCAGCGGTTCCCTGATGCCGTCCGCGCGCTCGCGGTAGTAGCCGCCCGCCCGGCCGGGCAGCCCGCCCGCGGCGCCGGGCGGCGGGCGGCGGAGCCGGTCGCCGCGCGTGTCGACCCTGGCGTCCGCCAGCATCCGCAGCACCGTGCGGGTGCCGAGACCGCCCCGATGGCGTCCGGCGCCGCCGGAGTCCGCGATGAGCGACACCTCCTCGACCCGTAGGGGCAGCCTGGCCTCGATCGGTTCGACCTGCGGGATGATGTTGCGCCCGCCGCCGAACAGCGCGCCGGTGGCGTCGGCGCCGTCGCGCAGCGCGCCCGCGCCCATCCCGCCGAGCTCGAACGACATGTGCAGCCACGGCCGGCCGCCGGCGCCGCTGATGCTGAAGGCCTGCAGGATGCCCGAGGCGGCGGCGCCGCGATCGGGCCTGGCCCGGGTGAGCGCGGCGAAGATCGCCTCCACGGCCGCGGCGACCGTGGGCCAGCGGCCGCCGCCCGGATGCGGCGGGGTGCAGTTCACCAGGCTGCCCGGCGGCATGCGTACGTCGATCGGAGTGAAGCAGCCTTCGTTGAACGGCAGGGCCGGGTCGACGTAGCAGCGCATCGCGTACATCACCCCGCCGAGCGTCTGCGAGAACCCCGCGTTGATGGGCAGCGCCACCTGCGCGTCGGTGCCGTCGAAGTCGACGATCACGCCGTCGCCCGCGGCCGTGACCGCGGCCCGTACCGACTGGCCGTCGTCCAGCCGGTACTCCCCCCGGTAGGTGCCGTCAGGGAGCAGGGCCAGTTCGGCGCGCGTCCGCCGCTCGGTGTGGGCGATGTAGTCGTCGACGCCCTCGGCCAGTCCCGCCGGGGTGTGCCGCTCGATCAGCTCCTCCAGGCGCCGCGCCGCGACGTTGGCGCCCGCGATGAGCGCCCGGAGGTCGCCGAGCAGGTGATCGGGCGTACGGCTGTTGGCGGCGAGCAGCCGGACGAGGTCGTCGACGAGGCCGTCCGCGGTGGCGATCCGCACGGGCGGCACCTGCACGCCCTCCAGGAAGACGTCGGTCGCGTCCGCGGCCATGCCGCCCGCCGAGATCCCCGACAGGTCGGCCACGTGGATCAATGTGCCGGTGAAGTACGCGGGCGCGCCGTCCACAAAGACGGGACGGAAGATCAGCAGGTCGTTGGCGTGGATGCCGCCTTGGTAGACGTCGTTGAGCGCGAACACGTCGCCCGGAGCCATGGTCCGCGGCGGGAAGGCCGCGATGACGTACGGGAGCGCGCTGCGCAGGCTGGCCCCCTGCATGATCGCGGTCGACATCGAGTGCGAGATCAGCCGCCCGCGCGCGTCGAAGATGGCCGCCGCGGCGTCGGCGCCCTCAATGATGAACGCCGAGTAGGCCGACCGGACCACCACGATGCCGGCCTCCTCGGCGGCCACGCGCAGCCCATGCCGGAGGATCTCGGCCGTAAGCCCGTCGCGGTCGCCGTCGCCGTCGCGGTCGCTGTCGCCGTTGCCGTCGCTGTTGCCTTCGGGCGCGGCGGGGAGCGTTGCCCGGACGCGGGGGGAGGAGGTCCGCTCGATGAGGACGGCGCCGTCCTCATCGACGACGCCGCGCCAGCCGGGCGGCACGACGAGCGAGGACTGCGGCTCGGTGAGGATGTGGGGCCCGGCGAACTCCTCGCCCGGCGCGCAGGCCGCTCTCGCCCGCACCGGTACGTCGCGGAACGCCCCGTCGAACCACACCGATCGCGTCGGCAGCCGCGGGTCGTCGCCGCCCGTGGGCCGCCGGCCGTCCCCTGCGGCCGCGCCGGGTCCGCCGGGTCCGCCGGCGGGCAGCGCGACGCGCACCCGTACGGCGGTGAGCTCGACCGGGTCGCGCAGGTCGATGCCGTACGACTCGCGGTAACGCCGATAGAACTCATCGACGGCCCGGCCGATCGCGTCCCGCGTCACACCCGGCAGCCCGACGGTGAAGGCGTGCGCCTGCCCGATGAACCGGACCCCCACCGACACCGCGACCTTCGCGCCGCCGTCCATGGATGACAGCGCGAGGTCGGCGCGGGCCGCCTCCTCCAGGCCGGCGACGACCCTCGAAAGCTCGGTGATGTCCACCGAATCCGCCGGGGTGACGAACGTCTGAGCCCGCTCCATACCCAGCTCGGCGTGCAGCAGGCCGACGGCGGAGCCGACACCGCAGTGCGGCGGCATCAGCACACGGTCGATCCCGAAGCGTTCGGCCAGCCCGGCCACATGGGTGGGCGCGGCGCCGCCCAGCGCGACCAGCGTGCAGCCGCGCGGGTCGATGCCGCGCCGTACGGTCACCACGTGCACGGCGGCGCCCATCTGCGCGACGGCGATGTCGTGGATCGCCGCCGCCGCCGTGACGACGTCGACGCCGAGCGGCTCCGCGACGTGCGCCGCGATGGCCGCGTGCGCCCGCTCGGCCGACAGGTCGAACTCGCCGAACCCGGCCGGGTCGAGGTAGCCGAGCAGCAGGTCCGCGTCCGTGACCGTCGGGTCGGCGCCGCCGCGGCCGTAGCACGCGGGGCCCGGGTCGGCGCCCGCGGACCGCGGCCCCACGCGCAGCGTCCCCGCGTCCACCCAGGCGATCGACCCTCCGCCGGAGCCGACCTCGGCCAGGTCGATGGCGGGCACCTTGATCGGTACGCCGGTGCCGGGACGGCGGCCGCCGAAACTGCCCTTGCCGCCGACCTGGAACTCGTGGGTGACACCCGGGCGCCCGTTCCGGACGAGGCCCGCCTTCGCGGTCGTGCCGCCCATGTCGAACGAGATCAGGTCGGTCAGGCCGCGCGCCGCGCCGCACCGGGCCGCGGCGATCACGCCCGCCGCCGGGCCCGACTCGATCGTGTACACGGCACGCGCCGCGGCGAGCCCGGCGGGCAGCACTCCCCCGGCCGACTCCATGACGTGCACCGGCGCGTCGACCCCGAGGGCGCGCAGCCCGGCGCCCAGCCGACGCAGGTACGCCGCCATGACCGGGCCGACGTACGCCGACATGAGCGTGGTCGTGGCCCGCTCGTACTCGCCCAGTTCGGGCCACACGTCCGAGGAGACCACCACCGGCGTTTCCGCGGGCAGCCGGGCCGCGACGAGCTCGGCCAGCCGCCGCTCGTGGACCGGGTTGGCGTAGGAGTGCAGCAGGCAGATCGCCACGGCCGCGCATCCCGCGGCGCCGATCTCCTCGGCGATGCGCGCGACGGCGTGCTCGTCCAGTGGCCGCAGCACCTCACCGGCGGCGGAGATCCGTTCGGGCACGGCGAAGGTGCGGGTCAGCGGCACCGGCGGCTCGTCGGGCACGAACGTCAGGTCGAACCGCTCCTCCTCGACCCTCGCCCGCCGCCCCAGCGCGAGCATCGACCGAAACCCCTCGGTGGTCACGAAGGCCACCGACACGCCCCGGCGTTCGAGGATCACGTTGGTGGCGAGCGTGGTCGCGTGGACGAATCGGCCGACGTCCCCGGGCGCGACGCGTGCCCGCGACAGCACGTGGGACACGCCGCGCAGCAGGCCGGTCGTCGGATCCGCCGGCGTGGTGAGCGTCTTGGCGACGTGCACCCGGTCGTCGTCGCCGGTCAAGACGACGTCGGTAAAGGTGCCGCCCACGTCGGCGGCGAGCGTCACGGCCACCGCTGGACCTCTAGAGGTCGCCAGCATCGATTCTCGTGGTCTGCGCCCATGCCCGTGCGGTCCATCCCTTCCGCACTTCCTTTCCGCCGCGCCCGATCAGGGGAGATAGGTCTTCGCGTATGTGTCGAGCATGGGCAGGACCTCGTCGCGCGGCGCCGACGGCAGCCGCAGCACGACCTCCTGGACGCCCAGCCCCTGGCAGGACAAGGCGGCGTAGTAATCGAGTTTCTCGGGCGTCGGCTCGGTGCCGATCGGCATCACGGTGACCGACGCGGGGTCGCGGCCGCGGCTCTCGCACGCCTGCGCCAGCCGCGGCAGCGCCTGTCGCATGCCCCGCCCGCCGATCGGCATCCAGCCGTCACCGAACTCCGCCACATGCGAGAACAGTGTCGATCCCGCGGCTCCGCCCAGCATGATCGGTACGCGCTCCGGTTTCGGCCATGCCCACGACGGCTCGAAACACACGAACTCCCCTCGAAAGGACGCCTCCTCGCGCGACCAAAGCTCGCGCATCGCGAGGACCTTCTCCCGTACGACCTCGCGCCGGCGCCGCCACGGCACATCGTGGTCGGCGGCCTCCTCGACGTTCCAGCCATAGCCGATGCCGAACACGAACCGGCCGCGAGAGATCTGGTCGAGCGTCGCGATCGCCTTGGCCGTGACGATCGGCTCGCGCTGGGCCAGCAGGCAGATCCCGGTGCCGAGGGTGATGCGCGAGGTCACCGCCGCCGCGGCCGCGAGCGACACGAACGGGTCGAGGGTGCGCCGGTACTCCTCGGGGAGCGTCTCCTGTCCGGTCGGGGCCGGGGTCGTCCTGGCGACCGGGATGTGGGTGTGCTCGGGCACGTAGCAGGAGGCGAAACCCCGCTCTTCTGCGGCGGCGGCGAGCTCGTGCGGCGCCATGGCACGATCTGTCGTGAACATCGTGACCCCCAGCCGCATCGGGGCAGCCTCCTCCATCTAAACAAGCAAGCGATTGCTCAGACATTCTGACCGCATCGCACGCCTTATGAAAGCCCCAGCGAGCCGATGTCGGTTCATCCAAGAGGAGCGAGCACCTCCGGCGGCGCGCTGAATATGATCAGCGTCGGGTTTCCGATCAGGGTGCACGGCAGCGCAGAACGGCCGACCGATGACATTGACCGAGTGGATCGACGCCTACCGCACGGCCTGGGAGTCCAACGATCCCGCCGATATCGGCGCCTTGTTCACCGAGGACGCCACGTACTACACCGAGCCGCACGCACGGCCCTGGCGAGGTCGCGCCGAGATCGTGCGCAGGTGGCTCGCCCGCCTGGACAAGCCCGGTGAGACCACGTTCGAGTGGCGGCCACTGGTCGAGTCGCCGGAGCTATGCGTCGTACAAGGCCGCACGACCTACCGGACCGGCGCGAAAGTCTTCAGCAACCTCTGGGTGATACGTCGCGCCGCGGACGGACGCTGCCACGAGTTCACCGAGTGGTGGATGCGGATGCGGCACCGCTGACGCCGCCGGCTCTTGCCGCGCCGCCGATGAAGATCGAAGGGCCGAGGCGGGCATGGCCGAGGCACCTATAATGCTGGCTCCGACCTTCGGGGGTGCGCGGTGGCCGTGTCCAGTGACGAGTTCTTTCGGATCGTGGACGACCTCGCCGCCGTCGAGCAGGCAGACGGTGAGCGATACACCTCTTTCAGCGTGCGCGGCACTCGGTTCGGCTACTACTGGCCGCGGACGCAGACCGTCGGTTTGAAGCAGACCCTGTCCGAGCAGCAGGCGCTGGTCGCCGAACGGCCGGACGTCTTCGAGGAGCAGTTCACCTCCGGCGGTTTCGGCTGGGTGGTCGTCTACCTGGCGGGCATCGAGGCCGACGAACTGTCCGAGCTGGTCTTCGAGGCCTGGCGGTTGTCGGCCCCCGGCGACCTCGCCGCCGAGGTGCCCGACTGGGCGCGGCCGGCCCGAAGCGATCTGCGCTGACTGATCGACCGCGATGTCAATCCCCGAGGCATCCCAACGATCGGCTCGAACGGTCACGCCGACTGATCCGGACCACCCGGCCCGCACCGGCTCAAACCCGGCCGCCCAAAAGCGACAGAATGATTGTCCGAGGGACAACGCGAAATGCTCGACGCCAATGTGACTTGACCGGACGGCGATACTAACCGACGCGGTTCATCTTCCACGACGGGCCCGGCGCGCGGCATTGCGGTGCGAGTCGAGCTGATTACGGATTGACGTCCTCGAAGGCTTCACCGCTGTCCCACACCGGCCGCAGAGGTATTTTTGACAGGTGAGAAAGGGACACTCCGGTGCGTCCAAACCGAGGTGGGAACCAACGTTCCCCGGACATAATCCCAGGTCAGATGCGATCTTGAGGCTGAGAACCGCTCATACCAAGATCCGGAACCGGCAGCCCTTAAGGGAAATACGTCCCGGCATCCCTGTTGCCTGCCCACTCCCCATGATGCAGCATTACCGCTGAGATTGACCGCCCTTTCCACTTCATTTAGGGATTGCCCTGCGTTCATCCTGCCTAACGGTATGGCGATTTTGACACGCAGAGTCATCGAAGCCGGCCCGCCTCGGTAAACGTCCCCCTCGAGATGAGAAAGCGGGAGATCGACCATGCCGAAGCCGACACGAAGACAAGTAGTCAAGGGCGGGGTCGTGGCCGGCGCCGCCGCAGCCGTCGGCGGTCCCCGGTTGCTGCTGAACAGCCGTAAGGCTGAGGCGGCGACCATTACCCCCAGTTCTATCCCGAAGTACGTCACCCCACTGCGCATCCTCCCGGCGATGCCGCCCACGCGCACCAGTTCCACCCGTCTCGAATACCAGGTGGCGCAGCGGCGGATCACGACGCAGATGCTGCCGTCGGGGTTCCCGCGGACCACGGTGAACGGGTATGGGGTGCCGGGTCAGAACAACACGTTCAGCTCGCCCGGGTTCACCATCGAAAACCGGGTGAACGTGCAGACCCGGGTGACGTGGATCAACCAGCTCGTCGACTCCAGCGGCAACTTCCTGCCGAACCTGTTCACGGTGGACCCGACCCTGCACTGGGCGAACCCGCCGGGCGGGGTGAACGGCCGGGACTCGACTCCGACGTTCACTTCCACCCCGCCGCCCTATAACGGGCCGCAGCCGATGGTGGTGCACCTGCACGGCGCGCACGACTTCGAAGAAAGCGACGGGCTGCCCCAGACCTGGTATCTGCCGGTGGCCCGGAACATCCCGAGTGGATTCGCGACCACCGGCACGGACTACGGCCCGTTCCGGCAGGAAGCCCTCGACCGGTGGGGGGTGAACTGGGCGCCGGGGACGCTGACGTCGGTGTACCCGAACACCCAGCGGGCCGGGTCGTTGTGGTACCACGACCACGTGCTCGGCATGACCCGCCTGGACGTGCACAGCGGGCTGATCGGGTTCTACATCCTCAGCGGCGGCGACGCCGATCTGCCCGCCGGGATGCTCCCGGGACCCAGACCACAGCCTGGCGACCCGGCAGGCCGCCGCTACTACGACGTGTGTCTCGCCCTGGCGGACCACACGTTCAACACCGACGGGTCCCTGTTCTATCCCTCCACCAGTGATCTGACCGGCCCCTACATCCCCGCCTCGGACATCCCCCCGTACTGGAACTCCAGCTTCCAGGGGACGGTCTCGACGGTGAACGGGACCACCTGGCCGGTGATGGACGTCGAACCCCGCCGGTACCGGTTCCGGATCCTGGACGCCAACAACTTCCGCGCCATGTCGCTGAAGGTCGTCCGCGACCCGATCGCCCGCCCCGGCCAAATCGCCGTCCCCACCTGGGCCATCGCCGCCGACGCCGGCGGCCTGCTCCCCAAGGCACAACCGCTGCACACCACCAACACCGGCGTGTTGATGGTCACCTCCGAACGCGTCGAACTCATCGTCGACTTCACCGGCCTATCCGTCGGCACCGAACTGTTCCTCATCAACGACCTCGTCACCGGGAACACCAGCACCCCCACCAACGACGTCAACAACGTCGGGCAGATCATGAAGTTCCGGGTCGTGCCCCTCCAGGGCACCGACACCTCCCTGCCCCCCGACCAACTCCCCATGCCCGCCAAACGCAACCTCGGCGCCCCGCAAGAAACCCACCGGGTCAGCATGACGGTGCTGGAGAACCAGAACGCCGCAGGCCAGCAAAAACGGTTCCAGATGGGCACCATCACCGACGCGGTCGGCACCAACCGCCTCGAACTGTGGTCCGACCCCATCTCCCATACCGTCGGGCTCGGCAACACCGCCCTATGGGAAGTGTGGAACGTCCCCGACGTCGGCGGCGGCCACGCCTTCCACATCCACCTCGTCGAATTCCAGATCACCGAACGAGAAGACCTCGACGCCAACGGCAGACCCACCGGCGTCAAACGCGCCCCCCAACCCTGGGAAACCGGCGAAAAAGACACCCTCTTCGCCCCCGCCCGCCAAATCACCCGCTTCATCGCAC
>DASTYC010000016.1:0-22905 GCA_035765195.1 Streptosporangiaceae bacterium
GGTGGCCGCCCGCCTCGCCCAGCTGCGCGGCCAGGAGCAGTCCGGCACCGATCTGGTGCCGATCAGGCAGGCCGGCGTCGTGTTGTGGAAGGAACGTTCGGGGGACAAGGGGACAAGCAGATAGATGGACTACAAGCTGACGCAAAAGAGCCAGGAGGCGATCTCGACCGCGGTGCGCCGGGCGGCCGCCGAGGGGCACCCGCAGGTCGAGCCGGCGCACCTGCTGATCGCGTTGCTCAGCCAGGGCGACGGCACGGCGGCTCCGCTGCTCGAGGCCGTCGGCGCCGACTGGAAGGTCGTCCGCCGGCGGGCCGAGGAGCAGCTCGACACGATGCCGAAGGCGGCCGGCGCCACGGTCGGCGCCCCGCAGACGTCGCGGCAGCTGCTGACCGTGCTCAACACGGCGGCGCGGCGGGCCGAGCAGCTCGAGGACGAGTACGTCTCGACCGAGCATCTCCTGGTCGGCCTCGCCGCCGACGGCGGGCCCATGGCGACGCTGCTGCGCGAGTACGGCGCGACGCCGCAGGCGCTGCTCGACGCGTTCGAGAAGGTGCGCGGCCACGCCAGGGTGACCTCGGACAACCCCGAGGAGACCTACCAGGCGCTGGAGAAGTACGGCATCGACCTGACCGCGAGCGCCCGTGAGGGCAAGCTCGACCCGGTGATCGGCCGCGACGCCGAGATCCGCCGGGTCATCCAGGTGCTCTCGCGCCGGACGAAGAACAACCCGGTGCTCATCGGCGAGCCCGGCGTGGGCAAGACCGCCGTCGTCGAGGGGCTGGCCAGCCGCATCGTCGCCGGTGACGTGCCGGAGACCTTGAAGAACAAGCGCCTGGTCGGTCTCGACCTCGGCGCCATGGTCGCGGGCGCCAAGTACCGCGGCGAGTTCGAGGAACGGCTGAAGGCCGTCCTCAACGAGATCAAGGAGAGCGAAGGGCAGATCGTCACGTTCATCGACGAGCTGCACACGGTCGTCGGCGCGGGCGCGGCCGAGGGGGCCATGGACGCCGGCAACATGCTCAAGCCGATGCTGGCGCGCGGCGAGCTGCGCATGATCGGCGCGACCACCCTCGACGAGTACCGCGAGCGGATCGAGAAGGACCCGGCGCTGGAGCGGCGTTTCCAGCAGGTCTTCGTCGGCGAGCCGTCGGCGGCCGACACCATCGCGATCCTGCGCGGGCTCAAGGGCCGCTACGAGGCGCACCACCAGGTGCAGATCTCCGACGCTGCGCTGGTGGCCGCGGCCACGCTGTCCGACCGCTACATCACCGCGCGGTACCTGCCCGACAAGGCCATCGACCTCGTCGACGAGGCCGCGTCCCGGCTGCGCATGGAGATCGACTCCCGGCCCGTCGAGATCGACGAGCTGCAGCGCGCCGTCGACCGGCTGAAGATGGAGGAGATGGCGCTCGACAAGGAGTCCGACGAGGCCTCGCGGCAGCGTCTCGAACGGCTGCGCAAGGACCTGGCCGACAAGCAGGAGCAGCTCAACGCGCTGGTCGGCCGCTGGGAGCACGAGAAGGCCGGGCTCAACCGGGTCGGCGAGCTGAAGAAGCGCATCGACGACCTGCGCGGCCAGGCCGAGCGCGCCCAGCGCGACGGCGACCTCGAGACCTCGGCCCGGCTGATGTACGGCGAGATCCCGGCCCTGGAAAAGGAGCTGGCCCAGGCCACCGAGGTGGCCGAGGACCGCAACGCGATGGTCAAGGAGGAGGTCGGCGCCGACGACGTCGCTGAGGTCGTCTCGTCGTGGACCGGCGTCCCCGTCGGCAAGCTGTTGGAGGGCGAGACCGCCAAGCTGCTGCGCATGGAGGAGGAACTGGGCCGCCGCCTGATCGGCCAGCACGCCGCGGTCAGGGCCGTGTCCGACGCGGTGCGCCGGGCCCGCTCCGGCGTGGCCGACCCGGACCGGCCGACCGGCTCGTTCCTGTTCCTCGGCCCGACCGGCGTCGGCAAGACCGAGCTGGCCAAGGCCCTCGCCGCGTTCCTGTTCGACGACGAGCGGGCGATGGTCCGCATCGACATGAGCGAGTACGCCGAGAAGCACTCGGTGGCCCGCCTCGTCGGCGCACCGCCCGGCTATGTCGGGTACGAGGAGGGCGGCCAGCTCACCGAGTCGGTCCGCCGCCGCCCCTACTGCGTCGTGCTGCTCGACGAGGTGGAAAAGGCCCACCCCGAGGTCTTCGACGTCCTGCTGCAGGTGCTCGACGACGGCCGGCTCACCGATGGGCAGGGCCGTACGGTCGACTTCCGCAACACGATCCTGATCATGACGTCCAACCTCGGCTCGCAGTTCCTCGTCGACCCGGCGCTCGATGACGGCGCCAAGCGCGACGCCGTCATGTCGGCCGTGCGCACGTCGTTCAAGCCGGAGTTCCTCAACCGGCTCGACGATGTGATCATCTTCGAGGCGCTGACCACCGAGGAGCTCACGCGCATCGTGGACCTCCAGGTCGACCAGCTGGCGCGGCGCCTCGCCGAGCGGCAGCTGCGGCTCACCGTCACCGACGCGGCCCGCGAGTGGCTGGCGGTCACCGGCTTCGACCCGCTCTACGGGGCGCGGCCGCTGCGCCGGCTGGTGCAGACCTCGATCGGCGACCAGCTCGCCCGCGAGCTGCTGGGCGGCGAGGTTCGCGACGGCGACGAAGTGATCGTCGATCTCGACGAGCCCGCCGACGCCCTCAGCGTCCGTCCCGCCCGCGCCGTCACCGTCGCCGAGTGACCCGGTTCCCCCACCCGGGGGAACCTCAGATGCCGCAGCAGCGGTTGTAGGCGTCGCCGGAGCCGCACCAGCAGGGGTCGCCGGCCTGCGGCGGCCACGGGGTCCCGCTGCCGCACGTGCTGATTCGCTGCCCGAACTGCCGGACGGTGAGCGGGTCGCCGGGGTCGCGGCCCTCCTCCGCGGCGAACCGCTCGTACGCCTCCAGCGAGGCGCGGAACACCCCGGTCACGCGGGTGCGGATGACGGGGTTCACCCAGGGCGCGTCGCCGCGCAGGAACGCCTCGATGATGTGGCGATGATCGTCGGTCGGCAGTTCCTCGGCCAGCGCGGGCCAGCGGTCGATGACCGCGGCGCGCTCGACCGGCGGCCAGTACATCAGGACGGCCGAGAACGTCAGCAGCGACGACGGGTCTTCTCCTGACCGCTCCGCCTCGTGATCCATCTCGTCGCGCGGCATGCCGAGGAACATCCGGGCGATCAGGCGGGCCCTGATCAGCGCTTGGTACTCCTCGGTGTGCTCCGCGCCGCAGTGGGCGAGCCCGGCATTGGCCCAGCGCAGCGCCTCGGCGGTGGCTCCGATGTGCAGCAGGCCGACAGACGCGGGGACGTGCACGGCCGGGTCGGTGGGCCGGTGCTCCGCCAGCTCGTCGAGTATCTGCTGGCCGATGTCGACGCCGCCGACCGCGAGCGCCACCTCGGCGAGCTCCGCCCGCTTGATCGGCTCCTGCTCGCGCGCCGAGGCCAGTAGGATCGCCCGCCCCTCGGGATGTGCGACCAATTCGGTCATCACGGCCTCGAGCCGCCGCCGAGCCCGCTGCTCGTCCTCCCCCGTCACCTTCGCCACGTTAGCTCCGGTGGGAGTGCCGGAGTCACGAATCTGAGCCAACGCTCGTGGCACGCGTGGGGGCGGTGTGACCATGGTGAGATAACGACTAACGGAGGGGAAATCGTTCCATGCGACGACTTGTGCTCGGTCCATTGCTGCGGCACGTGGGGGAGCGCACTGCGACGGTGTGGGTGGAGACAGACGCGCCCGGCGAGGTGACGGTGCTCGGCACGACGAGCCGGACGTTCACGGTGCACGGCCATCACTACGCCCTCGTGGATGTCGAAGGGCTGACGCCGGGCGCCGGCACGCGTTACGACGTGCGCCTCGACGGCGAGGTGGTCTGGCCCGAGCCGGCGACCGAGACAAGTTCGGCGCACTTCCCGGCGAGCTCGATCCGGACGCTCGATCTCGGCGCGCCGCTGCGCGTGGCGTTCGGCTCGTGCCGCAAGGCGCCCGCGTCCGCGCAGACGCACGGCATGGACGCGCTGTCCGCCTACGCCCGGCGGCTCGCCGCCGGCGACGAGGACCCGCCGTCGGTGCTGCTGTTGATCGGGGACCAGGTCTACGCGGACGAACCGCCGCCACGGCTGCGCCGGTTCGTCCGGTCGCGGCGGAACGTCGCCGCGCCGCCGCACGAGGAGGTGTACGACTTCGACGAGTACGCCGAGCTCTACCGGATGGCCTGGACCGAGGACCCTGCCGTCCGCTGGCTGCTGTCCACCGTGCCGACATTCATGATCTTCGATGACCACGATATCCGGGACGACTGGAACACCTCCGACACCTGGCGGCGACAGATGGCGGCCCAACCGTGGTGGCGGCGGCGGATCGTCAGCGGGCTCGGCTCGTACTGGATCTATCAGCACCTGGGCAACCTCGGCCCGGCCGAACGCGACGCCGACGCGGTCTACTCGGCCGTGCGCGCGGCCGCCGACGGACCGGGGCACGACGCGGGGCAGATCCTCGACGAGTTCGCCGAGCGCGTCGACGCCCACCCGGAATCGGCGCGCTGGAGCTACGCGCTGGATCTCGGCCGCACCCGCCTGCTCACGCTGGACAGCCGCTGCGCCCGCGTGCTCGAACGCGACCGCCGGGCCATGCTCGACGACCCGGAACGTGCCTGGTTCGACGAGCACTGCAAGGGCGGAGTTGACCATCTGCTGATCGCCAGCTCGCTGCCGTACCTGCTGCCGGCCGCCATCCACGACGTCGAGGCGTGGAACGAGGCCGTCTGCGCCGGGGCGTGGGGCCGGGCGTTCGCTCGGCTGGGGGAACGGGTGCGGCAGGCCACGGACCTCGAGCACTGGGCGGCGTTCCAGGAATCGTTCCGCGAGGTCGCGGCCAGTCTGATGGAAACCGTACGAGGCGAACGCGGGGACCCGCCGGCGAGCGTAACGATCTTGTCAGGGGATGTGCACTACTCGTATCTCGCCCGGGTCCGCGGCGGGCCCATCGCTCAGGCCGTGTGCTCGCCGCTGCGCCATCCGCTGGCGGGCCGGCTGCGGCAGGCCAACCGGTTCGCGTGCCTGCGCTCGGTGCGGCTTCCGTTCCGGTGGCTGGCCCGCTCGGCGGGCGTCACGCCGGGTCCGCTCGACTGGCGGCTCACCGATGGGCCGTGGTTCGACAATGCCATCGCCACGGTCGACATCGACGGCAGGGCGGCGAGCGTGCGGTGGGAGACGCCGTCAGCGGAGGGCATGACCGAGCTGGGCCGGGCCGTCCTCAGCCCGCCCGCCGCCGTCCCGCGACCGTGAGCTCGTGGACCGTCAGGTCTTGAGCAGGTCGTCGAGCATCGCGTCGTATTCGTCCTCGGGCTGGCCCAGGTCGACTCTGGCGCGGTAGCGCAGCCGCAGCAGCGCCTCGAGGCTGTCCTCCGCCGAGAGTGCGGTGTCTTCGTCGCCGGGCACTTCGGTCTCACCGCGGTCCTGGATGGACAACACCACGTCCGCGCCGGCGGTGGCCCATTCGTGGGCGCCGGCGATGTCGCCGTGCGCGTAGAGCATTTCGGCGACGCAGCGATGCACCTCTGGATCGCGTGGGGCATCGACGCGGATCGCTTCGATGAGTTGACGGGCCTCGCTGTCGCGCTCTAGCTCGAAGAGCGCGTCGGCGAGGTAAGCGCGCGGATCGCCGTAGACCTCCCCGCCATCCTCGATGGCCTGACGGTAGAGATCGGCCGCCTTCGCGTGCTCTCCGGCGTGCTGCCATTGCTCCCCGGCGCGCAGCAGCACCTTGGCGCGGGACACGCCGCCGGAGACCGACCCGGCCAGTTCGGACAGTCGCTGCGCGGCGGCGGCATGGTCGCCGGTACGCAGCGTGTCGAACTCCATGTCGTCGAGATCGTCTTCGGTCACATGCGTCACCCTTAGACGCTACCCGCCACTCGCCTGACGAAGCGGACCATTGCGGAATGATCACCCAAAAATGGATCACGACACTACTTATGAATGGGAATGATCATCGCGAGGCGCTCCGGACCACATACCCGCGGAAATCCGAGAAGAATCACGAAGCCCACGACGTGTTCGCCGGCCCCCGGCCGGGCCACCGGGCCGGCGGCCTATCGGCGTGATCGCTCGAGCGCGTCCCAAAAGCCGCGGCGCAGCGCGTGCCGTACCTCGTCGTGCAGCAAGAAGTCGATGGGCAGCGACGAGCCCTGCAGCAACCGCGCCTCCAGATCCGACGGCATCCGCGGCTTGCGGGCCAGCACCGCTTCGAGCCACAGCGCCGGCGCGTCGCGGGCGACGGACTCGCCGAAGTCCTGGCCCTCTTGATGCGCCGCCTTCACCGCGTCGGACAGCGTGGACGTCACCTGCTGCGCCGGGGCCGGAGTCAGCTGCTGCGGCCCGGTGTAGGGACCGTGCTGGGGCGGTGAGCCGTAGGGCGAGCCGGACAGCGGCAGCTGGCCGGGCGGCGCGGCCGGCGCGGGTGGCGGGGTCGCCGCCGACGGTGCGGTGGGGGCCGCGTACATCGAGCCCACCGGCTGCGACGGTTGGGAGTGCTGCGAGTGCTGCGGCTGGTGCGGCTGGAGCGGCTGCGAGTGCTGGGACTGCGAGTGCTGGGACTGGGACTGGTGCGGCTGGGAGTGGTGGGCCTGGGACTGGTGCGGTTGCTGCTGGGCCGACTGCGGCGATGACTGCGACTGCGACTGCGCGTGCTGGTGCTGGTGTTGGTGTTGGTGTTGGTGCTGGTCACCCTGGCTCCCCTGGCCGACATGACTGGTGGAGCCCACCTGACCGGTTTGGCCGGTCTGCCCCGTCTGACCCGGATGACTCCCCGCCGAAGCCGACACCGACGAGCTGAGCGGCGACGTGATCGGCGAGGCGGGCGGCGGGCCGGTGTGCGGGCCCGTCTGCAGCGGCGCGATCGTTCCGCCGGTGGTCGCCGCGTGCCCGTTGGCCAGCGGCGCGGAGGGCGACGAGGTGTCGACGCCGGAGAGCAGGTTGACGTACGGCCGGAGATGACTGGCACCGATCTCGATCAGATCGTCGCATTCCTGGCGGAGCGCCCGGGAGATCGTCCAGTTGCCCTCGGCGGCGACGTGCACGACGCTGACCCGCACCCCCAGATCCTGGGCGTCGGTGATGACCTGCGCGAGGTCCTCGTCGTTGCTCACCACGATCGCGTCGGCGAGCGCGCGGTTGCGGGCCAGCGTCATCAGGTCGCGGTGGATCTCGGTGTCAACGCCCTCGCGGCGCCCGGGCCGGATGCGCCCCAGCCGCAGCTTGAGCCCGGGCAGGTCGGCCAGCGCCTCGTGCTCGGGCGAGCGGCGTCCCTCGACCGTGGCCTCGTACCAGTAGCAGCGCAGAAGCGGCAGGCCGGTGCGTTCGCGTGCCAGATTGCCCAGCAGCTGGAGCAGCCCGCTGAAGTCCCAGGAGACGGTCTCGCGATGGCGCGTCCCGTGCACCGCCAAGGCGCCGTCTGCCAGCAGGTAACTGGCGTCTACGAACAGCGCGCAGCGATCCACGCTCACCGCCCCTTCCTGACTCGAGGCCCGGCCGGCCCCCCACTACGCGGGTCGGGAGCCGAGGCTGGACCTCGGGCACCCACAGCGTAGTGAAGTCTGCTGGTGTCGTAAGGCAATCCGGCGACTCAACTTTCTCCGCCCCACGCGCAGGGCTCGGGTGCGGCCCTCGCCTCGCGGCGAGGGAGCTCCCGTACGCTGATCAGCGGACATCCGACAGTCCGGCCGGCGCGGGCCGGATCCAAGGAATGGGTGGTGGAGCCCGGTAGGGCTCCCCGCCGGACGGTACCACCCGGCCCGGATCGGCTGGAACGATTCCGTCAGGATCCTTACTGCCGAGTCACGGTGGTGTTCGCGCCGCGCCCGCCCCGCCGACGGCGCGGTCGTTTCGGCAGGTGCCGCCACAGCCGGCGCAGCCCGCCGCCGGAGTCCGCCGCGATATCGGCGAGATAGCCGGCCGCGGCGGCGCCGAGCAGCAGCGGCCCCACGATCGCGCGCAGCACGGCCTTGACGTCGGCCAGCTCGGTGTAGATCGCCGCGCAGTCGCGGCAGCCGCTCAGGTGCCGCTCCACCACTACGGTGTCGCGCGCGGCGAGCCCGCCCCTGAGGTAGGCGGGGAGCTTGTCCAGCGCCGGACGACACGCGCGGCGCGCCGACTCGGCCAGGTACAGCTGCAGGTAGGCCTGCCGCAGACCCTCGCGCGCGGCGTAGTCGAGCGCGGCGACGCCGTTGGGGGTCAGGCCGAGCAGGGGGGCGACAGCGGCCGGGCGGGCGCCCTCGATCTCGGAGTGCCACAGCACGGCCCGCCAGCGTTCGGGCAGCGACAGGAACGCTCGCGCGATCATGTTGGTCGCCGCTCCCCGCAACACCGGATCGGCGTACGGGTCGGGGTCCGGCACGGCGGCGGGGGTCACCGGCGGGCGCCGCTCGCGCCGGGTCCGCTCCCCCGAGGCGCGCGCGCCCGCCGTGCGGCGCAGTGCGACGATCAGGTACGGACGGAAGCCGGCGCGCGGACCGCCGCCGCGGCGCAGCACATCGAGGATCGTCGCGAACGTCTCGCCGACGACCTCGTCGGCCGCGTGGCCCGGACGATCCGTGCCGGCCATGAGGTGCCGGGCCAGCAGGCGGGCCGCGGCGACATGGCGCTCGCGGAGCAGCCCGTAGGCCGCCCGGTCACCGGCGCGGACCCGGGAGATGAGCACGGCGTCGCTCGGCCCGGCCGCGGCAGGGCCTTCGGCAGTCTCGCTCGCACTCATGGTGACCCCCCGAACACCCTCCGTCGCCGTGATTCATTCCGCAACCGCGGCGCCGCTAACCGCGGGGTTCGCGACCGCCCCTAGGCTGAACCCCGTGGACGATCGCGAAGAGCTGCTCGCCGAGATCAAGGCCAAGGCCGTGGCGCACGGCGACTTCGTGCTGTCCTCTGGGCAGCGCGCCTCCTGGTACGTCGACCTGCGCCGCATCACCCTCGACGGACACGCGGCGCCGCTGGTCGGGCGGGTCATGCTCGACCTGACCGCCGACCTCGATTACGAGGCGGTGGGCGGGCTCACGCTCGGCGCCGATCCGGTCGCCGCGGCGATGCTGCACGCGGCGGCGGCGCGCGGCAGGCGGCTCGACGCGTTCGTCGTACGGAAGGCCGGCAAGGCGCACGGCCTGCAGCGGCGGATCGAGGGGCCGGACGTCACCGGCCGCCGGGTGCTCGCCGTCGACGACACCTCGACCACCGGCGGGTCGGTGCTCAGCGCGGTGGAGGCGCTCCGCGAGGCGGGGGCGGAGATCGCCGGAGTGGCCACGATCGTCGAACGCGGCGCCAGGGAGCGCGTGCTGGCCGCGGGCCTCGACTATCGCGCCGCGTTCGGCATCGCCGATCTGGGCGTGGGCGACACGCGCTGACGTCCGGCCGCGTGCATCTGGGCGGGTCAGGCCTTGATGACCGTGTAGATCTTCCGCTTGCCTGCGGCGCCCTTCGCCTGCAGCCTGCCGTTGATGTAGACGTCGACCCCGCCGCCGTCGGAGACGACCAGATTCATCCGGGGCTCGTCGGCGCGCCGCTCTTCGCCCTGCCGCAAGATGCCGTTGAACAGCACGTCGTTGTCGGGGCTCGAGGAAATGAACACGCCGCACCTGGTCACCCGGCAGCGGACGACGAGCGCGACGCCGCGCGTGGAGGCCGAGGACTGCGGCTGTCTGGGCCGTCCCGACGGCACCGTCTGGGTCGCGGCCGGCGGATCGGCCTGCGAGTTCACCGGATCGGGCCTGGCCGGCTCCGATGTCAGCGCTCCCCACAGCGCAACGCCGCCGATCACCACCAGCGCTATGGCGAGCGCGACGGCGGCGGCCGCGATGAAGATGCGCGCATGACCCCTTGGGTCAGGCCGATGACGTCCCACATGGGGGAGGTTAGCGGGAACTGTCGCCGCGCAGCGACGGACTGACTCTTCAGAGTCGTTCTTCTTGCCCCGCCGAGCGTCCGGCACGGGCGTCGGGGCGCTCGTCCGGCCGCTCCGCCGGAGGCGTCGCGCGCGTCCCGGAAGGCGTGCGGCGTCCCCTCAGCACCTCCCGTAGAACCGGGACGATCGAGGCCAGCACGGCCAGCGCCACCACGGGCAACACGTACTTGTCGATGCCGTCGACCCTGCTGCCGAGATAGTGACCGACGAGAATGATCGACTCGGTCCACACCAGCGCGCCGATCACATTCCAGACAAAAAACTTGCGGGCGCTCATTTCGAGCATGCCGGCGAGGGGATTCAGGAACGTCCGTACGACAGGAATGAACCGGGCCAGCACCACCGCGCGGGCGGGGCCGAACTTGTTGAAGTAGTACTCGGCCTTCTCGACGTGCTCGTGCCGGAACAGCCGCGAGTTCGGCCGCTCGAAGAGCTTGCGCCCGTAGCGGTCGCCGAGGTAGTGGCCGGTCTGGGCGCCCGCGACGGCGAACACGGGCGCGGCCACGAGCAGGATCGGCAGCGACAGCGGCGCGACGCCGACGTCGTGTGCCGCCTGCGCGGTCGTGAAAAGGCCGGCCGTGAACAGCAGCGTGTCGCCGGGCAGGAAGAACCCGATCAGCAGCCCCGTCTCGGCAAAGATGATGGCAAGGATCCCCAGCACCCCGAACGCGGTGATCAACGATTGAGGATCGAGAAAGTTCACGGCTAGCTCCACAGGCCGAGCGTACCCAAGAAGCTCGCGCACAAGGCCGGCACTTCAATCACCGGGCCGTTCGCGGCGGCGACAGGCGGCGAGAGGAGGCGAGAGGAGGTCTGGCGCACGACCCGCCCGCGTCCGCGTTTTCGCCGTCCGCCGAGCTCCGGGATACTTGCGGTAAGGGCGCGCCGCGCGGTTTCGCCGGCCTGGAGCCTCAGATACCAGGGAGTTGACATATGCCCATCGCGACCCCAGAGGTCTACGCGGAGATGCTGGACCGTGCGAAGCGAGACGGCTTCGCCTATCCGGCGATCAACGTCACGTCGAGCCAGACGCTCAACGCCGCGCTGCGCGGCTTCGCCGAGGCGGAAAGCGACGGGATCGTCCAAGTGTCCACGGGCGGCGCCGAGTTCCTGTCCGGAGCGAGCGTGAAGCACATGGTCACGGGGGCGACCGCGCTCGCCGAGTACGCCCGGGTGGTCGCGGACCGCTATCCGGTGAACGTGGCGCTGCACACCGACCACTGCCCGAAGGACAAGCTCGACGGGTTCATGCGCCCGCTCGTCAAGCTGTCCCAGGAGCGGGTGGCGAAGGGACAGCAGCCGCTGTTCCAGTCGCACATGTGGGACGGGTCCGCCGTGCCGCTCGACGAGAACCTCTCGATCGCCGCCGAGCTGATCGAGGAGTGCGCCAAGGCCCGCGTCGTCATGGAGATGGAGATCGGCGTCGTCGGCGGCGAAGAGGACGGCGTCGTCGGCGAGATCAACGAAAAGCTCTACACGACGCCCGAGGACGCGCTGGCCACCGCCGAGGCCGTCGGGCTGGGCGAGAAGGGGCGCTACCTGCTCGCCGCGACGTTCGGCAACGTGCACGGTGTCTACAAGCCGGGGCACGTCAAGCTGCGGCCCACCGTGCTGAAGGAGATCCAGGACGCGGTCGGCGCCAAGCACGGCAAGGAGCGGCCGTTCGACCTGGTCTTCCACGGCGGCTCCGGCTCCTCGCTCGAAGAGATCCGCGAGGCGCTGTCGTACGGCGTGGTCAAGATGAACATCGACACCGACACGCAGTACGCCTTCACCCGGCCGATCGCCGAGCACATGTTCCGCAACTACGACGGCGTGCTCAAGGTCGACGGCGACGTCGGCAACAAAAAGCAGTACGACCCGCGGTCATATGGCAAGGCGGCGGAGGCGGCGATGGCCGCCCGTGTCGTCGTGGCCTGCGAAAACCTGCTGAGCGCCGGCCACAAGATCACCTAGTTCGGTAACCTCCGAGGTCGCGCACCGGGAGGGTGAAGCGGGCGGTGGCGCCGTCCCGGTCGGCGCGCACCGCCGGCCACAGGGTGGCGATGGCGGCCAGCGCCGGCCGGTTGGTCGTCAGGGTGTCCGCGCGGAAGTCGCTGATGCCGCGGCTCCCGGCCAGCGCGGCGAGCGCGGTGACCAGGCGACGGCCGATCCCGCGTCGGTGCCAGTCATCGGCCACCAGCACGGCGAGGTCCGCGCGCATCGGCGCGGCCGGGTCGCGTGCGTACTCGGCGATCCCGATGACGGAGCCGCCGAGTGCTTCACCACAGACCGCCTCGCCGCCGACCGCGAGCAGCGCCTCGCGGTCGTGATGATCCGTCTTGGCCAAGGCGGCGAGGTACATCCGCGGCAGGCGGGGCGTCCCGGTGAAGAACCGCTGGTACAGGCTGTGCGTGGACAGCCGCGCGGACATCGCCTCGATCAGTTCCCCGTCCGCGCTCTCGTACGGCCGTATCCGCACCCACGGCGCGGTCCCCTGGCCATCGGCGGCCGTCGGCCGCTCCTCGAGTAGCGTCATGAAACTTATTGGACCCCAATGGGTTTCATGACGCAACTCTTTTGTTTTCGGGATCCGGCCTCATCACCGGATCACGGCAGTGGAGATCAGCGGCCGGCGGCGGCCTCGGCGGCGCGCGGCCGCGCGGCGGCGCCCGGGCCCGGGCGCACGTCGATGTCGGTGGGGCCGAGCGAGACCCCGCACGCATCGCAGGTGAGCCGGGTGGTGAGCGCGCCGCCGCAGCCGCGGTGCACGATGATCAGCGGCGGGCCCGCCTCCGCGTAGTGCTGATCGCCCCACAGCAGCAGCGACATCATCGCCGGCCACAGCCCCACACCCTTGCGGGTCAGCCGGTACTCATAGCGCTCGGGGCGCTCCTGGTAGCGCACGCGACGCATGATGCCCTCGGCGCACAGCCGGGCGAGCCGGTCGGTCAGCACGTTGCGGGCCACGCCGAGGGTCGTCTGGAAGTCGTCGAACCGCCGAACGCCCTCGAACGCGCTGCGGATCACCAGCAACGTCCAGCGGTCGCCGACCACTTCGAGGGCGCGTGCGATCGAGCAGTTCTGGGTGTCGTACGTCCGAGGCAACACCTTTCCATGCTAGTTCAACGGTTGCATGAAACAACCCCTGCGATCATGCCGACTCCCGCGGCCCACCCCGGCCGAGTCCGGCTGGCGCGAGGCCGGTAGATGCGGGCGTTCGAGCGCGGGTCGGGGTATGGCGTGATGATGGCAATTCATCCGCACTTAACATGGTCGCCATGACTTCGGAGCACCAGAATCTGCTGGACGGCCCGTCGCCCACCGAGCTGCCGGACAACGCCGACGCACGGGCGAGCCTCGAGCAGGGCGTCGATCCGGTCGAGGTGGCCGCCCGCTTCCCCGCCTTCTCCGCGGCGTGGGCCGAGCTGGCCGACCGCGCCTTCGCCAAGGGTGAGGTCATCGAGTCGTACGCCTACGCCAGGACCGGCTATCACCGCGGCCTCGACCACCTGCGCCGAGCCGGCTGGCGCGGTCATGGGCCGATCCCGTGGGAGCACGTGCCCAACCGCGGGTTCCTGCGGTCGCTGCACGCCCTCGCCCGGGCCGCCGCGGCGATCGGAGAGGACGACGAGGCCGAGCGCTGCAAGGCGTTCCTGCGCGACAGCAGCGCGGCGGCGGCCGAGGCGCTGTCCTGACCCGACCGGCGCGATCGGCCCCGCGTCGCGACCTGGAACCACTTTCACTTCCTGACCAATGCACTGACCGCGCCTAACAGCGCTCTGACGCTTCCCGCACCCCCTTCGGTCAAGGTGGCCTGGCTGTTTCTCGCGCGAAAGCGGCCGGGTACGATTTCATCGCAAGAGGCTCCTGCCGCGCTTGCGGCCAGGGGCCTTCGCCGTGAGAAGGGACGCACCGCAGATGCCTGCCATCGTGCTCGTCGGCGCCCAGTGGGGCGACGAAGGCAAAGGCAAGGCGACCGACCTGCTGGGGGGCCGTGACAACAACGGGGTCGACTTCGTCGTTCGCTACCAAGGGGGCAACAACGCCGGTCACACGGTCGTCATCGGTGACCAGAAATACGCGCTGCACCTGCTCCCGTCGGGCATCTTGTCGCCCGGCGTCACCCCGGTCATCGGCAACGGCGTCGTCATCGACCCGGCCGTGCTGATCGCGGAGATCGACGCGCTCCAGGCCCGCGGGGTCGACTGCGACCGCCTGCTGATCTCGGCGAACGCGCACCTGATCATGCCCCACCACAAGGCCCTCGACAAGGTCACCGAGCGCTACCTCGGCAAGGCCCGGATCGGCACCACCGGCCGCGGCATCGGCCCGGCGTACGGCGACAAGGTGGCCCGGATGGGCATCCGCGTCCAGGATCTCCTCGACCCCGGCATCCTCGAACAAAAGCTCGAGACCGTGCTCAGGGAGAAGAACCAGGTCCTCACCAAGGTCTACAACCGGCGCCCGATCGAGGTCGGCAAGGTCGTCGACGAGTACGTCGGCTACGCGGGGCGGCTGCGTCAGCACGTCGCCGACACCGCGCTGGTCCTCAACGCCGCGCTCGACGAAGGCCGGATCGTCCTGCTCGAAGGCGGCCAGGGCAACCTGCTCGACATCGATCACGGCACCTACCCGTTCGTCACGTCCTCCAGCCCCACGTCGGGCGGCGCCTGCGCCGGCTCGGGCATCGCGCCCACCCGCATCACCCGGGTCATCGGCATTGTGAAGGCGTACACCACGCGGGTCGGCAGCGGCCCCTTCCCCACCGAACTGCTCGACGAGCAGGGCGACTGGCTGCGCAGGGCCGGCGGCGAGTACGGCACGACCACCGGGCGCGACCGGCGCTGCGGCTGGTTCGACGCGGTCATCGCCCGCTACGCGACCCGGATCAACGGCATCACCGACTTCTTCCTCACCAAGCTGGACGTGCTGTCCGGGCTCGAGCGGGTGCCGGTCTGCGTGGCGTACGAGATCGACGGGACGCGCTACGACGAGATGCCGATGACGCAGACCGAGTTCCACCACGCCAAGCCGGTCTTCGAATACCTCGACGGCTGGCAGGACGACATCTCCAAGGCCACGACGTTCGACGACCTGCCGCCGAACGCCCGGGCGTACGTGCGCGCGCTCGAGCAGATGGCGGGCGCGCGGATCTCCGCCATCGGCGTCGGTCCGGGCCGCGACCAGACCCTCCAGCTACACTCCCTGGTCTGACGGGACCGACGTCTCCGCGGCCTTCCGAGGCCGGTGAACGAAGCAACACTTCGTGTTCGCCTCGGCGACGTCCGGGACCATAGCCTGCCGGACGTGACCACTCGGGGGGCCCGCATCGAGATCCTCGGCCATCGCGGCGCACGCGGACTGCGCCCGGAGAACACCCTGCCCGGCTTCGCGCACGCGCTCGAGATCGGCGTCGACGCCGTCGAGCTCGACGTCGGGCTGACCGCCGACGGCGTGGTGGTCTGCAACCACGACCAGGCGCTGTCGCCGGTCAACTGCCGCGACACCGGGCCGGCGACGCCGGGCGACCCGCTGTTCCCCTATGTCGGCCGGGCGCTGCGCGAGCTGACGCTGGCACAGATCAAGACCATCGACGCCGGCGCCAGGCACCGCGCCGACGCGCTCGCCGCGACGCTGGTGCCCATGCCCGGCACGCCGCCGCCGACGCTGGCCGAGGCGGCCGCGCTGTTCGCCGACTACGCCGACCCGCGGCTCGCCGTAGAGCTCAAGACCAGCCCCGAGTGGTCCGACGCCGAGGTCGAGTGGTTCGTCGCCACGGTCAGGGAGATCCTGGAGTCCGCCGGGCTGCGCGGCCGGTTCCGGCTGCTGGGCTTCGACTGGCGGGTCATCGTGGCCGCCAGGCTCATGCTCCCCGAGCTCGAGTGCGTCGCGCTGGTGGAGGAGGCGACGATCGAGCCCGGGACCCGGTGGCTGGCCGGGCTCGATCCGGGCGACATCGTCGCCGCCGCGCTGGCGGCCGGCGCCGGGGTGCTGTCGGCTCATCACCGGCAGGTCACCGGCGAGCTGGTCGACGACGCCCACGATCGCGGGCTGCGGGTGACGCCCTGGACGGTGAACGATCCGGCGGAGATGGCCCGGTTCGTCGATCTGGGCGTCGACGGGATCGTGACCGACTACCCCGACCGGGCGCGCATTGTGCTGGGGTCGCGCGGGCTGCCGCTGCCGCCGCCGCTGCCGCCGCCGGCCAAGGCCGGAACGGAGGCCGAGGCCGAGGCCGGGGTCACAGCCAGCCGTTCCGGCGGAAGCCTCGATAGAGCAGGACGCAGCACACGGTGATCAGGGCGAGCACCGCGGGATAGCTGAAAGCCCACTGCAGCTCGGGCATGTGCTCGAAGTTCATGCCGTAGATCCCCGCGATCGCGGTCGGCACCATCAAGATCGCGCCCCATGCGGAGATCTTGCGCATGTCCTGGTTGTCGTCGACCGTCACCTGGGTCATGTGCGCCTGCAGGATCGGGGTGAGCAGCTCGTCGCACGACTCCACCTGTTCCCGGACCCGGGTCAGGTGGTCCTCGACGTCGCGGAAGTACTCCCGGATCTCGGCGGGCACGAAGCGGCGGCCGACGAGGGTCCGCAGCGGCCCGGCCAGCGGCCCGACCGCGCGCTTGAGGTGGATGACCTCGCGCTTGAGGCGGTAGATGCGCCCCGCCTCGTTGGAGCGCTCGGGCGAGAAGACGGCCTCTTCGACCTCGTCGATGTCCTGCTGTACGCCGGCGGCGACGCACATGTAGTCGTCGACGACACGGTCGGCGATCGCGTGGATCACGGCGGCGGGCCCGAGCGCCAGCCGCTCCGGGCGGGCTTCGAGCTCCCTCCGGACCGACCCCAGCTCGCCGTGCATGCCGTGCCGTACGGTCACCACGAAGTCGGCGCCGCAGAACGTCATGATCTCGCCGGTCTCGACCGACTCGCCGCCACCGGGCCGGGCGACGTACCCGACCGTCTTCATCACGAAGAACTGGACCTCGTCGTAGCGCTCCAGCTTCGGGCGCTGGTGCGCGTGGATCGCGTCCTCGACGGCGAGCGGATGCAGCCCGAACACCTCGGCCAGTTGCTCGAGCTCACCGGCGTGCGGCTCGTGCAGGCCGACCCAGACGAAACCGGCGTCGCCGCCCTCCGCCTTGCTCGTCCGGGCGCCGTCGCGTACCAGCTGTACGGCCGCGGCGATGGATTCGGTGGGGACGCGCCTGCCGCCCACGTACGCCGCCCAGTCGATGACGGCGGAACGCGGGCCGTAGTCGTCGCGGCGGCCGGTGCGGCCGGGCCGGCCGAGCGGGCGGAACAGGGTCTTCGCGCGGGGGTGACGGGCAGCGCGCGGACGCGCCACTTTGATGGTGGCCATGGGGAAGGCTCCTTACCCCGGCCAGGCGAACCGCGACGCGCTACAACCCAATGAACGGGGAGCGCGCGGGACACGTGGCCGGACGCCGAGTGGAGGTGAACGGAACGGTTGAGCTGCGACTATGGGGAATCTCGGCGGTACTGCAGGGATCTCCAGGACTCATTGCCGGCCACCTCCCTTCGCACTGGACATCAGGCCACAATCAGCACCAAGACTAGCATCGGTCCCTCGGGCGGCATGCCGAATCGGCCTGACGGGCGGATCGCGCCGATCGCCCGCGCTCCGCGAGCCGCCGGATAGGGTGATGCACCGTGCGCATCCTCCTCCTCGGATCCGGCGGCCGGGAGCATGCCCTCGTCCGCGCCCTGCGCCGCGACCCGGCGGTCACCGCGATCCACTGCGCGCCGGGCAACGCCGGCACCGTTGAGATCGCGCAAAACCACGTCCTCGACGCGACCGATCCGGTGGCCGTCGTCGAGCTGGCCAGACGGCTGCGTCCCGGTCTGGTCGTCATCGGCCCGGAGGCGCCGCTGATGGCGGGGGTCGGCGACGCCCTGCGGCAAAACGGCATTCCGTGCTTCGGCCCCGACGCCGCGGCGGCGCGGATCGAGGGGTCCAAGGCGTTCGCCAAAGAGATCATGACCGCCGCCGGGGTGCCGACCGCGACCGCCCGGGTGTGCTCGTCGTACGGCGAGGTGGTCGACGCGCTCGATGAGTTCGGCCCGCCGTACGTGGTCAAGGACGACGGGCTGGCCGCGGGCAAGGGCGTGGTGGTGACCGACGACCGGGCGGCCGCGGAGCGGCACGCGGCGGCCTGCCACCGGGTCGTCATCGAGGCCTACCTCGAGGGGCCCGAGGTGTCGGTGTTCGCGCTGAGCGACGGCGCCCACGTCGTGCCGCTGCTGCCGGCACAGGACTTCAAGCGGGCCTACGACAACGACGAGGGCCCCAACACCGGCGGCATGGGCGCGTACGCGCCGCTGCCATGGGCGCCGCCCGGCCTGGCCGAGGAGGTCGCGGCCACGGTGATCCGCCCGGCCGTCGCCGAGTTGGCCCGCCGGCAGACGCCTTACAGCGGGCTGCTGTACGCGGGTCTCGCGCTGACCCCGCACGGCGTCCGGGTGGTGGAGTTCAACGCCCGGTTCGGCGACCCGGAGACGCAGGTGGTGCTCGACCGGCTCGGCACGCCGCTCGCGGGGCTGCTGCAGGAGTGCGCGATGGGCGGGCTGCCCGCGTCGACGACCCTGGAGTGGCTGCCGGGCGCGGCCGTCACAGTGGTGATCGCCGCGGAGAACTATCCCGCGGCCCCGGCCAAGGGCGACCCCATCGCGGGGGTCGACGAGGCCGAGCGGGTGCCGGGCGCCTACGTCCTGCACGCGGGCACGGCGCGACACCACGACGGCGTGCTCGTGTCCGCCGGCGGCCGGGTGCTCGACGTGGTCGGCACCGGCCCCGATCTCGCCGCCGCCCGCAAGTCCGCCTACGAGGCCGTCGGCAAGATCCGGATGCGCGGGGCCCACTTCCGCTCCGACATCGCGGCGGCGCTCCCCTCGCCGCCGGCGCCGCCCTCGGCCGCCCCTTCCCCGTAACCCGGGCCACACCCGGGCCACCCTCGTCGCCCGCCCTCCCGTCTCCCGTCCGGTCTCCTCGCGGTCATGCGGTGGTTCCGCGGCGCGGGCGCCACCGCATGATCACGACCCTTGCCGCGCGGCCGCGAGACCGCGTTACCTGGTTACTTGTTACTTGGTTACTTGTTGGAGCCGAGGCAAAGGACGTAGCCCTTGCCGCCGCTCTCGCCCTTCCAGAAGGCGCTCTCGGTGCCCGCGAACGGCCGGCAGATCCGCTCGCTGCCCACGTTGAACTCGGTCTGGGACTTGCCGTCGACCTTGCCCACGACCTTGTAGTCGGCGCCGGCCTCGGTGCACTTGACGACCTTGAGGTTCTGCGCGGAGGTCCCGCTCATGCAGTCGCCCACCTTGGCGGTGTCCGGGTCGCCGGTGACGAACTTGCTCACGAACCCGATGACCGCGATGACCGCGATGACGGCGATGGGCAGCACGATGCGGAGCCAGGTCCGCTTCTTCTTCGGCGGCGCCGGCGGCTCGGCGGGAGGCTGGCCGGGGCCGCCGGGATAGCCCGGCTGGGTCGGGTAGTTGTGCGGGGCGGCCTGTCCGGGGGCACCGGGATATGACCCTTGTGGGCCTGATTGTGGTGGGTTTGGAGTCGTCACCGACGTGCCTTTCTCAGAGAAGTGCTGAACGTGAGTGTCCGGTGTCCCGCATTGCCGGTGAAACGTACGTCCTGCCCGGCTTTGACAGTTGAACCACCGTCATACGCCAGGCTTTGACGCGCCAAACCCAAGATCCGTTCCTTCCAAATTGCACGATGAGTGGCAAATGTCGGCCAGGCGCACCGCCGCGACCGAGCCGACCGAGGGCGACCGAGGGCGCCCGCGGCGCCGGTCGCGGACTGGCGTGACCGACCTGGGAGAATCGATGACGTGATCGAGCGGTACACCCTTCCCGAGATGGGCCGCGTCTGGAGCGACGCGCACAAGTACGAGCTGTGGTGCGAGGTCGAGCGCCTGGTCGTCGAGGCACACGCGTCCGCGGGCACGATCCCGGCCGACGTCGTCGCGCCGATCCGCGCCGCGCCGCCGCCGACGCCCGAGCGGGTCGCCGAGCTCGAGGCGACCACCCAGCACGATGTGATCGCGTTCCTCAGCGCCTGGGCCGACAACACCGAGCCGCGCTCCGCCGCCGCGTACGTGCACTTCGGCATGACCTCGTCCGACCTGCTGGACACCGCGCTCGCCGTCCAGCTCGTCGAGGCCACCGACATCCTCCTGGCTAAGGCCGACGCCCTGGTCGCCGCGCTGCGCGACCACGCCCTGGAGCACAGCGGCACCCTGCGCGTGGGCCGCACCCACGGCATCCACGCCGAGCCCGACGTGTGGGGACACCGCGTGGCCGACTTCGCGTTCGCGCTGGCCCGCTCCCGAGACCGGCTGCGACGCGCCAGGAAGGCGGTCGGCGTCATGGCGATCTCCGGCTCCGTCGGCACGTACTCCAACATCGACCCGACGGTCGAACAGCACGTCGCCCGCCGCCTGGGACTGCACAGCGCCGAGGTGTCCACCCAGGTGGTGCTGCGCGACGGCATCAGCGAGTGGGCGGCCACGCTGGCGATCATGGCGTCGGTGTGCGAGGCCATCGCGCTGGAGATCAGGCACGGCCAGCGCACCGAGGTCCGCGAGCTGTGGGAGCCGTTCGGCGCGGGCCAGAAGGGCTCGTCGGCGATGCCGCACAAGAAGAACCCGATCGTCGCCGAGCGCCTGGCCGGGCTGGCCAGGATCGTGCGGGCCCAGATCGTTCCGGTCATGGAGGGCATCGCGCTGTGGCACGAGCGCGACATCTCCCATTCCAGCGTGGAGCGGATCGCGCTGCCCGACGCCTCGATCGTCCTCGACTACATGCTGCACCTGACGACCCGGCTGATCTCCGGGCTGGTGGTCGACGTGCGGCGGATGCGCGCCAACCTCGACGCGACCGGCGGGCTCATCTACACCTCCGCCGTGCTGCTCGAACTGGTGAACGCGGGCCTGTCCCGTGACGACGAGGCCTACCCGCTCGTCCAGCGGGCCGCGATGGAGACCTGGCAGACGGACGTGCCCTTCCGCGAGACGCTGCGCAAGCACGCCGCCCAGGCCGGCATCGACCTCGACGAGGCGAGGCTCGACGAGGTCTGCCGGCCCGAGCGGTTCCTCGAGCGCATCGGCCCGGTCTTCGAGCGCGTCGCGGCGCTGAGCTGATGACGGCGCCGCTCGAGCATGTGCACAGCGGCAAGGTCCGCGACCTCTACGCGCTGCCGGGCGGGGAGTTGCTGATCGTGGCGCGCGACACGATCTCGGCGTACGACTTCGTCCTCGAGACCCCGATCCCCGACAAGGGCCGGATCTTGACGCAGCTGTCGCTGTGGTGGTTCGAGCGGCTGGCCGACGTGGTGCCGAACCACGTCGTCTCCGCCGACCCGCCGGCCGGCGTGCCGCCGGAGTGGGCCGGGCGGTCCGTCGTGGTGCGCCGGCTCGACATGGTGCCGATGGAGTGCGTGGCGCGCGGCTACCTGACCGGCTCCGGACTGGCCGAGTACACCCGGAGCGGCGCCGTCTGCAGCGTGCCGCTGCCGCCCGGCCTCGTCGACGGCAGCCGGCTGCCCGAGCCCATCTTCACGCCGACGACGAAGGCCCCGCGGGGGACGCATGACGAGCCGATGACGTTCGCCGAGGTCGCGGCGGCGGTGACCCCGCAGGTCGCGGACCGGCTCAAGGACATCACGCTCGCCGTCTACCGCCGGGGCGCGGAGCTGGCGCGCGAGCGCGGCATCATCGTCGCGGACACGAAGATCGAGCTCGGCTGGTCCGCGTCCGGCGAGCTGACGTTGGGCGACGAAGTGCTCACTCCCGACTCATCGCGATTTTGGCCAGCCGATAGATGGAATCCAGGACGTCCACAAATCGCGTTCGACAAGCAGTTCGTTCGCGACTGGCTGACATCACCGGAATCCGGCTGGGACCGCACGTCGGGCGCGCCGCCTCCGCCGCTGCCCGCCGACGTCGTCGCGCGCACGCGTGACAAGTACATCGAGGCCTACGAACGCCTGACAGGACTGCGGTTCCAGTGACGCGGCCACCCGTGACCGGCCACGATGGCGGTGCCGCCGGATGAACCTTCGTGCCTCCGATCGCGATCTAAGTAGGTCGAGCCGCCCGGACGACAGGCGATCCCGAAGCGGCGATCACGACGGTGAGCCGGTGCGATACTGGGGCGTCCTGCCCCTCGCGATCCCGCACTTACCTCACCGGCGGGCAGGGAATAGTTTCGGAGCACTCACCACCGACGAAGGAGTACCGCCGCAATGAGCTTGGGCCGCGAGGTTCAATACCGCGTGCTTGGGGGCCGCCGGCTGAGCGGCACAGTATTCGTGCAAGGCGCGAAGAACGCCGTTCTCCCCATGATCGGCGCGTCGCTGCTCGCGGCCAACGGCCGTACGGTGCTGCGCAACGTCCCGATCATCGAGGACGTGCGCAGGGCGGTCGATCTGGCCCGGGCCATCGGCGTGAAGGCCGAGTTGCACGAGGCCGAGCGCACGCTGGTGATCGACGCGTCCACGCTGAGCAGTCCGGTGCTGCCCGCCGAGATCGCGGCCAGGTTCCGCGGCTCCTTCCTGTTCGTGCCGGCGCTGCTGCACCGGCTGGGTGAGGCCGTGATCGAGGGCGTGGGCGGCTGCAACCTGGGCAGCCGCAACCTCGACTTCCACTACCGTGGGTTCGCGCGGCTGGGTGCCGAGGTATCCGAGGACGACGAGCGCAACCACATCAACGTCGACGCGCGCAACCTGCGTGGCGGCCACCTCTACCTGGACACCCCGTCCCACACCGGCACCGAGAACCTGCTCATGGCGGCGGTCCTCTCTCCCGGCACCACCGTGATCGAGAACGCGGCGCTGGAGCCCGAGGTGCTCGACGTCATCAACATGCTGCGCCGCATGGGCGCCCGCATCCACGGCGCGGGCACCGGCTTCCTCGTGGTCGAA
>DASTYC010000017.1:0-2457 GCA_035765195.1 Streptosporangiaceae bacterium
TGTGCCGATGTCAGCGCACTAGCCGGCCGAATCACATCCACGGGCCGGAATCCGCGCTCAGCGTGCCTCGCCGCAGTGTCCCCGGAGCCGATATTGCGCGCCTGACGGCACATCTCGCGAGACGAGTACCTCCGTCTCGCACAATGCGCGCGTCGCGACACGCGTGAGGAACGCTCGGCTGATGTCCAGGACGGAACGCATCGAGCTCGACATGGACGAGCTGCGCGCGATTGCAGGATACGCGGCCGATTGCGCCGCGCGCGTTCTGCCGATCTTCCAGCGCCGAGTGCCGGGCGATCCCCGGGCTCTGGACGCGATCAACAGCGCCCGCGCCTTCGCAGACGGCGGCCGACGGACGATGGCGCTGCGGTCGCTCGCCATGGCCGCCTTCCGCGCCGCTCGTGACGCACCGACCCCGGCCGCAGCCGAGGCGGCACGGGCAGCCAGCGCGGCAGCGGCGTCGGCGTACCTCCACCCGCTCGCATCGGCCGACCAGGTCAAGCACATCCTGGGAGCCGCGGCCCACACCGTCCGAGCGGCCGAGCTGGAGGCCGGCGACGATCCCACGGTCGGCAGCGAGGCAATGACCGCCGCCATCAGCCGCGCGCCATCCACGCTCGCCACCGTCCTGGGCCGATACCCGCGCGCTCCATCGGGTGGTGGTCGCGTCGGGGAAATCCTGCGCGGGATCGACGACGCGCTCCGCCGGTGAGGCGCGAACGCCAAGAACGTCCCCCCGTATGAACGAAGACCGGCCCCGCCGAAGCGGAGCCGGTCGGGAGCCGCGACGAGTGAGCCTAGGGACCGACGATCGTGTTCGTCATCGCTCCATCGGCGGCGTTGTACACCGCCTGCGTGTCGCTGTTGAACTTCGGCCCGTGCATCGCCTTCACGCCGGAGTACCCGTACGAGTTCAGCGAGCTGAGGCCGCCGTTCTGCGTCGACGTGCTGAAGTCCGAGAACCACGGACCGCCGGACGAGCCGCCGGTCATGTCGCACGGCAGGCCCCACGTCAGCGAGTCGTTGTATGGATCCTCGAAGATCGAGCCGGCGCAGTACACGAGGTCATAGCCCTTGTACTTCTGGGCCGCCGGGTAGCCGAAGGCGTATGCCCGCTGGCCGGGAGCCGTGAAGCCGGGGATCACCACCGGATAGGAGCCAAGGGCATCGAGCTGCGAGGTCGTCCTGCCGCCGGCCGGCACCACGGCGAACGCGAAGTCGTGGAGCGTTGCCTGGGTGTTGAAGCCGCCCGCCGTCGCGTAGCCCTCGTGCACGACGAGCGCCTGGGCCGTCCAGCAGCCGTACTGCGTCTGCGGGCACGAGTACGTGTTCTCGCCGTCGAAGTCCGGCATGAACATCCAGTTCGTGGCAAACGCGCGCGCCGTCTCGTCGTAGGCGCAGTGGCCGGCCGTGAGGACGAGCGAGTACCCGCTGCGGTGATCGGTCGCGACGGTCCCGGAGCAGATGTAGTTCGACGACCCCATGGTGAAGTACACCTTGCCGGTCAGGGTCTGGACCTTGCCGCCGCCGTTCCAGGAGGAGCCGGTGGTGTCACCGCCGCCACCACCACCGCCGCCCGGTGGCCGGTCGGGCTTGGCGGCCGGCGAGAAGCCCGCGCCGTTGAAGACGAAGTCGCGCGGCGTCGCGGCCGCCATGCGGGCCGGCGTCCAGTACGCGAGGATGGCATCGTGGCGGCTCTGCTCGGGGGTGCGCGCCTGGACGGGCGCGACCATCACCACCAGCAGCATGGCGGCCACGAGCAAAGCCGGAAGACGGTGACGCATGCTTCTCCCTCTCGTGCTGCACGGGGCGGGACGCCCCGGCTGGCGGTGGAGTATGCCCCCGCCATCTCGCCTCAGGAAGCCCCGCGTGCCGGAATGCACCACCGAACCGGGTTGCTCGCCCGGGGGTACTTTGGGTGACACCCGAACGACAGAGGGACCGATGCATCACGACCCGGCGCCCCGCACCGACGGCGTGACGATCCACGACGTCGCTGTGGCCGATACGGACGCCTTCCTCGTCGAGCCCGATGGTGGCGGCGGCAGCGGCCCGGCCGTCCTCTTCCTGCACTGGTTCGACACCGAGGCACCCGACGCCAACCGCACCCAGTTCCTGGACGAGGCAAGCGCCCTCGCGCGCGACCAAGGGGTGACCTCGCTCCTTCCGCAGGGCCGGTTCCCCTGGAGTGGACCGCCCACCGATGCGGACTCGGATGCCAGGCGCATCCGCGCCGAACTCGACCGGCACCGTGTGGCGCTCGATCTGCTCGGGGCCACGGAGGGCGTCGACGCGACCCGCATCGGCCTGGTGGGACACGACTTCGGCGCGATGCACGGCATCCTCGCCGCGGTCGAGGACGAGCGGGTGCGTGCGGCCGTCCTCATCGCCGCCACGCCGCGCTGGGGCGACTGGTTCCTGCCGTTCTGGCCGATCGCCGGCGATCGGTTCGACTAC
>DASTYC010000018.1:0-63381 GCA_035765195.1 Streptosporangiaceae bacterium
GTGGCAACAGCGGCGGGGAAACACCCGGACCCATACCGAACCCGGAAGTTAAGCCCACCAGCGCCGATGGTACTGCGCGGGAAACCACGCGGGAGAGTAGGACACCGCCGAAACACCCACACCAGGGCCCGGCCCCCCCACACAAAAGGGGGACCGGGCCCTCACGCATACCCAGACACGTTTTCGTGACACGGGCCGGCGGATCGAAGAGAACCACGCTGTGCATGTGACGACCGCGACCGGTCATTCCCGGGAAGGCCTCACCTTTCGCCGTCAGGTTTCCAGGGTGGCGAGATAGGCGGCGGCCTCGTCGAGCGCGTCTTCGCCGAAGACGCGGACTCCGTGTCGTTCGAGGAGCCGGGTCGTCACTCCCGAGCCGGCGACGAGGCGGCCGGTGAACGTACCGTCATATATCCGAGTACTGCCGCACGAAGGGCTCGCGTCCTTGAAAACGGCCACCTTGATGTCATATCGGCGCGCGGTGGCGAGAGCGGCCTGGGCGCCGCGGACGAAAGGGCCGGTGACGTCCGTGCCATCGATGGCGACCACCTTGAGATGGTCGGTCGGGGAGACCTCCGCCGCCGGGCGCGGCACCGGGAGGCCGCCGTCGACCTCCGGGCAGCATGACACCAGCCGGCCTTCGGCCTGCCACCGTGACAGGATCGGATCGGCTCGCAGTTTCGAGCCGCCGTCGTAGCGCACCGGCCGACCCAGGAGACACGCGCTTATCAGGACCCGTTCCACACCCCCACGCTAGCCCTGTCATAACCTGATCCTGGACAGGACTTGCCCCGTAACACGCGTACGCAGAATAGTGGGACGGACCTGCTATTACAGGGAGCCTCTATGGTCTTGCTTGGCCGCACGTTGCCGGAGGCGCCGGCGGCCCGACCGCGTCCTCGCGGATCGGTGCTGGTGTCGTGGCTGACGACGACAGACCACAAGGTGATCGGGTATCTGTACCTGATTACGTCTTTTGTGTTCTTCTTGCTGGCTGGTCTGATGGCAATGGTGATCCGGGCCGAGCTGGCCTCCCCGGAGCTACAGCTCGTCAGTCGTGAGCAGTACAACCAGCTGTTCACGATGCACGGCACGATCATGTTGCTGCTGTTCGCGACGCCGTTGTTCGTGGGGTTCGCGAACGTGATCATGCCGCTGCAGATCGGGTCACCGGACGTCGCGTTCCCGCGCATGAACATGCTGAGCTACTGGCTCTTCCTGTTCGGCGGGTCCATGGTGATGTTGTCGTTCTTCACCCCCGGCGGGGCGGCCAGCTTCGGGTGGACGGCCTATACGCCCCTGAGCGACGCGGTCCGGTCGCCGGGCGTGGGCGGCGACTTGTGGATCATGGGGCTGGTGCTGTCGGGGCTGGGCACCATCTTGAGCGGCGTGAACTTCACGACGACGATCGTAGGGATGCGGGCGCCGGGCATGACGATGTTCCGGATGCCGATCTTCACGTGGAACATCTTGCTGACCAACATCTTGGTGTTGCTGGCGTTCCCGGTCCTCGCGGCGGCGCTGCTGGTGCTCGAGGCAGACCGCAGGTTCGGCTCCCACGTGTTCGACGCGTCCAGCGGAGGGGCGCTGAGCTGGCAACACCTGTTCTGGTTCTTCGGGCATCCCGAGGTCTACATCATCGCGTTGCCCTTCTTCGGCATCATCACCGAGGTCATCCCCGTCTTCAGCCGCAAGCCGCTGTTCGGCTACATCGGCATGGTGGGGGCCACGATCGCCATCGCCGGGCTCTCCATGGCCGTCTGGGCGCATCACATGTTCACGACCGGGCGAATCCTGCTGCCGTTCTTCTCCTTCATGACGTTCCTCATCGCCGTTCCCACCGGGGTGAAATTCTTCAACTGGGTCGGCACCATGTGGCGGGGGAGACTCAGTTTCGAGACGCCGATGCTCTTCGCGATCGGGTTCTTGGTGACGTTCCTGTTCGGCGGCCTGACCGGCATCATCTTGGCCTCGCCGCCACTCGACTTCCAGGCACAGGACTCATACTTCGTCGTCGGGCATTTCCACTACGTGGTCTTCGGCACCGTGGTGTTCGCGATGTTCGCGGGCTTCTATTTCTGGTGGCCCAAGATGACGGGCAAGATGCTCAACGAAACCCTCGGCAAGTTTCACTTCTGGACCCTGTTCATCGGCTTCCACGCTACGTTCCTGGTTCAGCACTGGCTCGGCGTCGAGGGCATGCCGCGCCGCTACGCCGAATACGCCGAGGAGTTCGCGGGGCTCAACGCCATCTCCAGCATCGGCGCGCTGATCCTGGGCCTGTCGACGTTGTTCTTCATCTACAACGTCTACGTGACCGCACGGCACGCCCCGCGCGTGGACGCCGACGACCCGTGGGGGTTCGGCAACTCCCTGGAGTGGGCGACATCGTGTCCGCCGCCGCGGCACAACTTCACGTCGATCCCGCGGATCCGGTCCGAGCGCCCTGCCTTCGACGCGCACTATCCACGCCGAACGGCCGTCGGTCCCTGATCCGTTCCCACGATCGACCGTTTCGCTCCCGTATGGACGTTTGTGCCGTACGGGAGCGAAATGCTTTTCGAGGGTGTGCCGGGCTTCAGGGGGCCGCGATCCGGCGCTCGCGCGCAGGTTACCGGTCGCGGCGGCGATCGACGAACAGCTGGGCGGCGCGGACGCCGCCGTTGGGAAGCAGCCGCATGGCCCGCCACGCCGCTCGGCCGGACGCGGGCGCCACGATGAGCGCCTGGTTCTTCCGTACGCCGCGCATGATGTCACGGGCGAGCTTCTCGGCCGGATACAGGCGCGGCTGGGCCCGCTTGATGTCCGCCCTGGCGTCGCCGCTCATCGTGGTCGTCGGAAGGCCGGCGTTGATGTTGCCGAGCAGCGGCGTGTCCACGAAGCCCGGACAGATGACGCTGACCCGTACGCCCCGCCCCGCCGCCTCCGCGCGCAGCCCCAGCGACAGGCCGACGACGGCGTGCTTGGTGGCGGTGTACGGGATCCCCATGGGCATCGGGACCAGGCCGGCCAGCGACGCCATGTTGACGATGTGCCCGAAGCCCTGCTCCAACATGATCGGGTACGCCGCCTGGACCCCGTGCACCACGCCCTTGAGGTTGACCTCGATGGCCCTGTCCCAGTGCTCGAGCGTGAGCTCTTCGGCGCGGCCGCCGATCGCGATGCCCGCGTTGTTGAAGACCAGGTCGAGCCGCCCCGCGTCACGCGTCACCGACTGGTAGAGGTCGGCGACCGCGGCCGAGTCGGTGACGTCGAGGCGCGCCGCGGCGGCCGTACCGGGACCGCGCTTCGTCAGCTCGGCGGCGACCTGCTCCGCTCCGGTGTCGTTCAGGTCGGCCACGGTCACGCTATGGCTCTCCGCCACGAGGGCGGCGGCGATAGCGCGGCCGATGCCCGAGGCGCCGCCCGTGACGATCGCGATGCTCATGTTCGCCTCCGTCGCACAACCGTCACCGCCATCGCCGTGTTCACCGGCATTGCTGAGTACGGTGACCTTGGGTCATTTCGATGGCTTAACGCGCCGGACGCGCGGTGTGTCCCAGATACCGAATGCATACCAGACTCGCTTGCTGACGCTGTTGATCAGGCCGAGCTCGGCGGCGAGGTCGCGTACCTTGCCGACGCAGTCGCGAAGCTCGGCGCGGGCGGCCTCGCCCTTGTACACCTCGCGCACGACGTCCTTGGGGATCTTGAAGTGCCGGACCATCGTGCCGGGCGGCGACAGCATGATCCGGGCCATGATCCCGAGGATGATCGGCGCCAGGATGCCCAGAACCTTCCGCCGCACCCGGTTCATCCTCGGCACGTAGTGCTTGAGGTAGTGCCGGGCGAAGGAGATGTGCCTGGCCTCCTCCGCGATGTGGATCTTCAGGATGGTCTCTTCCAGCGGATGCTGGATGTAACCGTCCTTGAGGTGCTTGCGCTGCACGTAGTCGATGGGGTCCTCGCCGCCGAGCACGAAGACGAAGAACAGCGCGGTGTTCAGCCGGGGGATGATCGGCACGAGCTGGGCGATCGCGCTGAGCGCCCGGGGCATGCCCTTGATCGGCATGCCGGTCCGGTTGACGAACTCCTGGAACATCATGCCGTGGTGACATTCCTCGGTCGTCTCGTGGTAGACGTACCGGAACTCGGGACGACCGTTCGGCAGCTTGTAGGCGTAGGTCAGCAGGCCGCGCTTGAGCAGGTTCTCGAACTGCAGGCCGATCTTCATCGCGGTGGCGATGCGCCACAGCCCGATCCGCGCCTGGACCTCGACGGGCTGCGACCGGTACCACTCGGTGCGGCCCAGCCGGTCCGTCGGCGGCAACGTCCAGCGCGGATCGGCCGGATCGACCTGAAAGTCAGGGTCGTCCCAGGGGATGTCGGCGTACGCCTCCCAGTGCTTGTCGACCGACGCCTTGTTCAGCCGGTCGATCACGCCCTCGTACGACCTGCGGTCCTGGACCTTCTCCTGGAGTTCGGTGGCGAGGGTGCCGGGGGGTTTCGTCATGATCGTGCTCCGTCGTCGTCCGGCCCGCCCCGTTGAGGGCGAGGGTCGGCAAACTCGAGTACCTATTAGATATCATGTCTATTAGCGCAATGGTCCCCCAAATAGGTACAAATAATCATCACGGGGCCGGCGCGGGCACCCGCTAGTGTTGGCTTCATGCAGGTCAGCCAGTCAGACAAGCTCGCCGGTGTGCTCTATGACATACGCGGCCCGGTGCTCAAACGAGCCATGGAGCTGGAGGCCGAGGGGCAGCACGTCCTCAAGCTGCACATCGGAAACCCTGCTCCGTTCGGCTTCGACGCCCCGGACGAGATCCTGCAGGACATCGTCCGCAATCTGCCGATGGCGCACGGTTACAGCGACTCCAAGGGCATCCTGTCCGCACGCCGCGCCATCGTGCAGCACTATGAGCAACACGGGTTCGCCGACGTCGACGTGGAGGACGTCTACCTCGGCAACGGGGTGTCCGAGCTGATCGTGATGGCGTTGCAGGCCCTGCTGAACAACGGCGACGAGGTCCTGATCCCGGCGCCCGACTACCCGTTGTGGACGGCCGCTGTCTCGCTCGGGGGCGGCACGCCGGTGCATTACCTGTGCGACGAGAGCCGCGACTGGGAGCCGGATCTGGCCGACCTCGAAGCCAAGATCACCCCCCGGACGAGGGCCGTGGTGATCATCAACCCCAACAACCCGACCGGCGCGGTCTACTCCGAAGAGCTGCTCAAGGGCATGGTGGAGCTGGCCCGGCGCAACAACCTGATCATTTTCGCCGACGAGATCTACGACCGCATCCTGTACGACGGCGCGACCCACACCTCGATCGCGCCGCTCGCCCCTGACCTGCTCGCGCTGACGTTTTCCGGGCTGTCCAAGGCCTACCGGGTCTGCGGTTTCCGGTCGGGCTGGATGGTGGTGACGGGCCCGAAGCGGCACGCCGAGTCCTACATCGAGGGCCTCGACATGCTCGCCAACATGCGGCTGTGCCCCAATGTGCCCGGCCAGCACGCGATCCAGGCGGCGATCGGCGGCCACCAGAGCATCAACGACCTCGTGCTGCCCGGCGGCCGGCTGCGTGAGCAGCGCGACCGGGCCTGGACGCTGCTCAACGAGATCCCCGGCGTGACGTGCGTCAAGCCGGCCGGCGCGCTGTATGTGTTCCCGCGCCTCGACCCGGGGGTGTACCCGATCGCCGACGACCAGCGGCTGGTGCTGGAGCTGCTGGAGGAGCAGCACATCCTCGTGGTGCAGGGCACCGGGTTCAACTGGCCGCGGACCGACCATCTGCGCATCGTCACTTTGCAGCATGCCGACGACCTCGCCGAGGCCATCGGCCGCCTGACCGAATTCCTCGCCGCCCGCCGATAACACCGATCACGTCCGGTCCCGCTTGATCGCGCCTGATCGCGCCTGATCACGGGCTGGAACGGGTAGCGTCTGCAGACGTGCCAGCCGTTGAGCCGACGATCTCGGAGCCGACCGAAGACCACGACGACGACGCCCGGCCCGGCCATGCCGTCCCGCCCGCCGAGCCCGTGGACGACATCGGGGGGAGGGCCGAGAGGGGCGACTCCGAGGGCCCCGACTCGGCCCAGGGTCCCGAGGGCGCCGAGGACCCCGAGGTGCCCGACGTGGCCACGCTGCTGGCGGCCGCGGTCGCCGCGATCGGCGGTACGGAGCGCCCGGGGCAGGTCGCCATGGCCGAGGCGGTCGAGCGGGCCATCGGCGGCGACGAGCACCTTGCCGTCCAGGCCGGCACCGGCACCGGGAAGTCCCTGGCCTACCTCGTCCCCGCCCTCCGCCACGCCGTCGTCCAACGGACCACCGTGGTCGTGTCGACCGCGACGATCGCGCTGCAGCGGCAGCTCATCGACCGCGACCTGCCCCGGCTGGGCTCGGCGTTGGCGCCGCTGCTCGGCGTCGAGCCGCGGTTCGCCATCCTCAAGGGACGCCGCAACTACCTCTGCCTGCACCGCGTCCGGGTCGGCGCGGTCGATGACCCGGAAGAGGGCCTGTTCGACGCGCAGCAGCTGTCCGCGATGGGTCGGCAGGTCCAGCGGCTGTACGACTGGGCGGAGCAGACCAAGACCGGCGACCGCGACGCGCTGGTCCCCGGTGTGAGCGAGCAGGCCTGGCGGCAGGTGTCCGTGACGGCCAAGGAATGCCTGGGCGCGCAGCGGTGCGCCTACGGCACAGAGTGCTTCTCCGAGCTGGCCCGGGCCGAGGCGGGCGACGCCCACATCGTCGTCACCAATCACGCGCTGCTGGCGATCGACGCGCTCGAGGAGTTTCAGGTCCTGCCCGAGCACGACGTGGTGATCGTCGATGAGGCGCACGACCTCGTCGACCGCGTCACGTCGGTGGCGACCGGCGACCTCAGCGCGGCCGCCGTGGAGGCCGCGGCCCGCCGCTGCGGCCGAATCGTCGCGGACGACGTCGCGGACCGGCTCAAGGAGGCCGGGGAGGCGCTCGGCGCACTGCTCGACGATCTTCCCCCCGGCCGCATGGACGTGCTGCCGGCGCCGCTGGGCAACACGCTCGCCGTGCTGCGCGACGCCGCGCACGCGTGCGTGACCGCGCTCGGCCCCGAGCCCAGGGACCGGGAGGCCGATCCCGGCGCCGCCGCGGCCCGGAAGGCCGCCCGGACGAGCGTCGCGGATATGCACGACACCGCCGTTCGGCTGCTCAGCGCGTTCGAACCGGAGATCGCCGCGCGCCACGACGTGGTCTGGCTGGCCAAGAGCTACAGCGACGACCGCCGATGGCCGCCCACACTGCATGTCGCGCCGATCACTGTCGGCGGGCTGCTGCGGGCGAGCCTGTTCGGCACCCGTACGACCGTGCTCACGTCGGCCACCTTGGCCCTCGGCGGCTCGTTCGAACCGCTCGCCAGGCAGTGGGGTCTCCCGCCGCTCGGCGCGCGCCCGGCGACCGATGCGAACGACGCACACCCCAGAGGCGGGCAGGCCCGTACGCGAGCGACGGCCGCCGCGGACGCCGCGGACGCCGCGGAAGGCGCAGACGCCGCGGAAGGCGCGGACGCCGCCGCGGCCGACAAGCAGGACTCGGTGGGTGAGCTCACCTGGTCGGGCATCGATGTGGGCTCGCCGTTCGACCATCCCAAAGCCGGGATCTTGTACGTGGCCCGGCATCTGCCGCCGCCGGGGCGGGACGGATTGCCCCCGGAGTACCTCACCGAGCTGGCGGAACTGGTCACGGCGGCCGGCGGGCGCACGCTCGGCCTGTTCTCCTCCATGCGAGCGGCCAAGCAGGCGGCGGCCGAGCTGCGCGACAGGGTCGGCCATGACGTGCTCTGCCAGGGGGACGACTCGACATCGTTGCTGGTCAAGCGGTTCGCCGAGGACGAACGAAGTTGCCTGTTCGGCACGTTGTCGCTGTGGCAGGGGGTAGACGTGCCCGGGTCGGCGCTGCAGTTGGTCGTCATGGACCGCATTCCGTTCCCGCGCCCTGACGATCCGATCGCCTCGGCCCGCCAGCGTGCGGTGGCGGCCCGCGGCGGCAACGGCTTCATGACCGTGGCGGCGACCCATGCGGCGCTTCTCCTCGCCCAGGGGGCGGGCAGGCTGCTCCGGACGATGGACGACCGCGGCGTGGTCGCCGTTCTCGACCCGCGGCTCGCCACCGCCCGCTACGGCGGATTCCTGCGGGCCTCCATGCCGCCGTTCTGGACGACGACCGACCCCGGAGTCGTCCGGGCCGCCCTGCGTCGCATCGACGCCGCGCAGGGCGCCGGCCCGGCCTGACCTCGGCCCCGCCCTCGACCCCGCCTGCGGTTCACCCGCGGTTCAGGTGCCGTGCGGCCTCGAACTCGCCGAGCCCTGCTGGCCCGCGCGGGCCGCGACCTCGTCACGCAGCACGCGACGGAGCACCTTGCCGAGCATGTTGCGGGGCAGCTCGGAACGGAACTCCACGTACCGCGGCACCTTGTAGCGGGTAAGTCCCTGCGCGCACAGGTCGACGAGCTCCCGCGGCCGGGGCGGCGGGAGGCCGGGCTGCGGGATGATGTACGCCTTGATCGCCTCGCCGTGGCGCGCGTCGGGGACCCCGACCACCGCCGCGTCGAGCACCCCGGGGTGCTGGCACAACTGAGCCTCGACCTCGGACGGGTAGACGTTCAAACCGTCGACGATGATCACGTCGCGCTTGCGATCGATCAACGTGAAGAAGCCGTCCGGGCTCATCAACCCGATGTCGCCGGTGCGCAGCCAGCCGTTCCGCAGCACCTCGGCGGTCTCGTCGGGCTGGCGCCAGTAGCCCTCGAACACCTGCGGACCACGCACGATCAACTCGCCGGCCATCCCGACCGGCACCGCCCGCATCGGATCGTTTTCGTCCACGACCCGTGCGTCCGTGCTCGGCAGCGGGATGCCGACCGAGATGTGCCGGGCGTTGCCGTCCAGCGGGTTCGCCATCACGACGGGGGAGGTCTCGGTGAGCCCGTACCCCTGGATCACCCGCGCGCCGGTGGTCCGGCGGAGCGCGTCGACGGTCTCGCGCGGCAGCTTCATGGCCCCGGACACGCACGTCCGCACCGATCCCATCCCCGACTTGCGCGCCTTGGGCGATTCGGCGATCTGCTGGTAGATCGGCGGAACCCCCGGGAAGATCGTCGGCCGCCATCGCTTCAGGGCCGCGAGCACCAGGTCGAGGTCGAACTTGGGGATGAGCACCACGGTGCCGCCGATCAGCATGCTGGCGGTGAGGCACATCGTCAGCCCGAAGACGTGGAACAGCGGCAGCACCGCGAGCGACACCTCGCGGCCGGGCTGGATGTGCGGGTCGAACGCGATGGTCTGATGGGCGTTGGCGACGAGGTTGCGATGCGTGAGCATCGCGCCCTTGGGGCGGCCCGTCGTGCCGCCCGTGTACTGCAGCGCGGCCAGGTCGTAACGCGGATCGACGGGGACCTGCCGTTGCCGGCGGCGGGTGGCGCGCATCGTCTCGCGCAGGAACAGCACGTCGGCGTCGCGGGGGACGGGCGTGGTCAGCTCGGCGCGCAGCTTCCGCACCCGCTCCAGCGGAAGGCGCAGGGCCATGCGCTTGAGCCGCGGCAGGTACTCGGTCAGCGAGGTGACCAGGACGTGCTCGACATGGGTGCCGGGCAGCGCCTCGGCCAGCGCCTCGTACATCCGGTCCAGCACGACGACCACGCGGGCGCCGGAGTCGGTGAGCTGATGATGAAGCTCGGGCGGGGTGTAGAGCGGGTTGTTCATGACCACGACCGCGCCGCGCCTGAGGGTGCCGTAGAACGCGATGACCTGCTGCGGGCAGTTCGGCAACACGAGTGCGACCCGGTCGCCCTTGTGCACGCCCAGGCTGCGCAGCACCCCGGCGAAGCGGTCGACGCTCTTGACCAGCCGCCGATAGCGGACCGTCCGGCCCAAGAACACGAGCGCGCGACGGTAGGGAAACCGCTTGGCGGCGTCGTCGAGCAGGCTGGTGAGCGGGACGTCAGGGACCTCGACTCCGGTCGGCACACCGCTGGGATAGAACCGAAGCCACGGTCTTTCGTCGTAGGGCGTGCTCATTTGTCACACCCGATGCTCCCCGAAGCTCCGAAGAACCTCCACCATGTTGTACCTCCGCATCCGGCTAGTCTTACTCTCTCACTCCGCCAATCGCCACAAATTCCGCATCTCAGCTAACGCTGTGCGCTTGTCTCCGTTGGTCACCTAACAGTACAGACAGTCACTCATGATCATGTGATCGGCGGTTCGGCCACGGATGGGGCAAACTGGATCTGTGTTGATCAGCGACGCCGTCGGCCTGTGGGATCCCGAGCCCGGGTGGCTGAACACCGCGAGCTACGGCCTTCCGCCACGCCCGACGATCGACGCGATGCACGCCGCGCTGGAAGAGTGGCGGCGCGGCAGCGGCCCTTGGACGACGTGGGATCTGTCCACCGGCCGCGCGCGGGCGGCCTTCGCCCGGCTCGTCGGCGTGCCCGTCGACGACGTGGCGGTCGGGGCGTCGGTCTCGGCGATGCTGTCGGTGGTCGCGGCGGCGCTGCCGGCAGGGGCGCGCGTGATCGTTCCTGAGATCGAGTTCACCTCCAACCTCTTCCCCTGGCTGGTCCACGCCGACCGCGGCGTACGGATCGACACCGTGCCGGTCGGCAAGCTCGCCGAGACGATCGACGCCCGTACCGACCTGGTCAGCTTCAGCGTCGTGCAGTCGGCCACCGGGGAGATCGCCGCCGTCGACGACATCATCGCGGCCGCGCGGCGGCACGGCGCGCTGGTGGTGGGCGACGCCAGCCAGGCGGCCGGGTGGCTGCCGGTCGAGGCCGCCGGGTTCGACGTGCTGGTCTGCGCGGGCTACAAGTGGCTGATGACGCCGCGCGGCACGGCGTTCGGCTACTTCAGCCCGGCCGTGCGGGATCGGTTCCGTCCGCTGCAGGCCAACTGGTACGCGGGCGAGGACGTGGCGGATTCGTACTACGGGCCGTCGATGCGGCTGGCCGCCTCGGCACGCCGGTTCGACCTGTCGCCGGCCTGGTTCTCCTACGTCGGGGCCGCGCCGTCCATGGAACTGCTGGCCGAGATCGGGGTGGAGGCCGTGCGGGCGCACGACGTGGCGCTCGCCAACCGGTTCCGGACGGGCCTGGGCCTACCGCCGGGGGACAGCGCCATCGTCAGCGTTGACCTGCCCGATGCCGCCGACCGGCTGGCCGCCGCGGGGGTGCGGGCGGCGGTACGGCACGGGCGGCTGCGCGCGTCGTTCCACCTCTACACGACCGAGGCCGACGTCGATCGCGCGCTCAACGCGCTCGACGCCTTCGACGCGCCCGGCTGACCCACGCCGCGGCGCCGGCGCGCCCTGGTGTCCGCCCCTTTCTCGGCCGGGGCGCGCGGGCCCTCCGTACGCGTCAGTGCGGCGCCGGAGGCTCGAACGCGGGTCGCAGCGGCATCCCGGAGCGGCCGTCGTCGTCGAGCTTGACGCCGAGGACCTGGTGCAACTGGATCCAGTTGCGGTCGAAGCCGAGCCGGGAGCCGGCCATGTAGAGCCGCCAGACCCGTGCGGTGCCCTCGCCGACCTCGGCGCGGGCCTCGTCCCAGTGGGCGTCGAGGTTCGCGCACCAGCCGGTGAGCGTGCGGGCGTAGTGCTCGCGCAGGTTCTCTTCGTGCCGGACCTCGAAGCCCGCATCGTGCATCTGGCTGATGATGTGGCCCGGGCCTTCCAGCTCGCCGTCGGGGAAGACGTAGCGGTTGATGAAGCCCTGCCGGCGCATCGGCGGCTCGGTGTCGTCCGGACGGGTGATGCAGTGGTTGAGCAACCGTCCGCGCGGGCGCAGCTTCCCGTACAGGAAGGAGAAGTACGACGGCAGGTTGGCCTTGCCGATGTGCTCGGTGAGCCCGATCGAGCTGACGGCGTCGAAACCGTCCTCGGCCACGTCGCGGTAGTCGAGGTGGCGTACCTCGGCCAGCTCGGACAGGCCGGCCTCGGCGATCGCCTTTTGCGCCCACTCGGCCTGCTGCTTCGACAGCGTGACGCCGAGTGCCCTGACGCCGTACTCCTTGGCCGCGTGCATGACCATGCCGCCCCAGCCGCAGCCTACGTCGAGCAGGCGCATGCCGGGCCGGAGCCCCAGCTTGCGGGCCACCAGATCGTGCTTGTGCCACTGCGCCTGCTCCAGCGTGGCGTCCTCGGTGGGGAAGCACGCGCAGGTGTAGGCCATCGACGGGCCGAGCACCCACTCATAGAAGGTGTTCGACACGTCGTAGTGGTGGGAGATGGCCCGGGCGTCGCGGCGCTTGGAGTGGCGCAGGCCGGTCAGCAGCGGCAGCCGGTTGACCGGTACCTCCTGGGGCGGCGGGTCGAGGTGGGTGGCGGCCGCGCCGCGCAGCAGCGGGTCGCGGGCGATGCCGCGGAGCACGCGCAGCCGGTCGGCCACACTCAGGTCGCCGAGCACCCGCGACATGGTGTTGAGCGTGGTGTACATGTCGCCGTGCACGTCCAGGTGGCCGGCGACGTACGCGCGGGCGAGCCCCAGCGCGCCCGGCGAGCGCAGCAGGTATGAAACGGCGTACGGCGTGCGTACGTGGATCCGGATGCCGTCCGGGCCGGGCGAGCCGGCGCGGCTGCCGTCATAGGCGGTGAACTCCACCTGCGCACCCGGACCGGTGATGCGTTCGAAGACCTCTGCCAACGACATGAGACGTCCCCTCCTATCTTCAGCGTCCCCGCACACACTTGTCGTAGAGGTCGAGCAGCCGCCCGTTGGGGTCGTACGTTTCCTTCAATTTCCGGTAGGCGGGCCCGTCATAGTGGCGCCAGAACTCGTCTCGTGTGTAAAAAGCCGTCGAATATAGCGACTTATGCCCGTCGAGCGTCGCGACCTCACGTTCGATGAGCCGGTTGTGGTACTCCGGGACCCGCCCGGGTGGGAGCGGCACCGTGCCCCAGAACCCGACATTTACGTATAGCTCCCCGGTGTGCAGCGGATACAGCGGCCACCGCTCGCGGGCGATCAGGGGGCACAGCCACACCGGGGTCATGCCGACCTTGTCGTGGAAGAAGTCGAGGAACTCGGGCAGCCGCTCCACCGGCACCTCGACGTCTTGGATCACGTCCTCGCGCGGCGGCTTGGCGCGCCAGCGGTCGACGCGGGCGGAGAACTGCGTACGCCTGTCCCAGGCGACCAGCCGGCGGTAGACGTCGGACCGCTTGTAGCGGCGCGGCCAGGCGGCGCGGACCAGCGGGTGCTGCACCCCGAACGCGCGCGAGCACCAGAACCAGTCCGGATCCCATCGCCACAGATAGTCGTGGACGGTCAGGAAGTCGCCGGCGCGCTGCTGGATCGAGCGATAGTAGATCTTCCCGCCGGTGTAGTCGGAGGTGTAGGGCGCCGAGTCGGTGAACGTGCCGAGGGTGAGGTAGATCTCGTCGGGGCCGAACACCGTGCCGTCGATGAAGTCCACCCGTTCGCCCTCGTACGCGGCGGTGGAGCAGATCTCCGCGATGGCGCGCGCCGCGTCCCCGGCCGCACCGCCCGCGCCGCCCGCGCCGGCCGTGGCGCCCGTGGGTCCGGAGTCACCGTCGCGGCCGGACGGCCCGAACCGCACGTGCCGCACCCAGACGTACGGCTTGATCGGCTCCAGCTCGATGCGCAGCCGGAGCGCGTAGCCCAGCGTGCCGTAGGAGTTGGGGAAGCCGTAGAACAGGTCGCTGTGCTCGTTGTCCCTGGTGGCGGTCACGACTTCGCCGTCGCCCGTCATGATGTCCATCTCGAGGACCGACTCGTGCGGCAGGCCGTTGCGGAATGACGACGACTCGATGCCGAGCCCGGTGACCGCGCCGCCCAGCGTGATCGTCTTGAGCTGGGGCACCACCCGCGGCATCAGGCCGTGCGGCAGGGTCGCGGCCACCAGGTCCTCGTAGGTCGTCATGCCCTGCACGTCGGCGGTACGGGCGTCGCGGTCGACCCGCAGCACCCGGTCGAGGCCGGCCACGTCCAGGCCGGGCGTCCCCGCCGGAGCGCGGAACCGGAACAGGTTCGAGGTGCGTTTCGCCAGGCGCACGGGGGCGTCGGCGGGAATCGCCGCGTACGACCGCCGCAGCGCTTCCACGGCCCGGCGATGCTCCGCCTCGCCGCGCAGAAGATCTGTCACAGTTCCTCCCCGTTCGGTCCTGGACTTTGGCGCGCGCCCGCCCGGCCCAGCCGACTCTCGCCCTGTTTGCCAACTCTGATCATCCCATGCGGCGAATGGGACAATTGACCCGTTGGGGTCATTGACCCCCGAGAACGGCAGGAGGCGACCGGTGGCGAAGCTCTATGACAGGATCGACGACCGGCTGCGCGCGTTCATCGCGGAGCAGCCGATGTTCTTCGTCGCGACCGCACCGACGGAGGGCGGCCACGTCAACGTCTCGCCCAAGGGCTACACCGACACCTTCGCGGTGCTCGGCGACCACAGGGTCGCCTATCTGGAGCTGTACGGCAGCGGCGCCGAGACGATCGCGCACGTGCGCCAAAACGGCCGGATCACGCTGATGTTCTGCTCGTTCGGCCGTTCCCCGAAGATCCTGCGGCTGTACGGCACGGGGCGTGTCGTGCGGCCAGACGCCCCCGAATGGCGGGAACTGGCCGGCCGATTCGGCCCCGGCCACCCCGGCGTGCGCTCCATCATCGTCATCGATGTGACCCGCATCGCCGACTCCTGCGGCTACTCCGTGCCGATGATGGACCTGGTCGGTGAGCGGACCCTCCTCGATGACCAGCACGGCCGCCGTACCGCCGCGCAGTGGCCGGAACGGGTCAAGGTGAACGCGCGGAGCATCGACGGCCTTCCGGCCCTCGACCCCGACCACCCCGCGCCGCGTCCCCGGGAGCAGGCGGCCCGGCCCGCTCGCTGAGCCCCGTCCTCCCTCATCGGATTCAGCGGATTCAGTGGATTCAGTGGATGAGGCGCAGCGTGAAGGGGTAGTCGAACCGCTGGCCGGCGAGTGCCGCCAGCGCGCCGATCGCCGCGACGATCCACGTGATGGCGTACAGGATCGCCCCGAAGCCGAACGTCACCACGACCACGGCCAGCAAGGTGAGCTGGAAGTTCAGCGCCTCGACGGCGTGGCGGCGGATGAAGCTCGACCGTCGTCCGCTGGTGAGCATGAACACCAGCGGCCCGACGAAGGTGGTGAAGTAGCCGGACCCGTGCGCGATCGCGGCCAGCAGACGATCACGTGGCGTCGGATCCACGGCGAGACCGGCGTCGAGCGACGGGGGCGTCGGGGTGGCGAGGTCGCGGGTGACCGTGGCGAGATCCGCCCGGGTCTTGGCGGTCATGGCGAGATGGACGCGCAGGTCGAACTCGCCATGGTCGAGGCGGCCTTCGGCGTAGGCCTGCTTGAGCTGCTCGATGACGGGTTCCCGTTCCGCGTTCGAGACGCGTAGCTCCCCCGTCGGCACCGTTGGTCTCGTGTTCACACCTCCATGGTCGTCTCGCGTACCGCCGAAGCCCATCGGGGACAACCCTGGTCGTCCCCTGAGATGCGCTGACCTTTCGGCCGGGTGCCCTCGCATCCCGATCTGGATGCTCGGGGGAACCCATTGCGCCGGAATCATCGTTATCGTCGTAATGCGCGGCACGCGTCGATCAGGCAGACGCGACAGACGATGGGAAGGCCGTTGAGGTTCAAGGACCGCTTCGGGCTCCGCAAACGGCGGGGACCCACGGTGACCAGGCTGGACAGGGAGGCGAACAACGCCGACATCGAGGCGTTGATCGCCTTTGCCCGCAGCCGGGTCGGGGTGGAGTTCTACGTCGAACCGGAGACTTTCGCCACCGACACGACCGCGGTCGCCGTCGCGCACGACGGGGAATGGACCCGGCGTCGCGTCGGCTCGCCCCAGGTGATCGGGAAGGTCGCACGCAATCTGGGCCTGCCCGTGTACGACGTGCAGCTCACGGGCTACCCGGCGCGGATGCGCGCCTGGAACGAGCGCAACAAGGATCGGCGCATCGATCCGGGTTCCCCCGGCGAAGCCGTCACGTAAGCGCCGCGCCCCCGCCGGCCCCGCTCCCGGCCGGCCGGCACCGCCCGTTGCCGCGCCGCGCTTCATCGTGCGGTGGCGCCGCCGGGTTTTCCACAGCTCCGGGTGGGGTCTGGTCGCACAGCGTGACCGGCCGCAAGCTCGACCCATGAACAACGCGAGCGCAACGGACGAGCCACAGGTGCTCCGGCTCCGGTCCCCACACGATGTCATCGCCGCCGTCCCCTATCTGCTCGGCTTCCATCCGGCCGACAGCCTCGTCGCGATCGGTTCCGAGAGGTCGCTGGGCGGCTGCGCGCTGCGCCTCGATTTACCGGCGGACGAGCATCTCGACGCCGCCGCCGAGCAGATCGCCGCGTTGCTCGACGCCAACGGCTTCTCGCACGTGGTGCTGGTTGGCTACGGAGGCGCGGAGCGGGTCGGTCCGATCATGGCGGCCGCCCGTGTCGCGCTCGACCTGCGGGGCGTCGAGGTGCTCGAGGCGCTCCGCGTCGCCGACGGCCGCTTTTGGTCGTGCTCGTGCGCGGTCCCCGGGTGCTGCCCGCCGGAGGGCACGCCCTATGACATCGGCACCAGCGCGATCGCGGCGCAGGCCACGTTGGCGGGCCGGGTGGCGCTGCCCGGGCGGGGCGAGCTGGCTCGATCGGTGGCGCCGGTCGGCGGTGCCGCCCGCGAGTCGATGCGGCTGGCCACCGAGCGCGCCATCGAGCGCCGCGTGCGCCGAATGTTCCAATGTGGCGGCGACCGCATGCTGTTCGAGGCGCGGATGGCGGCCGACGGCGTCGCCCATGCCCGAGATCTGCTGCGGCGCGGCGGGCCGCTTACCGACGACGAGGTCGCCTGGCTCGGTGTGGTCCTTACGCATCTGCGGGTGCGAGACGAGGCGCTCGTGCACACCGACTCCGAAGGGCTCGACCTGTGGCGTGACGTCCTGCGCCGCGTCGAGACGCCCTTCGCCGCCGCGCCGGCATGTCTTACGGCATATGCGGCATACCTGTCCGGCGACGGCGCGCTGGCGAACGTCGCCCTCGACCGGGCCGTCGAGGCCGACCCCACATACTCGATGGCGGCCTTGCTCCGCGACATCATGCTGACCGGCGTTCCACCCGCGCTGGCACGGCTGCGCGTGACCTCCGAGGCCCTCGCCGAGCCCTGCTACGACGACCACCCGCCCTGATAGCCGGGCACGTCTGCCGGTTCCGGGCGCTGACGGTCGCGCGGCGGAGATTCCCGTCCGGCGCCTATGCGCGAACACGAGTCGGCACTAACATACAGACATGCATGTATGTGATGACTCGGGGGCACCGCCGCCGCTGGGGGGGCGGCGGCGGTCGAGTCAGGCGGAGCGGCGGGCGCGTTCCCGGTCGGCGTTGTTGGAGGCGGCGGCGCGAGGGTTGTCGCGCTACGGCTACGGCAACATCGTGCTGGAGGAGGTGGCACGTGCGGCGGGCTATTCGCGGGGCGCCCTGTATCACCAGTTCAAGGACAAAGACGAGCTGGTTCGGGCGGTGATCGAGTGGGTGGATGAGACGTGGCGCCGCGAGGTGGGCGGATTGGTCGAGCGGCAGGGCGACCCGCTGGAGGCGTTGATCGTGTTGGCGCGTGGTCATGCCGTGTACTGCCGGCGCGATGTGGCTCGGGTGGCGATGGCGCTGCGGGTGGAGTTCAGTGGTCGCGACCACCCCTTGGGGCGAGAGATCGAGCGGGTCTTCGAGACGGGGGTCAAGCGAGTGGCCCGTTTGATCGACGCCGGCCGCCGCGCGGGGTCGATTCCGCCCGGGCCGCCTGCCCGCACGGTCGCGCTGGCGTTTCTGGGCGCGCTGGAGGGGTCTGTGATCATGCTCGCCGGACAGGCGCCCTACGACGAGCTGCTGGCCGCCCGCGCCGCCGTGGGCACCCTCGGGCTGGCGAGTCCGCCCGCCGCACTCCGCGACTCATGACCCGGTCACGAACGCTCGCTGTGAACACATAGGGGAGGGGCCAATGCTCCAGGACGAGGCGCGGCGGGTGCTGGAGCGCCTGCACGAGGCGCAAAACAGCTTCTACCAGGGAGGCGGGCCGTCGGCACTGCTCGAGCTGCTGGCGCCGGACGTCGTGTGGCAGGTGCCTGGCGACAACGCCATCGCCGGCGACTACCACGGCATCGACGCGGTGATGCGCTACTTCGCGCGCCGCCGCGACCTGGCCGACCGGACCTTCCGCATGACCGGCCGGCAGATCCTGTGCGGAGACGACGGCTGGATCGGGGCGGTCACCGATGGCTTCGCGGTCATCGACGGGCAGGAGGCCACCTGGTCGACCGTCGGGCTCTACCAGGTACGCGACGGGCGGATCGCCGCCTGCCGGTTGCTGCCGTTCGACGCCGGCGCCTTCGACGCCATCTGGACCGAGCGGTCGGCGGGGCCGGCGCACACCGCCGCGCTGCGGGTGCCGCCGCGATTGTGCGACGCCCAGGGCATGGTGCACGCCGGCCGCTACTACGAGCTGTTCGAGGACGCCTTTCTCGGCTGGCTCGACGAACACGTCGGCGGTTACAGACGGCTCCGCGAGACCGGAACCGACCTGGTGGTGGTGGCCAGCGGCTGCGACCACGCCATGCCGGCACACCTGGACGACCAGCTGACGATCGAGGCCCGGCCCGTACGGCGGGGCCGCACCTCGCTGACGATGTCCTACCTCATCCGCCGGCCCCGGATCGTGATCGTGACCGGGCGCACCACGTACGTGGCCGTCGCGGGAGGGCGGCCCACGCCGCTGCCGGACCTGCTGACCGAGGCACTGAGCCCCCTGCGTCCCGCTCTCTCCGTGGAAGACCGATGATCGTCGCGGCGGGCTTGACGACGTGGAGCCGGGCGCGGCCCGGCGGGGCCGGTGCCAGGGCAAGGTATACGGTCTCGGCATGACGGATATCTCGTCGATTACCGCCAATGACGTGACGTTCGGCTATCTATCGGACGGGCCCGACGACGGGCCGCTGGCGCTGTGCCTCCACGGGTTCCCCGACTCGGCGTACACCTGGCGGCATCTGCTCCCGGAACTCGGCGCCGCCGGATTTCACGCGGTGGCGCCATTCATGCGCGGTTACGCGCCCACCGAGGTCCCCGCCGACGGCGCCTACCAGACCGGCGCGCTGGCCGCTGACGCCAACGCGCTGCACGAAGCGCTGGGCGGCCGCGACCACGCCGTGCTGATCGGGCACGACTGGGGGGCCGCCGCCACCTACGGCGCCGCCGCCGCGGCGCCGGAGCGGTGGCGGCGAGCGGTGGTGATGGCGCTGCCGCCGCTGGCCGCGATGCTGGAACGGTTCTTCTCCTATGACCAGCTCAAGCGGTCGTTCTATGTCTTTCTCTTCCAGACGGACCTGGCCGAGAGCGCGCTGACCGCGTCGTTCGTGGCGGGCCTGTGGCGCGACTGGTCACCCGGATACGACGCGACCGATGACGTCGCCCGCGTGATGGACTGCCTCGGGTCGCCGCCGAACACGGCCGCGGCGATCGGCTACTACCAGGCCATGCTCGACCCCTCTCGGCACGTCGCGCGCTATTCGGCCGAGCAGGAGGCCACCGCCCGCGTCGGGAGCCGGCCGCACCTGTACCTCCACGGCGCCCGCGACGGATGCCTCGGCGTGGACATGGCGAAGGACGCCGAGCGGCACCTCCCGCCCGGTTCGCGGGTAGAGATCCTTGACGAGGCCGGTCACTTCCTGCACCTGGAGCGCCCGTCCGAGGTCGCCGCACAGGTGCTGGACTGGGTCACCCGGCCGGCTGAAACGGCAGGCGACCAGAAAATCTGAACAATTGTGACGGGATTCACGCCCACCCGTGCCGGAAGTAAGTGGACACTTAGACGGAGACAGACCGAATGACGTTCTGTTTGCTTGGAGGTCGAACATGGCGACGGCACTGGACGGCATCGATCTATCCGACTGGGACTTTTGGGCCCGTCCGCTGACCGAGCGGCACGAGGCGTTCGCGGCGCTGCGGCGACTGCCCGCACCGGCCTTCTTCGAGGAGCCGGACATCGTGATCGTGCCGCGCGGTCCCGGCTACTACGCGCTGGTCAAGCACGCGGACGTGATCGAGGCGTCGCGGCGCCCCGCGGATTTCTGCTCGGGGCATGGCGCGGTCAGCATCCCGGACATGCCGTCCGACATGAACGAATACTTCGGTTCCATGATCAGCATGGACGATCCCCGGCACGCCCACATCCGCCGCATCGTCTCCCGGGCGTTCTCACCGCGCATGATCCAGCGGTTCGAGGACCAGGTGCAGACCGTCGCCGCCCGCATCGTCGATGAGATCCTTGCCGATGGCCCGGCCGACTTCGTCCCGCAGGTCGCCGCCCGCCTGCCGTTGAAGATCATCTGCGACATGATGGGGATACCGGAGTCGGCCTACCAGACGGTGCTGGACAACACCAACATCATCCTCGCCGGCGCCGACCCCGAGCTGTTGCCGTCCGACGACTACGTCGAGATCGCGGGGCAGCTGCTCGTCGCCGGCCAGGCCATCAAGGACATCGTGGAGGACCTCGGCCGGTTCCGGCGCGACCATCCCACCGACGACCTGACCTCGGCGCTCGTCAACGCCAACATCGACGGCGAGTCGCTCACCGACCAGGAGCTGGGATCGTTCTTCATCCTGCTGGCGGTCGCCGGCAACGAGACCACCCGCAACGCCATCGCGCACGGCCTGCACCTGTTCACCGTCAACCCCGGCCAGCGCGAGCTCCTCCGCGACGACTTCGAGCGGCACATCCCGGGCGCGGTCGAAGAGATCGTGCGGTACGCCTCGCCGGTCATCTGGATGCGGCGAACGGCCACGCGCGACACGGAGCTCAACGGCAACGCGTTCCGGGCCGGCGACAAGCTGGTCCTCTACTACTGGTCGGCCAACCGCGACGAGTCGATCTTCGACCGGCCCGACGTCTTCGACATCACCCGCGATCCGAACCCGCACATCGGGTTCGGCGGCCCCGGCCCGCACTTTTGCCTGGGCGCGCACCTGGCCCGCCGCGAGATCACGGTGATGTTCCGCGAGCTGTTCAGCAGGGTCCCGAACATCCGGGTGACCGGCGAGCCCGACCGTCTGCTGTCGAACTTCATCAACGGCATCAAGCACCTCCCGTACGAGTTCTGACCTCGCCCGCTCGGGCGGGAACCGATCCGGGTGCGCGAGCCGGTCAGCGAACGACTCGGAGGGAGCCGACCAGCGTGTTGATGTCGGGTAGCAGCTGATACTTCGGCTTCGCCATGGAGACTTCGAAGACCGCGGGCACCCGTCGGCCCGAGTTGACCACCACGACGACGAGCGCCCGTTCTGGGATCTTGTCCCACGAGCCGGGGGTGAGCACCCGATACCCCGCCAGCCAGGCGCTCCGCCCGCTGATCTTCAGGGCCCGGCCGGCGATCGGGATCATCTTGCCGTCGTAGGTCTTCGCCCACTTGGCCGCGTCCAGCTCCGCGGCGGCGCGCAGCCCGTTGGGCCCCTTCGCCGCCGCCAGGAAATCGTCGCGGAGCAGATCGGAGTAGGCCCCCGCCCACCAGTGGAACTTGGGCTTTTGGACGTCCCATTCGATACCCGCCGTGTGGGTGATCCCCTTGGTCTGCTTCCACGGCGGGCCGAGCTTGGCGTACGACAGCCCGGCGGTCCGATCGACGATCTTGCCCACGACCCTGGTCGCGCGGCCCGGGAACCGCTTCAAAGGCCCGGCCGGCGGCCCCGCGGGCTGCCAGGTGATCGCGGCGGACGGCGTAGTGCTGGCGGCGACCACGGGATAGGCGCCGGCATAGGGATCGGGCCCGGAGGGCGACCGGTCCCGCTTCGCGACCACGCCGACGATCGCGGCCGCCGCGATCACGACGGCGGCGAGCGCGGCGCCCGCGCCGATCAACGCGCCGCGGCCGCCGGATCGCTCCGCACGGCGGCGACGCCCGTCCGGAGCCCCGGGGGGCGGGTACGGCGTGGGTGCGGCCACGGCTCAGACCACCTTGAACGACGTGTTCCTGGAGCACGGCGTCCCTCGGACACCGCGGGTCACTGAAACCGAAATGTACAGAATGTCGGCCTCGCCGTTGCCGATATCCGCGGAGCCGCGCGCCGGCCTCAAGACAGCGGGCGCGACGGCGTGCGGACCACGGTGACCGTGCCCGTGCCGGTGAGGCCCATGACCTCGGCGCCGGTCCAGAAGTAGCGCACGTCGCGAAGACCGCCGCTCGGACTGGGGATGGAGGCCTTCACCACCCGTCCGTTCTGCCCGCGTACGGTGAGCTGGGATTGCGGCTCGGCGAAGGCGGCCCCGACGTACCGGCCACGGTAGAAGAAGAAGATGTTCAGGCAGGGCGGCGCCGCCCCGCGACAGGAGGCCACGAAGGCGCGCAGCGGGCCGGGCGGCTTCTCGCGCGGCCGGGCGTTGCCGTACCCCAGCTGGGCGATCACGCGGCCCACCGCCCGCCGGTTGAACACCACCGTCCCATCTGGCCGGATGACCGACGTCGTCTGCGTCGGGATCACCGGCTGACGCTGCGCCAGGTCGGTCGGGTTGTTGACGGCGCACCCGCCCGCCGCCGCCACCGCGAACACCGCCAGGGCGGCGGCCGCCGGCAGCACGGCGAGGAGCCGGAGCCGGGCGCCACCGTCGCGCAGCATGACCCACTTCCCGTTCGACTGCCGTCCGATCCTGGGACGCCGTATGCCAGACCTGGGCCCCGGCCCCCCGTTCCCGGAATCGTCCCAGACCTGTGGCCGGATGTCCGGTCCGCGCCAGCGTAACCTTGATCGCTGATCGCCTGCGCCATCTTCCCGGCGCGGGGGCTCGCCGGGGCGCCCCGACCCGGCGGACCGGACCAGGCCCGCGGGATGCCGTGATCGCGTCCTGGGCCGTGGCGCTCACGGGCGTTTGCCGTTGCGCTAGTCTTGAGGTATGCGAGTCAGGCTGCTCCTTAGCCGGCCGCGTTGACCCACTGACGAGTCGACGCGGCGACCCCTCCTGTGTGAGGGGTCCTTTCATGTCCGGGCTCTGGGCTCCAGGGCACGCCCGCATGATCTCCCGACGACAGCCGAACTCGACCGAGACAGGACCGGAGTAGCGACGTTGAGCACCGACGCACACAACCGCGAAGGGGCGGGGCAGACCCCCGGCGACGCCGGCGCGCCCGCCCCCGGCGATTCGTACGACCCGCGCGCCATCCAGGACAAATGGCAGGCGCGCTGGGCGGAGCTGAATCCTTTCGCGGCCGAAGAGGACCCCGCCGACACCCGCGAGCGCCGGTACGCGCTGGACATGTTCCCCTACCCCTCCGGCGATCTTCACATGGGGCACGCGGAGGCGTTCGCGATCGGCGACGTGGTCGCGCGCTACTGGTTCCAGCAGGGCCACAACGTCCTGCACCCGATCGGCTGGGACTCCTTCGGGCTGCCCGCCGAGAACGCCGCGATCAAGCGCAACTCGCACCCGGCCGAGTGGACGTACGACAACATCGAGACGCAAGCGGCGTCCTTCCGGCGCTTCGGCATCTCCTTCGACTGGTCGCGGCGGCTGCACACCTCCGACCCCGAGTACTACCGGTGGAACCAGTGGCTGTTCCTGCGCGCCTTCGAACGCGGGCTGGCCTACCGCAAGGGCGGCCAGGTCAACTGGTGCCCGCAGGATCAGACCGTACTGGCCAACGAGCAGGTGATCGCCGGCCACTGTGAACGATGCGGGTCGCAGGTCGAGCGGCGCGTGCTGACCCAGTGGTACTTCAAGATCACCGAGTACGCCGACCGGCTGCTGGACGACATGGACGGCCTGGACTGGCCGGAGCGCGTGCTGACCATGCAGCGCAACTGGATCGGCCGGTCGGAGGGCGCCGACGTTCAGTTCGAGGTCGAGGGCCGCACCGAGCCGGTCACGGTGTTCACCACCCGCCCCGACACCCTGTACGGCGCCACGTTTTTCGTGGTGGCCGCGGACGCCCCGCTGGCCGATGAGATCTGCGCCCCCGACCGGCGCGCCGAGTTCGAGGCGTACCGCGACCGGGTCAGGCAGGAGAGCGAGATCGAGCGGCTGTCCGCCGACAGGCAGAAGACGGGCGTCTTCCTGGGCGTACACGCGATCAACCCGGTCAACGGCGAGCGCATCCAGGTGTGGGCGTCCGACTACGTGCTGGCCGAGTACGGACATGGCGCGATCATGGCGGTGCCCGCCCACGACCAGCGCGACCTGGACTTCGCGCGGGAGTTCGGGCTGCCGGTGCGGGTCGTCGTCGAGACCGGCGAGCCCGACCCCGCCGAGACGGGCGTCGCGACGCCGGGCGAGGGCACGCTGATCAACTCCGGCCCGATCGACGGCCTGACGAAGACCGAGGCGATCCAGCGCATCACCGAGATCCTGGCGAACAAGGGGCTGGGTAAGGCCGCCGTCAACTACCGGCTGCGCGACTGGCTGATCTCGCGGCAGCGGTTCTGGGGTACGCCGATCCCGATCATCCACTGCGAGGCGTGCGGCGAGGTGCCGGTGCCCGACGCCGACCTGCCCGTGCGGCTGCCCGGCAACCTGCGCGGCGCCGACCTGGCCCCGAAGGGGATCTCCCCGCTGGCGGCCGCCACCGACTGGGTCACCGTGACCTGCCCCAAGTGCTCGGGGCCGGCGCGACGCGACACCGACACGATGGACACGTTCGTCGACTCGTCGTGGTACTTCATGCGCTACTGCTCGCCCGATTACGATGACGGGCCGTTCGACGGCGCCAAGGTCCGCCGCTGGATGCCCGCCGACCAGTACACGGGCGGCGTCGAGCACGCCATCCTGCACCTGCTGTACAGCCGATTCATCACCAAGATGCTGTACGACATGGGGCTGATCGACTTCACCGAGCCGTTCAAGCGGCTGGTCAACCAGGGCCAGGTGATCAACCAGGGTGCCGCCATGTCGAAGTCGCTGGGCAACGGCGTCGACCTGGGCGAGCAGATCGACCGCTACGGAGTGGACGCCGTACGGCTGAGCATGATCTTCGCCGGGCCGCCGGAGGACGACATCGACTGGGCCGACGTGTCTCCGTCCGGTTCGGTGAAGTTCCTGGCCCGGGCCCACCGGCTGGCCAGCGACGTGGCCTCCGCCCCCGGCGTCGACGTCTCGGCCGGCGACGAGGCGCTGCGCAAGATCACCCACCAGACGATCGACAAGGCGACCAAGCTGATCGAGTCGCACCGCTACAACGTCGCGATCGCCCGGATGATGGAGCTGACCTCCGCCGTCCGCAAGGCCGTCGACACCGGGCCCGGCGCCGCCGACCCGGCCGTCCGCGAGGCCGTCGAGGCCCTGGCGATCATGCTGTCGCTGGTCGCGCCGTACACCGCCGAGGAGATGTGGGAGCACCTGGGCCGTCCCGCGTCGGTGGCCAAGGCCGGCTGGCCGGTCGCCGAGCAGGCCCTGCTGGTCCGCGAGTCGGTGACCTGCGTGGTGCAGGTCGCGGGCAAGGTGCGCGACCGGTTCGAGGTCTCTCCCGACGTCTCCGCGGAGGAGCTGGAACGGATGGCGCTGGAGTCGGCGAAGGTGCGCGCGGCGCTGGAGGGCCGTGACGTCCGCAAGGTCGTCGTCCGCGCCCCGAAGATCGTTAACGTCGTTCCCGCCTGATCACCGGTCAGGCTCTTAGTCGGCGGGCGGCCCCGCCGTGTCGCGGTGGACGACCGCCTCGCTCATCCGGGACAGGATCTCATCGAGGATCGCGCCCGAGGTGGCGAAGTTGACGCGCGCGAAGCCGTCGCCGCCCGGGCCGAACGGTGGGCCGCCGCTGATCAACACGCCCGCCCGCTCGCGGAAGAAGGGCACCGGATCGGGGCCCAGATCCAGGGCGCGGCAGTCGAGCCACGCGAGATAGGTCGCCTCGGGAAGGCGGGCGGTCACGCCGGGCGGCAGGGCCGCCAGCAGCCGGTGCCGGTTGCGGTCGAGTACGGTCATGACCTCGGCCAGCCAGTCGTCGGACTCCTGCCAGGCGGCGAGGGTGGCCACGACGCCGAGGACGCCGACCTCGCCGAAGAGGAATTTCGGCTGGGCGTCGACCGCCTCCCGTACGTGCGGCGGGGCGATATGCGCGACGGCACACCGGATGCCGGCCAGATTGAACGCCTTGGTCGCCGACGTGATGGTGACGGTGCGCTCGGCGATCTCCGGGCCCAGCGAGGCGAACGGAATATGCGTCCCCGGCTCGTAGACGATGTCGGAATGGATCTCGTCCGAGATCACGAGGAGGTCATTGGCGAGCGCGATCTCGGCCAGCTTGAGCAGTTCGGCGCGGCTGAACGCACGTCCGGTGGGGTTCTGCGGATTCACCAGCAGCAGCACGCGGACGCCGCGGCGGGCGACGTCGGCGGCGAGCCGATCGGCGTCGAACCCCCAGCCGTCGGCGCCCTCCCGCATGTGGATGGGCACGAGTGGCCGGTCCATCGTCGTCAACGTCTCCAGGAACGGCGGGTAGGCGGGGACGTGCATCGCGACGGCGTCACCGGGGCCGGTGGCGAGGTGCAAGGTCACCTGGAGCGCCTGGTGCACGTCGGTGAACGCCCGGACGCAGGAGGGGTCGGCTGCGAAGCCATAACGCCGCTCCATGCGCTCGGCGAACGCCTCCGGCAGCGCCATCCCCTTACCGGTGTCCGTCCAGACCGGGTAACCGAGATCGGTGTCGGCGCAGCGAACGATCGCCTCACGCACCCGGGGCGGGATCGGGAAGTCCATGTCGGCGACCCAGGCGGGCAGCACATGGGGCCCGGCGGCGGCCCACTTCATGCCCGTGCGCCTGCGCAGCTGATCGAGGTCGAGGTCGTCGAAGCTCGGCATGTCCGGTCGCTCCTGGGTCGGCGGGGTGCGGTGGGTTGGTCGGCAACCCGCCACTTTCGTACCCATTCGCCCCGCAGCGCATCCCGAGCCGGCGACCGGGCCCGGATGCGCCGGCCCGGACGCGCGGTGTCCGAGCCGCCGGGAGCCGACGAGCGCGACGCCGTCGGTCAGATCTTGCGGAGTACCGCGACCACCCGGCCGAGGATCGTGGCGTCGTCGCCGGGGATCGGGTCATAGGAGGCGTTTTGTGGCAGCAGCCAGACATGATCGTCCGCGCGCTTGAACGTCTTCACGGTGGCCTCGCCGTCGATCATCGCGGCCACGATGTCGCCGCTTTCGGCGACCGGCTGCTGCCGGACGACCACCCAGTCGCCGTCGGCGATGGCGGCCTCGATCATCGAATCGCCGGTCACCTGGAGCAGGAAGTGCGTCCCTTCGCCGATGAGCTGCTTGGGCAGCGTGAAGATGTCCTCGACGGCCTCTTCGGCCAAGATCGGGCCACCGGCGGCGATGCGTCCCACCAGGGGGACGTACGCGGGGGCCGGGTGGGTGGACTCCTCCTGTCCGGCCGCGGTCTCGTAGGAGTCGGGTAGCACCCGCACGGTGGGCTGGCCGGGCACGCGCACCTCGACCGCGCGCGGGCGGTTGGGGTCGCGGCGCAGGTAGCCCTTGCGCTGCAGCGTGCGGAGTTGGTGCGACACGCTGGACGTACTGGTCAGCCCGACCGCCTCGCCGATCTCGCGCATCGACGGCGGATAGCCGCGCCGCTGCACAGAATCGCGGATCACCTCGAGCACCATGCGCTGGCGCTGGGTCAGCCCGGTCTCGTCGCTGGGCCCGTCGGGCATCTCATGCACCTTGCTCATCTGCCGCTCGCCTCCGCGCGCTGGTGGACGGCGGCTTCCCGCGTCGCGGCCGGTCGCTCGTGTCTCGCCCCCGAGCGTCTCCTCGATCCGGCCGGCGCCGCGTCTCGCGGCTCCCTCAGTGTGCTCATGGGTCGCACTCGCCTCCTGCGTGGCTCCCGATTCATCGCTCCCGTTGTTGCAGGTTAGCGGTTCCAGATCGGATGATCAAACAACTGTTCGAGGAAAGTGCTCGCGTTTTGTCGGACCCTTGCGATAGAACATCGTACAACCGTTCGATCGAACTTTCATTCGAAGATCATCCGTGACCGCGAGGGAGGGGGCCGGCAATGGGTGCGACCGCTCACGCCCAGGGCAGAGTACGACATCGGCAACGGCCACGCTCGCAAGGCTGCCGCGTGCCGCCGAATCGGTCCGCAGGGATTCGGCTGACGCGCCGCGGGCGGGCGGTGCTGGTCATCATGGTCGCGGCGGCGTTGCTCGGCGCGCTGTGGCTGACGGCGGGCCGTTGGGCGCTCGCCGGGTCTCAGGGGGAGAAGTCCGGCCCGGCGCGGGCGCGCGAGTCGGTGATCGTCGGCTACGGCGACACGCTGTGGGAGATCGCCTCCCGGGCGCGCCCCGACGCCGATCCGCGCGTCACGGTGCGGCGCATCATCGACCTGAACAGCCTGTCCACACCCATCGTCCAGCCTGGTCAGCGCCTGCTCCTGCCCGGCAGGTAGCCGGGTCGGCTCGCGACACGCCGAGGCGGGCTCGTGAGGCTCGATGTGACCAGGGTGTTCGCAGTTGTTGGTGTGCTCCGGTTGCGCGCCCGGCGCCCATCGCCGTACGGTTGACCACAACATCTAGTAGTTACATCGATGTAACTTCACTAGAGGTTGTGCTCCTGTGGCGAGCTGTGAGGGCTCGGCGATGTCCGTACAGGGAAGGGGGATGGGCAGATGCACTGTCCGTTTTGCCGTAACCCTGACAGCCGGGTGATCGACAGCCGCGCCGCCGACGACGGCGCCGCTATCCGGCGCCGGCGTTCCTGTCCGGAGTGCGGCCGCAGGTTCACCACCCAAGAGACCGTGCTCCAGATGGTGGCCAAGCGCAGCGGCGTCACCGAGCCGTTCTCCCGCGAGAAGATCATCGCCGGGGTGCGCCGGGCATGCCAGGGCCGGCCCGTCGACGAGGACGCGCTGGCCCAGCTCGGCCAGCGGGTCGAGGAGACGATCCGGGCGACGGGCAACGCCGAGGTCCCCTCGCATGAGATCGGTCTGGCGATCTTGGGCCCGCTGCGCGAGCTCGACGAGGTCGCCTACCTGCGATTCGCCTCGGTCTACCGGGGGTTCGAGTCGCTCGACGACTTCGAGAAAGAGATTCAGGCGCTGCGGTCCCAGGCCTCGCCCGGGGAGTGAGTTCGCGGCCGGTGAGGCGCTCGGGCCCGGCGGCTCGGAGCGGGTAAGTCCATGATTAACGGGCCCTGAGCGGCCCCAGGAGGGGGAGGACATGACGGAGACGGTGAGCAACTCGGCGGCCGGGCGCGGCAAGGGCGCGCGGCGTGGTCCGGGCGGCGGCCGCAAGGGTCTGAAGATGCGGCGCATCTTCACCAAGCCCGGCGTCCACCCGTACGACGAGGTGACGTGGGAGCGGCGCGATGTCGTCATGACCAACTGGCGCGACGGCTCGGTCAACTTCGAACAGCGCGGCGTCGAGTTCCCCGACTTCTGGTCCGCCAACGCGACCAACATCGTCACGTCCAAGTACTTCCGCGGCGCCGTCGGCACCCCCCAGCGCGAATGGAGCCTGCGCCAGCTCGTCGACCGGGTCGTGCAGGTCTACCTCGACACCGGCCGCGACGAAGGCTACTTCGCCACCGACGAGGACGCCGAGATCTTCGAGCACGAGCTGAAGCACGCCCTTGTCCACCAGGTCTTCTCGTTCAATTCCCCCGTCTGGTTCAACGTCGGCACCACGTCCCCGCAGCAGGTCTCGGCGTGTTTCATTTTGTCCGTAGATGACACGATGGAGTCGATCCTCGAGTGGTACAAGGAAGAGGGGGTCATCTTCAAGGGCGGGTCCGGGTCCGGCGTCAATCTGTCGCGGATTCGCTCCAGCAAGGAACTGCTGTCCTCCGGCGGCACGGCGAGCGGGCCCGTGTCGTTCATGCGCGGCGCCGACGCGTCGGCCGGCACGATCAAGTCCGGTGGCGCCACCCGCCGGGCCGCGAAGATGGTCGTCCTCGACGTCGACCACCCCGACATCGCGGAGTTCATCGAGACCAAGGCGCGCGAAGAAGACAAGATCCGTGCGCTGCGGGACGCCGGCTTCGACATGGATCTCGGCGGCAAGGACATCGTCAGCGTCCAATACCAAAACGCCAACAACTCGGTCCGCGTCTCCGATGAGTTCATGCGCGCGGTCGAGACCAACGGCGAATTCGACCTGCGCGCCCGCCGCACCGGCGAGGTCATCGAGACCATCAAGGCCAAAGACCTGTTCCGGCAGATGGCTCAGGCGGCGTGGGCGTGCGCCGACCCGGGGATCCAGTACGACGACACCATCAACGACTGGCACACCAACCCCGAGTCCGGGCGTATCACCGCCAGTAACCCGTGCTCCGAATACCTTTCTCTCGACAACTCCTCCTGCAACCTGGCGTCCATCAACCTGATGAAGTTCCTGCGGGATGACGGCGGCTTCGACATCGAGCGGTTCGTCAAGCTGACCGAGCTCATCATCACCGCGATGGACATCTCGATCACCTTCGCCGACTTCCCCACAGACAAGATCGCGGCGAACACCCGGGCCTACCGCCAGCTGGGCATCGGCTACGCCAACCTGGGCGCCCTGCTGATGGCGACCGGCCACGCCTACGACTCCGACGGCGGCCGGGCGATCGCGGCGGCGATCACGTCGCTGATGACCGGGGTCGCCTACCGGCGCTCCGCCGAACTGGCCGCCGTGGTCGGCCCGTACGACGGATACGCGCGCAACGACGCGGGCCACCTGCGGGTGATGCGCAAGCACGCCGCCGCCAACGAGCAGATCCGCACCCTCGAGACCATGGACAGGGAGATCCACTCCACCGCCACCGGCGAGTGGCGGCAGTGCCTCAAGCTCGGCGACCGGCACGGCTACCGAAACGCCCAAGCCTCGCTATTGGCCCCTACGGGGACGATCGGGCTCATGATGGACTGCGACACCACGGGGATCGAGCCGGACCTGGCGCTGGTGAAGTTCAAGAAGCTGGTCGGCGGCGGGTCGATGCAGATCGTCAACAACACCGTGCCGAAGGCGCTCGAAAAGCTCGGCTACAACCAGGAGCGGATCGAGGCGATCGTCGAGTACATCGCCGAGCACGGCCACGTGGTCGACGCGCCGGGGCTGCGCCCCGAGCACTACGAGGTCTTCGACTGCGCGATGGGCGAGCGGTCCATCAGCCCGATGGGCCACGTGCGCATGATGGCCGCGGTCCAGCCGTTCCTGTCGGGTTCCATCAGCAAGACGGTGAACGTCCCTGAATCGGCGACCGTCGAGGACATCGAGAAGGTCTACTTCGAAGGCTGGCGGCTGGGTCTCAAGGCGCTCGCCGTCTACCGCGACAACTGCAAGGTCGGCCAGCCGCTGTCGGTGGCCAAGAGGAAGGACGAGGACAAGAAGGTCGAGACCGCGGCGCCTGCCGAGGTGCGTCCGGTCCGCCGGCGGCTGCCCAAGCAGCGGCCCGCGACCGTCACCCGGTTCTCGGTGGCCGGCGCCGAAGGCTACATGACCGCGTCCTCCTACCCCGACGACGGCGTCGGCGAGGTGTTCCTCAAGCTCGGCAAGCAGGGCTCGACGCTGGCCGGCGTGATGGACGCCTTCTCCATGGCGATCTCCATCAGCCTGCAGTACGGCGTCCCGCTGGAGACGTGGGTGGAGAAGTTCACGAACATGCGGTTCGAGCCGGCCGGCATGACGGACGACCCCGACATCCGCATGGCCACGTCGGTGATGGACTACATCTTCCGGCGGCTGGCCCTCGACCACCTGTCGTTCGAGCAGCGCGCCGGCCTCGGCATCTTCACCGCCGAGGAGCGGGCCTTGCAGGCGGCGGGGGAGGACCCCGCCACGCTGCACGTCGACGAGGAGGTCGACCGCGAGATGCTGGCGCAGTCGGCCGCCATCGAAAAGCCGGCCGGCCCGCCCCAGCCGTCCGCGGAGCCGCCGACGGCCGGGTCCAGCACCGAGGTGATCGAAAGCCACCAGGGCCGCACCGCCGACGCGCCGCTCTGCCTCACCTGCGGCACCAAGATGCGCCCGGCGGGCAGCTGCTACGTCTGCGAAGGCTGCGGCTCCACCAGCGGCTGCAGCTGACTCCGAGCCTGGTTACGGCATGAAAGGCCAGGTCAGGCCTCCCGTTGCGCAAGGCGGCCCGGGTCTTGCTCGGCTTGCTGGTAGCATCATAAGTACGTGACGTACTTGAAGTACGTGGGTGCGAATGGCAATCTGGAGACACGTCGCGATGGAGGTTTGCCGTGACCGCTGTTCACTTTGACAGCTATACGGAGGCCCGCGCGCATCTCAAGGCGCTCCTGGACGCGGCTGAGACGGGGCGCGTGGCTACGGTGCGTCGTGAGTCGGCCACGACGGCAATCGTGGACGTTGCGAGGTTGCGCCACTACCTCGCAGTGGTCAGTCCGTCTCGTGCGCAAGTGGTTTCGGAAGCCGGCGGCTGGTCGATCTTCATCCCAGGGTTGCCTCTCGCTGCTGACGGCGGGACCTTCGACGAGGCCGTCGCGGAGATGATCGATTCGCTGCGAGAGTACGCCGAAGACTGGCAGGACCGTCTACTCGATGCTCCGAATCATCGCGAGAACTGGGGGCTCGTCCAGCTGATCAGCCTGAGCGATGATGAGCAGTTGCGTGACTGGCTGGTGGGGCAGGCCAGGTGACCTGGCCGCAGCCGACGCGTGAGGACCACGACTGCTTCTGCCGGACGGAAGGGTGGCGTCCGGCGCGGAACGCCCGAGGGCGAACGGGGACCCACCACGTCACCTACGAGCTGGATCTTGCGGATGGCCGGATCCTGCGGACTCGCATCTCCCACCCGGTCGACCGGAGTACCTATGGCCCCAGCATCTGGGGCCATATCCTCCGCGATCAGCTTCAGGTGGACGAGGCGACGTTCTGGGCCTGTGTCCAGGACAAAGTCGTGCCAGATCGAGGAACGCCTACGCCGCCATCGGAGGCACTGCCCGCCGACCTCGTCCACTTGCTGATCTCCAGAGTCGGTCTCGATGAGGCCGAGGTCGCAAGGATGAGCAAACAGGAAGCCGTCGCCAGGCTACAGAAGTACTGGATCGAAGGCGCCTAAGCCGAGGAATACCGCACTCTCCGAATAAGTGCACTGCCCCAGTATTCCGAATCGTGGACGTCGAGAGATTGAACGTGTGCGTCCTCCCATGGCGGCGGCCCGGCGCGGGTGCTCGTCCGGGTCACCGCCGCTCACTGTGGGCCGGAGTCTCCTCCGCGAGGGCGGTCTGAACGAGCCGGGTGCCTTCCCCGTGCGAGCGTCCGGATCAGTGTCAACGCCAAGGCATTCGGTTCCAACAGGATTCGCGTGGACCTGGAACTTCTGCAGGCGGACATCGCCTCCGGTAAACTGCAGGGTGTAGAAGTTTATTCGCCGGAACGCGTGCAAAGCTCCAGGAAAACGCCAACAAGATTGCGGGCAGACCCGTCGATCTGACCCTTGCGCCAGGTTCCACCAAGGCACAAGCGGAGGAGTACGCGAGGGCCATGGGCCTGAGCAACTCCAAGGCCAAGCGCATCGCCCAGCGTATGATCGATATGATGAATACGCGACGAGACCAGGAATGGCTGATTAAGGGCACCGTTCCACGCAAATACATCGAGGGGCCGTTTGGTGGCTGAGTTTACGAGGGAGCCGGCGTGAACCAGTTCGAAGAATTGCTGGGCACGGATTTCGACGGGTCACCGACGAGTGATCTCGACGATGTAATCTACGAAGGCCTCGACGACCCGCGCCACCGGGAGCGCGTGCCCGGTCTCGTCGCGCTCATGAACGACGAGACCGCACCCGAAAGAGAGCGTTTCCTGGCCTGTGTGGCTCTGACGACCTGGGCCGAGCCGGCGGGCTACGAAGCGGTGATCAGTGCGGCCGGCCGGCCAAAGCAAGCCCCTTGGTACGACGTCCTCATCGACCGCAAGTTTTCGGTGGACAACACTTTCGCCCAGTTGGCGCTCGCGGTGTCGGACAGTGACGTACTGGCGCGTGAAAAGAATTCGCTCGAACAACGTGTCGCAGCATTCCGAGCGTTGGTGCGGATCGCGGACACCGAGTACTTCGACGAGAAGCTCGGGGACGGGCTCGACTCCGACACGGTCCGCGCCCTGCTGCCCGATCTCCAAGAGGTCGTGACGCGCGGTACGAAGGAGTTGGGCCACGGTGCCCACCTTCCGTTCGATCTGGCGACCCAGCTCGTTGATCTCGCCGCGGCCGTGGCGACCGTAGACGGGCCGCGCGCCGCCCGTCTCGCCATGGACGTCCTCGGCTCCGCCGCCCACCCTCGCGCGCTGATTCACGCGGTGGCGATCGTCCAGCGCTCGAACGCGCTGGAGTGTCGCGAGTTCGGCGAGTACCTGTCGTCTATCGGTGACGACGACGTTCGCGAGCAGGTCAAGGCGGCGCTCGCACGCTGAGCGGCTTCCGAAGGGCTGGGACACCTGAAGTGATTGACGCCGCTGAATTGGCCGCTCGAGGCGAAATTGGCGGCAGCGCAGGGCCGTCGGCCGTGAGCGCGGAGGGGCGCGCCCCCTCACCTGGGAGGGGCGCGCCCTGCCGCCTATCGATAGGTGATGTCGGATGAGGAGTAGAGGCAGTTGGTGCCGTCGGCGCCGCTGCCCGCCTCCTCGGGTTCGTCTCCGTCATCGTTGCCGATGTACTTCTGGCAGATCACCATCGAGCGGTTCGGGTCGTTGACGATGGTGATCCCGCTGAACCGGGCGGTGTCGCCGAAGTTGATGTTGATACCGGCTATCCGGTTGCCAGGCCGGGTCAGCGTGACGTTGCGGATGATCACGTTGCGCTGGGTTTGGGTGGAGCAGTTGCCGCACGACCGGTAGAACGTGCCGAAGTTGTTGGCCTGGACGTTCTGGATGGTCAGCGTGCCGGCGCCGTTGTGCTGGAACACCTTGTCGCTGGCCGACCGGGCGCCACCACCGTCCACCAGGAACTGGGGTGAGCCACTGCCGCGGAAGGTGGCCGCGTCCTCACCTACGTCTTCCCACCACACGTTGCGCAACGTGCACGGTCCGGAGCAGTGCACGCCGTCACCGGCCGGAGCGCCGATGATCACGTTCTGCAGCGTCGCCCCGGAGGCGAGCTCGAACATCGCGTCCTGGTCCTCCTCCTGGCCGCCGTCGCCGATGCAGCAGTACCGACGCAGACCACCATCGAGCACACCGGAAACCGAGATCGTGCCGTCGACGGTGACCTGCCCGGTCGGCGTCGGCCAGCCCGGCGGCGGCGGCGGTGGCGGCGGAGGTGGCGGCGGTGGGCCGCCGCCCACCTCGAAGTCGAGGTAGTCGACGTTGGGCAGGCCGTTGGACGTGGTGGGGTTCAATCGGATGGTGTTGTTCCCCGCGTTCACCGACACTGACAACGTCTTGGTGGCCCACGTCGACCAGGCGCCTGTGCCCTCGAACGACGGCGTCTGCACCGTGGCTCCGTTGACGATCAGGCCCGCCGGCCGCGCCGTGGTCGTCCCGTTGGCGAAGCGGACGCCCAACGTCGCGGTACCCGAGGTCGACGCGCTGACGGTGAACTGGACCCCGGCGCCTACGGCGTTGGTGCCGTTGCAAAAGCCGCTGCCGGAAAAGCCGGCCCAATTGGAGTCGATGGTGCCGGTACAGGTCGCCGGCGCACTTTCCGCCTCAGACCGGGTCGGTGCCGCGGACGCCGGGGACGCCGGCGACACAAGGACCGCGCCGGCCATTAAGGCCGTGCTCACGATGATCGGTTTGAATCTCACTCTGTCCCTCCAACGGTGTAGCAGTGGGAGTTTGGCGGGGTCAGGAGGATGAGCAGCGTCTGGTCGACGCCGTTGCGGACCAGGCGGTGGTCTCGAACGTGACGTTGTCAGGGCGGGCGAAGGCGCCGCCTCAATGAATTCGGCCCGTCCGGCCGGTGATATGCCGCGACGCTACGACGACCCGCACGGCCGGTCCAAGGTTGTGCCGCCGAGGGCGCGGCGACACCACGTCCTCGCAGTTCACGCGCGGCCGTCAGAGGTCGCGGTCGGTGAAAGTTTCACCGGCGTCTCCACCCGGATTCCGCGGTACCGGTGACCGCTGGTCCGCCAAGCCGCTCGTTCGCGGAGGCCGGCGTCCAACAGGCACTATCCAGATAGTGACCGACGAGAGTGAGGGCGGACGTCATGGCGCGAGTGGTCCTGCGACCCGTCACCCAGAACGACCTCGACGTCTTCGAGGCCGAGTTCTCCACCCCCGACGGGACCGGCGCCTACCAGTGGTTCGGCTACTCCAGCCCCTTCGACCTCCGGCATCGGTTCGCGGAGACCGGGCTGCTCACCCCCGAGGGCGGAACCCTCGCGGTCGGCGTCGAGGACGACGCCGTCGCGGGCCGCGTCGAGTGGTTCAAGAGCCTGTGGGGGCGCCCGGAGACCTCGTGGTGTTGGACCGTCGCGATAGGCCTGCGGCCCAGCTACCGAGGCCGGGGAATCGGCACCGAAGCACAACGGCTCCTGGTGACCTACCTGTTCGACCACACCCGTGCTCAGCGGATCCAGGCCTTCACCGACAGCGCCAACCTCGCCGAGCAACGGGCGCTGGAGAAGGCGGGTTTCGAACGCGAAGGCGTCCTCCGTCAAGCCCAATGGCGAGCCGGCCGCTGGCACGACCAGATCCTCTACTCGACGCTGCGCACGCTCCGACACCAGACTCCTGCCAATGGCTGAGCCAGAGATTCCCCTCGACGGCGGTTCTCATTCGAGAGTCGTTCGAGTGGGTCAGACGGTCCGGCGCGAGACCAACTCATGGTCTTCTGCCGTTCTCGATCTGCTGCGGCACCTTGACGATCAAGGCTTTGGCGGCGCGCCGCGTGCCCTGGGCTTTGACGACCAAGGGCGAGAGGTGTTGACCTACATCGAGGGCGAGGCCGGTGTGGGGCTGCCAGAAGCGGACGCCGGGCCTGTACAGGACGCGGACCACTGGGTCTGGCGTGACGACGTGCTTGTGCGTCTCGGCGCCCTCGTGCGTGCGTATCACGATGCCGCGGCGACGTTTCCGTGGGCCGGCCGGGAGTGGCAGTTGGAGGTTCGGCAGCCTGTTGAGACGGTCTGTCACAACGATCTGTCGCCGTGGAACGCCATCTTTCGAGCGGGTGTGCCGGTGGCGTTGATCGATTGGGACTCGGCGGCGCCGGGGCCGCGCGCTTGGGACCTGGGATACGCCGCTTGGCGTTGGGTGCCGTTGTGGCATGAGGACAGGTCCCGAGCGGCGGGGCTGCCGGCGAGCATCGGGGAAAAGGCGCGCCGGTTTCGCCTGCTGCTCGACGCGTACGGTGTCGAGCCTGACGTCGGCATCGTGCGGACGGGGATCGAACGGATACGGCGGTTTCTGGACCACCTGTGGATGCTCGTCGCCGAGGGTTCCGAGTGGGAGGTGGGGCTGGCTCGTCGCGGTCTGCTCGACGAATTGGCGCTCGAGATCGCGTGGGTGGAGGAGCACGCTGTCGCGCTTGTCGAGTCGTGACCTGCCGCTTCGTGGCGTCTCGCGGCCGACCAAGCGGAGAGCGGTGGTCGCGTGCTTTGGGCGGGTCTGGCGGCAAAGAATGGAATGAATCCCGATCAGGGTGCCTTGTTGGTGCAGATGTGATTTCCGCAGGCGGCGACGCCAACGAAGGGGAGACCGATGGCCGAGACCTCCGCCGTCCGCCCGCCCACCACGGAGCCGGCCACGGAGCCGAGGGCGACCGGGCGACCGGGGCCGATGGTCGTCGTGCTGCTCTCGGCATGGTTCATGGCCCAGTTCGACTTCTTCGTGGTGAACGTGGCGGCGCCCTCGTTCCAGCGCGACCTCGGCGCCGGGCCCGCGGCGCTGCAGCTCATCGTCGGCGGCTACATCTTCGCCTACGCCGGCGGGATGATCACCGGCGGCCGGCTCGGTGACCTGTACGGCTATCGGCGGCTGTTCATCGGCGGCATGATCGCCTTCACCGTCGCCTCGGTGCTGTGCGGCGTCGCGGCGGAGCCCGCCCAGCTCGTGGTCGCGCGGCTCGTGCAGGGGTTCACCGCGGCCATGATGGTGCCCCAGGTGCTGGCCGTCATCACGTCGGTGTTCCCGGCCGAGACCAGGGCGCGGGCGCTGGGCTGGTACGGCGCCGCCGGCGGTTTCGGCTCGATCGCCGGTCAGGTGCTCGGCGGCCTGCTCCTCGACGCCGACATCTTCGGGCTCGGCTGGCGGGCCATCTTCCTCGTCAACCTCCCCGTCGGCGTGATCGGCGCGGTCCTCGCCGCACGGCTGCTGCCCCGCCTCGAGCCGGGTCACCGCGCCCGGCTGGACCCGCTCGGCGCCATCGGGATCGCGGCGACGCTGGCCCTCCTGCTGGTCCCGCTGGTGCTGGGGCACGAGGAGGGCTGGCCGGCATGGACGTGGATCTGCATGGCCGCCGCGGTCCCGGTCGGGGCGGCGACCATCGCCTGGCAGCGCCGGCTCGGCGCGCGCGGCGGGCAGCCGATCCTCGACCTCGCCCTGTTCCGGGTCCGTTCGTACGTCGCCGGGATCGCGGCCGCCGCGGCCTTCCTGGCCTACTTCGCGAGCTTCATGTTCACCCTCACGCTGTTGCTGCAGGACGGGCTCGGGCTGTCGGCGTTGCACGCGGGCCTCGCGTTCGCGCCGATGGGGGTGATGTTCTCCACCACGGCGCTGCTCGGCTCCAGGCTCGTCGGGCGCTACGGGCTGCGCGTCGTGGTGTTCGGCGCCATGCTCACCGTCGTGTGCCTGCTGCTGCTCGCGCTGCGGCTGTATGCCGCGGACGCCGGCGCCGGGCTGGCGTGGATCATCGTCTTGATCGCCTTGGCCGGGAGCGGCAACGGCCTCGTCATACCGCACCTGATCGGCGTGGCCCTGGTGGGGGTCCGGCCCCATCAGGCGGGCGTCGGCTCCGGCATCCTCACGACCGCCCAGCAGTTCGCCGGCTCCGCCGGGATCGCCGTCATCGGCACGGTGTTCTTCACGGTCGTGAGCGCGCGGCCGGTCGCCGCGGACTTCACCCGCGCGATGACCTGGTCGCTCTTGATCGACATCGGTCTGTTGCTCCTGGTGATCGCGCTGGTCGGTTACAACAATCGGGTATCCGAACGGGCGCCGCGGTCCGAGGTGTGACACCACTGACCTTGCCGGGCCCGGGCCCGGGCCAGGTGCCGGTGCCGGTGCCGCGCCGGTCAGGACGCGGGCAGGCGGTTGATGGGATGCTCGCCCGTGGCCCACAGATGCTGCACCGCGTACGCCCGCCAGGGGCGCCAGGCGGCCGCCTGGCGAGTGAGCGCCGCCGGGGTCGCGGGCAGCCCTAGACCGCGGGCCGCGAGCCGGACGCCGAGATCGGTCGGGACGAACGCGTCGGGGTCGCCGAGCGCGCGCATCGCGATCGTCTCGACGGTCCAGGGGCCGAAACCGGGCAGCGCGGCCAGCTGGGCGCGCGCCCGGTCCCAGTCGTTGCCCGCGCTGAGATCGATCTCGCCGCCGGCGAGGGCGGCCACCAGCGTGGTGATGGTCGTGCGGCGCGCCCGGGGGAAGGCGAGTGTGGCCGGGTCGAGCGCGGCCAGCGCGGGCGGGTCGGGGAACAGATGGGTCAGGCCGCCTTCGGGATCGGCGATCGGCTCGCCGTGCGCGGCGACGAGACGTCCCGTGTGGGTGCGCGCGGCCGCCGTCGAGACCTGCTGCCCGATCACCGCGCGCAGCGCGAACTCCGCCGCGTCGACGGTACGGGGCACCCGGCGTCCGGGGTCCTTGTCCACGAGCGGGGCCAGCGGCGGGTCGCCGCGCAGCAGGTCGTCGATCGCGAGCGGATCGGCGTCGAGGTCGAGCAGCCGGCGGCAGCGGCTGATCGCGGTGGCCAGATCGCGCAGGTCGGTGAGGGTCAGCCGGCACCCGATGTGGTCGGGCAGCGGACGCAGGGACACCACGCCCGGTCCGTGCGGCAGCCGCAACGTGCGCCGGTAGGCCCCGTCGCGCCACTCTTCCACGCCCGGTACGGCGGTCGCGGCGAGGTGGCCGAACAGGTTGTCGGGGCACAGCGGCGCACGGAACGGCAGCCGCAGCGACAACGTGCCCGCGGGAGTCGGCGCCTGCCCGTGCGCGGACCGGCGACGCAGCTCGGTCGGCGACAGCGCGAAGACCTCTCGTACGGTGTCGTTGAACGTCCGGATGCTGGAAAAGCCGGCCGCGAACGCGACGGCGCCCATCGGCAGCGAACTCGTCTCGATCAGCAGCCGGGCCGTCTGCGCGCGCTGGGCCCGGGCGAGCGCGAGCGGGCCCGCGCCCACCTCGGCGAGCAGCTGCCGCTGGATCTGCCGGGTGCTGTAGCCGAGGCGGGCGGCGAGGCCGGGCACACCCTCCCGGTCGACGACGCCGTCGGCGATCAACCGCATCGCCCGCGCCACCAGGTCGGCCCGTTCGTTCCACTCCGGCGAGCCGGGGCTGGCATCGGGCCGGCACCGTTTGCACGCGCGGAACCCGGCCTGCTGCGCCGCCGCCGCGCTGGGATAAAAGCGCATGTGCTCCACTTTGGGCGGCACCACCGGACAGCTCGGCCGGCAGTAGACGCCCGTGGTGGTCACGGCGGTGAAGAACCAGCCGTCGAACCGCTCGTCCTTCGACTGAACGGCCCGTACGCAACGGTCGCGGTCCTGGTGCATGTGGCCAGCATGAGCCCGCGCCACGGCCGGCGGCTAGCGGAAATCCGACATGGACCTGAGGCTGAGGAGTGCCGTCGTAAATTCGCTGGACCGGGCGCGTCGCAGGCTGCTGGGATGCCACTCATGACGATGATCCAAAAAGACAAGGCCGAACTGTTCCGCTCGCTGCACACCGGCGGGACGGTGCTGCGGCTCGCCAACGTGTGGGACGTCGCCAGCGCGCTCCTCATCGAGGAGGCGGGCGCCACGGCGATCGCGACCACGAGCGCCGGCGTCGCCTGGAGTCTCGGCGCCCCCGACGGCGACCGGCTCGACCGAGACCGGGCCATCGACCTCGTCGCGCGTGTCGCCGCCGCGGTCGAGCTTCCCGTGTCCGCCGACATCGAGAGCGGGTTCGCCGATGACCCCGACGGGGTCGCCGACACGATCACGGGCGTGGTGGCCGCCGGCGCCGTCGGCGTCAACCTGGAGGACTCCGTCCAGGACGGGGCCGAGCCGCTGCGCCCGGTCGGCGAGCAGTGCGAGCGGCTCGCGGCGGCCCGGCGCGCCGCGGACGCCACCGGAATACCCCTCTACATCAACGCCCGGATCGACACCTTCCTGCTCCATGTCGGCGAGCGTGCGACCCGGTTGCCGGACGCCCTGGCACGTGCGGAGGCCTATGTCGCGGCCGGCGCGGACGGGATCTTCGTGCCCGGCGTCATCGATCCGGCCACCATCTCAGAGCTCGTCAAGGGCGTGCCGGCGCCGTTGAACATCCTGGTCGGCCACGGAGCGCCCGCCATCGACGAACTGGCCGGACTCGGAGTCGCCCGGGTCAGCGTGGGCTCGGCGATCGCCTCGACCGCCTATGCCGTCACGCGCCGCGCCGCCCAGGAGGTGCTCGCCGGCGGCACGTACGAGTCGCTCGCCGACCGGATCCCGCACGGCGAGCTCAACGCGCTGTTCCGCGCCCGCCGTTCGCCCGCGGCATCGGGACCGGCCTGACCGGCCTGACCGGCCGGTCCGGAATGAGCCGCGTACGTTGGTCTCAGGTGGGCGTCTCGGTGCGGTCGGCTCCCCACAGCGTGTGGAACGCGCCGTCGCGGTCGACGCGCCGGTATGTGTGCGCGCCGAAGAAGTCGCGCTGGGCCTGGGTGAGCGCGGCGGGGAGCCGCTCGGCCCGCAGCCCGTCGTAGTAGGCCAGCGCGGTGGCGAAGCCCGGGGCGGGCACGCCGAGTTCGGCAGCGAGGGCGACCACGCGCCGCCAGCCCTGCTGGGCGGCGGCGATCGCCTCGGCGAAGTCGTCGTCGGTGAGCAGCGTCGGCAGGTTCGGGTCGCGGTCGTAGGCCGCGCGGATCCGGTCGAGGAAACGAGCGCGGATGATGCATCCGCCGCGCCAGATCGTCGCCATCGCGCCCGAGTCGATGTTCCAGCCGTACTCGGCGCTGCCCGCGTGGATCTGCCCGAAGCCCTGTGCGTACGCGATGATCTTGGAGGCGTACAGCGCCTGCTCGATGTCGTCGGTCAGCCGGTCGCGGTCGGCGGCCGTTCCGCGCGCCGCGGCCGCCGCGCCGGCCGCCCTGGCCGGGTCGGGGCCCGGCAGGCCGCGTGCCGCCGCGCGCAGGTCGGCGTGGCCCGACAGCGAGCGGGCGAAGACCGCCTCCGCGATGCCGGAGACCGGCACTCCCAGGTCGAGCGCGGTCTGCACGGTCCACCGGCCGGTGCCCTTCTGCTCGGCCTGGTCCAGGACGGCGTCGACGAACGGCCCGCCGGTGGCGGCGTCGAAGTGCGCGAGCACCTCGGCGGTGATCTCGACGAGGTACGACTCGAGGCGGCCCTCGTTCCATTCGCGGAACACCTGCGCGATCTCGGCAGGGGCGCGTCCGGTGGCATGCCTCAGCAGGTCGTACGCCTCGGCGATCAGCTGCATGTCGGCGTACTCGATGCCGTTGTGCACCATCTTCACGAAGTGGCCGGCGCCGTCGGGCCCGACGTGGGTGCAGCAGGGGGTGCCGTCGACCTTCGCGGCGATGTCCTCGAGGAGCGGGCCGAGCGCGGCGTAGGACTCCGGGGAGCCGCCGGGCATGATGCTCGGCCCGTTCAAGGCGCCCTCCTCGCCACCTGAGACGCCGGTGCCGACGAAGTGCAGCCCGCGCTCGCGCAGCGCGGCGTCCCTGCGCCGGGTGTCGGCGAAGTGGGCGTTGCCGCCGTCGATGATCATGTCGCCGGGCTCCAGCAGCGGCGCGAACTCTTCGATCACCGCGTCCGTCGGCGCGCCGGCCTTGACCATCACCAGCAGCCGGCGCGGGCGTTCCAGTGCGGCCACGAACTGTTCGGGCGTGTCGGCGGGCAGGAAGGTGCCCTCGTCGCCGAACTCGGCCATCAGGGCCTTCGTGCGCGCCGCCGTACGGTTGTGCACGGCGACCGGATGTCCGTGCCGGGCGAAGTTGCGGGCCAGGTTGCGGCCCATGACCGCGAGCCCCGTCACACCGATTCGTGCCTGCTGCGTCATGTCCCCATCTTGCCGTCTGCCGATGGCCCGGCGTCGCGGAGATCACGAAGTCCGAGATGGTCGATCGCGCGGTGCACCCGATGCTCAGTCGGACGGATCGTCTTCGGCCGCGCCGGACCGCTTGGAGAGCGGCCGGGTCTCGTCGCGCGAATCCTTCTTCCCGCCGGAGCGCCGCTTCTTGCGGCCGGCGACGAGCGTGTCGCGGCTCGTGCCGGTGACGATGTCGGCGGCGAGGCGGGGCGAGGCGGCCGACTCGGCCACCGTGGGCCCGCCGGTGGTGGCCGGCATGGCCGGCTTCGCCGGTGCTCCGGGCTTCGCCGGCGTGGCCGGCCCGGTCACGCCGCGTCCCGCTGAAGACAACGAGGACGCCGAGGACGCCGACGCCGAGGACGACGCCGTCGTCGTCGAGGACGCGGGCGTGGCAGGCGCCGAAGACCCCGAGGACTCCGCGATCGACCCCGGCTCGCCCTGGGAGGCGGAGCCCGCGGCGTGCCGGGGGACTGTGTCCGAGGTCGCGGCCGACCGGCGGGCGAACAGCCGGCTGTCGAGCGTGAGCCGGCCCGCGCCGCCCGCGGCGAACACCAGAGCCGCCAGGCCCAGCACGAGCGAGAGCTCGAAGCCGTTCCGCGCCACTCCGTTCTCGTCCACGAGGAAGATCCCGTTCGTGCCGTTGACGAAGGCGATCGCGCCGGCCATGTCGATGAACAACAGCACACCGGCGACCGGCAGCCCGAGCCCGAGGATCAAGGCGGCGCCCCCGAGCAGCTCGACGAACGTGGCGTAGACGGCCGCGGCGGTCGGGAAGGGGACGTCCCACGCGGTGAACTGATCGCTGGTCGTCGTGACGCCCACCTGCACCTTCTGCCAGCCGTGGGCGATGAACACGGTGCCGATGCCGATGCGGGCGAGCAGGGCGACGATGTCGTACAGCGGCCGAGCGCGCATGGCCGTCATTCCTTCCGTTTGGGCCAGGGGAGCCCCGTCCCAGGGATGATTCCGCCGGCAGGGGGAGCTGTCCACTCCGTTCACCCCGGCGTTACACGAAATCGATGTCCGGAGTACTCCCTGGGAGAGACGCACCGGCGGCCTTCTCGGTTCGTTACACCGGCTGTGCTGCCATGATGAGGTGCCATGCGCATCCTCCGCACTCCGGTCGAGCGGTTCGCCGGCCTTCCCGACTTTCCGTACGAACCGCGCTACGCCGAGGTGCCGGATCACGAAGACGGCACGCTGCGGATGGCCTACATCGACGAGGGCGCCGGACCCGTCGTGCTGCTGCTGCACGGCGAGCCGTCGTGGTCCTTCCTCTACCGGCACGTCATCAAGGTGCTGCTCGCCGACGGACTGCGCGTGGTGGCGCCCGATCTGATCGGCTTCGGCCGCTCGGACAAGCCTGCGGAGATCGCCGACCACTCCTACGCCCGGCATATCGCGTGGACCCGCGCGCTCGTGGACGATGTGCTCGACCTGCGGGACATCACGCTGGTCGGTCAGGACTGGGGCGGGCTCATCGGCCTGCGTCTCGTCGTCGCCGAGCCCGACCGCTATGCGCGGGTGGTCGCCGCCAACACCGGTCTGCCGACGGGCGACTTTCCGATGCCCGACGCGTGGCTGCGGTTTCGCGAGACGGTACGTACGGCGCCGACCTTCGACATCGCGCGCGGGATCCAGTCGGGCTGTCGCGTCACCCTGCCCGACGACGTACGGGCCGGCTACGAAGCACCGTTTCCCGACGAGACGTACAAGGCCGGGCCGCGGGCGATGCCCGGTCTCGTGCCCGCGGCGCCGGACGACCCGGAGACGCCGGCCAACCGCGCCGCCTGGGACGCCCTCAGGCAATGGCGCAAGCCGTTCCTCGTGGCCTTCAGCGACAAGGACCCGATCACCGGGCCGATGGCGCCGCTGTTCGCGCAGTTGGTGCCGGGCGCGCAGGGCATCGATCATCCCACGATCAACGACGCGGGGCACTTCCTGCAGGAGGACGCGGGGGAACGGCTGGCCCGAGAGATCGTCGCCTTCGTACGGAGCACCAAGTGAGCGGCGAGGACATCCGGGCCGACACCCGGGGCGACACCCTAGGCGACACGCGGGGCGGCCGGGGATCGACGATGTTCGACGACCATTTCGACGATGACGGCGACGACGGCGGCGGCGCCGCGGGGCCGCCTCGGGCCGCCGGCTACGAGATCGAAGAGGAGCTGCGATCCGTTCGGGCCGTGCGGATCGCGGGGGTGGACGAGGTCGGCAGGGGCGCCTGGGCGGGGCCCGTGGTCGTCGGCGCCGCGGTCACCGACCTCAGCCCGCCGCCGCGGCTGGCCGGGCCGGGTGGCAGGTCGATCCCGCTGACCGACTCCAAGCTGCTCACCGAACGCTGCCGGGCGGCGTTCGCGGACGTCCTGCGGGAGTGGCTGGCCGGGTACGCCATCGGCGTCGCCGGCCCGGAGGAGATCGACGAGGTGGGCATGACCGAGGCCGTGCGCCGCGCCGCCGCCCGCGCCCTCGAGGCGCTGCCGGACCGTCCCGACGTGGTGATCGTCGACGGCAAGCACGACATGCTCGGCGGCGGCCGGCCGGTGCGGTGCGAGGTCAAGGCCGACCGCCGCTCGGTCTCGGTGGCGGCGGCGTCCGTCCTCGCCAAGGTGCACCGCGACCGGCTGATGGCCGAGCTCGGCCGCGATCACCCGGCGTACGGATTCGCAGAGTCGGCGGGCTATCCGTCGCCGGTCCACCAGGAGGCCTTGCGCGAGCTCGGCCCCACGCCGCACCACCGGCTGTCGTGGTCGTACCTCGATGACCTGCCCCAGTGGCGTCACCTGAAGAAGCACCGCGACCCGCTCGCCGGAGCCGGCCAGCTGACCCTCGGGCTTTGACCGCGCGGACGGAACGGACCAGGCAGGTCGGCTCTCGGACGGCTGGATCGGCCGTTGGCGGGCAATACACATCAGTGGCGAGCGAAGTAAGGGGGGTGGGCGGATGGCCAACGGGGGCGGCTGACACTAGCGTCAAGTGACGGTGGAGGGTGCCCTCCAGGCAGTGCCTGCGCTATACACGCCATGATGCGACAGTTCGGTAGATCCCGTTCCCGCCGCCGGGAAGGAAGCGCGCGGGAGCTATTCGAACGCGTCCGTTGGCGATACTTCCAAATTCAACCGGGTGTGCGGCGGCTGACCGCGCTGCTCGTCATCGCCACATCCATCGCCGTCGCCGCGGTGGCCGGGTGGCCGATCCTCACCGCGTTGGTCTTCGCCGCCGTGCTCATCGCCGTCGTGGCGTTCACGTTGCGTTCGCCGGTCGGCATGGCCACCGGCGCTGTCGTGGTCTGCTGGCTGATCGCGTCGGTGCCGCTGGGCCGGCTGTACCCGGACCAGGCATATCAGTCGGTGTTCCTCGCGCTGCTCGCGTTGCCGGTCGCGTTCGCGGCGTTCCGGCTCGGTGCGTACGCGCCGTGGCGGACCGCGCTGCTGGCGCTGGCGCTCTCCGGGATGGTCGCGGTGCTCACCGCACAGCAGGTGCCGGCGCTGCACGTGGGGCCCGCCTGGCTGGCCGCGCTGCTCCTGCTCGCGTACCGCTGGGACCAGGCCCGCCGGGCTGTCGCGGCCGAGGCCTACGACAGCGGCTGGGTCCAGGAGGAAGAACCGCCGGTCGGCTACGAGGACAAGGGCGCGGTGGCCCCGATGCGCCCGCCGCATTCGGCGGAGCGGCGCGATCTGAGCGATCCGAGTGATCCGCGCACCCCCAGAGATCCGCGAGATGCGCGCGATCCGCGGGCCCCGGGCACACCGGGCGAGCCGGGCACCCCGGGCACCCCGGGCGAGCCGGCGAACCCCGCGGACGCCGCCCGGCGCGCCGCGGCGATTCCCGGCGTGCCGGCGGCGACCCAGGCGGCCTACGAACAACAGGTCTCGGGCGGCGGCCGGCAGTACCAGACGCCCGCGGCCGCTCCGGAGATCTCCGTGCGCGATGTACTCACCGAGCTCGAGGGCATGATCGGGCTCGAGCCGGTGAAGCGGCAGGTGCGCTCGATCGCCGCCTCCATCGAGGCCGCCCATCTGCGGGCCGAGGCCGGCGTGCCCACCGAGAAGCCGATGCGGCATTTCGTGTTCGTCGGGCCGTCCGGCACCGGCAAGACCACGGTGGCCCGGGTGCTCGCCAAGGTCTTCTACGCGTTCGGGCTGCTGCCCACCGCCAACGTCGTGGAGGCGCACCGGGCCGACCTGGTCGGTGAGTACCTCGGCGCCACCGCCATCAAGACCAATCAGCTCGTCGACTCCGCGCTCGGCGGCGTGCTGTTCATCGACGAGGCGTACGGCCTGATCAACGCGGCCGAGGGCCAGCCCGACCGGTTCGGCAACGAGGCGGTGCAGGCCCTGCTGAAACGGGCCGAGGACAATCGCGACGACCTGGTGATCATCCTTGCCGGCTACGAACAGCAGATGGAGGACTTCCTCACCTCCAACCCCGGCCTGGCCTCCCGGTTCGGCACCCGGGTGCGCTTCCCCAGCTATGACACGTCCGAGCTGCTGCGGATCGCCGACTACCACGCCCAGCTGCGCGGGGATCAGTTCGACGACGAGGCGCGGGCGAAGCTGCGGGTGAGGTTCGACGAGGTGTGGCGGCGCGGCATCGTCGACGAGCTGGGCAACGGCCGGTTCGTCCGGTCGCTGGCCGAGGCGGCCGCGCGGGCCAGAGACGTGCGCGTCGTCGGCTCGGGCGACGCGCAGCCCACGCCGAGCGAGCTGGTCACGGTGCGGGGCGAGGATGTCGACGCGGCGTTCGCGGAGGTGACCGAGCGCTACCGGGGGTATGTGGAGACGCCGACCCTTGAGGAGGCGCTCGCCTCGCTCGACGCCATGATCGGGCTGGAGCCGGTGAAGCGGCAGGTCCGTGAGATCACCGCGCAGCTACAGGTGTCGCGGCTGCGCCGTAGCCAGGGGCTGGTCGCCCAGCCGCCGATGCGGCATTTCGTGTTCGTCGGCCCGCCGGGCACCGGCAAGACCACGGTGGCCCGGGTGCTCGGCCGGGTCTTTTCCGCGCTCGGCCTGCTCGCCCGTCCCGACGTGGTGGAGGCGCAACGCGCCGACCTCGTGGGCGAACACCTGGGCGCCACCGCCATCAAGACCAGCAAGGTGGTCGACAGCGCGCTGGGGGGCGTGCTGTTCGTCGACGAGGCGTACGCGTTGTCCAACACGGGCTACTCCGGCGGCGACGCGTTCGGCGCCGAGGCGGTGCAGACGCTGCTGAAGCGGGCCGAAGACGACAGGGAGCGGCTGGTCATCGTGCTGGCCGGCTACGAGGCCGAGATGGACCGCTTCTTGCACTCCAATCCCGGGCTCGGCTCACGCTTCGACGTACGGGTCACCTTTCCGTCGTACGGGCCTGACGAGCTGCTCGCCATCGCCCAGTCGATCGCCGAGCAGGCGGGGGACACCTGGGAGGACAAGGCGCTCGACGACCTGGCCGGACTGTTCCAGCGCATCTGCGGACGCGGACAGGTCGACCAGCTGGGCAACGGCCGCTTCGCCCGGTCGCTGTATGAGAAGGCCTGCGCGTCGCGCGACGTCCGCGTCGCCGCCCTGGGCGCGGAGGCGACCACCGCCGATCTGACCACTCTTCGCTCCGAAGACGTCCGCGCCGCGTACCGCGAGCTCACCAGCCGCCTTCGCTGACCGCGGCCCTCGCCTTCGCTGACCGTTTCCCGTCGTCGTACGCCGAGCCGAGGGGGACCCAGGAGACGGACGGGGCGGTTGGAGAAATCGGGGTCGGCGCGGGCAATTCTTTCTAGCCTAGCCGCGCTATTTCGGAGCGTCTTACTGCATCGTGCTCTTCTGGTTCGCCGGAACGGTACGTCGCGTTGCGGCATTGCTCGCACCTCGACATCCGAGTAAGGGGTTTCGTCGACGATGAAGTCTCGCTTAACGCCGCCGGAACTGTGGTCGATATCGCCCCGCCGTGGCGCGGGAGCCGGCCGCCGCGGGTGCACTGAACAGGCAGTTTGCCGCCCCGGCGAGGATCGTGGCGGGTTCACTCGATATCAAGGTGAGTTCGGCCGGCCGGCTCTATCGAGACGCCACTGGAGCCGTTGACCCCCTGACCCGGGATGGCGGCTGACTGAAGGTGATAAGACCTGGTCAGCGGCCTGCGACGGGAGGTTTGAAGCCCTCTGAGCGCGCAAGACGCGCCCGCGTGGCCACTCTAGGACAAAAAATCAGGTCTTGTCGCTGTGTCAGGCCATATGCGACACTTAGCAGGTTCCTCTAACGGGCTGGTAGAGGAAAAGGTGAGGGGTGTCGCTCTAGATCTGCACGGGGATGGACTATGCCATTTTTCCGCGTTCCATCTCCGCATCTCCGCCATTTCTTCACTATCTCATAAATGTAGTGTACAGCGCCGTGACGTGACAGCCGCACACTGATATCGGAGGTATCCAATGACGACCGTGACGGCGACGGCCGGACGATTCCGCAGTGGTCTCACCACAATGAACACCAGTGGCCATAAACTCGGACTGCAGGTATTTCTGTTTATCGTCTTGGCGCACTGGGCCGAGCACATCGTGCAGGCGATCCAGATCTGGGTGCTCGGCAGGCCGGTGCCCGAGTCGCGTGGCGTCCTGGGCGAGTGGTTCCCGTGGCTGGTGAAGTCCGAGGCGTTGCATTACGGCTATGCGATCGTCATGTTGGCCTTCTTCATACTCCTCCGCAATGGATTCACCGGGGCCTCCCGCACCTGGTGGAACATCGCCCTCGGCATTCAGGTCTGGCACCATTTCGAGCACCTGCTGCTGCTCATTCAGGCGCAGACGGGCTGGCATCTCGCCGGCAAGCCCGTCCCCACCAGCATCATCCAGCTCGTGGTGCCGCGCGTTGAGTTGCACCTGGCCTACAACAGCATTGTGTTCATCCCCATGGTGGTCGCAATGATCTTGCACCGTCGGCCCGCCGCCCCGGAGACCGGCGACAGGGCCGCCTCCTGCAACTGCGCCCCCGCCCGCGCATGATCTCGTCGCCCTCGCCGGAGTCCGCCCCCGCGGCGGACCGGCGGGTGCGGCGGCGGGGTGCCCGTCCGTCGGCGTTCTCGCTGACCGTCACCACCATCACCGGGCTCGTGCTGTTGCTGCTGTCGGTGCCCAACCTGGGGCAGGTCATCCGCGCCGCCCGAGCCGAAGGCGCGCACGGGACGTTCGTCGCCGCCCAGCGATCCTGCGTGCAGCACCTGAGCCACGAGTCCTGCTCGTGGCGCGGCACCTTCACCTCGCTCGACGGCCGCGATCGCCAACCCGGCACCTACCTGTACGGGAATGTCGCGCTCCGGCCCGGTCAGCGGATCCCCGCCATCGACGTCGGCCGGCCCGGCCACGTCTACACCGGACCGTCGCGCGAGTGGATCCTCACCACCGCGCTGCTGGCGCTGGGCTGCGCGTTCATCCTCGTGCCCCTCGTCCGCACGGTCAGGGCCGTCCGGCGCGGATCTCCTGCCCGTTAGCGGAGTCGCGGCCGGAGAATGGCCGCGAAAGGCCGGGGCGACGGCCTCGAAGAAGTGCGATGCCGGCGGCGACGCGGCGTGACTCGACGAAGTGCCGGCGGCAATCGCACGGTTCCGTTGAATAGACAACAACGCGGCTATGATGTGCCTTGACCGAGTAATCGGCGACAACTCAACACCGGTAGTCATAACTCGAAATACTCAGTCGATCGCTCTCTCGACGGCACCGCCGCGCCGGGGCGCGAGCCATTACGGCCCGACGCGCCAATGTCGTGGCGAGGGTCGCGCTTCGTCGCCTCTCCTAAGTTTCCGGGGGACCCCCATCATGCCGGCCACGATTGTTTCCGCCGATCGGATGCCCTCACATCGGGCGAAGACGCTGCGCTTGTTCTGCCTGCCCTACGCCGCGGGCTCCGCGCGCGTCTTCCGCGACTGGCATCGCGACCTGCCCAAGTTCGTCGACGTCCGCCCGCTCGAACTTCCGGGTCATGGCCGGCGAAGCCGACAGGAGCCCCTTGACGAGCTCGACCCCGTCATGGCCGACCTCCTCGAGACGGTGCTGCGGGAAGCCGACCGGCCGATCGCCATCGTGGGATACGACTACGGGGCCCTGCTCGGCTTCGAACTCGCGCGTCGCCTGGAACACCACCACGGCATCGTGCCGATGCGCCTCTTCGTGGCCGCGATGCGCGCGCCGGTGTGGCCGCGTCCGGCGAACCCGGTCTCGGAGATGTCCGAGGACCGCTTCAAGGAACTGCTCAGCCGGCCTGCCGGCGGCGGCGACGCCGACGGCGCGGCCGGCGCCGACGGCGATCTCCTCGACATCGATGCGCTGATGGACTTCGCCATCCGAGTGCTGCGCGCCGACTTCCGCGTCGCCGACAACTATCGGTACGAGCCGGGAAGCAAGCTCAGCTGCCCCATCACCGCGTTCCGCGGGCGCGACGACGCGGGCGTCAGCCGGCAGTCGGTCGAAGCCTGGAACGTGTGCACCACCGGACCTTTTCGGCATCACGAGATGCCTGGCGGGCATTACTTCCTCTATCCCGCCCGGGAGCTCCTCTTGCGCCGGCTCTCCGCCGAGTTGCGCGCCGGCGCCCTGCCGCGGGCCGCCGTGCCCGCTCACTAGGACAGCGTCGCCCAAGAGGTCTGCGTAAGAGCCTGAACGCTCCTGAACAACCGATACACGTCGTTACGCATCGGTACATGTCAGTACGCGTTGGCCGCCCCGGATGTCCGATCGGACGGGAAAGCGCCTACCGGTCGGCGCTCGGGTATGGCATCTTCGAGAGAAACCAGATCGAGCGACGGATCGTCTGACTAGCGGTGGTGCCGGCAACGGACGAATCGGAGGGGCGATCTCATCGTCGGCCTTCCCATCGGCGATCATTGAGCTGAGAATAAGTTACTGGCGAGTGCTTGAGATGCTGAGATGTCGTGGTGGTGTGATGGTGATGCGGGCGCGGCCGGAGACGGCGGCGGCGATGGCGGGTTTCGATGTGGCGTCCGGCGCATGCGCGGATGTCCAGCCAGGTGAGCAGTGACCGTCATGGCCACCCGCCGCGGCCTCGACGCCAAGACACCCAACGTCGCCCGGATCTATGACTACTGGCTCGGCGGCAAGGACAACTTCGCCGCCGATCGTGCGACGGCCGAGAAGATCAGCGAGATCGTGCCGGAGGCGCGCGCGGCGGCGCGCGCCAACCGCGAGTTCCTCGGCCGGGCCGTACGATTTCTGGCCGGCGAGGGCATCCGCCAGTTCATCGATCTCGGCACCGGTCTGCCCACCCAGTCCAACGTGCACGAGGTGGCTCACCAGGTCGTGCCGCAGGCGCGGGTGGTCTACGTCGACTACGACCCGGTCGTCGTCGTCCACGGTCAGGCTCTGCTGCAGGCCTACGACGCGACCGCCATCGTCGAGGCCGACCTGCGCGAGACAGAGAAGATCCTCGAACACCACGAGTTGCGCGCGCTGATCGACCTCGACCGGCCGGTGGCCGTGCTGATGGTGGGGATCTTGCATTTCATCACCGACGCCGAAGATCCGTACGGGATCGTCGCGCGCTTCCGTGAGGCCGTGGCGCCCGGCAGCTACCTCGCCATCTGTCACGTCACGGCGGATCCGCGGCCGCAGGCGGAGGCTCCGGTCGCCGAGATCTACCGGGAGACCACCGCGCCGATGGTGCCGCGCAGCCACGAACAGGTGCTGCGCCTGTTCGACGGGTTCGACCTCGTGGAGCCCGGCCTGGTCTACGCGCCGGAATGGCGCCCCGAATGGACGGGGGAGCCGGCCGACCCGGTGACGTCCTTCGTCCTCGCCGGGGTCGGCCGCAAGCCCGCGAACCCATAACCGCCCTGGGTGCCGCCGGTTCCGGCGGCACCCGTCCGCGACGGGATCTGACGCCGTCACTCGTCCGGGTCGAACGTGCCGAACGTCGGCCGGCCGGCTCGCTCGTAGGTGTGCACCGCGACCCCCGCGGCCGTGGTCTTGGTGTTGACCAGGCGCAGCGCTGACGGCACCGTGCCGGAGCCGAAGAGTCGCTTGCCGCGGCCGAGGACGACCGGATAGACGAACAAGCGGTACTCGTCCACCAGGTCGTGTTCGATCAGCGTCTGGGCGAGATCGCCGCTGCCGTGCACCTGGAGATCTCTGCCCGGCCCGCGCTTCAGCTCGGTGACCGCGGCCACGACGTCCTTGTCGAGCAGCGCCGAGTTGTGCCACTCGACGCGGTCCAAGGTCGTGCTGGCGACGTACTTGGGCAGGCGGTTCAGCGCCCCGGCGACGGGGTCGTTCTCGTCGGTCACGTTCGGCCAGTACCCGGCGAAGATCTCGTAGGTCTTCCGCCCCAGGAGGAAGGCGTCGGCGCCGGCGAACCACTCGGTGACGGCGCGTCCCATGTCGTCGTCGACATAGGGGACCACCCAGCCGCCGAGGTCGAAGCCGTCGCTCGGGTCTTCTTCGGGACTGCCGGGGCCCTGCATGACTCCGTCAACAGTCAGGAAGGTCGTCACCGTCAGTTTCATCGCCCTGCTCTCCTTCGTCGCGTCGCTATGGCACGGCCATCGTGGCATCCGACAAAATAAATTGTCAAGAACTCTTCGATTGTCGGCCGCGCGGCGGCGTCCGGCCGCGAGTGGCCGGGGAGGTGGCGGAGGGAGCGGAGGGAGCGGGCCCGGGGCCGGGCGCCGGCGCCGGCGAGAGGCTGGGCGCTCGGGGTGTGCGCCGCGAGTGCGGGGAGCGGAGCGTTGGCGTCGCGTCCGGCGCGGGCGTCAGGCTCCGGCGTTGGCGACGGTGCGAAGGCGCGGGGGGTTCGGTCGCGAGTCGCCCGCGTAGATGGTGATGCCCGAGCGCAGCGACGGCCCGCCGAGCGCGTCCAGCTCGCACTGCAAGATGCCCTCCCGCAGCGCCCACGGGCAGATGTCCACGTGCTGGAGGCCGAGGGCGTGCATGGCGTCGGTCGCGACGATCGCGCCCGCCAGGATCTGACGGGCCCGGGTCTTGGAGACCCCGCGCTGCTTGGCGCGCTTGGCGTCGTTCATGCTCGCGAGCCGTGGGATCCACTTCTCCAGCCGCTTGCGCCGCAGGCGGCGCTCGGCGTAGATCCCCGCCTTGGCCTTCGGTGCGCCGGTCAGCCGGGCGAGCTGGGTGAAGATCTTCGATGTGGCGACGGCGCGAACGGGGCTGGGCTGGTCGTCCAGCTCGCGTACGACGTCGCGAAGGACATCGCGGACATGGCGCCGCAGCCGCCGAACGTGTTCGCCGCGCGGGGGGCTGCCCGGCAGGTAGTCCCGGGTAAGGCGGCCCGCGCCGAGCGGCACCGACAGCGCGACGCGCGGCTCGGAGCCGTCACCGGCCGCGACCTCGAGCGAGCCGCCGCCGATGTCCAGCAGCAACAACTGCCCGGCCGACCATCCGGCCCACCGGCGGGCGGCCAGGAACGTCAGCCGCGCCTCGTCCTCGCCCGAGATGAAGCCGAGCTCCATGCCCGACGCGGCGCGGACCCGGCTGATGACCTCCTCCCGGTTGGCGGCGTCCCTGACGGCGGAGGTCGCGAAGGCGATCAGCTTGTCCACCCGGTGCGCGTCGGCCGTGGCGACCGCCTCGGCCACCGCCTCGGCAAGCCGGTCGACCGCCTCGATGTTGATCGCGCCATGACGGTCGATCGACTCAGCCAGCCGCGTCGCGCGCTTGACCGTACGTACGGGGAGCGGCGGCTCGCCCGTCAGCAGTTCCGCGATCTTTAGGTGAGCGGAGTTGGAACCCACGTCCAGGATCGCGATGCGCATGGACGCGCAATACCCTCATGACAGCCTTTAACCGCGAGCCCCGCCCCCCGGCCGCGACGCGCGGCGCCGTGTGCGCGCCGACCACGCCCGGCGGGCGACGACGGCGCCGGTGACGAGCGCGATCCCCGCCAGTACGAGGAGCAGGTTCCGGCCGTACGACAACGGCAACTGGGAGGGATTGCCGGCGGTCTTGCCGAACCCCGACACGAGCGGCACCGACACGAGGGCGACCACGCCGGCGAGGACCCCCGCGGTCCGCACGGGGTTGCGGTACGGCGCGGGAAGCCGGACCACCAGGGCCGCCAGAGCCAGCACCACCGGCACGAAGAAGAAGTCGTGGACCACGACGAAGCCGGCGAACCACATCACCCAGCCGACCGGATGGGTGTCGGCCGCGTGGGTGAGCAGACCACCGAACCCGAAGGCGACGAGCGCGCCGCCGATCAGATAGCCGACCGTCTTCATGTGATCACCAACCGCGCGAGCCATTTCGTCTGGAGCACGCCAGGGCGGTTGGGCGCGATCAGGCGGCAGGGGTAGCCGTGGTCAAGGGCGAGCGGCTCGCCGTTGAGCTCGACCGCGAGCAGGGTGCCGGGGTCACGCCAGTGCGGCCAGTCGAGCTCAGAGGTGCGATAGCGTCCGCTCGGCTCCAGCGATTCGACCATGATCCGGGCATGCGGATCGGCGCCGCCCGCCAGCGCGATCACGTCTCTCACCCGTACGCCGGTCCAGGCGGCCTCCGCGCTCCAGCCTTCGACGCACGAGATCGGCAGCCGCAGCGTCCGCATCGGCAGGCCGCGCAGTTCGCCGAGCGACAGCGACAGCGCGCGGGCCGCGCCGCCGGCGACGACGAGTCGCCAGTTCGGGTCGAGCGCGGCCGAACGCACCCGCGCGTCGGCCGCCGTCTTGTTGACGGGCAGCCGCTGCGGTCCGACGCCGGGCCGGCGGGGAGCCAGCACGGCGAACCTGGCCAGCGGGCTGAGGGCCTCGCCCACGGTCACCGCCGCGACCAGCCCGGACGCGCCGGCCACGAGCCCGAACATGCCGCGCCGCGTCAGCCCGGAGGCGACCGGCGTGGTGTCATCGCCGCCCGCGCCGCCCGTGCCGTCGGTGTCGCCGGCAGATCGGTCCGCCGGCCGGCCGACCGAGCGGCGGATGGCGTCCCACTCGTTGACGATGTGGACGATCAGGGCGCCGATCAGGATGTAGGACGTCCAGTAGTGCGCCGCCGGGAAGTTGAACGGGAACGGATACCAGTAGTCGATGTTGAGGATTCCGGTGCCCAGCTCAAACAGTGAGCCGGCCACCAGCAGGAAGATGAACCCGCGTTTCACCGCGTGGGCGAGCGACCGGATCGGCGGCCACTGCCACAGCTTCGGGTACGCGGTCCACAGCTTGGCCAGCAACAGCGGCACCGTCGCCAGCCCGCTGATCACGTGGACGCCCTGGGTGACCCGATAGAGGTTGACCGGACGGGCCGGCCAGACCAGCCAATCGGGCGGATGTTGCATGAAATGACTGATCAGCCCGGTCACGAAGGCGGCGGCGAAGCTGACGCCGAGCCAGATACCGAGCCACGATGAGACGCGCTCGTCGTGCAGCCGGCTGGTGAACCGCCGGCCGATCAATTCAGCTCTACGAACCATCGGTCCCCCGCCGCCCAAATCTCGCCGACCGTGAGCCCCGCCTCGCATGCCACGGTCTGGATGGTGTCGACCCCGGCGTACGCCCACCGGAACCACGGCCCGACCCGCCGGCCCGTCCGCAGCCGGACGATCTCGAACCTGGTCGGCCGCCCGGGCGGCTGAACCTCCACGAGGGCCCGCCCGCCCGTTCCGATGAGCTCGGCGACGCGCCGGAGCAGCGCGGCCGGGTCGCCGCCGATGCCGACGTTGCCGTCGGCGAGGACGACGGTGCGCCACCGGCCGGTGCCCGGAACGCGCTCGAACACGTCCCGCCGCAGCGCGAGGCCGCCCGCGGCGCGGGTCAACTCGACGGCGTAGGGCGTGATGTCGATGCCGAGCGCCGGCAGCCCGCGCTCGGCCAGCGCCACCGTCAGCCGCCCGGGGCCCGAGCCGACGTCGAGCGTGGGCCCGGCGCACCGGGCGAGCAGCGTCTCGTCGCCGGCGATGGCGCCGAACCATTGGTCGACCCGCAGCGGTGTGCGGCGGCCGTCGGCATGCTCGACCACCGCGTCGCCGAGTCCGGCGAGCGCGCCCTCGTACATTTCGCCGATCACGCCGCGACCGTACCCCCCGCCGCGGCGCCGGACTCTTACGGAGTCATGACGTCACGTGGGCGTACGCCCAGCTCAGTGCGCTATGGGCAGCCACGCGGAGGCACGCGTCGGGATCGCGGAGCGGTGGACGGCCGCACCGGCGGACGACCGCACCGGTACGGAACGCGAACGCGGTAGGCTCGCCACGGCCGGCGCCGGGGGAGGGAGGTCCATGTGACCCGCGATGCGGAGGATGCCTCGGCGGCCGCGGCCGTCTCATATGTCGTACGCCCCATCGGGTACGTCGAGTCGCCGCTGGTCGATCGCGAGATGGCGCCCAGACAGGGCGACGAAGGCGCGCCCGACGCCTGGCTCGTGTTCGAGGAAGGCGTGCGCGACGGCCTCCGCGACCTTCGGCCCGGCGCCGAGGTGCTCGTGTTGACCTGGCTCCACCGGGCCGAGCGCGATGTGCTCGCGGTGCGTCCGCGCGACGATCCGGCCCGGCCGATGACGGGCGTGTTCAGCACCCGGTCACCGGATCGGCCGAACCCGATCGGCCTGCACCGGGTGCCGATCGTGTCGATCGAAGGCACTCGCGTGCGCGTACGCGACCTCGAGGCGCTGGACGGCACACCGATCGTGGACGTGAAGCCGGTGCTCGACGCGGTCGGCGACCGCTGAGCACGGCCCGCGGCCGCGGCCCTGGGGGCCCGGGGGCCCGGGGGCGTCCGGGGCCCGTTACCTCTTTCGCCCCACGCCGCCGAGCGTGCGGTGGAACACGCCGCTCAACGTCCGCCGGCCCCCCACGTCGGGTCGCCAGGCCGGCATCGGCACCAGCCCGGGCTCGACTATCTCGAAGTCGCCGAAGTAGGCGCGGATCTCTTCGCGGGTGCGCCACCGGCCGGTGCCGAACCTCTCGTTGAACTGCTTTTCGCTGGCGAGCGCGAGCGCGGCGTCCTCTGGGCGCTCGTCTCCGGGGTTGTGGAAGTGGGTGATGGCCATATGGCTGCCCGGCGCCAGCGCGTCGCGCAGCGTCTTGGTGATGCCGAGGGGATCCTCGTGGTCGTTGATGTGGTGCAGGATGGAGATCATCAACAGCCCGATCGGCTGGTCGAAGTCGAGGAAGCCCCGGACCGTCTCGTTGGCGAGGATCTCGTCGGGGCGGCGCAGGTCGCCCATGATGACCGCCGTGGTCTTGTGGTTTTCGAGCAGCGCGCTGGTGTGCACGAGGACCACCGGGTCGTTGTCGACGTAGACCACCCGCGCGCCCGGATCGAGTTCCTGGGCGATCTCGTGCACGTTGCCCTGGGTGGGCAGGCCGGAGCCGATGTCGAGGAACTGGCGGACCCCCGCCTCGGTCACCATGTAGCGCACGGCCCGCCGCAGGAACCCGCGGTTGGCCACGCCGGACTCCCTGGCCTCCGGCACCATCCGCAGGATCTCTTCGCCGAGCTCACGGTCGGCGGCGAAGTTGTCCTTGCCGCCGAGGAGGTAGTCGTACACCCGGGCGACGTTGGGCTTCGTCGGATCGATTCCCGCCGGGCTCCACTGCTCGTCTGCCACCACACGGTCCTCCGTTCCCCGTCCGCCCGGGGGGGCGGTCGCGGCGCACGACGAGAGCGCGCACCGGGCGGTCACCTCGCTGGGGTCGTGACTCCACCATGACACGTCGTCAACTGGATACGCACGAAAGGCGACAGCCCGTTCAACGCGAGTTAGGTGTTTCGTCCCCGGCTCATCCGGCGAACGGAGCGAGGGCGTCCGCCAACGGTCCGAGAATATCCGGCTTGGCGCGATGCGGCAGGTTAATGACGGCGAGGTCCACCCCTACCGCCTGGTAGCCCGCGACCGCCTCGGTTACGTCCCGCGGATCTTGGTCGGCCTCCATGCGCACGTTCGCCGAACACGTGATCTCCGCGGGGTCGCGGCCGACCGCGTCGCAGTGCTCCAGCAGGATCTCCTTGACCGCCCGCCACTGCTCGGGGGTTTCGGTGATCGCGTTCCAATGCTGGGCCCAGCGCGCCGCCGTGCGCAGCGTACGCTTCGGGCCCTTGCCGCCGATCACGATCGGCGGATGCGGCTGCTGCGTCGGCTTGGGCTCGCAACGGGCTTCGGTGAGCCGCACGTACCGGCCGTGGAAGGTGGTGGTCGGCTGGCTGAGCAGCGCGACGATGGTCGCCACGCCTTCGTCGAAGCGGTCGAAGCGTTCGCGCAGTGGCGGCAGCTCGATTCCGTACGCGTCGCACTCGTACTGGTTCCAGCCGGCGCCCAGACCCAGTTCGAGGCGACCGCCCGAGATGATGTCCACGGTGGCGGCCATGTTGGCGAGCACGGCCGGATGCCGGTAGATCATCCCGGTGACCTGGCAGCCGAGCCGGATGCGGCGGGTGGCCTGCGCCATGGCGGCCAGCATCGTCCAGCCTTCGAAGTTGGGGCCCGCGAGATCGCCCGTCAGAGGGTAGAAGTGGTCCCAGTTCCACGCCGACTCGAACAGGTCGATCTCATCGGCCGCGACCCACACGTCGCGCAGTTCCTCCCACGTCGTGTGCTCCGGCCTCGTCTTGATCGCGAACCGCACCGTAGTCCCTCCAGGGCCGTCGATATCGATCTCGAACCCCTCGAACCTACGCAGTCGCGGCCGGCTCGGCCAGCCCGGTGTCCGCGGATCGGTCGGCGCGTCGGCCCCTGCGTCCGCGCGTCAGTCCTTGCGTGCGACGCCGCCGACGAACAGCCGGTAGGTCGGATGCACGGTGAGGTCGTCGCCGGGATCGGGCCGCCATTCGGGCAGCGGCACGAGACCGGGGTCGATCATGGTGAGATCGCCGAAGTAGCCGCGGATCTCGTCGTTGGTGCGCCACCGGCCGGTGCCCAGCTTCTCGTTGAAGATCTTCTCGCACATGACGGCGCGGGCGGCGTCGTCCGGGAACGCGGCGCCCGGCTGGCAAAAGTGCGAGATGGCCAGGTAGCTGCCGGGAACCATCGCCGAACGCAGCTCGGCGGCGATCGCGCCGGGGTCCTCGTCGTCGTTGATGTGGTGCAGGATCGCGAAGAGCAGGAAGCCGGTCGGGCGGGAGAGGTCGACGAAGTCCCAGACGGCGGGGTCGTCGAGGATCTCCGCCGGGCGGCGCAGGTCCGCCGTGATGATCTGCGTGGTCTCCGTGTTGCCCAGCAGAGCCCTGGCGTGCACCAGGACGATGGGGTCGTTGTCGACGTACACCACCCGCGCCTGCGGGGCGATGTCCTGGGCGATCTCGTGCACGTTGCCCTGGGTGGGCAGTCCGGAGCCGAAGTCGATGAACTGGCGGATGCCGCCTTCGATCACCAGGTGCCGCACCACGCGGCGCAGGAAGGCGCGGTTGTCGAGTCCACCGCGGGCGGCGTCCCAGTCGGGCGGGAAGATCTGCCGGGTCTGTTCGACGACGGCCCGGTCGACCGCGAAGTTGTCCTTGCCGCCGAGGTAGCAGTCGTAGACCCGTGCGACGCTCGGCTTGGTGACGTCGACCCCCGCCGGCGCCCACTCCGCTCCCGACATCGCCGCACCCCCGCTCCGCACGCCTTGGTGAAATATCGGGAAACGTATGGTAACCCCTGCGGTCGGAAGATCTTGGGTCATCCACATGAAACACCGGCTGAAGATTGTCGTCGCAGGTCAGCCGCCATGTCATGAAACGTGGATCAGAGTGGTCTTGTTTCACGTGTCAGTTGAACGTTAAAGTTTGCGATCTTTGCTTTACCGATATATTTGACCGCCTATGGCGGACCATTGACTTAGCCTCGCGGCGAGCCGCCAAAGCCGGGACCGCGCGTCGGTCTTATTTCACCCGCCGCCGCGACCGCCCGCGCGCGCCATTGCGGAGTCGCCGCCATTCCTTGACCGGCCAAAACGTGCTCATCAGCGTCAACATAGAAGGTCGCCGACGCGCCATCGAGCGCCTCCCGAGGAAGACGTGAAGGCGGCTCGCGACCGCCGTACCGCACCGCCGGCGGACCGGTCCAAGCCGGGTCCATGGAAGATCGAGTTGCCTCCTTTCATCGAACCACCCCTTCTGACCTGCGGTGATCCATAACGGTCTTGGCCATTCTTGGCCTGCGCGTCAAGCGCATGCCACGGTCGATTCGATGCAACGGAGCCGGGCGAAAGAGCGCCACGATTGGAGCGTCTTGTGGATTTCGGGGGAATCCCACGGTCGGTCTCCACTGTGCACTGTCCTGTGTCGGCACTGGCCGGCAGATAACCCGCGAGGAGGAAACCCCGCATGAAGTCCAATCCTCGGCGCGAAACAGTCAGAGTGCGCCGGCGCCGCGGCATTGCGGCGTTTGCGCTCAGCGCCGTATCCCCGAGGCGGACCCGTCCGAGATCCGGACAATCGCGTGCCAAGTGGTCGCGTTCTCGCCGGGCCGTGGCCGCCGCGGCGGCGGGTGTGGTCGCCTCGGCGTTGGTTCTGGTGGGCGTGGCCGGTCCGGCCAGCGCCGCACGCGTCCCCAACCCGTTCGCGGGCGCTCAGGCGTACGTGAACCCGGCCTGGGCGGAGAATGCCAGGTCGTCCGGCGGTTCCGCCATCGCCAACCAGCCCACGTTCGTCTGGATGGACCGCATCGCGGCGATCGAGGGTGCCAACGGAGCCATGGGGCTGCGGGAGCACCTGGACGCGGCCGTGTCGCAGGGCGCCACTCTGTTCCAGATGGTCACCTACAACCTGCCCGGCCGTGACTGTTCCGCGCTGGCCTCCAACGGCGAGCTCAAGCTCGGCGAGCTCAACCGCTACAAGGCCGAGTTCATCGACCCGATCGCCGACATCCTCAGCGACCCGGCGTACGCCAACCTGCGGATCGTCAACGTCGTCGAGATCGACTCGCTGCCGAACCTGATCACCAACACCAACGGCCGACCCTCCGCCGCCGGCACCACCTGCGACCAGGCGCTGCAAAGCGGCGACTACGTCAACGGCGTCGCCTACGCGCTGGGCACGTTGGGCGCGATCCCCAACGTGTACAACTACGTCGACATCGGCCACCACGGCTGGCTCGGCTGGGACGACAACTTCCAGCCGTTCGCCAACCTGATGGGCCAGGTCGTGCGCACCAGCCCGGCCACTCCGGACAGCCTGCACGGCTTCGCCTCCAACGTGGCCAACTACGGGCCGCTGCACGAGCCGTTCTTCACGGTCAACGACGTCGTGGGCGGCCGGCCCATCCGCGAGGTCGGCGGCGGCTGGATCGACTGGAACCGCTTCGTCGACGAGGTCTCCTACGTGCGGGCGTACCAGCCGGTGCTGTCCGCGGCCGTGGGCCACAACGTCAGCATGATCATCGACACCTCCCGCAACGGCTGGGGCGGCCCGAACCGGCCGACCGCGAGAAGCTCGTCCACCGACCCGATCACCTTCATGAACGAGTCGCGCATCGACCGCCGTATCCACCTCGGCAACTGGTGCAACCAGTCCGGTGCCGGTCTCGGCGCGCGGCCGGCGGCCGCTCCCGAAGCGGGCGTCGACGCCTATGTGTGGGTCAAGCCTCCGGGTGAGTCGGACGGCGCGAGCCAGGAGATCCCGAACGACGAGGGCAAGGGCTTCGACCAGATGTGCGACCCGGCCTACGGCGGCAACGTGCGCAACGGGAACAACGCGTCCGGCGCGCTGCCTGGCGCCCCGCTGTCGGGCCACTGGTTCGACGCGCAGTTCCGGGAGCTTCTCGCGAACGCCAACCCGGCCCTGTAGTGATCCGCTCCACCGATCGGAACTGATCCGGATCTGATCGCCACCGATCGCCACCAGCGCGGCGGCCTCCCCGCGAGGCCGCCGCGCGCTGTTGTCCTCCCCGTACGCCACGCGGCCGGGGCCTGCGTCGAACCGATCCGTACGGGGCTGCGTATTTCTCCCCTGATGAACGAAATTCACCAGCCCGTGCGGCAGCCGGCTCTCTCGTCGGCGATCACGATCCCCCGTGTGGTCGCGGTATGCGTCCTCGTGTTCGGCCTGACCGCGCTCGCGGTGCGCTGCGTCGCGGTCGCGTCCCAGTCGGCCGGCGAGCACGGCGGCTCCGGCGGCACCGCCGCCCATGCCGGCCCGCCGCTCACGCTCGAACAACTCGCCGCCAAGGCGGACTGCACGCCGAAGATCCAGACCAACGCGGCCGAGCTGCGCCAGGGCCACTGCACGACCTCGGCGGGCCGGTTCTTCCTGACGACGTTCGCCACGACGCAGGGTCAGCAGAAGTGGCTCGAACAGGCACAGGACTACGGGCAACTGCTCGTCGGCAACCGCTGGGTCGCCACGGGCAGCGCGAAGACGCTCCAGCC